>JBFMCU010000103.1:0-14210 GCA_040754415.1 Planctomycetota bacterium
CCCCGGCGCCACCCCCACCCCCCTCGAACCCGGTCCCGTCGCCGCGCGCGCCCCCGCTAGCCCGGCTACCACATGCTCCACTCGCCGGAGGGAGCCCCCGCCCCCACGACTTTGACGGGACCGTGGGTCACCGGCGCCGGGTCTTGTCGTAGCGGCCTTCGAGCGTACGCTCCACCGCCTTCCCATGGACCCCGGAGGCCCCCCCCATGAGACCCAGTCGATTCCTCGCGTTACCAATCCTGCTCGCCCCGCTGGCCCGGCCCGGGGCGGCCCAGGACGTAGGCAGCACGATCCCGGAGATCCAGCTCGAAGGCTACCACCAGACCAAGGCGACCTCCTTCGAGGACTTCTTCGGTCGGGCCGTGCTGATCGAGTTCTTCGCCTACTGGTGAGGCCCCTGCACGTCGTCGGTCCCCCACCTCAACGAGCTCCACGAGCAGTTCGAGGCGAAGGGACTGACCATCATTGGCGTGACCAGTGAGAGCGAGTCCCTGACGGCGCCGTGGATCGAGAAGACCAGGGCCGCCTATCCCTATGCCTACGACAAGGGCGGAGAGGTCGCGCGCTACTTCGACGTGAGCGGCCTCCCGCACGCGATCCTCGTCGACCCCACCGGCACCATCACCTGGCGCGGGCATCCCGCCACCCTCAAGGCAGAGACGATCGAAGCCAGCATCGCCGGCGCCCTGACCCGACCGCTCTATTCGTGGCCCGCGTCGGCCAGGAGCGCGGCGAAGGCGGCGGTCAAGGGCCACTGGGCCCAGGCCCTGAAGGAGGCCGCCGAGGTGCCCGAGTCCGACGGTGGTCCTGGAATCGTCGAGGAGATCCGCGGCATGATCGAAGGGCGCCTGCGGGCGGCCGAGATCGCGCTCTCCGCGGGCAACCTCCTCGGGGCCCAGGAGCAGGCCGAGGCGCTCGTCAAGGGCCTCGAGAGCCTGCCCGAGCAGGAGCGTGCCCAACGGGTCGCGGACAGCGTCGACGAGCACGCGGAAGCGAAGAAGGTGCTCTCCGCCCAGGCCAAGATCCGCCGGATCCGCTCCAAGGGCCCCAGCACACGCAAGGAGCTGGAGAAGGCGATCGACGAGATGGAGGAGATCGTCGCGGAGCTGCCGGGCAGCTACGCGGCCAAGGAGGCCAGCGCGTTCGTGGAGGTGCTCCGCAAGAAGCTGCGTCGCTAGCGGATCCCCGCCCCGTTCTCACCATGGGCCTCCGGTCCCCACGGGCCGGCGCGGCCCGCGCGAGCTCCGACCTCGTTGGAGGTGGGGCCAGCAACGACGGATCTAGCCCCTTCGAGGAACTCCGCCGGTTGCGACGATCCTCGAAGGGAGTGGCTCAGGGCAGCTCCGGGAAGATCGCCTGCAGCCGGCGGCGGACCGTGGCGGCGATCAGGCGGTGGCCGTGAACGTTGGGGTGGCCGTCGGGGAGGTAGTAGGAGTCGATCTCGCCCGGGGGGAGGGCGTCGAAGTCCGCGGTGAGGTCGACGAGCGGCACGCCGAGCTCGGCGGCGAGGGGACCGAGCCAGGCAAGGAGGGTCGAGGGGCTGCCGGCGCGGCGGTCCAGGAGGGGGAGGTGCACGAGGGCGAGATCGTGGCCCCGCTCGCGGGCGAGGCGGGCGAGGTCGCGCAGGATCGCCTCCCCGAGCGCCGCGTAGAGGGGCCGGCCCGCCGCGTCGAGCGCGAGGCGCGGGCCGGGATGGCGGCGGCGGGCGATCCGGTCGAGGAGCTCGGCGAGCCGGAGGCCGGTGAAGGTGCGCGAGAAACGGCGGCCCGTCTCGCCTCGCGACCAGTCGTCCGGAAGCGGGTCCTCCGGCAGCACGAGCGATCCCCCCGCGAGCCGCAGGAGAGGCTTCGCGTACTCGCCCTGGAAGCGCGCCTCGAGGATCCGCTCGAAGTCGGGCGCGATGAAGGCGAGGACGACGAGATCGGCCGCGATCTCCGCTGCGTCGCGGCGATACGCGAGGTAGCACTGGTCGATGCCGTAGCCGCCCTGCCCCAGGTTCGCCGCCTGGATCGCCGGGGCGAGCGCGGCGAGCTGCGCGGGCCAGGTGCTCGCGTCGCCGACCCCGTAGCCGAGCGTGAATGAATCGCCGAGGCACAAAACGCGGTAGCGGCCGGGCGGGATCGCGTCGGCGATCTCCTCGCGGCCCCGGAAGCCGCGGGAGTCGGTCGTGAGGTCGCGGCCGGGGCCGTAGAGGTCCGCGAAGCGCCGGTCGCGCTGGTTCCTCCAGCCGAGGAGCGGGTCGTGCTGGCAATGCACCTCCTCCGCGAGGCCCGGGACGTCGCCGGCGTCGAGCCACGCGAGCAGCACGGCGGCGGCCCCTTCGACGAGGAGGAGGAGCGCGACCGTGCCGAGGAGCGAGGCGAGGAGCCGGCGCACGAGCCCCCGCCGCCGCGACGGCGGAGCCGGCGCACGTTCGGGAGGAGAATCGCCCATGGATCGGATCCTATCCGGCGGGCGAGGCCTACTCGATGACGAAGTCCTGCGCCGCGGACCCCATCCGGCGGCCGCGGACGAAGACCTCGGCAGGGCCGCCGTTCCCTTCCCATTCGATGCGCCCGCAGTCGCGACCCGGTTTGCCGGGGAGGTCGATCTCGACGCGGCCGCCCGCGAAGCGGCAGTCGCGCACGACGAGCTCGGCGCACCCCTTGATCTGGACGAGGGGGCGGTTCGGATCGGCGTGGTCGATGCGCACGCGGATGAGCTCGCAGCGGCCCTGGGCGAAGGGGATCTCCTCCTCCGCGCCGCCCTCCGCCGGCCGCCACCAGACCGGCCGCTGGCCGTCGGGCGCCTCGGCCTCGATCAGGAGCGCCCCGCCGGTGCGTCCCCCGGGAAAGGGCGTGCCGTCGCGGCCGGCGACGATCTCTACGTCCTCGAGGAGGATCGCCTGCCCGGTGCCGAAGATCGACACCTGGGTCGCCCCGCGATCGGGGTTGAAGCCGTTCTCGCGGAACGCGGAGCGGCGGATCGCGATCGCGCCCGCGGCCGGACCGGGGGGCAGGACCGATTCCTTCGGCCGATTCACGAGCTGCAATCCCTGTCCGCCGTTGTGGTGGATCACGCAGCCCTCGAGGGTCAGCGGACCGGCGAGGTTCAGGTAGATCGCGTGCCCCTCGTCGTGCTTGGGCGTGACGGCGCCGAAGCCGGCGATCTCCACCCGCTCGAGCCAGAGATCGACGACGTCGTAGCCCCGCAGGCCCCAGTAGCTGCGATCGAGAGGAAGCGTGCCCGGCTCCACGCGTAGGATCGAGTCGGCGAGGCGGATCCCGCGGTACGGCCCGCCGTTCTGGTAGCAGATCATCGCCGTGCGGGCCGAGGCCTGGACGATCGTACCGGCGAGGGCGAAGCCCTCCTCGCGGCTCTTGAGGGTGATCGTGTCCGCGGAGGGACCAGGGAGGAAGGAGCGCACCGCCCACTCTCCCGGCGCCGCCGGGCCGAGCGCGCCCAGGGGGGGGAGAGGCGGGGGCTCGGCCGCCTCGCCGTCCAGAGGGCGAGAGGCGCCCGGGACGGCCGTGGCTCCGCCGCCGCCCCCCGCGGGGCGGCAGGCGAGCGCCAGGGCGGCGAGAAGGGCGAGGGGGAGAGCGGGCACCGGAGGCATCGGGGTCGGTCCGCGACCGGGCGATCGCTCGGGCTCGTCGTTCGCGGCCGCGGCGCGGAGGATAATAGACGACCGCCCCCGATGGATCCCGACTACACCGCGCTGATGCACGCCTGCGAGGACCGCCACTGGTGGTTCGTGGCGCGGCGCCGGATCCTCGCCGGGGTCCTCGACCGTTTCGCGCCGCGCACCGCCGGGGCGCAGGTTCTCGAGGCCGGCTGCGGCACGGGCGGCAACCTCGCCCTCCTCGCCCGCTACGGGGCGCTCGCGGCCTTCGAGCTGGACGCCGCGGCCCGCGCGCTGGCTTCCGCTCGCGGCGTCGTCCCCGTCGCCGCCGGGCGTCTGCCCGACGAGATCCCCTTCTCGGGCCCTTTCGCGCTGATCTGCGCCCTCGACGTCCTCGAGCACCTGAAGGACGACCTCGCCGCCCTGCGGGCCCTAGGGAGCCGCCTCGCGCCCGGCGGCCGGCTCCTCGTCACCGTGCCGGCCTACCGCTCCCTGTGGAGCCACCACGACGTCGTCACGCACCACGAGCGCCGCTACCGCCGCCGCGAGCTCGTCGATCGGATCGAGGCCGCGGGGCTGCACGTCCGCTACGCGACCTACTTCAACACGATCCTCTTCCCCGTCGTCTGGACGATCCGCGCTCTTCATCGCGCGACGGGCCGCGCGGAGGGGAGCGACGTCCGGATGCCCGCGGCGCCCGCCAACGCCCTCCTGACCGCCGTCTTCGCCGCCGAGCGCTTCCTCGTGCCCCCCGCCCGCCTGCCCTTCGGCGTGTCGATCCTCGCCGTCGCCGAGCGGGCGGGGTAGGCGGGCTCACCGGCTTC
Organism: Planctomycetota bacterium; assembly: GCA_040754415.1. Lineage (GTDB taxonomy): Bacteria > Planctomycetota > UBA1135 > UBA1135 > JBFMCU01. Next base: position 4,426 of record JBFMCU010000103.1, read on the forward strand.
CCGCGCCGTGCGCCGCGATCCGGGCCAGGAACGCCGGGCCGAGGTCGGCGGCCTTCTTCTCACCGACGCCCTTGATCGCGAGGAGCTCGGCAGTCGTGCGCGGCTTCTCCGCGGCCATCGCCGCGAGCGTGCGATCGTTGAAGATCAGGTAGGGGGGCACGCCGCGCGCGCGGGCGAGTTCGCGGCGCAGGGCGCGCAGCGACTCGAAGAGGGCGTCGTCCGCGGCGGGGGGGAGGACCGGCTCGGCCGCGGCGCGCCGCGCCCGGCGCTTCGGGGGCGGGGCGGGCAGGGCGAACAATGTGATATCGCGCCTCCCCGTCATCACCTCGCGTCCGGTGGGGGAGAGCTGCAGGATCGGGTACCGATCGCCCTGGATGCGCAGGTGGTCGAGGCCCACGAGCTGGTCGATCCACGCCCGCACCTCGGCCGCGGAGCGGTCGGCGAGGAGCCGGTACGTGGAGAGCTCGTCGTGCCGGGCGCGCCGGATCCCCTCCGAGCTCGATCCGCGCAGGACCGCGGCGATGTGGGCGGTGCCGTAACGCTCGCCGCAGCGCACGACGCAGGAGAGGATCTTCTGGGCGACGACCCGGGAGTCGGGAACCGCCGCCACCTCGCCGCGGCAGACGTCGCAGGCGCCGCAGCCCGCGCCCGGGGGGGCGTCGGGCGGGGGCGCGTACTCCTGCCCGAAGTACGTGACGAGCTGGCGGTGGCGGCAGAGGAAGCGCGTCGTGAAGTCCATCATCCCGCCGAGGCGCGCCAGGGCGCCGGCGAGCACCTCGGGCGGGGCCGGACGCCCGGCCGCGGCGGCCTCGGCGTGCGCCTTCTCGATCAGCGACCGCCAACCGTGCCAGTCGGATCCGGAGTAGAGGAGCACGCATTCCGCCGGCAGACCGTCCCGCCCGGCGCGGCCGGTCTCCTGGCTGTACTGCTCGAGGCCCTTGGGCAGCGCGCCGTGCACGATGAAGCGCACGTCGGTGCGGTCGATGCCCATGCCGAAGGCCACCGTGGCGACCACCACGTCGATCTCCTCGTTCAGGAAGGCTTCCTGGGCGCGCTTGCGCGTCGCGGCGTCGAGGCCGGCGTGGTAGGCGGCGCTCTTGACCCCCGCCGTCCGGAGCGCGGCGTCGAGCTCCTCCACCGCGCGGCGGGTGATGAGGTAGACGATGCCGGCGCGGCCGGGGTGGCGGGCGATCACCTCGAGCGCCTGGCGGCGGAGGTCGGCGCGCGGGATCACCCGGTAGACGAGATTCGGGCGGTCGCACGCGCCCACGAGGAGGAGCGGATCGGCGAGCCGGAGCTCGGCGACGATGTCGTCCCGCACGTGCCGGTTGGCGGTGGCGGTGAAGGCGTGCACCGGGACGCCGGCGACGCGCTTCAAGGCGCCGAGCTGGCGGTACTCGGGCCGGAAGTCGTGCCCCCAGTGGCTGATGCAGTGGGCCTCGTCCACCGCGACGGCCTCGAGCCCCCGCGAGACGAGCTCGGCGAGGAACCCCTCCATCATCAGCCGCTCGGGGGAGATGAAGAGCAGGCGAACACGGCCCCGCTCGAGCTCCGCGTGGACGCCGCGCCGCTCTCCCGGCGGCTGGGCGCTCGTCAGCATCGCCGCCGCGACACCGTTCTGGAGCAAGCCGTCGACCTGGTCCTTCATGAGGGAGATGAGCGGGCTCACCACCACCGTGAGGCCGGCGCGGGCGAGCGCGGGCGCCTGGTAGCAGAGGCTCTTGCCCCCTCCGGTCGGCATCACGAGGAGCAGGTCGCGTCCCTCCTGCACGGCGGCCATCGCCTCCGCCTGCAAGGGGCGCAGGCGGTGGATGCCCCAGGTTCGGGCGATGAGGGCCCCGAGCTCCCCGGACAGGGCCGGGCCCTCGCTGGCCAGCCCTCCCCCCGCCTCCCCGGCGGCGGCGGGCGCGGCGGCGGCCGGGGGCGGGGCGGAGAACAAGGGAGCAGGCTCCTGGGCCATGGGGGACCGATTCCACCGGCCCGCGGTTTCCGGTCAAGCCGGAACGGGCATCCGCGGGCGAGAATCCGCGCCCGCCGCGCAACCGCCGGCGCTCCCGGCCGTCCTCGGGGCGTGCTCGCCATTCGCACCCGGTGCGGTGCTCGGAACGAGGACGGACGAATGCAGATCGATTTCAGCGCCGTGGAGGACGAGGAGTCCTACGTGTCGGTTCCCGAGGGGGTGTACGTCTGCCGGATCGCCGACGTGCGGGAGGGGACGACCCGCGAGGGGCATCCGCGCTGGTCCATCCGCCTCGACGTGGCGGAGGGGGACTACGCGGGGCGGTTCGGGGCCTGGGACGGGCTGTCGTGGACGCCGCGCGCCCTGCCGCGGGTGAAGCAGGTCCTCGCCACCCTCGGCTTCGACGTGTCGGGGGTGGTCGAGCTCGAGCCGAACGACCTCCTCGGCCGGCGGATCCGGGCCGAGCTCATCACCGAGGAGCGGGAGGACCCGCTCACCGGCCGCCGGGTCCTGCGGCTGCGAGTGCCGTACAACGGATACGGCCCCGAGGAGGAGCCGGCGGTCGCGTGAGTACGGTGCCGGCGGGAGTACGGTGCCGGAGCAATCCTTCCACGATTCGCCGCCTCCACGGTGGCCTGCCTGCCGGATCCCGCCGGGCGGCGAATCGTGGAAGGATTGCTCCGGCACCGTACTCCGCCGTACTCCCGCCGGGCGGCGAATCGTGGAAGGATTGCTCCGGCACCGTATCATCGCGCCGTGCCCGCCGCCGCCAACCCCCTCCTCGCCCACTGGACCCTCGATCCGGGGATCCGCTTCCTGAACCACGGCTCCTTCGGGGCCTCGCCGCGGGAGGTGCTCGCGGTGCAGGCGGAGCTGCGCGCCCGCATGGAGCGGGAGCCCGTCGAGTTCCTCGGGCGGCGGATCTGGGGGGCCCTGGCGGAGGTCAAGGAGGCCCTGGGGGCCTTCGTCGGGGCCTCGCCGCGGGACCTCGCCCTCGTGCCGAATGCCACCACCGGCGTGAACGCCGTGCTCGGCTCGCTCGCCCTCGAGCCCGGGGACGAGATCGTGATCACGAGCCACGGCTACAACGCCTGCAACAACGCCGCCCGCGCGGTGGCCGCGCGCGCCGGCGCGCGCGTGGCCGTCGCCGCGGTGCCCTTCCCGCTCTCCGCGCCGGACGAGGTCGTCGCGGCGGTGCTCGCGGCGGTGGGACCGCGCACGCGCCTCGTTCTCGTCGACCACGTCACCTCGCCCACCGGCCTCGTGCTGCCGATCGAGCGGCTCGTGGGCGAGCTCCGGGAGCGCGGGGTGGAGGTGCTCGTTGACGGTGCCCACGCTCCCGGCATGGTGGAGCTCGACCTCGACGCGCTCGGCGCCGACTACTACACCGGGAACTGCCACAAGTGGCTGTGCGCGCCGAAGGGGGCCGGCTTCCTGCACGTGCGCCGCGAGCGCCAGGCGCGGATCCGGCCGCCGGTGATCAGCCACGGCGCCAACGCCCTCGACGGGACGCGCTCGCGCTTCGAGCTCGAGTTCGCCTGGATGGGCACGGTGGATCCCTCGCCCTACCTCGCGGTGCCCGCCGCCCTCGAGTTTCTGGGCGGTCTCCTCCCCGGCGGGTGGGCGGAGCTCCGCCGGCGCGGCCGGACGCTCGCGCTCCGCGGCCGGGACCTCCTCTGCGCGGCCCTCGCCGTCCCCGCGCCGGCCCCCGCGGAGATGATCGGGTTCCTCGCCGCCGTGCCCCTGCCCGAGGCCGCCGATGCGACGCCGCGCGACGCCTTCTGGGTGCATCCGCTCCAGCAGGCGATACGGGCGCGCCTCGCGATCGAGGTGCCGGTCTTCCCGTGGCCCGCTCCCCCCCGGCAGATGCTCCGCATCTCGGCCGCCGTGTACAACAGCGAGGCGGACTACGCCGCCCTCGCCGCCGGGCTCCCCGCCCTGCTCTCCGGCGCGGAGGGCCGGCCGTGACGGCCCCCGCGGCCGAGCGCGCGCGGGCGGATCGGCTGCGCGAGGAGATCGCCCGCCACGACCGCCTCTACTACGTCGAGTCGCGCCCCGAGATCTCCGACGCCGAGTACGACGCCCTCTTCCGCGCGCTGGCGGCCCTCGAGACGGCTCATCCGGAGCTCGTGACGCCCGACAGCCCGACCCAGCGCGTGGGGGCGCCCGTCCCCGAGGGGCAGGGCTTCGCCAAGGTGGCGCACGAGGTGCCGATGCTCTCGATCGACAGCCTCTTCACGGTCGAGGAGGTGCGCGATTTCGAGGCGCGCATCCTCCGCTTCCTGAAGCTCGAGAGCGGCGCGGAGCTCCAGTGGGTCGTCGAGCCGAAGTTCGATGGCGTCAGCGCCTCGCTCCTCTACGAGGACGGCGTGCTGGTGCGCGGGCTCACTCGCGGCGACGGTCTCGAGGGCGAGGACGTCACCCTGAACCTGCGGACGATCCGCAACGTGCCCCTGCGGCTCGCGGGCGAGCGCCGGCCGGTGCCGGAGCGCCTCGAGGTGCGGGGCGAGGTCTTGATCGGTCGCGAGGCCTTCCGCCGCTTCAACGTGGCGCGTGAAGCCGCCGGCCGCCCCGTCCTCGCCAACCCCCGCAACGCCACCTCCGGCGCCCTTCGCCGCAACGATCCGGCCGAGGTCGCGCGCTACCCCCTCCAGTTCCACATCTGGGGCGTCGTCCGCTGCGAGGGCGGCGAGGAATTCGCCACCCATTCCGCGCTGTTCGCCGCCCTGCGCGACTGGGGGCTGCCCGATTCCGGGCACGGCCGGATCGTGCGCGGGCTCGACGCCTGCCTCGCCTACCACGACGACCTCGAGGCGCGGCGCTTCGCTCTCCCCTTCGACATGGATGGGATCGTGGCCAAGCTCGATCGCCTCGACCTGCGCGAGCGGCTCGGTCGCACCTCGCGCGCCACGCGCTGGCAGTACGCCCACAAGTTCGCGCCGGTGGAGGCGACCTCGACCCTGCGAGCCATCGAGATCCAGGTGGGCACGAACGGCCGCTTGACGCCGCGCGCCCACGTCGACCCCGTCGAGGTGGGGGGGGTCACCGTCCGCCACACGACCTTGCACAACGCCGACCACGTGGCGAGCCTCGGGCTCTCCATCGGGGACCGCGTGTTCCTCGAGCGCGCCGGCGACGTCATCCCCCAGGTGATGGGCGTGGCGAAGAAGGCGGAGGGCGAGGCGCCGGGGGGCTGGAACGGCGCCGTGCCCGGCGAGTTGCGCGATCCCGAGAGCGGCGAGATGCGCCCCGGCGTGTTCTGGCGCTGGCGCGAGACCTTCGCGATGCCCGCGCAGTGCCCGGCCTGCGGCCACGACACGCGTCAGGTGGGCAAGTACTGGATCTGCCCGCGGGGCATGGAATGTCCGCCCCAGCTCATCGGCCGCACCGTCCTCCTCGCCGGCCGTGGGGCGTTCGAGATCGAGCGCCTCGGCAAGAAGCTCATCCGGCAGCTCGTGGAGGCGCGGCTCTTGCGCTCGCCCGCCGATGTCTTCCGCCTCGACGAGAAGCGCGCCGACCTGCTCGAGCTCGAGCGGTGGGCCGAGAAGAGCGTCGACAACCTGATGGCGGAGCTCGCCGACCGCCGCCGCATTCCCTTCGACCGCTACCTCGTCGCCCTCGGCATCCCCGAGGTGGGGTCCGCTACTGCTCGGCTCCTCGCCCGCCACTATTTGGAGATCCAGACGCTGCGGAAGGCGAGCGCCGCGGAGCTCGACGAGCTCGATGGAATCGGTCCGGAGATGGCCGAGGCGATCTCCACCTGGCTGGCGTCTCCGGAGTGCCAACTCCTCGTGGCGGGGCTCGAAAAGGGCCGCGTGGAGATCCTCCCCCTGGCGCGTTCCGCATCCGCCGGGAAGAGCGCCCTCTCCGGCAAGACCGTCGTCTTCACCGGCACGCTCCCCACTTTGTCCCGCGCCGAGGCCAAGCGCCTCGCCGAGGACGCCGGGGCCCGCGTCGTCTCCGCTATCAGCGCGAAGACGGATTACGTCGTCGCCGGGGACCAGGCGGGGTCGAAGCGCAAGAAGGCCGCGGAGCTCGGCGTCGCCATCCTCGAGGAGAGGGAATTCCTGCGCCTCGCGCAGCGACAGCCATGAGATTCAGCCTGGCCACGAACTTCGACGACGCCCTCGTCGAGCAGGTGAGGCCCTATCCCGTGCGGGAGCTCTTCGGCAAGCTCTCCCGCGACGCCGCCGGCGGCGGGCGCGCCTCCTACCAGATCGTCGGCATCGGCCGCCGCCGGGTCCGGCAGCACGTCGAGCTCGCGCGCCGGAACGGGATCGGATTCAACTACCTCCTCAATGCGGCCTGCCTCGACAACATCGAGTTCACGCGCAAAGGCCAGAAGGCGATCCGCGCCCTGCTCGACTGGATCGGCGAGATCGGATGCGAATCCGTCACCGTCGGCTCCCCCTTCCTTCTCCGGATCGTCAAGGAGCGGGCGCCGAGCCTCCGCACCCGCGTGTCGGTCTTCGCCGCCGTCGACCACGTCCGGAAGGCGAAGATGTGAGAGGAGCTGGGCGCCGACTGCGTGATGCTCGACTCGCTCCTCGTGAACCGCGAGTTCGAGCTCCTCAGGGCGATCCGCCGGGGCGTGAGCTGCGAGCTTCAGCTCATGGTGAGCAACAACTGCTTGCAGTCGTGCGCGATGTCGCCCTACCACATGAACACGCTCGCCCATGCGTCGCAGAGCGGGCACCACACGAGGGGCTTCCTCATCGACTGGTGCTTCCTCAGGTGCACCCAGATGCGCCTCCAGGAGCCCGTGAACTACATCCGCTCGGAGTGGATCCGGCCGGAGGATCTGCACCACTACGAGGCGCTGGGCTACGATTCGTTCAAGATCACCGAGCGTGGCGCCCCGACGGCGGCGCTCGTCACGCGCGTGAAGGCGTGGTCGGAGCGCCGCTACGACGGAAACCTGCTCGACCTCGTCCAGCCGTTCGGATTCGCGACCGCGAAGCCCGGCGACGGCGGTGGCGGATTCCGATGGCGGCTCCAGCACCTGTTCCGGCCGTTCACCGTGAGCCTCGCGCGGATGTGGAACGTGAAGAAGCTCGCGGACGCGCGCGGGATGCTGGGGACGTGGGATGGCCCGCCGCCGGTGACGATCGACAACCGCGCGCTCGACGGGTTCCTCGGCCGGTTCCTGACCGCCGGCTGCAAGGAAGTGGATTGCGAGACCTGCCGGTACTGCCATCGCTGGGCGGAGAAGGCGGTGCGGGTGGATCCGGAGTACCGGCGGCGGTGCCTCCTCCTGTACGAGGAGGTCTTCGCCGACCTCTGCTCCGGCCGGATGTGGGGGCTCGAGGCCGCGGGCGGGGCGGCGGCGCCGGTCGGGACGCCCGCCGGCGGGAAGGCGCCCGCGGAGCCGGCAGCCTCCGCCGGGACCCCGTGAGGGCCCCCGGCGGGCCGCGCGGGGTTTTTTCCGGGAATCGGGCCATCCCGCGGCGGGTCGTCCGTCGTATGGCCCCTCGTCCGCGCCCGGGGTATCGTTCCCCTGGCGGATTCTCGCCTCGACCTCCCATGTGCCCTCGCGACGAGCTCCCTCCGGACGAGCTGACGCCCGCTCCGCCCCCCGACGAGGCCTTCCCGCGCCCCGGAGAGATCCCCGAGGAGCTGCGGACCAAGGAGGTCCGGGCGCTCGTCGAGCGGGCCAAGAAGGGCGAGGTCGACGCGCTGAACGAGCTCTTCTCGCGCTACTACGCCACGATGCTGGACCTCGCCCGCCGCCGGCTCGGGCCCAAGCTGCGGGCCAAGGAGGAGGCGGACGACCTCGCCCAGACCACCTTCCGGGAGGCGGTCCGGGACTTCTCCCAGTACGAGTACCGGGGCGAGGACTCCCTCCTGCGCTGGCTTGTGCGCATCCTCCAGAACAAGATCCGCGACCGGGCCGAGTTCTACGGGGCCGGCAAGCGCGACGCGACCCGGGAGCGCTTGTCCGAGGACCGGCCGGGGGCGGGCGGGGAAGACCTTCCCGCCCCGGACCCGCCTTCCGACGACCTCTCGGTGACCCGCCAGGTCGTGCGCGAGGAGGAGTTCGCGATCCTCCGCCAGGCCCTCGAGGAGCTCTCCGCCGACCACCGCCTCGCCATCACCTTGGTCTTCTTCCAGGGCCTGACCCTGCGCAAGGCGGGGGAGAGGATGGGGGGGCGGAGCGAGGATGCCGTGCGGATGCTCCTGCGCCGCGCCGAGGCGCGCCTCCGCGAGCTGACGAAGCGGCACCTGCAGAAGTAGACCCCCCTCCGCCTTGCCAGGGGCCGGCCACCCGACTAGGCTTCCCTCCCCTCGCGGCGAACGGGCCATTAACTCAATCGGTAGAGTGCCATGTTCACAGCGTGGAAGTTGCTGGTTCGAATCCAGCATGGCCCACCACACCTAAGCCCCTGCCGATAGCGGACTTCCGCTCACCTGCTCGGAGCCAGCAGCGCGGCCCACAGACCCCGGAAAACGTGGACTTTCCACGCTTTCCACGGAATGGACGCTGCCATGGCACGACCGAGACGAGCCCCGAGCCTCCGACCCCACAAGGCCACCGGCCACGCCTACGCCCGCTTGACGGGCGGCAGATCTGGTTCGGCCCCTTCGACGATCGCGAGTCCCACCTGCGCTTCGCCCGGACCCTGGCGGAGTGGAAGGCGAACGGTTGCCACCTACCACCAGGGGGGGACCGGGAGGACCTCACCGTGGCCGACCTGGTGGCACGCTACCTCGAGCAGGCTGTCCGCCTCTACTGCGGGGTGAACGGCGCCCCCACGCGGGAGGTCGAGCATCTCCGCGACGCCGTGCGCCCCCTGCTGGAACTCTATGGCGGGCTTCCCGCGAGCTCGTTCGGGCTCCGCCAGCTCAAGACCCTGCGAAAGCAGCTGATCGACCGGGGGCTCGCCAGGAAGACGATCAACGACCGCGTCAACCGGATCATCCGCGCCTTCGGCTGGGCGGCCGAGGAGGAGCTCTGCCGGCCGGAGGTCTACGGAGCGTTGCGCGCGCTGCAGGCCCTGAGGAGAGGCCGATCCCGAGCGAAGGAGGGGAAGCGGGTCCTCCCCGTCGCCTGGGAACACGTCGAGGCCACGCTCCACCACGTCCCGCGACCAGTGGCCGGACTGATCGAGCTCATGTGGCACACGAGGATGCGACCGGGCGAAGCCTGTCAACTGCGGCCGAAGGACCTCGACACCTCGGGTAAAGTGTGGTTCTACCGGCCCCAGTCCCACAAGACCCAGCGTTTCGATCGGGAGAGGATCGTCGCGATCGGTCCGCACGGAGAAGAAGTGCTCCGCCGGTTCCTCGCCAGGGTGCCACAGCCGTCCCCGGATGGACCCTTGTTCAGCCCGTGCGACGCCGTCGCCGAGTTGCAGCTTCGGAGGCGTGAACGCCGGAAGACTCCCCTCTGGCCGTCCCGCCGGGAGGCCCAGGCCCGGAAGAGACGGCACACCCCGCGAAAGCAGCCCGGCGTTGCCTACACGCCGAACTCGTTCCTGGGGGCGGTCCGGCGCGGATGCAGGATCGCCGGCATCCCCTCGTGGACGCCCAACCGGCTCCGCCATGCCGCCGCCACGAGGATCCGGAAGGAACGCGGGCTCGAGGCCGCGCGGGTGGTGCTCGGTCATGCCAGCGCCGCCATCACGGAGGTCTACGCGGAAATCGACCAACGGCTGGCCGAGCGGGTGATGGCTGAGCTCGGGTAGAACGACTGAACGTAACGAATTAAGGCTTCTTGTCGCGCGAAGCCGCGACAAGGAGCTTGTTGGACTCGATCCGCGCTATGGCCTGGCCACGCCGGGGACTTGGGGATTCAATGCGCCGCGCCGATGCCGAGGGCTGCTGT
>JBFMCU010000104.1:0-20348 GCA_040754415.1 Planctomycetota bacterium
TCCCGATACGTCAGGCCACGTCGCTCCCGCAGCCCCAGCCACCGCCGCATCTGCCCTCGACGATCCATGCCCCCGATCGTCGTCAAACCGCCCGCCGGCACAAGGCGGGGTTGCCGTGACGCTTACGAAGGACGCCCTGGTCACGGAGACGATCATCCGGGCCATCGTGCCGCGGCCGGACGTGTCGCTGGTGACCACGTTCTGGTTCGCGGAGGTGGCGAACGAGCGGACCTTCCTCTTTCCTCCCATCCTGCGCCGGGAGGTGCGGGAACTGCCGCCGAGCGAAGGAGATCACGTCCTCGTGTACTTCACCCAGGGCTTCGCGGCGTTCCTCGACCGCCTCGCCGGCTTCCCGCGGGAGCGGTTCCTCGTCTACGGCACCGGCCGCGAGGGAGAGCGCGGGAACTGCGTGTTCCGGGGCTTCAGCCGCGAGGGATTCCTCCGGGATCTCGCGGCGTGCAAGGCGGTGATCGCCACCGCGGGCTTCACGTTGATCACCGAGGCCCTGCACCTCGGCAAGCCCTATCTCGCCCTGCCGATGAAGGGGCAGTTCGAGCAGTCCCTGAACGCGCTCCTTCTCGGCCGGACGGGCTACGGCAAGAACGGCTGGCGGGCCCGCCCGGAGGACGTCGGGGACTTCCTCTACCATCTCCCCGAGCACCGCGCGCGCCTGGCGACCTACCCCTCGCCGGGAAACGGGGCGATCGAGCGGGCGCTGGACGAGCTCCTCGCCGACGACGCCGCCCTCGCCCGGGAGCGCCACCGCCGCCGCGGCGGCGCGGATTGAGCGAACGGGCCCCCGGTGGCCGGCGCCAGGGCCCGGCGGTAGGATCGCCGGTGGAGGTGCTCGTCATGGATCTCCGTCCCTCGCTGCTCCTCGCCATTCTGCCCCTCCTCTCCGGCTTCCTCGCGGCCGGCGCTCTCGCCGGCCCCCAGGCCGACGACGTCGAGGTGAAGGCGGAGCTGAAGCACGCGAGCGACGAGGTGGTCGCCCGGTTTCTCCAGCGCTACGAGGCCGCCCTCCAGGCCAAGGACTCCGCCGGCGTGGTCACCGTCCTCCAGGAGATGCTCGGCTACGACAACGCCGAGCTCCTCCCCGCCGGGGAAGATGCGCTCCGGTACAAGGCGAGCGCGGAAGACGTCCGCGCCGTCAAACAGGAGGCGGCGGACCTGGGGATCCGCAAGCCCGCGGAGATCAAGGCGATGGTCGCCCGGCGCGAGAGCGACGTGCAGGTCCTCGGCGTGGCGATCGTCGCCAACGTGGGCGGCGAGAAAGCGGGCCCGACCCTGCACCAGATGTTCAAGAACAAGGCCCTGCGCAAGGAGAAGCCGCGCGTCGCGGCGGCGCTGATCGCCGGCATGGGGCAGGTGCGCTACGAGAAGGTGCTGGCGGAGGTCGAGGACGAGTACCGCGCCTACGCGAACCGCGAGGTCATGAAGGCCGCCATCCGCTACTTCGGCCAGACCGAGTGCAAGTCGCTGGCCGTCGCGCGGATGCTCGCCGGCGACCTCGACGCCCCCGAGCCCACCGACGTCGACGCGGCCTCCAATCCGCCCGCCTCCTACTGGCAGGCGCGGTGGGAGGCGTGGAACTTCGTGAAGCGCGACGTGGCCTGGGCCTTGAAGCGGATCACCGGACAGGACTTCCGCCCCGCCGAGGACCCCAACCCGGGCGACGGCGCGAAGGCCCTGAAATACATCGAGGAGAACGCGAAGCGCCTCGGGCTCCGGTAGCGGGCCCGCCGCCTACGGCCGGGCCAGGAGGTCGTGGGCCCGCGCCCGCACCGGCACGATGCCGGCGAGCGCGCCCCCGTCGAGCAAAACCGCCTGCTCGTGGAGGTCGACCGTCGGGCAGACGTGGCGGGGCACGAGGAAGAGGAGGTCTCCGCGCGCCGGCCGCTCGCCCGTGCTGCTCCAGAGCGGCAGATGCTCCTCGCTCGGCCGCTGGGCCGCGAGCTCGGGGTGTCCGAGGACGAAGGCGCCGGGATCGCCGGCCTCGGCGGCGATCGATTTCGCGCCGGCGTCGCAGGTGGCGAGGCCGGGGGCGGGATGGCTGACGACGCGCGCGGCGACGAGCGCGGCGGGAAGGAGGTCGAGGTCGGGGTTCTCCTGCTCGGAGAGGAGATCGTGGAAGACGACCGTGCCCGGCGAGACGCGATGGCGCACGCCAGCGAGCGCGCGGAAGGGCGCGTAGGCGAGCGCGGCGAGGAAGGTCGGCGTCCCGCTCGTGACGAGCTCTGCGGCCGGGGTGCCCGCCGCGCGCAGGCGGGCGGCGATCGCCAGCAGCCGTTCGTAGCCGGCGCACGCCGCCCGGCGGCGGGCCGCGAGGTCGGGATCGCGAAGCTGCCCCTCGTACCAGTGGAGGCCGCGGAACCGGGCCCCGGCGGCGGCGGCGACGGCGAGGATCGCCGCCTCGTCGGCGGCCGGGATCCCGGTGCGGTCCATGCCCGGATTCACGTCGACGAAGACGCCGAGCGCCGGGGGGAGCCCGGCGGCGGCCTGCGGGTCCTCGGCGAGGAGCGAGATCCGGGCCGCGGGGTGCCCGCGGGCGAGATCGACGAGCCGGGCGAGGCCGGGGCCGCCGAGCGGGTGGGCGAGGAGGACGTCGGCGCCGCCGGCCCCCCGCGTCTCCAGGGTGTGGAGGAGCCATGCGAGCTCGCGCGTCGTCGCGCACTTGAAGTGCCTCACCCCGGCGTCCGCGAGGGCGGCGAAGACCTCCGGGATCTTCGTCGTCTTCACGTGGGGCCGCCAGCGGTCCGGATCGCCGCCGGCGAGGGCGATCACCCGCCGCACGTTCTCCCGCACGCGGTCGAGGTGGACGACGAGAGCCGGCGTGAGGAGCCGATCGGCGAGCCCGTCCGGCAGGGCGTACTCGCGCGGATCGAGGGCGGCGAAGCGCGTGGAGAGCGTCACGGCCGGCGGAAGGGGATGCGAGCGGCGAAGAGCCGGGCGGCGAAGACGCCGGCGCGCACGGCGGGATCCTGCGCCGCGACCCGCCGCGCCGCCGCCTCGTCCTCGGCCCGGAAGACGACGATCCCCGGCGCGGGGATGTCGAGGGGTGCGACGCCCTCCGGGGCGATCCCCGGCTCGAGGGCGCGGCAGGCGAACTCGAGCCGGTCCCGGGCGAGGAGCGCGCGGACGTAGACGCGGTGCTCCTCGACGGCCCGCTCCTCCTCCGCCGTCGGCGCGGCGAAGAACCCCTCCCGCACCGGATTCACGAACATCGCCCACGTGGAGAGGGCGGGCCGGACGATCCGGTTCGTACCCTCGCGCTCCCAGCGCGGCCCGAGGCGGAAGCGCTCGACGAGCTCCTCGAGGACCTCGAGCCAGGCGCGCTGGAAGTAGGCGCGCGCCTCGGCCCATTCGTCGCCGTCGCGCCAGCCGCCGTGGGTGACGCGCACGAGGGTGCCGCCGGCGGCGTCGTCGAAGAGCTGGACGACGACGAAGGTTCGCTCGCCGCGCACGGCCGAAAAACGGGGCGGGGCGTTCCAGGAAAAGGAGACCATCTCGTCCTCGACCCAGGAGAGCACGCGGCAGCCCTCGCTGCCCCGCTCGCCGTCGGGCGCGGCGGCGTCGAAGAGGATCTCGTAGGGTCCGTCGGGAGCGAGCTCGATCCGGGCGTTCGGGGCGAGGAAGGAGGTGGCCCCGGCGGTGCTGGTGAAGGCGGCGAAGACCGCGGTCCGGGGGGCGGGGACCACGGTCTCCTCGACGATCGGGTGGAGCATGGAAAGAAACGGGCGGGCCGGGGGAGGGCGCCGGAATCGTACCGCGGCGCCCCTCGGTACACTCGCGGAATGGCGTGGCGGGCGCGGAGGGCGGTCGTGCTCGTGAACCCGCGGGCGGGGCGCGGGGATCCACCGGCCCTCGCCGCGCGGGCGGCCGCGGCACTGCGCGCGGCGGGCACGGCGGCCGAGGTCCTGGCGACCGCCCACCCCGGCCATGCCACGGAGCTCGCGCGTTCCCGGGCCGGCAACGCCGATCTCGTGGTCGTCGTCGGCGGCGACGGGACCCTGCGCGAGGCCCTGGTCGGACTCGGGGAGGAGGTCCGGTCCTGCGTCCTGGCCCTCGTCCCGGCCGGGAACGCGAACGTGATCGCCCGCGAGCTCGGGATCCCCCGCGATCCCTCCGGCGCGATGGCCCTCCTCGCCGCCGGCGCGCCGCGCGCGATCGACGTGGGCCTCGCCGACGACGGCCGCGAGGCGCGGGCGTTCCTCGCGCTCGTGGGGGTGGGCTTCGACGGGATCGTGACGCACGGGGTGGACCGCGTGCGCCGGACGGCGATCGGCCGCTGGCTCTACGCCCGCGGCCTCGCCGACGCGATCTATGCCCTGTGCGCCCTGCCGGCGCTCCTGCGCTTCGCGCCGCAGCGCTTCTCGCTGGAGGCGGACGGCGCGGTCGTCGCCGCCGGCGCCCCGACGATCGTCGTCGCGAACGCCGCGACCTACGCGAAGGGCTGGTCGATGACGCCGGACGCCCGCCTCGACAGCGGCCGCCTGCATTGGATGGCGGCGCGGAGCGCGGCACCGCCCCGGGTGCTCGCCCATCTGTGGGCCGCCTCCCGCCGCCGGCCGGTGGGCGGTCGTCTGGCGACCTACGGCGCGGCCGCGCGGCTCTCTCTCACGGCCGACCGCCCCTTCCGCTGGCAGCTCGACGGCGATCCGATGCCGCCCTGCGCGTCGCTCGGGATCGCCGTGCTCCCCGCGCAGGCCCGGGTGCTGGCGCCGCGGTGAGGGGAGCCCGTGCCGCCCCCGGCCGGCGCCCCCGGCCCCACGGACTCACCGCTTCCGCTCGAAGGCGTTCCGCGCGGCCTCGACCACCGCTGCGGGGAGCTCGAGGACGAAGCGCTGCTCCCGGTCCGACTCGGCGACGTCGATCGTCGGTGCGGCGGGCCAGGAGAGGGAGAATCGCCCGCTTCGGACATCCGCGCTCCGCGTGAATAGGAGCTGAAGTCGGTGGGGGCCCGTTCCCGGCGCCCAGACGAGGGCCTCGCCCCGCGCGTCGAAGGCCACGGGGTTGGACCGCGACCGCTCGAGGCTCGCCGTGGGAAGGAGCTCGACGAGGAGCGCGTGTCCTTCCCCCGGCACGACCGCCGGGTCGGCAAGGACGAGGCGGACCGCCGGGGCCGGGAGCAGCGCGACGGTCTGGTCGGACGTGACGTCCGCGAGGCGCGTCGTGCGGAAACCCGGCGCCTCGAGTTGGATGTCCACCGTGGGAAGGTGGGTCTCGATCTCCACGCGGCCGTCCTCCCTCGCCGAGGCGAATCCCCTCGCTTCCTCGCCTGCGCCGGGAGCGCCATGGGAGGCCCACACGTCGGAGATCGGCGAGCCCGCCGGATCCACGATGGCGAGCACGAAGCGACGAAGGGAACCCCGGAGGTCGACCGCCGCGAGCCGCGGGTCCACCGTGACCTCGCCCGGCCGGACCTCCACGCCCGGAACCTCCCGGACGATCGTGTCGCTCCGCCGGAGGCGGACGCTGACCCGATAGAACCCGGGACGAAGGCTCGGCACGTCGAACGCCCCGTCCGCGTCGGGGATCGCCGATCGGCGGCCATCGCTGTCCGCGGATTCTGCGCCGGCCTCGACGCGGACCTCCGGGGCCTCCGGATCGAGGAGGATCCGCCCCTCGATCCGGCCGCCGCGGGCCAGGACGACGACGGCCTCGCGATCTCCGGGGGGGAACCGGACGGTCTCGCCGGTCGCGTGAAGCTCGTGCTCGGCTTGCAGACCGAGCGGACCTTCGCGGTCCGGTATGCCGCGGATCTCGAATCGGCCTTCGCCGTCCGTGCGAGTAGGCTCCACACCTCCGGCGGGGATCCAGCGGAGCGGGAAGCGCTCGTCCGGCCGGTCCTCGATCGCGAGGGACACCCGGGCCTCCGCCAGGGCGCTTCCGAGCTCGTCGACGACCCGTCCGGCGACGAGCAGGGGCACGGGGGCGAGGACGAGGTCGCCGACGTCTCGCTTGCCGGGGGGAAGGACAACGGACAGATCGAGTCGCACTTCTCGCGGCTCGGTTGTGCTCTCCGCGCCAGGGGGAATCGCGGGGACCAGCGTCAGCGTACGCGTACCCTCCACGAACCGCCGTCCGCGCAGGACGTAGCGGAACCGACCCTCGCCGTCCGTGCGGACGTCGGTTCCGCTGGTGCCGCTGTACCCGGATCCGACCGTCCGCAGCTTCGCCGCAAAGCGCGTCGCGGCGAGCGGCCGGCCCTCCTCGTCGACGATGCGGCCGACGAGAACTGGCTCGAGCTCCTCGAGCGCGATCTCCACGCGCACGACGCCGCCGGCGAGGCTCGGCCCGCACACTGCGCGTCGCACTCCTTCCTCACCGGCGGGGGATCGCGCCTCCACCTCCAGATCGAGGCCGAGCCCGACCGGGAGCCGCCGCGTGTCCTCGCCGGGGGCGAAGAGCCCGGCGACGAAGCGCTGGTACCGCCGAGAGTCGCGCCATTCCGGAAACTCCTCCTCCAGCGGGTCGCCCTCGATCTCCTCGGGAGGTCGGGGAAGGAGGAGCGAGACCACGATCCCTTTCGCAGGCTCTTCGTCCTCCAGGCGGATCAGGTGCACCTCGAGGAAGCCGAATGCGGGCAGAACGAGCTCGATCGGCGCGATGGGCGGATTGGCGGCGTCCAGCGTCGCTTCGACGGGTTCGGGCAGGGGCACCGCGAGGCCGACGCGCAGGGACGTTCCGCCCTCCATCCATGCCATGGCTCCAATGTAGGAAAGGACGGCGATGCCATGAGGTGCTTGCGTTGCGACAGAGCCGCGGTACTCGTGCGATTCCTCCGCTCCGAACCGCAGCCCGACGGGGATTCCGGGTTGCGGAGTGCGAGCCTCGTCCACGACGCGCACGGAGAGTTGGGGAAAGAGTCGCAAGAGGAGGGGGGCCGAGTCGTCGCACGAGGCGTCGACCAGGCCCAGGAGTTCGTCCACCCGCCCTTCGACGAGGCAGGCGTCGGTGGGGACGAGAACCCGCCCGTTCTCGTCGGCGCGGAAGCGGCGGGCATGCTCGGCGAGCAGGAGCTCGAAGCCGTCGACGCTCAACGTCATCGAGTCCTCGTCCCAGGCGCTTCGGAGGGTCCATTCGTCCACGGAGCGCACCTCGGCACCACTCGCGGGCTCCTCGGTCGTCCCGCGCCGGACGAGGATCTCGCGTCCCTCGGCGAGCGGACCCTCCAGCGGGCGCGCAGCGGCCGGCGGTCGGGTGGGCTCCGCCGCCACGGTCCGCTCTCCGCCGGTCGCCGTCGGCGGCGGATTGACCGGCACGAGTTCGACCGCGGGTCGGTCCGCCAGCGGGGGGCGGGCGGGGGAAGGGGCGACCGATTGCCCCGCCGGTCGACCCGCCTCCCCGCGCCAGACCACGATGCCGAGGACGATCGCGAGGGCGAGCACGAGCACGAGGGACGCGGTGCGCATGGAAGGTCTTCTCTTCGGGACCCGGGTCGAGCGCCGAGGCACGAGTCTACTGCGTCTTCCCCTTCGCTCCAGGCACGCCTCAGCGCCGGTCGTCGGCCCGCGCCGGCAGCCCTCCGCATCGGTGCGCAGGGGCAGGTGGGGTATCGCTGCGGGCCGGACCCGCTCGCCGGTCGCCGTCTCGAAGCTCGTCTCGAACGCGGTGCTCACCACCGGCTGGCCGGCGGGGTCCAAGAGGCGCGTGACGAGCACGGGGACCGTCGCGGCGAGCCGGATCTCGACCCGCACCGTCTCGCCGGGCGCGACGGGTCCGTCGATGGTGACCGTCTCGCCTTCATCGGCGGAGGGCTCGCCGGCGATGATCTCCAGGCGCCCGCCGAGCTCGACGTGGGGGAACACGGCAAGCGCGGCTCCACCGGGCGAAAGGAACACCCGCCCCGCGCTCAACGGAGACCAGACCGCCCGTGCGCGGAGCTCCTCGGGGGTGGGGATGGCGAGGGCGCAGACCGTGGCGCCGCCGGGAGGCGGGCCGCCCTGCGGATCCAAGACGAGCACCTCGAGGCGGCCGGTCGGCGGGATGCGCAGGACCACCGGTTCCGGGGGCAGGCCGACGGGATCGAGCGGCGCCGCGACGGGGACGGCGAGGGGGATGGCGAGCACCGCGGAGCAGCTCTTCGCGCCGGCCATCGCGGCGATGTTCGCCAGGTGGAGGAACGTCACTTCGCCGCCGGGGGCTCCGGTGAGAAGGGGACCGACCTCCGGCCAGGGTCCGCCGAAGTGGATCCCGACGGGGACGCCGGCGTCCGGCTCGATCTCCGGACGGCGCTCGGCGCGCGGGGGAGGCGCCGGCGCGACCAGCGCGTCACCCTCGCTCGCGCTACGGGTCGGATCAGCCAGCCCTCGCGCCTCAGGCGGAGCCAGCGGTACGAACTCCCCCTCCTCTGCGCCGCCGCGGACGAGGAACCACAGGCCCGCGGCGAGGAAGGCGAGGAGCGCGAGGACGGCGGAGAGCGATCGCATGGAAGCCCCCGCGGAGCGGAACGGTGCCGGGGAGCTGTCCCAGCATAGTGAGCCCCTGCCGGGCACGTCAGCTTCGGTTGGGACCCGGCATGCGGCGGGCGCCGGGGACCGCGTCCCCGACAACGCGCCCCTTCCCCGCGGCGCCGTCGGCACGATTCGCTAGGATCGGCGGCTCGAGCTGGGCCGGAGCGGCCACATGCGGGACAGACGAACGGCGAGCGCAGCGAGATGCCTCCTCCTGGCGGCCCTGGCGGGCTGCGGGGGATCGGCGGGCGATGCCAGCGGGGGCGCCGCCGGCGGCGGCGAGGCCGCGGAGGAACCGCGGGCGCCCGATCCGCCGCCGGGACCCGTCGCGCCGCCGGCGCCGGCGCCTTTCCTCCAGCCGGTGCCCGCCTCCGCGACGGTTGCGATCGAGATGGTCGGCGTACCGGGGAAGGTCCTCGCCGACGGCGCGGTGCTCCCGCCCTTCTGGATCGCCAAGACCGAGCTCACCTGGGACGCCTACGACGTCTACCGCCTCTGCGAGGATCTGCCCTATCGCCTGCGCGACGCGGCGATCGACGGTGAGACGCGACCCACGCGGCCCTATGGCGCGCCCGACTACGGATTCGGGCACGAGGGCTGGCCGGCGATGTCGATCGCCCGCGAGGCGGCCGAGGCGTACTGCGCGTGGCTCGCCGAGAAGACGGGGCGTGCCTACCGCCTCCCGACCGAGAGCGAATGGGAGCGCGCCTGCACCGCCGCCGGCGATCCGCTCGCGGCGGGGATCGACGCGGTCGCGTGGACCTTCGACAACGCGAACGACCAGACCCATCCGGTCGGCAAGAAGGCTCCGAACGCCCTCGGGCTCCACGACATGCTCGGGAACGTCGGCGAATGGTGCCGCACCGACGACGGGATCGGGCATGTGCTCAGGGGCGGGAGCTACTTCGAGATGTCGGGCGAGGTGACGCCCGCCTTCCGCGCGCCGCAGCTCCCCTCCTGGCAGGCGCGCGACCCCCAGATCCCGAAGAGCGTGTGGTGGCTCTCGGACGGTCCCTTCGTCGGTTTTCGGCCTCTCTGCGCGATGGCGGAGACGGCGCCGGCCCAGAAGAACGACCAGCCCCCCGGCGCGAATCCCGGGGCGGCTCCCGCATCGGATACCCCTCGACCAGGAGATCGACAATGAAGGACGAGAAGCTGGACCGGCGCACGGTCCTCAAGGCGGCCGGCGCCACGGCGGCGGCCCTCACGATCGGCCGCTCCGCCCACACGGCGGGCCGGGACACCCTCCGCGTGGGCCTGATCGGCTGCGGCGGGCGGGGCACCGGCGCGGCGATCAACTGCAAGGACGCGGCGGAGGGCGTGGAGATCGTGGCGCTGGGCGACGTCTTCCCCGACCGCGTCGACTCCTCGCGCACCGAGCTCGCGAACCTCTTCACGGCCGCGCGCCAGGAGAACCCGGCGGCGCGCTGGTTCCAGGTGACGGACCAGACCTGCTTCACCGGCTTCGACGCCTACCGGCAGGTGCTCGCCCAGGACGTCGACCTCGTGATCCTCGCCACGCCGCCTCACTTCCGGCCCCTGCACCTGCAAGCCGCGATCGAGGCCGGGAAGCACGTGTTCATGGAGAAGCCGGTCGCCGTCGATCCGGTGGGCGTGCGCAAGGTGATCGCCGCCTCCGAGCTCGCCGCGGCGAAGGGGCTCGGCATCGTCGCCGGCACCCAGCGCCGCCACCAGGCGAGCTACCTCGACGTCATCGGGCGCATCCACGACGGGGCGATCGGCGAGGTCCTCGGCGGCGAGTGCTACTGGAACCAGGGATTCCTGTGGGTCGTCGAGCGGACGAGCGAGATGACCGACATGGAGTGGCAGCTCCGCAACTGGCTCTACTTTACGTGGCTCTCCGGCGACCACATCTGCGAGCAGCACATCCACAACCTCGACGTGATGAACTGGGTGCTGGGCTCGCCGCCGGCCCGCGCGACGGCCATGGGCGGGCGACAGGTGCGGACGGATCCGAAGTACGGCCACATCTTCGATCACTTCGCAGTCGAGCTCGAGTATCCCGGCGGCCAGGTCGTGCACAGCTACTGCCGGCAGATCGACGGCTGCGCCGACCGGGTGGCCGAACGCGTGGTGGGGTCGAAGGGGGTCGCCGATCCCGCCGGCTCGATCCGGGGGGCCGCGAGCCACCGCCACCGCGACGACGGGACGGACGGCAACCCCTACGAGCGGGAGCATACCGACCTCCTGGCGAGCATCCGCGCCGGGGCGCCGCTCAACGAGGGCCGGCAGGTCGCGGAGAGCACCCTCACCGCGATCCTGGGCCGCATGTCGGCCTACACCGGGAAGTCCATCACCTGGGAGCAGGCGATGCAGTCGACCCTCGACCTCTCGCCGCCCTCCTACGCGATGGACCAGGCGCTGCCGGTGGCGCCGGTCGCCGTGCCAGGGCAGACGAAGTTCGAGTAGCGCAGCGCGACCTCCGGCGAATCGGCCGGGCGGGCGGTAGAATCGGCCGGCGCGGCGGGCGAGCGTCCGCCGCCGGCCGTTCCTTTCCGCCCGGAGTCCGCCATGCGTCCCACCCTCGCCGCCCTCGGGGCCATCCTCGTCCTCGCCTCCCTCGCCGCCGCCCAGGACTGGCCGAACTACGGCGGCAACGCCGCGCGCAACGGCCGGAGCCCCACGATCGGCCCCCAGGCGGCGGTGCTTCTCTGGAGCAACGCCGACGACTATTCCATCATCGCCTGGCATCCCTTCGTCGAGGGCGAGCGCGTCTTCGCCGTCCGCGAGGCGGGGTTCCCCACCGACGGGGGCGCCGCGAACGACGCGATCCTCGCCTACGACCTCGACACCGGCGTCGAGCTTTGGCGGGTCACGCTGCCGTGGGGCGGGAGCACGGCGACGGAGTGGATCGCGTGGATCGGCGGGGTGCAGGGGGGGCTGCTCTTCGCCTCGCGCGGCTCCCACGGCAAGCCGGGGCCGCTCTACGCCCTCGACGTCGCCGACGGCGGCATCGTGTGGACCTCGATGGCCGTGACGCAGGCCTGGGCCCACGACGGGATCGTCTTCGCTCCCGACGGCGATCCGATCGTCGGCGACTTCCAGAGCCTGACGCGCATCGACGCCGGGGACGGGTCGACGGTGTGGAGCGTGCCGCGCACGTGCTCGGTCAGCGGCAACTGCGGGGGCGCGGCGACGGCGACCGCGGTCTTCTACGACGAGGTGGCGCCGGGCGGGCAGATCATCGCCAAGTGCGACATCGCCGACGGCAGCCTCCTCTACTCGAGCTCGGTGATGGCGGGCTTCACCGCCCAGAACTCGCCCTTCCTCGCCGCGGACGGCGGGACGGCCTTCTTCTCGCGGAGCCAGAACAACCCGCCCTACGACAAGCTCTTCGCCTTCCAGGACACCGGCGCCGCCCTCGTGGAGATCTGGAACGCCCCGGTGCGCTGGACGACGTCACACGAGCACGGCGTCGGCGCGGACGGGAGCATCTACACCTTCAATCCGGGGGACGAGCTCGTGCGCCTCGATCCCGCGACGGGCGCGGTGACCGCGAACGCCGGCATCTTGAGCCCGCTCGGCAGCCCGAACCTGAGCCCGAAGACGGCGGTGGACGCGCTCGGCACCGTCTATGTCTCGAACGGGTGGGCGAGCAGCCCGGCGAGCGACGGGCGGCTGTGGGCCTTCACCGGCGACCTGAGCCAGGACCTCTACACGCTCTTCCTCGACCGCCAGAACGCCGGCGGACCCGCCCTCGGCCGGCGCGGCACGCTCGTCGTCGCCGACCGCGCCGCCGTCCGCGCCTACCGCACCGACACGGCGGCGGCGGCCGCATTCCGCAACGCGGGCGGCAATCCGGCGAGCTACGCCGCGACGCCGCCGGTCCTGGCGAGCACCTTCAGCGGCACAGTGGACCTCGGCGGGACCACCGGGCACGCGCTGGCGTGGCTGGTGGGCTTCGGCACGCCGCTCTCCCTGACGCTCGGCGGCGGGCAGGTTCTGCTCGTCGACGTCGCCGATCCCGGCGGCGAGCTCCTCGGCCTCCCGGCGATCGCCGGGCCGGTGGCGGTCGCCAACCTCCTCGTGCCGGCCGACTACTCGCTCTGCGGATCCGCCCTCTCGACCCAGGCCCTGCACTTCGGCGGCGGGTCGCCCTTCGCGCTCTCGAACGCCCAGGACCTTCGGGTCGGCTCCTACTGATCCGCCGCGCGCCGGCAGCGCAGGCCGCCGGCGCCCGTCGTGATCCGCACGCCGAAAACCGCCGCCGCGGTGGGGGAGGGAAGCGTCTCGCGCACGGCGCCGGCGGCGGCCACCCGCCCGGCGGCGAGCAGGACGCAGTCGGGCACGGCCCCCCACACGAGATCGAGATCGTGCATGGCGACCACGATCGTCTTCCCCTCGCGGTGCAGGCCGGCGAGGAGGTCCATCAGCTCGAGCTGGTGGCGCACGTCGAGGGCGTGGGTCGGCTCGTCGAGGACGAGGATCGCCGCCTCCTGGGCGAGCGCCCGGGCGAGGAAGACGCGCTGGCGCTCGCCTCCCGAGAGAGTCGGCAGCGTGCGCGCGGCGAGATCGGCGATGTCGACGCGGGCGAGGGCCTCGTGGACGACGGCGACGTCGCGGGCGGACATCGTCTGCCAGCTCCGCCGGTGCGGATGGCGGCCCATCGCCACCGCGTCCCAGACCGTGACGTCGAAGCGCGTGGCGGTGTCCTGGGGGAGGTAGGAGAGCCGGCGGGCAATGCGAACCCGCGAGAGGCGCTCGATGGGCTCGCCCTCGAGGCGGACCGCGCCCTGGGTGGCGGCGAGCACCCCGCAGAAGAGCCGCAGGAGGGTGCTCTTGCCGGCGCCGTTGGGGCCGAGGATCGCTGTGTAGCTGCCCGCGCGCAGGGCGAGATCCACGCCGGCGACGAGCTCCTTGCCGCGCACCGCGAAGCCGAGCCCCCGCGCCTCGAGCACCGTCTCGTTCACGACAGCCTCTTGGCGCGGGCGAGGAGCGCCAGGAAGAACGGCACCCCCAGGAAGGCGGTGAGGACGCCGAGGTGCACGACGCGCTCCCCGGACAGCATCCGCGCGACGAGGTCGCACAGCACGAGGAACTCCGCTCCGACGATCACGCTCATGGGGACGAGCACGCGCGAGCGAGGCCCGACGACCAGGCGCGCCACGTGGGGCACGATCAGGCCGACGAAGCCGATCGGCCCGCACACGCTGACCGCCGCGCCGGCGACGAGGGCGCTCAGGGCGAGCAGGAGCATCCGCGTGCGGTGCACGGCGACGCCCACGGAGAGCGCGTGCTCCTCGCCCAATGCGAGCGCATCCATCGGCCGGTGCAGGGCGAGGAGGCCGAGGAGCCCGACGGCGATCGGCGGGCCGGCGGCGAGCGAGTGGACCCACGTCCGATCGCGCGCTCCCCCCACCATCCAGAACAGGATCTCCTGGAGGCGGTAGTTCGGGACCCACGTCTGCACGAGCACGGATCCCGCCCCCAGCAGCGCGCCGACGGCGATCCCCGTGAGCAGGAGCGAGGTGGTCGTCGGCCGCCCGCCGGCGTGGGCGAGGAAGTAAACGAGGAGGCTCGCGATCACCGCGCCGGCGAAGGCGGAGGCCGGCACGGCGAGGAACTGCGCCTCCCCCCAGCCGAGGAAGTACGCGAGGACGGCGCCCAGCGTCCCGCCGCTCGAGATGCCGAGGATGCCGGGGTCGGCCATCGGGTTCTGGAAGGTCGCCTGGAGGGCCGCCCCCGCCCCGGCGAGCGCGGCGCCGGCGAGGGCGAGGACCGCCACGCGCGGCGGGCGGAGCAGGGTGAGGATCAGGCGGTTCTCGTCCGGCACGCCGGCGTCGTCCCCGAGCCCCAGCGCGGCCAGCGCCACCCGCAGCGAATCGCCGAGCGGCACCGGCTGGACGCCGAGGAGGACGGCGAGGGCGAGGATGAGCGGCAGCGCCGCCAGCGCGACGGCGAGCGGGCGGGTCCCGCGGCGGGGCGGGACGGAGAAGCGCGCGCCGGGGCTCATCGGACCGGCGGCCCGGCGGCGGCGCGGGCGAGGTCGGCGGCCTCGATGCGCGCGGGGTGCAGCACGGCGGCGAGGCGCCACACGCCCTCGACGAGGTGGGCGGAGAGGCAGTCGAGCAGGCGCCCCGGGAGCTCGATCACTCGGCCCCCGCGCACGGCCGCGAGGCCCGCGAAACCCGCCGGCAGGCTGGTGTAGCCCTCCGCGGCGGCGAGGCTCCACACGCTGACGAGCACGTGGTCGGGATCGGCGGCGATCGCGCGCTCGGTGGCGACCTCCGCCGAGCCCTCGAGGCCGAGCTCGGCGGCGACGTTCCGGCCGCCGGCCCGCTCGATCAGCTCGCCCACCGTCGTCCGGGGGCCGGAGGACATCCCGCCCGCCCAGTACAGCACGCGTGGCCGGCGCGGGAGATCGGCGAGCTTCGCGGCGAGGGCCGCGAGCTCCGCGTCCATCCACTCCGCCACCGCCGCGGCGCGCGCCGGCTCGCCCACCGCGCGGCCGAGCTCGAGGTACGTGCGGCGCACGTCGGCGAAGGAGCGATGGGCCGAGACGGCGAGCGTCGGGATCCCCGTCCGGCGCACGAGCTCTAGGAAGTCCGCCTCGTTGTGCTCGGAGACGAGCAGGAGATCCGGTTCGAGGGCGACGACCACCTCGAGATCCGCGCCGGCGATGCGGAGGATCGACTCCGGATACCGCCCGGCGGCGTTGGAGAGGCTCGGATCGTCGGCGTAGGTCGTGACGGCGACCACCCGGGAGGGGTCCACGAGGTGGGCGAGCATCTCGTCGGTCGCCAGGGTCACCGAGGCGATCCGCGCCGGGGCCGGCCCCGCCGCCGCGGCACTCTCCCGGTGGCAGGCGGAGAGGGCGGCGGAGAGGAGGACGAGTGGGAACAGGACGGCGCGGGGCATGGGGGTCGGGGGCGGGCACCCTACGCCGCGGCGGGCGGCGGATAAAGGGCCGGCTCGCCGCGGGCGGGGGGTGGGGGCTGGACCGCTCGCCGGCGGCCGCTATTCTCCGCCGTCGGGCCGAGCGGGGAGAAGCTCCCGCCGCTCGCGCCATCGAGGAGACGACGATGATCGAGATCGGCAAGAAGGCGCCGGCCTTCGCCCTAGCGGACCAGGACGGCGCGAAGGTCCGGCTGGCGGACTTCGCGGGGCAGTGGGTCGTGCTCTACTTCTACCCCCGCGACGACACGCCGGGCTGCACGACCGAGGCGTGCGAGTTCACCGCCGGGATCAAGGGCTTCGCCAAGCTCGAGGCGGTCGTGCTCGGCTGCAGCCCTGATTCGCCGGAGGAGCACCGGAAGTTCATCGCCAAGCACAGGCTCGCGGTGACCCTGCTCTCCGACCCCGATCACGCGGTGCTCGAGAAGTACGGGGCGTGGGGCGAGAAGACCCTCTACGGCAAGAAGTCGGTGGGGGTGAAGCGCTCGACGGTCCTCGTCGATCCCGCCGGCAAGGTCGCTCATCACTGGGCGAGCGTGAAGGCGGCCGGGCACGCGGAGGCGGTGCGGGAGAAGCTCGCCGCCTTGCGCGACGGCTGGGGGAGCTGAACGATCGCGGCGGAGCCTTCTTCCGCCTACGCGCCCGCCCCGAGGAGGTGGCGGCGCATCGCCTCCCACTCGAGCAGCCGGGAGTGGCGGCGCTGGGCCGGATCCCCGATCCCGTGCCCGTTCTGGGGATAGATCATCATCTCGAAGCTCATCCGTCCCGCGCGCTGCAGGGCGTAGACGAGCTGGAACACGTTCTGCATGTGGACGTTGTCGTCCATCTCGCCGTGGAGGAGGACCAGGTGCCCCTTCAGGTCCTTGGCGGCGCCGACGACGGAGGTGGCTTTGTATCCCTCCGGGTTGGCCTGCGGCGTGTTCATGTAGCGCTCGGTGTAGATCGTGTCGTACATCCCCCAGTCGTAGACGCCGCTGCCGGCGATCCCGAGTGCGAACCGATCGCTGTGCGTCAGGGCGAACGCGGTCATGAAGCCGCCGTAGCTGTGGCCGGTGATCCCGACCCGCGCCGGATCCGCCCATTCGTGGCGGCAGAGCCAATCGACGGCATCCTCGAGATCGGAGAGCTCGCTGACGCCGAGCTTGCCGTAGCACTGCTCGATCGCCCAGTGCCCCTTGCCGCTCGCCGAGCGCACGTTGACCTCGAGCAGGACGAAGCCCTGCTGGGCGAGGAACTGGTTCCAGACGCTGCCGTCCCAGCGGTTGCTGACCGAGGGAGCATCGGGGCCGGAGTAGGTCGAGATCCACACCGGGTGGCGGCGCGCGGGATCGAAGGGCGCCGGCTTCATGACCGCGGCGTCGATCCGGTAACCGTCCCGGGCCTCGATCTCGACGAGCTCCCAGCGCGAGGTGAGGTACTCCTTTGCCGCCGGGAGCTCCGCCTGGCCGAGCTCGCGCACGATCTCCCCGTTCGCCGCGCACAGGCGGACGGAAGGGGGGCTGGCGAGGCTCGACCAGCGATCGAGGAAGTGGGTGCGCGCGGCGTTGAACTCGATCGAGTGCTGGCCGTCGCCCGCCGTGAGGCGCGCCAACCCCGTCCCGTCGAGCCCGACGCGGTAGACGTTCCCGTTCACCGCGCCGTCCTTGCTGGCGGTGAACAGGAGCTCGCCGCGGTCCTCGGAGAGCTCGATGATGCTGCCGACGGACCAGTCGCCGGCCGTCAGCGCGCCGAGGAACGTGCCGTCGGCGGCGTAGCGGTAGAGGTGGCGGTGATCGGTCCGGTCGCTGAACCAGAGGAACGACCCGTCGGCGAGCCAGCGCGGCGGCGGGGGCCGCTCGGTCCAGGTGTCGTCCTGCTCGTGGATCAGCGTCCGCCAGGCGCCGGTGGCGGGATCGGCGGCGTTCAGGTCCGCCCACTTCTGGACGCGGTCCTGCACGACGAAGAGGAGGCGGTCTCCGCTCGGCGTCCACTCCACGCGCACGACGAGCGGCTCGTGGATCGCGTAGGACGCGAGGTCGATCGCCACGACATCACCGCCCGGAGCGGCGATGCTGAGCCCCACGGCGGGATTGGGATCGCCGGCCTTGGGGTAGCGGGTCGTCTCCTCCCGTACGCGGAAGGTCCCGGCCTCGATGTGGTCGACCACCGTGAAGTCGTGGACCGCCGTCTCGTCGAGCGAGAGGAAGGCAAGGCGGGTCGAGTCGGGGCTCCACCAGAAGGCCTGGAAGTCGCCGCGGCCGTAGACCTCCTCCTGGTAGACCCAGTCGAGCTTCCCGTGGAGATGATCCGGTCCGCCGCCGGCGGTGAGCGGATGGACGCGGCCGTCGGCCGTGTCCAGCAGGACGAGGTCGTTCGCGAGCACGAACGCGAGATGGCGGCCGTCGGGCGAGAGCGCGAGGAGCTCGCTCTCCGGCGGCACCTCCAGGCGGCGGGCCCCTTCGCCGGCGCGGTGGAAGTAGGTGGCGTCGTCGCCGCCGTACAGCCCGGCCGTGCCGTCGGCGCTCCGGGCCCGCAGCCGGCCGGCGATCCCCTTCGCCGCCTCCTCGTCCAGCCCTTCGAGGGTGGCGAGGTCCCGCGCCACGAGCGCGCGGTCGGCGGGGCTTCCCTCGTCGCCGCCGCGGCGGCCGCGCCGCCGCTCCCGGCGTTCGCTGGCCGGCGGGGCGCCGCCGTCGGCCGGCGCGGCGGCGGGCGCGGGCCGCTCCAGGACCTCGCCGCTCGCGGCGTCGTACAAGACGCCATCGGGGCCGCGCAGGCGCACGCCATCGGCGTCCCAGCTCCAGGCCGGCGCGCGGCCCCCGAAGCTCACCGGTTCGCCCTCGCCGAGGGCCTGCTCGAGCGTGAGGCGGCGCTCCTGGGCGGCGTGGACGGCGGCGGCCGCAAGCAGGAAGAGGACGGGGAGGAGGGCGCGAAGGGAGGGGGACGCGGGCCAGCTCATCGGGGGGCTCCGGGATCGGGCGGCGCGAGCACGGGCGGAGAGTGTAGCAGCGGTCGGGCGCCACGCGCCGCCCGAGGCGAACCCGGCCGGGCGACGGCCGCCTTCATACGCAATCCTGACGCGCTCGGAGCGGGGAGATCGCCCCGGCGCGGGCTCGCTCGTGGCCGCTCCGGTCCGTCACTACAATCGCCGCCCGCGTTCCGTCCCTTCGAGGTCCCCCCGAGAGGTCCGCCGATGATGCACTCGTCTGCCGCGCCCGCCCTCGCCCGCCCCTTCCGCCTCGCGCTCGCCCTGCCCGTCCTCGCCGCCTGCGTCCTCGGCGCGCGCGACGCCGGGCCGGTGCCGCCCCGCGGCGCGACGCCGGCCGCGGGCGGCGGCGAGGAGCAGGAGACGCTCCTCCTGCAGGAGCCGGCGGTCTCCGCGGCGCACGTCGTGTTCGGCTACGCGAGCGACCTCTGGGTCGCGCCGCGCGCCGGCGGCGACGCGCGCCGCTTGACCAGCAACCCCGGGCGGGAGTCCTCGCCGCATCTGAGCCCCGACGGGACGCTCGTTGCGTTCACGGGTCAGTACGAGGGCAACCCCGATGTCTACGTAATCGCGGTCGAGGGTGGTCCGCCGCGGCGCCTCACGTGGCACCCGGGCGGGGACGACGTGCTGGGCTGGCTGCCCGACGGCAGCGGCGTGGTGTTCCGCACCGCCCGGGAGTCGTTCGCGCGCGTGGCGAAGGCCTTCGTCGCGCCCCTCGACGGCACCCCGCCCGCGGCGCTGGAGCTCCCCAAAGTGAGCCGCGCCGCCTTCGACGCCGACGCCTCCCACATCGCGTACACCCCCATTGGCGACGCGTTCGCCACCTGGAAGCGCTACCGCGGCGGCCGGACGACGCCGGTGTGGATCTTCGACCGGGCCAGCCGCGAGGTGGAGGTCGTGCCCCACGAGAACGCGAGCGACACCTTCCCCTGCTGGCTCGGCGGCGACGTCTACTTCGCCTCGGACCGCGACGGGGTGATGAACCTCTACCGCTACCGGCCGGGAGGAGGGGACGTCGAGCAGATCACCCGTTACACGGACTTCCACGTGCGGAGCATGAGCGCCGGCGGCGGAGCGGTCGCCTTCGAGCAGGCGGGGCGGATCCACCTCTACCACCCGGAATCCGGGGAGGTGGAGGATCTTCGGATCCGCGTCCGCACCGACGGTCTCTTCTCGGTGCCGCGCTGGCAGGAGGTGAAGGGGCACGTGCGGGCGGCGACGATCGCCCCGAACGGCAAGCGCGCCGCGTTCGAGGCGCGGGGCGAGATCATCACCGTGCCGCGCGAGCACGGCGACGCCCACAACCTGTCGAGCTCGCCCGGCGTGCACGACCGCAATCCGGCCTGGTCGCCCGACGGCGAGAAGATCTGCTGGTTCAACGACGAGGGGGGCGAGTACCGCCTCGTCGTCCGCGATCGGCTCGGCCGCGACGAGCCCCGGTACTTCGCCCTCGGCGGCGCGGCCTTCTACCACGACCCGCGCTGGAGCCCGGACGGCAAGCACGTGCTGTTCAAGGACAAGGCGAACCGGCTGGCGTACGTGACCCTCGAGACGGGGGCGGTGACCGACGTCGCCACCGTGCAGGGGGCGCTGGGCGTCCTGCGACCGGAGGCGGTCTGGTCGCCGGACTCGGGGTGGATCGCCTTCGTCGACCGCAACCCGCGCACCCTCTACGACTCGATCGTGCTTCATGAAGTGGCGAGCGGAGCGAAGACGGTGGTGACCGACGACTTCGCGGCCTCCATGCACCCCGCCTTCTCGGGGGACGGCGAGCATCTCTTCTTCTTCGCCTCGGTCGACCTCGGGCCGACCGTCATGGGGCTCAACATGGGCGCCTCGGCGGCGCGGGAGGGCGGCGGGAACCTCTACGTCGCGGTGCTGAAGGCCGATGGCGAGAACCCGCTCTTCCCCAAGGACGACGACGCGATCGAGGCGAAGAAGGACGACGGAAAGAAGGACGGCGACGAGGACGACGACGACGAGAAGGAGGGGGAGGAGGAGGACGAGGGGGAGGA
>JBFMCU010000105.1:0-16751 GCA_040754415.1 Planctomycetota bacterium
GGTCCTGGATCCCATCGTCCCCTTCCATCGAGAGGCTCCCTCCGGCTCCTGCCGGAGCTGGGAGGCCGCACCCAATCCCCTGCTAGGACATTGCGAACCGGAAGGAGTTTTGTTGAGCGGGACACCGTCCAGATCCTCCGAGGCGTCCTAGGACCCTCCCGATTCCCAGGTCCGGGACGTACGGAAGGGTCCTTCATGGATTAACGCGATATCTCGATCGGTTGGGGTAGAATGAGGTCAGCCGCGCGGACGGCGTCCGAAGGCGAGGCCATCTGGGGGCCAACGTCTTGGAGGGTCCGGTTCGCGTGAGCCGGACACCGCTTCCTGAGTCCCAGCACAGAGGAGATTCCCATGAGGATGTATGCAGTGCTCGTGATCCTGCTGGTTCTGGCGGCCTCGCCAGCCAGGGCCTATGACCCGGTGGATCCCTCCGGGACTTGGGAGGCCCCCGACAATGACGTGGGGCAGCCGAGCGACACGCAGGATGTGGCGTCCAACAAGGCCGGCACGACGGACAAGGTCTTGGTCCTGACGCCGACCGGACCCGACAAGATCTTCAGCGTGGAGGTCTACAACGCCGGGTCCGGGGAAGTGCTGGACACCGTGGAGTACACTGCGGGCAACACGCCGCCCGTCACAGTGCCCCCCGGCGCCAAGGCCCGCGTGAGAGACGACGCCGACGACGGCTCCGCTAAGCCCAGGGGCACATCGACCTTCGGTTGATCCCACAAGGCGCCGGCGTCGGCCGGTGCTGGGTCCCGTCTTGCAAGCATCTCGGAGAAGCATCAGCACGGCCCTGGCTACGGTCCTGGCTGGGGCCGCCCTTCTGCTCGTCTATCAGATGGCGAGCGATGTCCCCTTCTCCGATCGGGCCGCCTCGCCGAAGCCGAGGGACGCTCCGGACGCGCGACTCGAGGCCGGCGGAGGGAGCGAGCCCGCACGCTCCTCCTTGCCCGCGGGGATGGGACGGACGCCGGCTGAGGAGGACGGCCTGGACGCGCCGCCCGCGGGGGGGCGGGTCGAGTTCCTCGAGCTGACCGGCGCCGCCGTATCGCCCGGGATCGGGTGGAGACTGATCTCAGACGTCGGACGAACGGAGCTTGAGCGTCAGTCCGACGAGCGCGGCGGCATCGACGTTCCAACGGGCCGCTGGACGATCCAGGCGGAGCCAGCGGAGCTGTCCGTGCGTCCGCGGACGGTGTCCGTGCCGCCCGGCGGCACCGCGCTCGTCACGGTCTTCCGCGAGCAGAGCCTCGCGGTCCGTGTCGTCGACGCGGAAAAGGGGTTCGGAATCGAAGGGGCAACGGTCCTCTGGGAGCCCCCCTTCGAGCTGGACGACCACCGCGGCGCGGTCGAATACGACTATCCCCGGACGACGACGGGCGCGGGCGGGTACGCCGCGCTCGACCGCTTGCCCTGTCTGTCGGCCGGCGCGTTGGGGGCGTGCGCCCCCGGCTACCTCCCTCTCTTCCTCCTCGTACCCGATGCCGCGCCGCGGGGAGCGGGCAACGGCGACACGCCGCCGCTGACGATCGCGCTCCGGGCGGCGAAGCCGGGGGACACCTTACGCCTCCGCTTCTCAACGCCTGCCGGGAAGCCGCTGCCGGACGTCCTCGTGCGCGCCGACATGTGGCGCGAGGACCGGCCCTGG
This sequence comes from Planctomycetota bacterium, assembly GCA_040754415.1. Taxonomy (GTDB): domain Bacteria; phylum Planctomycetota; class UBA1135; order UBA1135; genus JBFMCU01. The sequence continues at coordinate 1,652 of JBFMCU010000105.1, forward strand.
GCGGGGCACGATCTGGCCTACGTCGGGATCTCCGACGCGCGGGGGCTCCTCGAGGTTCACGGCGAGTACGTGGGGGCCCGCCGTTATCTATGCACCGGTTCGGCATGGCCGATGACGATCCAGCGAGGGATCGCTTGGGCGCCAGCGTCCGATGCCATCGACATCGTGATGCGCGAGCGGCTTGCCGGACACCTCGCGCTGCAGGGCGCTCCGGACGGACTCGAGCGTCTGGACGCGATCGTCGTCGAAACGGAGGGGAGGGGGGAGGATTCGACGCAGCAGACGTGCCAAGCCCTGTACTTTCATCCCGAGGTCGGCGCCGACGGCCACGCCCCCCTCGAAATGCCTGGCGACACGCCCGCTACCGTGGTACTGACGCGGCCCGACGGTCGCCGGAGCGTTCACGAGGGCCTGCGGGTCGCAGAGGCAGGCTGGGAGATCGCGCTCGACCTCGGCCCCGCGCCGGAGACCCCCTACGTCGACGTTGAGAGCCTTGACGAACCGATTGTCTCGGCAACCGTCTCTGCGCATGGGATCGGTGGGCACGCGCGCGTGCGCCACCCCGACGTAGGTGCGCGCCGCTTGCGCTTGCCGATGATCCAGGGTGCCCGGTCGATCGAGCTCGAAGCGCGCTCGGGACAGAGCGCGATGCTTAGCTACCTAGGCGACCCTTCAACGATGCGCAGCGGGACGCTGCTGCAAGTCGGCTTCGCTGGGGGATCCGAGCAGCAGCTCGTCGTAGTGGACGAGGACGGAGCGCCGATCGCGAACCACGAGGTCGAGTTTCGTCCGGTGATCGCAGGCGCGGACTTCGCGTCGAGCCTCTTCGCGAGGCAACTGTTGGCAGGAGGGACCTGGGCCCTGCGGCGCGGCAACGTGTTTCGCGCCAGGACCAACGCCCGCGGGAAGTGCGCACTCACGCTGCCCCAGGGCTCGTACACGTTCCGCGTGGTCGCGCCCTCTTGGCAAAACGCGCTTGAGCCGGATCTGCGCGCGGCCGAGGCGAGCGGAGACGAGGTGTACGCGGGCGGTGCGCCGGGGCGGCTCGTACTCGTCGTGTGCTCGAGCCGCACGCTGCTCCTGGACCTCGGCGCCTTATGCGAGCGCGGGGTGCTCCCCGACCGCTGGTTCCTACAGGACGTGGCGCGGCCCGAGATGCGCCTCGGTTTCGAGGGTACCTTGGCGGAGACCGCGGTGCCAAAATCCGGCGCGACCGTTGAGGTTCTCTCGGAAGCGGGCCAGTCGATCCAGCGCTTCGTCGTCCCGGCTGGGAGGGATCCGCTTACGCTCGTCGCGGAGTAGCCATGAGCCCGCGCGCTCGGAGTGCCTGGCAGAAGCGTCCGCATGGGAACCCGACGTACGGCAGTGGAGCGGGCCGGAGGAAGGTGGGCCCTGCAGGACTCGAACCTGCGACCAAGCGATTATGAGTCGCCCGCTCTGACCGCTGAGCTAAGGGCCCGCGGGTCGGCCGGCCCGATCGTAGTCGACGGGAATCCGGGCCGCCAGGAGCGCGGCGCCGGCGGCGGCTTCCTCCTCGGCCGCGGGGAGGACGAGAGACAGGCCGAGAACTTCCTCCGCCATCTGCTGCAGGAGCGGCGTGCGGCGCAGGGCGTTCCCGCTGCCGGCGAGGCGCGCACGGCCCTCCCGCAGAAGGGCGGGGAAGACCTCGCGCAGGTGGACGAGGATCGCCCGCGCCAGGCCGCGGGCCACGGCACCCAGCGCGAGATCCTCGCGCTCCAGACCGGCGAGCGCCGCGCGCAGCGGGGCGGCGTAGGGATCCGGACCCGAGCGCGGGCGCACGGCGATCTCGAGGGTCGCGGCGAGGCCGAGCTCGCTCAGGCGATCGAAGAGCGCGCTCCGATCGGGGGGCGTGAGGCCGCGCTCGACCTGCCAGGCGCGCACCGCATCGGCGAGCGCCGCCCACGCCGCTCCGCCGTGGGGCGAGGCGGCGACGAGCGCGAGCCGGCCGCCGGGGAAGGGCCGGAGCTCCCACGCGCTCTCCGCCGTCGCGGGCGGCGGCGCCTCGCCCGCCGCGAGCACCGCGGAGAGCTGGCCGCCCGTGCCGAGCGTCAGCGCGAGCTCCTCGGCGGGATCGTGGAGCGTCGCGAGGAGCGAGGCCTGGTTGTCGCCGATCGCCGCCGCCACCGGGATGCCGGCGGGGAGGCCGAGGGCGGCCGCCAGGTCCGCGGTCAGGGCGCCGATCCGCGCGCCGCACGGCACGACGGGCGGGAGCAGGCGCGCGGGGATCCCCGCCGCGCGGAGAGCAGCGAGATCCCACGCGAGCGCGCGGAGGTCGAAGAGCCCCCAGCTCGCGGCGTCCGTCGGATCGACCGGCGGGCGCGCGAGGCCGCACAGGCGGCCGGCGGCCAGCGCAGCCGCGCCCGTGGCGACCGCGGCCGCCGCCGGGAGCTCCTCCCGTGCCTGTTGCCAAGCGAGCGTGACGCACCCGATGCCGTCGCGCAGGGGATGGCCGGTGCGCCGGACGAGCTCGAGCAGGAAGCCCGGATCGCCCGCGGTCCGGCGATCCTGCCAGGTGACGAGCGGCCCGAGCGGATCTCCGCGCCCGTCCAGGAGCACGACCCCGTGCATCTGGCCGGTGACGCCGATCCCGCGCGCCGCGCACCGCGCCTCCTCCGGCAGGGCGCGCACCGCGGCCCACGCGGCGGCCAGCAGCGTCTCGGGATCCTGCTCGGCGCGATCGGCCGGCGCCGGGAGCTCGGCGCCGTGCGGCCGAGAGGCGGACGCCACGACCCGGCCTTCGCCGTCCGCGAGGACCGCCGCCGCCTTCGTCGTGCCGAGGTCGAGGCCGAGGAAGAGCTCGCCCACGTCAGACCACCACCGCCCGCAGCCCGAGGACCTCGGCCAGGACGGCGAAGTCCTCCGCGTGCTCCCCGTAGACCACGACCGGGTGCTCGCGCGAGATGTTCGTCACGAATCCCTCGAGATCGCGGAGGCGGAGGAGAGCGGTCTTCTCGCAATGGGGCAGGCCGGCGTGGTGCGTCGTCTCGAGGACCTCCGCGGCGCCGATCAGGAGCGTCTCGGCGGCGAAGTCGAGCTCGAGCAGGGTGACCGGGCCAGGCACGAGCTCCCCTGCGTTGCCGCAGCCGCGGCCGTCGCGACGGATCTCGTAGGTGCCGCCCCAGTCGTGGAGGGGCACGCGGCCGGAGGGGTCCATCTCCGGCGAGACCACGCCGACGAACCCGCAGTGGCCGAGGCGGGCGAGGTTCCGCCACGTCTCGGGCGGATGGCGCGCCGGATCGGGCGCGAGCGGATCGCCGAAGTGGTCGGTCAGCGCGCCGGCGTAGGCGATCGGGTAGAGGTTCGACATCAGGCACGGGGCGTCGAGGAGGCCGGTGGCGAGCACCATGCTCATCAACGCGAGGTAGTCGCCGTCGCACGCGGCGATGTAGCCGTCCTCGCGCAGGAGCGTCTGCGCGAGGCAGGGGACGTCCCGGCCGCCGCCGACGATCAGGTCCCCGAAGCAATTGACGCCGAATCCGAGCGCGTGCTCCGCCGCGAGCACGGCGCGGATCGCGAGGTAGGTGCGGACAGCCTGCCGCAGATCCGCCGGCCGCACCGCCCCGACCGTGTAGCGGTGCGCGCGCTCGGTCCACACGCGGTCGATCTCGTCGTCGCCGAAGCCGGCGTAGCGGGCCCGCAGGTCCTCGAGCGGGCGGACCACGAGGCGGGTCCCGAGCGCCCGCGTCACGAGGTGGCCGGCGGCCGTCGCGTTCCAGGGGAAGTTCTGCTCGCCGAACAGGACCAGCCGCGAGCCGCGCAGGAGCCGCCGGACGCCGAGCGAGCGCAGCAGGGCGAGGCCATGCCGCTCGTGGCGGACGAGGTGCACCTTCACCCCCAGGGCCCGCAGGAAGTCGCGCGCCGACCAGCGCCAGAGGTCGGGCTCGTCGTGGGGGAGGATCGGCCAGAAGAGGACGGGCAGCCCGCGCTCCACGAGCGGCGCGGGGTCGGCGTTCCAGATCTCGGTCGGATAGGCGGCGATGCTGACGGCCAGGAAGCCGTCCGTCCGGGCGTCGGCTCCCGCGATCGTCCGCTCCCAATGGGTGCGGGACTGGATGGAGACGGCCGGCCGCATCTCCGCGACGCCGCGGAGGACCTCCGCCAGCCGGGCGAGGTCGACGTTGGGCCGCCCCGCCTTCGCCAGCACGGGCTGGAGGACGACCGGCGGGCGCCGGAGCCCCGCCGTGGCGCCGGCGGCCAGGGTGCGCGAGACACCGGGCGGCCGCTCCATCGCGGATCGCGGTCAGACCTGGACGAAGACCGCGGCCTTGGCGCCGCAGAGCGGGCACTTGGCGGGAGGCTTCCCGAACTCGACGTGGCCGCACACCGGGCAGAGGTAGAAGGCCCCCTCCGCGAGGTCCGCGCCGCGGGAGACGGCCTCCAGCGCCAGGCGATAGCAGCGGGCGTGCACCTCCTCCGCCTGGACGGCGTAGCCGAATATCCGCTGGGCTTTGTGCCCCTCGGCCTTGGCCTGGGCGAGCATCGGCGGGTACATCTCCGTGTACTCGTAGGTCTCGCCGGCGATGGCCGCCTGCAGGTTCTCCGCGGTCGAGCCGACCTTGCCGAGGGCGTCCAGGTGCCCCGCGGCGTGGATGCGCTCGGCCTCCGCCGTCGTGCGGAAGAGGCGGGCCACGTTCGGGAAGCCCTCCTTCTCCGCTCGCGCGGCGAAGGCGCGGTACTTCTGATTCGCCTGGCTCTCGCCGGCAAAGGCCTCGGCGAGGTGGTCCTTCGTGCTGGGCATGGTTTCCTCCGGATGGTGCCCCGTGGGTGGGAGAGCAGTGTAGCGCGCTCGCCGGCGGGACGGAGAGCGCGCGAGGACCGGAAGTCGCCGGCGATCAGAGCTGGACGGTGCTCTTCCCGGGCTTCGTCGCGAAGGGGCCGACCGCGTACTCGCAGAGGAGGGTGTATGCCGTTCCTTTCTGGGGGCCACTCCATGTGGCCGAGCAGGAGAAGCCTCAACCGTACTCGAAGGTTCCGGAGGTCACCTTCTCCCCGGCGCTCGTGAGGACCGTGTAGGACGGCTCGGCGGGCATCGTTTCCTTCGCGGTCGACATCGCGACCGAGCTCGCGTCGCCGCCGACCTTCCGAAGGTCGGTGAGGAGCTCGCTCGCCACGCCCTCGACGTTGAACGAGATGCGGACCTCGTCGGCGTTGCCGCCGCGGAACGACTTCGCGCTCCAATCGTCCACCTCGGCCAGCGCCGTGAAGGGCGGGCCGAAGGCGAGGGCAGCTTCCGTCCCCGGCGCGACCGTCACCCAGGGCGTCCGGCGGGTGCCCCCGGCGCTCAGGAGCCACTCGTCGCCCTTCGCGCCGGTCGTGCGCGCCTGGTAGGAAAGCAGGCGGTACGTTCCGGCCGGGAGCGCCGCCTGCGGGCCCGGGTGGTGCAGCATCACCGAGGAGCCGCCCTCCTTCGCCTCGAGCACGAGACGCTCGGGAGGAAGCGCAAAGCGCAGCGTCCCGCGCTCGCCGGCGGCCGGCGCCAGCACGAGCTTGCGCGCCGCGACGTCGATCCGCATGTCGAACAGCGTCTCGCCGATCAGGAGGCGGGAGCCGAGGGGATAGAGGTCGCGGTAGGACAGATCCTTCTCGGCGGTCAGGTAGAAGCCATCCCCCTCTGGGTAGTCCACACCGCGGCCCGCGAACTGGATCCGGGGATCGATGGCGAGGGGGTCGTCGTAGCGGCCGTTGCCATTCTGGTCGGACACCGCCACCTGGTAGGTCTTCTCCCCCCGCGCGAACTGCCCGGCGTAGAAGCAGGTGGACCGCATCATGATGTGGAAGGATGCGACGATCATCCCTTCCATCCCCGCCGGCGCCGCGGTCTTCGCCGGATCGCCTCCCTGCACGGTGAACTCCGCGTGGTAGCGGAGCGTCGCATCTCCCAGCCGATACTCGAGGTCGAGCCCGTCGTCGAACGAGACGTAGTAGAAGCTCAGGCCGGCGTTGACGTTTTGGGACACGATCTGACCATTGCACGTGGCGTCGTCCGTGAGGTCCCGGTTGCCGTTCGCGTCGAGGTGCAGGCGATCGTAGAAGGCGGAGTCGGCCGCCCGGCGGTCCAGCACGAGGAGGAAGGTCGAGTCGCCGAGAGTGAGGAGCCCGAACCGCGGCGCCTCGCCCCGGAGCTCCGGCAGCTTCCACTCGCCCTCCGGACAGGCGTCCAGCGGTGAGACGGAGGCGTGTCCGCCCACGTACAGGGACGTGTAGCCCTGGGTGTCCGCGTGGTACTCGAGGGGCACCTCGATGGACTGTGCGCCGGGGGAGGGGGCGAGCCCCGCTCCAGCGGCGAGCAGGAGGGAGGACGTCGCGAGTCCGGACGTCCGGAAATGCTCGATCATGGGTCAGTCCTCTTGCGCAGTGGTCGGTCGGTGCCGCGCGTCATCGGCCTCCTTCCCGGGAGAAGGGGGCGATCTCCCCCCGCGCCCGCTCGGACGCGAAGGGCCCGACCTGGTAGGTGCAGACGATGAAGTACGGCGCATCCTCCGCGGGGCCAGCCCATGTGGCCGAGCAGAGGAAGCCTCAGCCGTACTCGAACGCTCCCTGGGCGACGATCTTCCCGGTCGGCTCGAGGATCCGGTAGCGGGGCTCGGCCGGAAAGGTCGACGAGGGGTCGAGGGGGATCTTCGTGGCGCGGCCCGCGACGCGGCGCAGGTCGTTCACGACCTCGCCGCCGGCGCCGCCGATCGTGAACTCCACGTCGACGCGATCGGTCTTCCCGCCGGCGAAGAGCTCGTAGGCGCGCCGGGGCACGGCGGCCGCCGGATGGAAGGGCTCGCCGTAGGGGACGGCGGCCGTCTCGCCGGCGCTCACCGTGAAGACCGCGGACCGCGGCGTGGCGGCCGCCGAGAGGGACCAACGGTCGCCGTCCGCGTCGGCGCGGTAGAGCTGGTAGCCGGCGACCCGCCAGCGGCCGGCGGGCACATCCACCGCCGGCGGCGCGGCGGCGGGGTCGGCGAGGTGAACGAGGAGATCGCCCTCCTCGTTCACGAAGGAGATCTTCGCGGTGCCCGCCACGAGCGGGACGCGGCCCGCCGCCGCCGCGAGGGGCGCGAGGGAGAGGCGCCCGCCCGCCGCGTCGGCGGCGAGCGTGAAGACCCGCCCCCCGAGCCCGATCCAGCGGCCGAGGAAGGCCTCGTCGCGCGCGTCGAGCCGCTCGCCGGCGGTCGCGAACAACCGATCGCCCGTCGCCACGAGCGCGCGCCAGGGATCGCCGGCCGCCGGCTCCCCGAGGGCGAAGCGCGTGTCGAAGCGGCCGTCGACGTCGCCATCGGCGAGCAGGAAGCGGATCGCCGTCCCGTCGAGGGCGAGGGTCGCCGTGTAGGCGCAGTTGCCCTCGAGGGTGAGCGCGAGGGATTCCACGTCCACCTCGCCCCCGAGCGCGAGGGCATCGACGAGGTCGGGCCCCACCGCGCTCGCCCGGAGGCTGTACGGCATCTCCGCGCCCCCGGCGACGACGGTGAGGTCGACCGGCGGCGAGCGGAAGGTGCCGGGGAGCCGGGCGGCCTCGGCGTCGCGCGGGGTCTCCTCGGCGAGGTCGCCGTCGGCGTCGGCGTCGAACCAGAGGCGATCGTAGAAGGGGCTCTCCGGCCGCTGGACGTCGACGACGAGGAGATGGCGGCGATCTCCCAGGCGGGCCTCGGCGAAGACGGGGTGGGGGCTCTGGAGCGCGGGCAGCGTCCAGTCGCCCGCGGGCGGGGCGGCGCGGGGCTCGAGGACGGCCGTCCCCCGCCAGACGAGGGAGCCCGCGGCCGCCACCTCGGGATAGCGCAGGTAGGCGAGCGGGGCCTCGACGCCCGCCGCGGCCAAGAGCGGCGCGAGGAGGAGAGCGCGCACCGGCGCGAGTCGCGGGGTCGAGGCGGCCATGGATGCTCGTCGTCGCGGCTCGGAGGCCTTCCTTCCGTCCCCGGGCGCGCCGCGTCGCCGGAGCCGGGACCGGGGCGGCCGCCGTGGCCGCCGGGGGCGCCTACTGTCAGGTGGGGCAGGCGCGCTTGCCGAGCGGCTGGGAGCGGTCGTAGGTGGAGTAGAGGAATCCGTCGCGGCGCACGACGCCGGTGAAGGTGGCGTCGATCAGGAGCTCCCGCTCGCCGATCTCCTCGTAGGGGGCGATCCCCGCCATGAGCTCGGCGAGCTCGTCGGCGTTTTCCACGCGAATCTGACGTGTGCGCGAGCTGCCGATCACGATCATCGCCGCGCTCCCCGCGAGGAGCAGGGCGGCGAGCGGGCGGGTGAGGGGAGACTCGCTGGGCATCGAGAGGAGATGCTACTGGGAGGCCGAGAGGGCGGCAACCCGCCTCGCCGGCGCGTCGCGGGTTGGACGGGTCCGCGTTCTCACGAACGAGAGAACGTGCAGCGTCTTGTTTCGCGGCCGTACCGAATACGTCAGGCGCGGCGAGATTCGCGGGCGAGAGGTCGAAATGGCGATCGGAGGCTCGGCACGGGCGGCCTTGTGGCCGGCGGCGGATGCCGGTATAGATACCTAGTGGACGAGCCCGGCCGGGCAACCGAGCGCGGCCGACCTTGCCGATTGGATTCTGGCGCCGGGGCCGCCCGCGCCGGCGCCTCTGGACGACGATGGAGGCCAAACGATGATCCCTTCCCCGCTCGCCGCGGTCCTCCTGGGCCTGCTCCTCGCCGCGCAGGGCGAACCGCCCGCCGGCGCGACCTTCCCCCTGAAGGTCGGGGAGATCAAGCTCAGCAAGACGAACGTCGGCGTGTTCCCGGAGATCGATCTTCGGCCCCAGGAGTCCCTGGTCGGACTCGCGCGGGAGCCGAACTACGCCTCGAACTACCCGCAGAAGTTCACCACCCGCTTCGGCGGCGAGGGCGCGATCCAGGTCGCCTTCGCGGCGGACGAGAAGCGCCCGGGCAAGGGCTACGCCACCCTCGTCGTCGACACGAAGGGCGACGGCGACCTCTCCCGCGGCAAGCGGCTCTCCGGGAAGCCCATCCTGCGCGGGGAGAACTACGAGGACACCGACTTCGGCGCCGTGGAGATCGCCGTCCCCATCGAGGGCGGGACGATGGAGTATCCGGTGGCTGTCCGCTACTCCGTGAAGCTGGCGGGGGCGGGTGTCGAGGAGCCCGACGATTCCTCGCTCTATCTCACCTCCCTCTGCGTGCTCCAAGGGACGGTGAATCTCGGCGAGGCGGCCCAGACGATGATCGTCTTCGACGCCAACTGCAACGGCGTCTTCGGCGACCGGAGTTCCCCCGAGACCGCCGGGGCAGCGGCGAGGGGCGACAAGATCTGGGTCGGCAAGGGCGCCCCGAGCCACGAGGACGCCTACGTCCAGGCTCTGCCGCTCGGCAAGTACTTCCTCTTCGACGGCGCGTACTGGGAGTTCGAGTTCTCGCCCGCCAACGCGGTCACCATCCGCAAGGCGGAGGTCCCGCTCGGCACGGTAGAGGTGAGCCAGCCCGGCTTCCTGCTCCAGCTCGCCGAGGGACAGGACGTGCTCTGCGTGAACGGCGAGGACGGCCAGCAACTCGACATGCCCACCGGCGACTACAAGGTCGTCGCCCCCGGATTCCGCCGGAAAGGCAAGGGCGGGGTCTGGGAGCTCGAGGGCAAGCCCGGCTCCTGCAAGGTGAAGTTCTCGGTGACGGAGGGCACCCCGACCACGGTCGAGCTTGGCCCGCCCCTCAAGGTGGTCATCGACGCCAAGGTGACCAACCGCGGCGTCACCGGCTGGTGGCTCGAGCTCGCGTACCGCCTCGAGGGCGTGAACGACGAGGAGTATCAGTACCTGCTCCAGAACGGCAAGAAGGTGCGGCTGCCCGAGATCGAGATCAAGGACAGCAAGGGCCACACGGTCAAGAAGGGGCAGTTCGAGTACGGTTGAGGTGGCACCTGCGGGTATTCATGGCGAATACCGACCAAGCTCGAGAACGACGACTACACGATCGAAGTCACCCTGGACACCGGTCCCTTCGAGGTCGACAAGAACCACAAGAACGGATTCACGCTGAAGCGCTGATCTACTGCTCTCGAGGTTCTTCGCGGCCCGCGAAGAACCTCGAGAGCAGTAGATCGGGAGCGGCCTCGCGGAGCGCTCTTCTTGACCGCGCGAATCGGGGCCCGATAGACTCTCTCGTTGGCGTCCGTGCGGAGGCGAAAGGGGCCCGGCGGCCCTTGCGGCCTTCAAAGCCGTCGTACCGTCTCAAAGCGGTAGGTGGGTTCGACTCCCATTCGCCTCCGCCAATCCTCTCGACCACGATGCAGGACCACCGAGCGCAGGTTCAGGCCGAGGACCCGCGGGGCCAGCTCGTTCCCGTGTACGCGATTCTCGAGGATCGGCGCATCGTCGCGCTGGCGGCGGAGTTCTCGCGACCGATCGTCGTCGAGGCCGTGCAGGCGGCGCTGGCCGCCTACCGCGCCGAGCTCGGACCCGGCGATGCGCCGCCGGCGCGGGACGAGATCGTGGCCCGCGTCGTGGCCGGCATCCGCGCCGAGGAGCTCGATCGGCTGCGCCCGGCGGTGAACGCGACGGGCATCATCCTCCACACCGGCCTGGGCCGCGCCGTGCTCCCCCGGCGGGCCGTGGCGGCGCTGGCGCGCATGGACCGCGGCTGCAACATGCAGGTCGATCTCGCGACCGGCGAGCGCGGCCGGCGCAACTACAGGACCGAGCGCCTCCTGACGCGCCTCACCGGCGCGGAGGCGGCGATGGTCGTGAACAACAACGCCGCCGCGACCCATCTGATCCTCGCCGCGCTCTGCAAGGGCCGAGAGGTGATCGTCTCCCAGGGTCAGTTGATCGAGATCGGCGGCTCGTTCCGGCTGCCCGACTGCATCCGCGAGAGCGGGGCGAAGATCGTCCCGGTCGGGACCACGAACCGCACCCACCTGCGCGACTACGAGGCGGCGCTGAACGAGAGCACCGGCGCCATCCTGCGCGCCAATCCGAGCAACTACCGCGTCGTCGGCTTCACCAAGGAGGTGCCGATCGAGGCGCTCGTGGGGTTGAAGCGCGAGCGGGACGTCCTGGTCATCGACGACCTTGGCTGCGGCGCCCTCGTCGACACGTCGCGCTTCGGCCTGCCCAAGGAGGCGACGGTGCAGGAGAGCATCGCCGCCGGCGTCGACCTCGCGTGCTTCAGCGGCGACAAGCTCATCGGCGGCCCCCAGGCGGGCATCATCGTCGGCCGGAAGGACCTGATCGCCCGCATCAAGAAGCACCCCATGACGCGGATGATGCGGGTGTGCAAGCTGACCGACGTTGCGCTCGAGCAGACCCTGCGCCTGTTCCTCGAGCCGGATTCGCTCCTCGCCGAGCATCCGACCCTCCGCATGCTCACGGCGCCGGCCGCCGCCATCGCGCCCCGCGCCGCGGCCCTGAAGGCGCGCATCGACGCCGCGAAGCTGCCCCTGACCGCCACCGTGCGCCGGGGGGAGAGCGCGATGGGCGGCGGCTCGATGCCGGCCACGCCGATCCCGACGTGGGTCGTCGGGCTCGCGAGCCCGTCCCTCTCCGCCGAGCGCCTGCTCGCCGTGCTGCGCGGCGGCGAGCCGCCGGTCATCGCCCGCATCCACGAGGGCGAGGTGCTCGTCGACGTCCGCACCCTGCTCGACGGCGAGGAGGAGGACGTGTGCCGGGCGCTGCGCGCCGTCGCAGGTCTCGCGTAGAGGAGCGAACCAGATGAAGAAGGCCAGATGAAGAAGGGACGGCCGCCGGGATTCGTGCGTCCCACCGAGAATCCCGACGTCATCATGATGGTCTGCACCGCCGGTCACGTCGACCACGGCAAGACCCGCCTCGTCAAGCTGCTCACCGGCTGCAACACGGCCCGCTTGAAGGAGGAGCAGGAGCGCGGGCTCACGATCGAGCTCGGCTACGCCCCCTGCCTCCTGGGCGGCGAGGTGGCGGTCGGCATCGTGGACGTCCCCGGCCACGAGCGGTTCGTACGCAACATGGTGGCCGGCGTCTCGGGCATCGACATGGCGATCCTGGTGATCGCCGCCGACGACGGGATCATGCCGCAGACCATCGAGCACTTCCAGATCATGCGGCTCGTCGGCGTCCGGCACGGGATGGTGGCGCTGACGAAGACCGATCTCGTCGATGCGGCGCGCGTGGCGCAGGTCACGGCGGAGATCCGGGAGTCCCTCGCCGGCACCTTCCTGGACGGCGCGCGCATCTGCCCCGTCTCGGCAGAGACCTTCGATGGGTTCTTCGAATTCTACGAAGCGCTCGTCGCCGAGGTGCGCCAGCTCGAGAAGCGCCGTTCCGACGGCGTCTTCCGGATGCCGATCATCAATTCCTTCACCAGCGAAGGCTTCGGGGCCGTGGTGACCGGCATCCCCGTCGACGGCACGATCGCGATCGGCGACCCGGTCGAGCTCGTCCCCGGCCACCAAGTGGGCAAGGTGCGGGGATTGCAGCGCTTCCTGCGCGACGCGACGACCGGCGGCTTCGGCCAGTGCCTGGCGGTGAACGTCCCCGAGCTCGGCAAGCTGCGCCCGGTGCGCGGCCAGGTCCTCTGCCGGCCCGGCCACCTCGAGGCCTGGCCGGCATTCCACCTCCAGCTCGAGGTCGTGCCCGGAGTCGATGCGCCGCTGCGCCACGCCGAACCGATCGTCTTCCACACGGGCACCGCCGAGGGGCGCGGCAAGCTCTATCTCCTCGAGGCGAAGTCCCTCGGCGAGGGGGAGCGGGGCCTCGCGACGATCGTGCTCGACGCGCCCATCGCCGCCGCCGTGCACGATCGATTCATCCTGCGGCGTCCGTCCCCGGCGAGAACGGTGGCGGGGGGCGAGATCGTCGGCGTCACGACGGACACCCGGCGGCGGCGGCGGGGCGACGTCCTCGCCGCGCTCCATCTCTTCCAGGCGACGTTCGCCGGCACCCCCGCCGCGGGGCCCGCCCGCCGCGCGCGCGAGGTGGAGCACTTCCTGCGCTCCCGCCGCCCCGCCGGGGCGAGCCCCGCCGAGGTCGGCCGCGGTACCCTGCTCGCGGAGCCGGCGGTCGCCGCCGCGCTCGAGGCGTTGACCGGCACCGGAACGGTCCTGAATCTCGCGCGCGACTGCGTCATCCACGCCGAGAACCTCGCGGCGCGGCTCGCCGAGGCCCGGGAGCGCGTCCAGGCGGCCGCCGGCGGCGCGAAGCACCTGCGCCTCTCGGTCGCCGACCTCCGCCAGGGTCTCGACTGGCCGGCGCCGCTCTGGACGCGGATCCAGGCCGCGCTCGAGGCCGAGGGGCTCGTCACGCGCCACGGCAGCGAGCTCGTGCTGGAGCGCGCCGTGGAGGAGCTGGGCGCGCGGGAGCAGACCCTGCGGGAGCGTATCCTCGCCGTCTACGAGGAGACGGGTCTCGCCTCCCCCCACCCCGACGAGATCCCCGCCCGGCTCGGCGCGCCGGCGGCGGAGATCGAGCGCCTGCTCGAGCTGCTCTGCGCCCAGGGCGAGATGTTCCGCCTCGCCAAGAACGTCGCCTTGAGCCGGAGCTGGCTGAAGAAGGCCCAGGACACCGCCGTCGCCGCGATCCGCGCGCGCGGCGTGCTCGACTCCGGAGATTTCAAGAACGACCTCGGCTCGACGCGGAAGTACGCTCTCGCCGTGCTGGATTTTCTCGACGCGCGCCACGTGACCGTCCGGCGCGGCAACATCCGGACGCTTTCCGCCAACTACGAGCGCAATCTCGTCTAGATTGAAGACATCCGGACCGGAACGGCTCGTCGGCGGAAGATGATCCAGCTCAAGCGGCGATGGGTGCAGACGCTCTCTCTCCTGGCCCTGCACAGCTCGTGGGGGCCGGAGCTCAAGTGGCTCTGCAACCCGGTGTTGAGCTGCCACTCCTGCGTGCTCGCCTGGTTCGCCTGCCCGCTCGGGATCTTCGTCCATTACGCCGGCTGGCAGACCTTCCCTTGGCTCGCCGCCGGCACCGTGCTCCTGCTCGGCGTGCTCGCCGGACGCCTGCTCTGCGGCTGGGTCTGCCCCTTCGGGTTCCTGCAGGACCTCCTGCACAAGATCCCGGGGCGGAAGTTCTCCCTCCCCGGCTGGGCGTCGTACGTCAAGTACTTCGTGCTGCTCTTCGGGATCTTCCTCTTCCCGCTGTGGTGGGGAGAGTCGACGCTGCTCTCCTTCTGCCGGTTCTGCCCTTCTTCCGCCCTCCAGGTGACCGTGCCCCGGCTCCTCGGCGGGGGCACGATCGAGGCGATCACCGCGGCGAAGCTCGGCGTCCTCGGGGCGGTCCTCCTCCTCGTCGTGTTCAGCGAACGCGGCTTCTGCAAGCTCCTCTGCCCGATGGGGGCCCTCCTCGCGCCGCTCAACTTCGTCAGCTTCTGGCGGGTCAAGGTGCCCGATCCGGAGTGCCTCGCGTGCCAGCTCTGCGACAAGGCGTGCCCGACGGACGTCCAGCCCTCCCTGCGCATCGCCGCCGCGGTCCCGCCGAGCCGCGCCCTCGACTGCATCGTCTGCCACCAGTGCCAGCCGATCTGCCCCCAGCAGCATCCCGAGGTCTCGCCGCGGCTCGCCAAGGCCCTGCGCCGCCGGGGGAAGATCGGCAAGGAGGAGTAGCGGGGCTCTGCCCCAGCCCCGCTAGCATGTTTCTGGTTCAACGGCTGACGCCGTTGAGACCCGAGGCCTTGGAGCAAACTTGACTCAAATGCCCACGATCCCGGATCCAAGGCCTCTAGTGGCTCCCGCGGCGGAAGGCGGCGCGCGGCGGATCCTGTTCAGCTCGCCCTTCGTCCCCGCGGAGTGGATCGCCACCCACGACCTCGCGCCGGTGCGGTTCACGCCCCGCGGCGGCCCGACCAGCGGGCCGGTCGCCGATCGCGAGGGCGTCTGCCCCTTCACGCGCGCCTTCGTGAACGAGGCGTGCGCCGTCCCGGATCTCGCCGGGCTCGTGCTGGTGACGACCTGCGATCCGATGCGCCGCGCCTTCGACGAGGTGAAGCGCCAGACCGAGGTGCCGGTCTTCCTCCTCGACGTGCCCGCCACGTGGCGCACGCCGGGTCCGCACGCCCTCTACCGCGCCGAGCTCGAGCGGCTCGGCGGCTTCCTCCTCGCCCGCGGCGGGCGGAGCCCCGGCCGCGACGAGCTCGCCCGCCGCCTCCTCGCCGCCGGCGCGCCGCCGGGTCC
>JBFMCU010000106.1:0-15146 GCA_040754415.1 Planctomycetota bacterium
GCTGGGCCAGGCCCTCCCCGTCGCGCTTCAGGCGGCCCTGGCGCCCACCCCCGCTGCCAACCACCTCGGGAAGCGTGACGCCGACAACCCCCGACAGCCCCGATCAATCGGCCGCGGAACAACGGGCTCCGCCGGGCGGCGGCGGCGAGGGTGCGGCTCGTGGTGCTGCCGGAGATGTGGCCGACCTCGTTCGCCGATCCCCTGGAGGCGGCGGGCGAGGCGTTGGCCGCCACCCCGGCTGCCGTGCACCGGATCGGCGAGCTCTCGCGCGAGCTCGGCCTGGTCGCGGGCGGCAGCGCCTACGGCAGCGCAGACGGGGAGGCGAAGCCCCGCAATCGAATGCACGTCTTCGATCGGGGAGAGCTCGTCCTCTCCTACGACAAGGTCCACCTCTTTTCCCCGACGGCCGAGGACGAATCCTTTTCCGCCGGCGACGAGCCGCCCCCGACCGTGGAAGCCTCCGCCGGCCGCCTCTCGGCGATCGTGTGCTACGACCTGCGCTTCGGCCCCCTCGTCCGCGTTCCCCAGGCGGAAGGAGCCGAGATTCTCCTCGTGAGCGCCCAGTGGCCGGCGACCCGCGCCGGACACTGGCGGACCCTCCTCGCCGGCCGGGCGGTCGAGGCGCAGCTCTTCGTGGTGGCCGCCAACCGGACCGGAACGGATTTCATCGGCCGGCGGCGCCTGGAGCTCTCCTTCCCGGGAAACTCGTGCGTGGTGGATCCCCACGGGCGGGTGCGGGCGGCCGGTCCCGGCGGAGCCGGACTCGTCCGCGCCGACATCGACCTCGCCCAGGTCCGCCGCGTCCGGCGCCAGGTCCTCGTGCGAGACGACGAGCGAAGAGATCTCTACGTGCGCTGGAGTCACCGGAGAACCCAGTCCGATAGGGGCTAGGCCGCCGCCCCGGCCCTTCCTCGCGCGAGACCCGGGGAGCGGACCTCCACCGTCCGGCACCCCACCGATGGCACCGTGCGCCGCCCTCCCGGCGCTGGTCGTCCGGCCCGCGCTCGTCGGAGCCGCGAGCGACGACCTCGTCCGGGATCCCACCGATCTCCCCCCCTCCGAACCCCGCGACGCGGAGGCGACCACGGTCTTCCCCCTCGCGCGGCCGGGGATCGCGCGCGATCGCCGCCGGCGGCTCCCGAGGAGGAGTTGATCCACGCGTGGGGGAAGACGAAGTGAGAGCCGGAACCATCCCTCCGACGATCTCGAGCCGACGCCCGCGCGGGAGAGCGCGCGCCCGGCGAGGGTGGATCCGCACGATCCTGAGCGCGCTCCTCTCGCTCTCCGTCCTGACCGGGGCGACCGGGCCGGATCCCCTCCCCGTCCCGCAGACCGAGAAGGAGGCGCGGGAGATCGCGGCCATCAAAGCGGCCCTCATGTACAAGTTCGTGAAGTTCGTCGAGTGGCCGGCCACCCGCTTCGCGGAGCGCACGTCGCCGATCGTCGTGGGCGTCATCGGGAAGGACCCCTTCGGCACGATCCTCGATCAGACCTTCGCGGGCAAGGAGCACGACAAGCGGCCCTTCGTCGTCCGGCGCTACGAGAAGGTGGAGGACATCAGCGCCTGCCACATCCTGTTCGTGGCCCAGTCCGAGAAGAAGCAACTGGAGCGAATCGCCGGCGCCGTGCAGGGGAGGAGCGTCCTCCTGGTCGGGGACTGGCCGGACTTCGCCACCCTCGGGGGCATCGTGAACTTCTACCTGGAAAGCACCCGGAACGACGATGGCACGGAATCCGTGAAGGTCAAGTTCGAGATCAACGCGGACGAGGCCAAAGCGCAGAAGATCAAGATCAGTTCCCAGCTCCTGAAGCTGGCGCGGCCGGTTAAGAAGAAGGGCCAGGAGGGCGAGGAGTGAAGCTGTTCCGCAATCTGCTCATCCGCCGCAAGCTGACGCTGCTCTTGATGATGACGAGCTGCGTCACGCTGTTCGTGGCCAGCGTCGCCTGGTTCTCCTACGACTGGAAGGCTACGCGCGACTCGCTCGTCAGCGAGGTCGGTCTCATCGGCGCCACGATCAGCTCGAGCATGTCTCCGGCGATCGAATTCGAGGACTGGGAACAGCTTCTGAGCGATCTGGAGGTCCTGGGGGGCAACACGTGGATTCACCGGGGCTTCGTGTTCAGCACCCGCGACGGGAGCATCCTGGCGAGCACCGGGGAGGGGAGCGGACGGCCGGGGAATGCACCGCCCGAGCACCGGCTGGGGGGCCACGTGTTCGCCGGTGACGCGCTCGTCGTCTACACGCCGATCATGGTCGACGATCAGCAGGCCGCCACGCTCGCCATCGAGGCCAGCCTCGGCGTCCTGCGCGACCGTCAGATCCGGTTCGCGGGGATCTTCGCGCTCGTGCTCCTGATCTCGATGTCGGTCGCGTTCCTGTTGTCGAGCAAGCTGCAGGGCGTCATCTCCGCTCCGGTGCTCCGGCTCACCGAAACGGTCAAGGCGGTGTCGGCGGTCAAGGACTACTCGTTGCGCGCGGAGAGATTCGGTCTCGACGAGATCGGATTCCTGACCGATGCGTTCAACGACATGCTGTCGATCATCCAGACGCGGGACGGGGAGCTGAAGCGGGCCCACGACACCCTCGAGGAACAGGTCTCCGGGCGCACGCGAGAGCTGCTCGATCGGAACCGGCAGTTGCGCGTCCTGGTGGAGAAGGCGAAGGCGGCGGCGGTGGCCAAGGCGCAGTTCCTGGCCAACATGAGCCACGAGATCCGGACGCCGATGAACGGCATCCTGGGGATGAACGAGCTCCTGCTCGACAGCCCCTTGAGCGAGCAGCAGCGCAGCTACGCGGAGATCGTGCGCGGTTCTGCGGAGTCGCTCCTCGGCATCATCAACGACATCCTCGATTTCTCCAAGATCGAGGCCGGCCGGCTGAAGCTCGAGGAGATCGAGTTCGAGCCCTGCCGGACGGTGGAAGAAGTGATCGGACTCCTCTCCGGGCCAGCCCACAAGAAGAAGCTCGAGCTCGTGTGCTGGGTCGCTCCGAGCCTGCCCCGCGTGGTCCGGGGCGATCCGACGCGCCTGCGCCAGGTCATCACCAACCTGGTGGGCAACGCCGTGAAGTTCACGAAGCAGGGGCGCATCTCCGTTCGCGTCGAGATCCTCGAGGAGACGGAGGAGAACGTCCAGATCAAGGTCTCCGTGGAGGACACCGGCATCGGCATTCCGGAAGATCGCCGCGACACTCTCTTCGAGTCCTTCTCCCAGGTGGACGCCTCGATGTCCCGCCGGTTCGGAGGGACGGGGCTCGGGCTCGCGATCTCCCGGCAGCTCGCCGAGCTCATGGGGGGTGAGGTCGGCTTCCAGAGCGAGCTGGGCGCCGGCTCGACGTTCTGGTTCACTGCGCGCCTCGCCAAGGTCGCGGAATCCCTGCACCGCTCGCTGCACCTGCCGGCCGGCTGCGTGCGCCCGCGCGTCCTCGTCGCCGAGTCGAGCGCGGCGGTCCGGGAAGTCCTGCACCAGCAGCTCGAAGCCTGGCAGATCGAGCACGACATCTGCCCGGATGCTCCTCGGGCGATGCAGGCGATCGAGCGCAGCCGGGCGGAGAGAACGCCCTTCCAGATGATCCTCCTCGACAGCGAGCTGCCCGGTCTCGCCCCCGCCGCGTTCCGGGACGCCTTGCGCCGCGGGCCCGACCCCGCGCCCCGCGTGGTGCTGATGTCCTGGAACCGGAGCGATGGGGGCGACGGCGAGCCGCTCGATCTCGGTCCGGCGGACCACCTGTACAAGCCGCTGCGTCCCTCCCAGCTCTACGATGCCGTCCTGACCGCGATCGAAGGCAGGAAGGAGGGGGCCGCGCCGCCGGAGGCGGCGTCCCGGCCGGTTCCCGCGGAGATGACCGCGCCGCCGAGCACGCTCCGCATCCTCCTGGCGGAGGACAACCGCATCAACCAGATGGTGGCGGTCAAGATCCTCGCCCGCCACGGGTACGAGTGCGATGTCGTCGACGACGGCCACAAGGCGGTGGCCGCGGTGCGCGGCGGCCACTACGACGTCGTCCTCATGGACTGCCAGATGCCGGAGATGGACGGCTACGAGGCCACGTTCCGCATCCGCGAGTGGGAGGCATCGGCGGAGGGGGCCGGCCGCCACGTCCACATCGTGGCCTTGACGGCCAACGCGATGAAGGGAGACCGCGATCGCTGCCTGCGCGCGGGGATGGACGAGTACCTCGCGAAGCCGGTGAAGCCGAATCTGCTCCTCGAGAAGCTCGTCGATTTCCGCCGGGCGCACCCGGCGTCGCCGGAACCCGCGACCGGTGCCGTTGGGTCGCCGGCGGCCGCGGAGGGGTCGGAGGACCGGGAACCCGCCGCGTTCGATCTCACCGCCCTGGCCGAGCGCTATGCCGGCCGGACGGAGGAGCTGCGGGCCGCCCTGCGCGGGTTCGAGCGCGATGCAGTCGACTGCCTCGCCCGCCTGCGAAGCTCCCTCGCCCTGGGCTACGCCGCCGAGGTTCCCGACCTCGTGGCGAGCTTCCGCGAGGCGACGGCGCTCGTTTCCTCCGAGCGGCTGGCGGAGCTCGCCCTCGAGCTCGAATCCCACGTGCGCGGGAACCGCTTGGCGGAAGCGAACGCTTGCTTCGAGGCCCTGCGCCAGCACCTCGACCTCTGCCGCGAGCAGCTCCCGGAGGTCCTCGCCCTCGCGGGGATGGAGGCGCGGTAGGGGCTACCGTCCCGGCGCCGGCGAGAGGCCGAGGAGAGGCGCCGCCCGGCACCTGCGTTCCGGCCGGTTCGCGCCCCTGCGCCGCCGCGAAGCCCCCAGATCCACCCTGACGGAAGGGGCCGGATCGCCCGGTCGCGGGAGGTGAGAAAACGACGGCGGCCGCCACGCGGGCGGCCGCCGTTCGGACTCACGGTTCCCTTGGAACCCAGGACTCGCGTCGCGCGCCAACCGGCGCGGCGGGGACGTTCCAACCTCCGGCCTAGGATTCCGGAGCTCGTTTCCCGGCGCCCGTCCTATCGGTCGGGAGAGACGCGGACTTGAGGCGGCGCTTCCGGCCGGGACACGCCCCGCGCGGGGCGCTATACTCCGCCTCCTTTTCCACGCGTGCGAGCGGAGCCCCGTTCCTCCGAGGCGCTCGAATCGGCCCGGGTCCCTCGGCTCTCCGGGAGCGCCGCCAACCCTGGTCACCCGCCTCGAGAGGACATCCGGTGCAAGAAGTCGTCATCGCCAGCGCCTGCCGCACTCCGATCGCCAAGTTCCAGGGCGGTCTCGCCGGCTTCACGGCGCCCCAACTGGGCGCCCTCGCCATCGTCGAAGCGCTCCGCCGGGCAGGAATCGAGCCGGCGGCGGTGGAGGAGGTCATCCTGGGGAACGTGCTGCAAGCCGGCGTGGGGCAGGCGCCCGCCCGCCAGGCGGCCCTCGGCGCCGGCATCCCCGCCTCGGCCGGCGCGTTCACGGTGAACAAGGTCTGCGGCTCCGGGCTGAAGGCGGTGGCGCTCGCCGCCCAGGCGATCCGGGCGGGGGACGCCGACGTCATCGTCGCGGGGGGGATGGAGAGCATGACGCGCGCCCCCTACATCGTTCCCGCCGCCCGGGCCGGGGCGCGCCTGGGGCACGTCCAGATGGTCGACTCGATGATCGCCGACGGCCTGTGGGACGCCTACCACGACTTCCACATGGGCATCACCGCCGAGAAGGTGGCCGAGAAGTACGAGGTGTCCCGCGCCGAGCAGGACGCCTACGCCGTGCGCAGCCACAATCGAGCCGAGGCGGCGGCGAAGGCCGGGCGCTTCGACGCGGAGAGATTCGCCGTCGGGATCCCGCAGAAGAAGGGGGACCCGATCCCGTTCACGACCGACGAGACCATCCGCCCCGGCCTGACCGCCGACGCGATCGCCGGCCTGCGCCCCGCCTTCCAGAAGGACGGCACCGTCACCGCGGCCAATGCGTCGGCCATCAACGACGGCGCCGCGGCTCTCGTGGTGATGAGCGGCAGCCGAGCGCGCGAGCTGGGGGTCCACCCCCTGGCGCGCATTACCGGCTACGCCACGGGCGGCGTGGCTCCCGAGTGGGTCATGATGGCCCCCGAGGTATCGATCCAGAAGGCGGCGGCGAAGGTCGGCATTGCGCCGGGCGCGTTCGACCTGCACGAGATCAACGAGGCGTTCGCCGCCGCTGCCTGCGCCGTGACGCGCGTGCTCGATCTCGATCCCGAGAAAATCAACGTCAACGGCGGCGCGGTGGCGCTCGGGCATCCCATCGGAGCGTCCGGCGCCCGCATCCTCGTCACCCTCCTGCATGCGATGCGCCAGCGCGGCGCGGCGACCGGCATGGCGTCGCTGTGCCTGGGAGGGGGCAACGCCGTATCCCTGACCGTGGAGGCCCGGTAGATGTCCGCGCGCAAACCCTTCTACGATCGGATCGCCGTCCTCGGGGCGGGAACCATGGGCAATGGGATCGCCCAGACCTTCGCGTCGTACGGCACGGCCGTGCAGCTCGTCGACGTCAGCGAGGCGGTGCTCTCCCGCGGCATCGACGCGATCGAGAAGAGCCTCGGGCGATTCGTGAAGAAGGAGAAGCTGACGGCGAGCGAGGCCAAGGAGATCGTGGACCGGATCGCTCCCTCCACGCGCATCGAGGACGTCGGCGACGCGCCCCTCATCGTCGAGGCCGTGGTCGAGCGCGCGGACGTGAAAAAGGCCGTCTTCGCCCGGCTGGACGCCATCAGCCCGGCGGCGACGATCCTCGCCACGAACACCTCCTCGATCTCGATCACCACGCTGGCGGCGGCGACCGGGCGCGCCGACCGCGTGATCGGAATGCACTTCATGAATCCGGTGCCGCTGATGACGCTCGTGGAGGTCATCCGGGGCCACGAGACGTCCGATGCGACGACGAGAACCGTCCTGGCCTGTTCCGAGTCGATCGGCAAGGTGCCCGTGGAGGCCCACGACTATCCGGGCTTCGTGTCGAACCGCGTCCTGATGCCGATGATCAACGAGGCGGTCTACTGCCTGATGGAGGGCGTGGCCACCAAGGAGGCGATCGACACCGTGATGAAGCTCGGCATGAACCACCCGATGGGGCCTCTCTCGCTGGCGGATCTCATCGGCCTCGATGTCTGCCTCGACATCCTGGAGGTGCTGCACTCCGGCCTCGGGGACCCGAAGTACCGCCCCTGCCCCCTCCTGCGCCGGATGGTGGCGGCCAACCGCCTCGGCCGGAAGAACGGCAAGGGGTTCTACGAGTACACCTGATCTCGCATGGACTTCTCCCTCGACGAAGAACTGACGCTCGTCCGCGACATGGCGCGCGAGTTCGCGGAGAACGAGCTCGTCCCGCGTGCGGCGAGACACGACCGCCAGGAGTCGATCGACCCCGAGGTCTTCCAGATGATGGGGGAGCTGGGGTTCTGGGGGCTCACCGTGCCCGCCGAGTACGGCGGAGCGGGGATGAGCAATGTCGCCCTCTGCCTCGTCCTCTTCGAGATCAACCGGGCCTGCGCCGCGACGGGGACCACCCTCTCCGTGCACAACAGCCTGGGCTGCATCCCGGTGCTCCGGCACGGCACGACCGCGCAGAAGGCGTACTGGCTGCCCAAACTGGCGGCCGGCGAGGCCATCGCCGCCTACTGCCTGACCGAGCCGAACGCCGGATCCGACGCGGCGGCGATCACCACGTCGGCCGTGAAGGACGGGGACGAGTGGGTGCTGAACGGCCGCAAGACCTTCGTCTCCTCCGGCGCGATCGCCGGGATGTACATCGTTTACGCCCGGACGGATCCCCGCGCGAAGAAGTCCCGCGGCATTTCCGCATTCCTTCTCTCCCCCGCCACCCCGGGCCTCAGCGTCGGCAAGCACGAGAAGAAGACGGGGCTGCGCGGCTCGTCGACGACGGACGTCGTCCTCGAAGACGCCCGCGCTCCCGCCACGAGCATCCTCGGCAAGCCGAACGAGGGTTTCCACCTCGCGATGGAGACCCTGGACGGGGGACGCGTCGGCATCGCCGCGCAGGCCATCGGGATCGGCCAGGCCTGCCTCGAGGCGGCGATCAAGTACTCCCGGGAGCGGGAGCAGTTCGGCCAGCCCATCGGCAACTTCCAGGCGATCCAGTGGAAGCTCGCTGACATGGCGACCCGGTTGGAAGGAGCGCGCCTCACGACCCTGAAGGCGGCGTGGCTCCGCGATCGCGGCGAGCCCTGCACCCTGGTCGCGGCCGAGGCCAAGCTCGCCGCCTCGACCACCGCGAACTACTGCGCCGACGAGTGCCTCCAGATCCATGGGGGAGCCGGGTACACCGACGAGTTCCCGGTGGAGAGGCTGTTCCGCGACGCGCGGATCACCGAGATCTACGAGGGCGCCACGGACATCCAGCGCCTCGTGATCGCGCGCACCCTGCTCCAGTAGGCCCCCCCCGGCGGATCTCTGGATCACAACCGGTAGTTGAAGGCAAAATAGCCCCTCCGGTCCCGCTCGTCGGCGGGCCGGCCCCCGCATCCCGAAGAACCCGGAGGAACCCCATGGCCGGCAGTCCGGACCGCGAGATCCTGACCATCGACGAAGCCGCGGCGCTCCTGGGCGTCAGCATCAAGACGTTCAACAAGGTCCTGCACACCCAGAGCATCCCCGCGCGCAAGATCGGACGGGAGTGGAAGTTCTCCCGCCAGGCCCTGATCGAGTGGATCGGCAGCGGTCGCAGCGACGACTTCTACCACGAGGGCTCCGCCCCGGAGTCCGACGACGAGCCGGCTCCGTCCGTCCCCGCCAAGCCCGGCGGCGTGCGCCCGGAAGCGCGCCGCACGAGCGGCTGGCGGTTGGAATTCGACTGAGAGGCTGGAAACGCCCGCTTCGTCCATCCGCACCGTCGAACTCGCCCTCCCCTGGCCCCCCCCTCCGAACCCGATTCCCTCATCCTCCCATGTCCTCTCCCTCCGCCCTCCCCGCCATCCAGCACGCCTTCGATCTCACCGAGGATCAACAAATGGTCCGCGACATGGTGCGCGAGTTCGCGGAGACCGAGCTCGCGCCGATCGCGGCAGAGATCGACGAGAACCATCGCTTCCCCACGGAATCCTGGCGGAAGATCGTGGAGCTCGGCCTGCCCGGCATCCCCTTCCCCGAGGAGTTCGGGGGGTCGGGCGGCGGGACCCTCGCCTACGCCATCGCCGTCGAGGAGATCAGCCGTGTGTGCGGATCCACGGGACTCTCCTACGCGGCCCACGTGAGCCTCGGCACGTACCCCATCTATGCCTGGGGCGGAGAGCGGCTGCGGAGCGAGTACGTGCCGCGCCTGATCGCCGGCGAGTACATGGGCGCCTACGGCCTGACCGAGCCCAACGCGGGCTCCGACGCCGGCGGCACGCTGACCACCGCCACCCTGGACGGCGACGAGTGGATCGTCAACGGCCGCAAGTGCTTCTGCACCAACGCCCATCACAGCGGGACGTTCGTGATCACCGCCGTCACCGACAAGAGTCTCGGGGTGAAGGGCATCAGCGCCTTCGTCGTGCCGCGCGCCACGGCCGGGTTCACCGTGGAGAAGGGGGAGACGAAGCTCGGGGTGCGCGGCTCCGACTGGGGAGGGCTGGCCTTCGCGGACGCCCGCATTCCCCGCGACCACCTCCTCGGCCCCGAAAAGCAGGGCTTCGCGACGTTCATGAAGACTCTGGAGGGCGGCCGCATCTCCATCGGGGCCATGGCGCTCGGCATCGCCCAGGGCGCCTACGAGGAGGCCCGCCGGTATGCGCAGCAGCGGGAGGCCTTCGGCAAGCCGCTCGCCGCCCACCAGGCCGTCGCCTTCAAGCTCGCCAACATGGCGACGGAGATCGAGGCGGCCCGCCATCTCGTCTACCACTCGGCCCGCCTGAAGGACGCCGGAGAGGCCTACGGGACGCAGGCCTCGATGGCCAAGCTCTTCGCCTCCGAGATGGCGATGCGCGTCACCTACGACGCGATCCAGATCCATGGCGGCTACGGCTACTCGCGCGAGTACCCGGTGGAGCGCATGTGGCGCGACGCCAAGCTCACCACGATCGGGGAGGGGACGAGCGAGGTCCAGCGCCTGGTGATCGCGCGGGACATCCTGGCCCGCTCTTGAGCGCATCTCCGGAGCTCCTCGTGGTTCGATCCGGATCGAGCGGGAAGGATGCAAGGTGGAGAAGGGCAGGAAGCAGGAGGGCCAGGTTCGGTGCCGGAAGGACCCGGACGAACGGGCGTTAGGATAGGAAGCGTGCGACGAGCCTCGAACGTCCCGGTGCCGTGGGTCCCGCGCGTGGTGCGCGCGGGCGAGTGGCGCATCACGAACCTCTCGGACGGATTCCTCCGGCTCGACGGGGGATCCATGTGGGGGGTCGTGCCCAAGAACATCTGGGGAGAGCTCACGCCCGCGATCGAGGACAATACGATCCTCCTCGCCTTGCGCCCCTTCCTCGCCGAGCGCGGCGACGCCAAGGTGGTGATCGAGGTGGGGATCGGCGACCGCTGGGAGCCGAAGTGGCGCGAGATCTACCACATCGAACGCCCGACGACCCTCGCCGCGTCGCTCGCCGCCCTTGGCGTGGGCCCGGCCGACGTGACCCACGTGATCGCCTCGCACTGCCACTTCGACCACGTCGGTGCCCAGGTCGTCGCGAAGGATGGCGTCCTCCGGCCGCTCTTCCCGCGGGCGAGGCACTTCGCGCCGGCGATCGAGATCGAGATGGCGCGGGATCCCGATCATGTCCGGCGCGCGTCCTACCGCGCCGACGACGTCGTTCCGCTGCTGGAGGCCGGCGTGCTCGAGGGCTACGGCGATGGAGCCGAGATCCTGCCCGGGATACGGGCCCATCTCGCCCCCGGCCACTCCGACGGCGTGAGCGTGATCACGGTGAACGAGGGGAGTGCCGGCGACACCGCGATCTTCTGGGCCGACGTCGTGCCGACGACGCACCACATCCAACCGCTCTACATCATGGCCTACGACATCGACGTCGTGCGCTCTTTCGAGAACCGCTCGCGCTGGCTCGCGCGCGCCGCGGAGGGAGGATGGATCGGTCTCTTCTACCACGACGCCGATCATGCCTTCGGGCGCCTCCGGCGCGCCGGGCGCCGCTACGAGCTGGACGTGATCGCCGGCGAAGCGAGGTAGGCGGGCCGCCGCCTACCGCCGGAACGGCCGCTGGGAGAGATACAGCTCGAGGCGGCCGCGGTACTCGGCCCGGCGCGGGGGATCGGCACGCTCCAGGGCCTCCCGCTCCCGGCGGACCGCTTCGTCGAAGTTGCCCGTCTCGGCCAGAGCGGCGGCCAGCGCGTCCAGGATCTCCGGCGCGGGATCGGCCTCGGCCGCCGCGAGGGCGCGGGCGATGCCCAGCGCCTCCACGCCATCGCGCACGGCGTCGTCATGGCTCGTGGCGAGGAGCCAGGCGAGGCGGGCGGCCGCGGGTCCGGAGCCCGGGACGAGGCGCAGGAGCTCGCGGTACTGCCAGGCCGCGCCGGCGTGGTCGTTCAGCGCCTCGAGGCACGCCGCGAGCTCCAGGCGCTCGGCGGTCATCGCCGGCCGCCGCTGGATCGCCTCGCGGTACTCCGCCGCCGCCCCGGGGAGGTCGCCGCGCTGGCGGCGCAGGCGGGCGAGGTTGCTGTGGTGCTCCGCCGCCGCCGGGGCCAGCCGCACCGCCTCCTCGAAGTGATGGAGGGCGAGGGTGGGATCGCCGATCCGGTCGTAGAGCGCCCCCAGCTCCCGGTGGACATCGGGGAGGTCCGGCTGGACGCGCCGGACGTTCTCGAAGCAGCGAATCGCCTCGGATACGTTCTCCTCGTCGCGGTAGAGGAGACCGAGGTTGTAGTTCACGCGGAGGTCCTCCGGCCGGATCGCGGCGGCCAGGAGGTACTCGCGGCGCGCCTCGATCCGCCGGGGCGGTCGCCGGTGGAACTGGTAGAGGTATCCCAGGTTCAGGTGAGCGACGTAGTTCTTCTCGGTGACGGCGATCGCGCGCTCGAATAGGGCGACGCTGTCCCGCCAGTGGCGCGTCTCGGCGCGCGTCGCGATCGCGAGGGCGGCGAGGGCGAGACCCGCGGCGGCGGCGAAGGGGAGGCGCACGCCGGGACGGCGGGCGGCAAGCTCCGCCAGGCCGAACGCCACGGCGAGGTAGATCCCGATCAACGGCAGATAGGCGTAGCGCTCCGCCACCGCCTGCTCGCCGACCTGCACGAGCCCGAGGACCGGCACGAGCGTCCCCAGGTACCAAAGCCATCCCACCGCGAGCCACGGCCGGCGGCGGCGGGCGAGGAGGACGGCTGCGGTCAGGGCCGCGAGGACGAGGGCCGCTCCGACCGGCCGCCACCCGAGGGGCGCGAATCCCGCGGGGTCGTAGAGAGCGGGGTGGGGATGGAAGAACGCGAGGTCGGTCGGCCAGATCGTCTTCGCGAGGTAGTAAACGTAGGACGTCGCCGCGTTGGCGAGGCGCGCTCCGAGGGGCAGGGCGTCCATCGTGCGCACGACGCCGCTCGCCTGCTGCACGAGGAGGGTCGCGAGGGAGGAGAGCGCCGCCAGGACGAGGAGGGGGACCTTCTCGAGCGCGAGCGCGCCGAGCGGCCGCCGTGGAAAGGCGGCGCGGCCGGCGGTGAGCGTCCGGGGCCCGATCCGTTCCAGGGGCCACGCGTCCAGCAGGAGCAGGACGAAGGGCAGCGTGACCAGCATGGGCTTGGCGAGGAGCCCGAGGGCGAACGATCCCGCCACGAGCAGATACCGCCCCGCCGCGGGCCGGCGCGCGTAGTGCGCGTAGGCGAGCAGCGTGGTCGTCCCGAAGAAGCCGGCGAGCACGTCCTTGCGCTCCGCGACCCACGCCACGGACTCCACGCGCAGGGGATGGAGGGCGAAGAGCGCCGCCACCACGAGCGACGGCCCGAAGGCGCCTCGCATCCGGCGCAGGACGGCGAAGAGGAGCGCCCCGTTCCCGGCGTGGAGGAGGAGGCTCGTCAGATGGTGCCGGCCCGCGTCCAACCCCCAGAGCTCGCAATCGAGCATGTGGGAGAGCCAGGTCAGCGGGTGCCAGTTCGCGGCGTGGTAGTGCGTGAAGGCCCACGCGATGCCCTCGGCGGTCAGCCCGCGGGCGACGCGCGGGTTCTCGAACACGTAGGCGTTGTCGTCGTAGAAGACGAACTCGAACCCCGTGACCGGCCAGTAGACGGCGAGCGTGGCGGCGAGGAGGGCGAGGACCGCGAGGAGGTCCCTCGCCGCCGATCCCCGCCGATCAATCACCGCCCGTCCCCGGGCTCGGGCCGCCGAGGTAGCCGAGGCTGCGCAGGGCCTCCACCGTCGCCGCATCGACCTCCTGCGGCGGGCCGGCCGCGCCCGGGCGCGGGAGGGACTCGAGGTACCGGGCGAGGACCCGGTCCATCCGCTCGCGCTCCTCGGGAAGGACGGTGGTCAGGTCGCGGCGCGCCTCGGGTGGATCGGACAGGCTCACGAGCACGCTGTTGCCCTTGCTGTTCCAGAGGTACTTCAGGTCCCGATTCAGGATCATCCGCCAGGCCCCGCCGTCGGTCGCTACCTCGAGCGGATAGACCTCGGCCACGATCGGATGGGCGACGGGCAGCGCGGCGCTCCCCTGCATGTTCCGGGGAGCGGGAAGGCCCAGCCGGGCGAGGAGCATCGGCATGATGTCGGTCTGCTGGATCCGTTCGTCGATCGCTCCGGTGGGCGGATCGACACCAGGTTCCTTCACGATGAGGGGGACGCGGATCTCGTCCTCGGTGAGCGTGTCGCCGTGCCCGAACCGGCCGCCATTGCCGAGGAGCTCGCCGTGGTCCGCGACGATGACGATCCAGGTGTCTTCCCAACGCCCGCGCCGGCGCAGCTCGTCGAACAAGACCCCGATCTGGCGGTCCATGAACAGGATCTCGGCGTCGTAGAGAAGGCGGCTCTGCTCCACGGGGGAGAGCGTGCGGGGATCGACCCCCGGCGGCACGATCGCCCGTTTCGCCTCGTCGGGGGGCGAGAAAGGGCCGTGGGGGTCGTAGTAGTTGAGGAAGAGGAAGAACGGCGCCTCATCATGCTGCGCGAGCCACTCCAACGCCGCACGCGTCACGCCGTCCGCGCGGCGGCCGTTCAGCTCCTCGATTCCGGTGTCGTCCCAGAACTCGAAGCCCGCGTCCAGCCCGAAGACCTTCTTCAGCCACGGCCCGGCCACGATGCCGCCCGTGGCGTATCCCGCATCGCGCAGGACCTCGGCGAGGGTCGTCTCGTCCTCGCTCAGCCCGCGCGCGCGCATCATGTCGAAGTCCCCCTCGATCCCGGCGGAGAGCCGCAGCGGACCCTCGGGATCGTACTCCGCGCCGTGGCTCGTAGGCAGCTTGCCGGTGAAGAGGGAGGCGTGGGTCGGCAGCGTCCAGCTCGACACCGCATACGCGCGCGTGTAACGCAGCGCGCGGGCCGCGAGCTCGTCGAGGTGCGGCGTGGTAGGTCGGTCATGGCCGTAGCAGCCCAGTCGGTCGACCCGCGTGGTGTCGAGGGTGATCAGCAGGACGTTCGGGGGCGCCTGCCCGCAGCCCGCGAGCAGGAGCGCGCCGATCAGACCCGGGAGGAGACGGCGGCGGGCGGTTCCGTTCGGCATCGGGGTGGGGCGGGGCGGCGCGGGAGGGTCAATGTCCATCCTCGCGGACCAGGTTGCGATTCCAATCCGGGATCTCCACGACCACGTCCTGGGAACCGTCCGGTACGCACTGGCAGCCCAGGCGTGAGCGCTCCTCCAGGCCGGGGGCGTGATCGAGCTGGTCCTCCTCGCCCTCGGAGGCTTCGCCGCAGGCCTCGTGGCCGGCGCGGACGATCACGTGGCACGTGGCGCACGCGCAGACTCCGCCGCACGCATGGTCCAGATCGACGCCGTGCTCGAGCGCGATGTCGAGGATCGACCCCGGCTGCCCGTCGCGGCCGTAGGGGAGATCGGCGGGATCCACCTCGACCGTGATCCCGGCCGGCAGGAAGGTGAGGCGGTAGCTCCGCCGCGGCAGAGACGGCGGGCCGTTCTCCCTCGCTCCCATGGCGCCCTTCCGCCGTTCAGAGGCCGGCCCCGAAGGAGCCGGAGCCGCCGAGGTCGGCCTCCGCCTCCCGGCGAGTCGCAGCGGGCTCCCGATCTTCGCGCCGGCGTCCGCCCCCGCCCTTGCCTCCCCGCTGGCGGTCCTTGCCGCGCTTCCGCTCCCCGTCCGCCCGGCCGGCAGGTGCG
>JBFMCU010000107.1:0-4143 GCA_040754415.1 Planctomycetota bacterium
TCCCCGGCGCCACCCCCACCCCCCTCGAACCCGGTCCCGTCGCCGCGCGCGCCCCCGCTAGCCCGGCTACCACATGCTCCACTCGCCGGAGGGAGCCCCCGCCCCCACGACTTTGACGGGACCGTGGTTCTAGCTCCCGCCCCGTTGACCGATCGCCGCCTCGGGCAGTACTCTCCTTCGTTTCCCTCGATTCCTTCCCCCTCCTCCCGTGGCTCCCGACAAGAAAAGGAATCTCCTCGAGGCCTTCCGCACCGCCGGCGACGGCGGGGCCGGCCCCTTCGCCGGTCCGCCGCCCGGAGCGCGGCCGGCCGCCGAACGTCCCCCGGGCCTTCTCCGCCCGCGCGCGGGCGGGCGGCCCATCCCCGCCTGGGTGCCGCTCGGCGCCACGGCCCTGATCGCGTTCGTCCTGGGGATCGCCGTGGGCCGGAGCACCGGCCGGGAGAGCGGCGAGGCCCTGGCCGCCGGCCCCGGCGAGGGGGGGAAGGCTCCGGCGGGCGCTCTGGCGGGCCCCTCCGGCGCCGCGGCCGAGCCGCCCGCTCCGGCGGCGCCGCCCGGCGAAACCGCGCGCGAGACGCCGCGCCAAAGTCCCGCCGCCGACGATCCCTACGCCCCCCTGCGCGATCCCCGGAACCTCTACACCGTGCTGGCGGCGACCTACGGCGGCGGCCGGGAGGATCACGCCCGCGCCACGCAGCGGCTCCTCGCGGATCAGGGGCTGCCGGCGTTCCGGCCGGTGAAGGCGCAGTCGTACCTCGAGATCCTCGTGGGGGCCGGCCCCACGCGGGAGTCGCTCGCCGACGTCTTGCGGCGGGTCAAGGAGGCCACCGACGAGCAGGGGACGAAAGGGGCCTTCCACGATGCGACGATCGTGAAGATCGACGACCATCTCCGCCGCTGAGAGGCTGTGAAGCAGACCGATCTCACCGCCGCTCAAATGGTGCTGGCACGGCCGCCGGAGGCGGCCGTCGCGGCGAGCGTTCGAATTCTCCTCACGCTGTGACCCCTGCCCCCGGGGCGCCGCATCCGACTCCGACCGACGACGTAAGCGAGGACCGCCCAGCCATGAGCATCCATTCGAGCCTCCGCGGCATCGACACCCTGCGCGGCGAGCGCAGCGTGCTGACCCGTGTCGAGCGCATCCTGAAGCTCTCCCACGACAAGAAGCTCGACTGCGAACGGGACTCCGCCCGGGGGCTTCCGAAGGTCCGCACCAAGTTCAGGGTGGCGGGCGCGAAGAAGAAGAAGGCCGCCCCGGCCGCCGGAGCTGCAGCCGCCCCCGCGGAGGGTGAGGCCCCCGCGCCGGCCGAGGACGAAGGCTGAACGGCGGGCGAGGACCAATGGCGCGCCGTCTCGGCCGCTCCCCCCTCGATCGCTGATTCCCCGCCGGCCGGCCCCACCCGGCGGCGGGCCCCGGCCATGGATCCCTCCCGCTCCCTCCGCACATCGCGCTCCGGCCCCCCGGCCGTGGCGCCCGCCCCGGGGCGGGAGGCGGCGCGCGTGCCGGTGCGGGAGGTCTTCGCCTCGATCCAGGGCGAGGGGCGCTACGCCGGCCACCCGCAGGTCCTCGTCCGCCTGGCGGGCTGTCCCCTGCGCTGCCGGTGGTGCGACACGCCCGACTCTTGGAGCGCCGCGCCCCGCGCCGAGGCCCGCATCCATACGCCGCGCTCCTCCCGCACCGCATCGGCCTGGGCCAGTTCCCCGGACGTCGCCCGGTGGATCGCGGCCGTCGACCCGAGCGGGCGGCGGGCGGTGAGCGTCACCGGCGGGGAGCCGCTCCTGTGGCCCTCCTTCCTGCGGGAGCTCGCGGCCCGGCTCGGCGGGCGCCGCCTCCACCTGGAGACCGCTGCCCCCGATCCCGCGGTCCTGGCCGCCGTCCTCGACGTCGCCGACCACACGAGCCTCGACCTGAAGCTCCCCGCCGACCTCGACCCTCCCGTCGCGGTGGCGGAGGCCGAGGCGCGCGCGCCGGCGCCCCGCGATGCGGGCGAATGGGCGGAGGTGCGGATCCGGAACCTCGGTCTGCTCGAGGGGCGGGACGCTTGCGGGAAGATCGTGGTGGCGGGCGGCCGGGCGCCCGCCGAGTTCGCGCCCCTCCTCGACGAGGTGCGCACGCATCTCCCGGAGCTTCCCCTCTTCCTGCAACCGGCGACCGCGGTCCGCGGAGTCGCCGCCCCCGCCCCCGCGCTCCTCGACCTCTTGGTGACCATGGCCGAGGAACGCGGGCTGAACGTGCGCGTCGTGCCCCAGCTCCACCGCGTGCTGGGCCTGGCCTAGGGGAGCCCGCGCCATGGCCGGCCCGCTCCTCCCCCGCCTCGTCATCGTCGGGCGCCCGAACGTGGGGAAGTCGACACTCCTGAACCGGCTGTGCCGCTCCCGCGTCGCGATCGTCGAGCCGACGGAGGGCGTCACCCGCGACCGGGTGAGCGTGCCCGTGCTACTCGACGCCCCCGGGGGCCGCCGGCCCGTGGAGATCATCGATACCGGCGGCATCGGCATCGTCGACCGCGACGATCTCGGCGCGTTGGTGGAGGAGCAGATCCGCGCCGCCCTGCTCGTGGCCGACGTGGTGTTGTTCGTGGTGGACGCCCGCGCCGGCCTCGCTCCCCTCGACGAGGAGGTGGCGCGGCGCCTGCGCATCCTCGGCAAGCCGGTGCTGCTGGTGGTGAACAAAGTCGAGGGGGAGAAGCTCGAGTGGGAGGTGGACTCCTTCCGCGCCCTGGGGATCGGCGAGCGCATCCTCCCGATCAGCGCGCAGAACGGCACGGGCATCGACGATCTCGTCGCCGCGGCGATGGAGCTCCTGCCCGCTCCGACCGGCGCGGAGGAGCTGCCGCACCCCGCGCTCAAGATCGCCATCGTCGGGCGGCGCAACGCCGGCAAGTCGACGCTCGTGAACACGCTCGCCCGCGAGGAGCGCGCGATCGTGTCCGAGGTTCCCGGCACCACGCGCGACGCCCTCGACGTGGTGATCGAGCGCGATGGGGAGGTGTTCGTCCTCATCGACACCGCCGGCGTGCGGCGGCGCAAGAGCCACGCCGACGCCATCGAGTTCTTCTCCTACGCCCGCAGTCACAAGGCGATTCGCCGCGCCGACGTCGTCATCCTTCTCTTCGATGCGACGGAGCGCCTGTCGGACGTCGAAAAGACCATGGCTCGCTACATCCGGGACCACCACAAGGCGGTCATCCTCGGCGCCAACAAGTGGGACCTCACGACGGGGCTCGAGCCCGCGGACTTCCGGACCTATCTGGACCACGAGCTCTCGGGGCTGGCGTGGGCCCCGGTGAGCTTCCTGTCCGCCAAGCACGGGATGAACGTGGCCGAGACGTTCGCCCTCGCCCGCGAGCTCCATGCCCAGTCCCTCGCGCGCGTCGGGACCGGCGAGCTGAACCGGGTGCTCGAGCGCGCGCTCGAGGCCCGCTCCCCGAGCGCGAAGGGAAGCCGGGTGCGCATCCTCTACGCCACGCAGACCGGCGTCGGCCCCCCGACCTTCGTCCTGTTCGTGAACGACCGGCGGTTGATCGGCAAGAGCTACCTGCGCTATCTCGAGAACCGCCTGCGCGAGGAGCTGCCCTTCGCCGAGGTCCCGATCCACATCGTCCTCCGGGACAAGCGCGAGAGCGCTCTCCCCGAGCCCAACTGATCCCCTGGCCATGCGCGGAATCCGATCGCTTCCCCTTCTCCCGATCCTCGTCCTCCTCG
The DNA here is from genome assembly GCA_040754415.1 of Planctomycetota bacterium. Classification (GTDB taxonomy): domain Bacteria; phylum Planctomycetota; class UBA1135; order UBA1135; genus JBFMCU01. The sequence continues at coordinate 3,703 of JBFMCU010000107.1, forward strand.
CCGGCGCCGCCTGCGCGAGCCGCAACCGCGAACCGGACGCCCTCTGGCAGACCGTGGAGGTCGCCGGCGTGCCCTCCGACGGATACCTGTGGAAGATGGCCCTGCTCTCCTGCCAGAAGCTGGGCTTCCCCCTCGCCGCCGGGCTCGATCCGAGCTCGATGGAGATCACGACGGGCTGGCGCACCGACCTGCAGCCCTTCCGCGGCGAGGGAACCCGCACCCAGGTGCATCTGCGGATGACCGCGCTCGGCCGCGGGCACTGGCGGATCGCGGGGCGCGTGAAGAAGCAGGTCAACGAGGACATCCTCCGCCCCCTCGATCCCCGCTACGCCGATTGGAAGTGGAGGGAGGACGACGCCGGCGTGGCGCGCATCCTCGTGCATCACATCCGGGCCTACCTCGATTCCCGCATCGATTCCTAGATGGCCGGGCGGGGGCCCC
>JBFMCU010000108.1:0-12955 GCA_040754415.1 Planctomycetota bacterium
AGGGGACGGGCGGAGCATGGGCGGGGGGCGGGCCGAGCGGGTCGCGGGCCACCCGCGCCGGCGGCGGCAGGATACGGGATGGCGGCGCCGATCGTGAGGGGCCGGAGGAGACCGCGCCCCGCCGGGGCGCGGGGGGCCTTTCCCCGCCTCCATCCTCAAGTGCCCGCGCGGGGTCGGACGATGTTCCCGCGCGCGGGAAGCAGCGGGCTTCCTCGCGCGCCGCGGGGTGCGCCCCGCGGGCGTTCCCCCCGTCCGCGGCCCCCCCACCATGTCCAATCCCACCCTCCGGAAGGAGCTGCCCGCCGCCCTGGAGCGGGCGGAGAACCTTCCCAGCCTCCCCGCCGTCGCCGTCGAGGTCCTCCGTCTCACCGAGGACGAGGACAGCACCCTCGACGAGCTGGCCGAAACCCTCGGGCGCGATCCCGCGCTCTCCGCGAAGCTCCTCAAGCTCTCGAACTCCTCGCTCTTCAGCGCCGGCGCCGAGATCACCACGCTCCAGCGGGCGACGATGATGCTCGGCATGAAGACGGTGAAGCTCATGTCCCTGAGCTTCTCCCTCGTCGGCACCCTGCCCCGCGAGGGCCAGGAGGGCGAGTTCGAGTACTCGCAATACTGGCGCCACAGCCTGGTCGCCGCCGTCGTCGCGCGCGCCCTCGCCCGGCGCACGCGCAGCCGGGAAGGCGACGAGGCCTTCCTGTGCGGGATCCTCGGCCACTTCGGCCGGCTCGTGCTGGCCCGCTGCCTCCCCGAGGCCTACGGCGAGGTCCTGAAGCAGCACGGCCCGTGGCCGTCGATCGCCCAGGAGGAAGAGGTGCTCGGCTTCCACAGCGCCGACGTCGGATCCGCCCTTCTGAGCCAATGGGGCATCCCGTCGCGGGTGCACACGGCGGTCGCCTACATGCGGTGTCCCGAGCAGGCGCCGGCCGACACCGACCCCCCGACCCGCGAGTTCCTGAAGCTGATGAACCTCGCCAGTCTCGGCGAGACCGTGCTGTGCGAGCACGACGGCGGCACGGCCCTGCAGGAGATGCGGGAACGGGGCCGGCGCGACTTTGGTCTCCTGGAGCCGGAGATCGACGAGTTCCTGCTCGGATTGGAGCCGAACATCCGCGACACGGCGGAGATGCTCAGCGTGCATTTCGACGAGGGGCACTCCCACGCGGGGATCCTCGAGCGGGCGCGGATGCAGATCGTGAACCTGAGTCTCGGCACCGCGGTCGATCTCCACCAAGAGCGCCGGAAGAACGCCGCCCTGGAGTTCGAGACGCGGGATCTGCGCGAGCGGGCGAGCACGGACAAGCTGACCGGGCTGCCCAACCGGGCGACCTTCGACGAGGTCCTCGCCGAGCACGTGGAGTCCCGCGTGATGGGTCCGGTGCCCCGCGCCCTCGGCGTCGTCATGATCGACCTCGACAAGTTCAAGAGCTTCAACGACACCTACGGCCACCAGGTCGGGGACGAGGTGCTCCGGATGGTGGGCGGCATCCTGAAGCAAGCGACCCGCAAGGGAGACTTGCCGGCTCGCTACGGCGGCGAGGAGTTCGTGCTGGTGACGCCCCGGACGACGCCCTTCGGGCTGCGCTCCCTCTCCGAGCGCCTGCGGGCGGCGATCGAGGGCCAGGCGCTCGAGGTCGACGGCAAGCGGCTGTCGGTCACCGCGAGCTTCGGGGCGGCCTGCATCGCCCGTTTCGCCTCCCGCGAGGAGGGCGCGGCCCTGGTCAAGCTGGCCGACTACTTTCTCTACCAGGCCAAGAAGAACGGCCGGAACCGCTGCGAGGTCTACCCCCGCATGCAGTTCTCGGAACGAGGATGACGAGACCCCCCCATCGCCGGGTCGCCGCACCGGGGACCCCCGACCGGCCCCCGTGGCAGGCGAGCGGATGAACGATCTCCTGCGCCCGAAGCCTCTGCCGGACGTCCTGCTCGCCGCGGAGCGGCTGCCCACGCTGCCGCACGTGGCGATCGAGGTGCTGCGGCTCTGCCGTAACGAGAACACGACGCTCGACGACCTCGCCGAGGTCCTCTCGCACGACACGGCGCTGGCGGCGCGGCTCCTGCGCTTCGCCAACTCGGCGCTCTACGACCTCGGACACGAGGTGACGAGCCTGCAGCGCGCGGCCCTCGTCCTGGGGATGAAGACGGTCCAGATCATGGCCCTGTCCTTCTCCCTCGCCACGGAGCTGCCGCGCGCGGGATCGACGCGCGGCTTCGACCACCGCCTGTTCTGGCGGCGGAGCATGGCCTGCGCCGTTGCGGGCCGGACGATGGCCGCCTTCGCGGGCACGGACCTCGCGGACGAGGCCTTCCTGTGCGGATTGCTCGGCGAGATCGGCCAGCTCGTCCTCGCCCAGTGCCTCGCCAGCGAGTACGAGGAGGTCGTGGCCGCGGCGCGTCCCGCGTGGCCTACCCTCGCCCTCGAGGAGCGCCGCCTCGGCTTCCACAGCGCCGACGTGGGGATGGCCCTGCTGCGCTCCTGGGAACTCCCCACGCTGCTGTGCGCCGGGGTCGGATACATGCGCCGCCCCCACGAGCTCCCCCCCGACGTGCCGGACAAGATGCGGACCCTCGTGCGCGTCGGCCACCTCGCCACCCTCGCCGTCGACCTCCTCACGACCGAAGCCAAGGGGAAGGCCCTGGCGGCCATCGAGGACGAGGCGGAGGAGCACTTCCGCATCCCGCCCGACCTGATCTACTCGCTCGTGACGGACCTCGAGCCGGGGATCCGCGAGACCTCGGAGATGTTGAGCATGCCCCTGCCGCCGGGGTTGACGCACGCCGAGATCCTCGACCAGGCGCACCAGCAGTTGCAGAGCCTCGATCTCGGGGACGGGACCGGGGCCCGCGGCGGGGCCGCGGAGCGCGCCCTGCCCCACCGCCGCCGGCTGCGCCGCTCCCCCGCGCTCACCGATCCGGCCGCCGGCCTGCCCGGCCCGCCGGCTTTCGACCAGTTCCTCCAGGGGGAGATCGACGCGCGCCGCGGCGGCCTCGTCGTCCATCCCCTCGGCCTCCTCCTCGTGCACCTCGAGAATCTCGCCGAGTGCCGCGCCACCCACGGCGAGGCGGCGGCGGGCGATCTCCTGCACGCGGTCGGCGCGCGCGTGGACGCCCTGGTCCGCCGCGGCGATCTTCCCTGCCGGGTCGGCGCGGAGGAGCTCGCGGTGGTGCTCGCCGAAGCCACCCCCGCCGGCCTGCGGATCCTCGCCGAGCGCCTGCGGGAGGGCGTCGGGGCGGTCGAGGTCGAAGCGGCCGGCGCGCGGCTCACGACCGCCCTCACCATGGCCGGCGCGTGTCTGGAGAGCCCGACCGCGCTCGGCGACGGCCGCCGCCTCTACGAGGCGGTGAAGCACCTGCTCGCCCGCGCCCGCCGCCATGGCCCGGGCACCGTGGAGATCCACGGAAGCGTGATCGACCCCCGCGGGCGGGGCGGTGCGGCGTAGAAGCGCTCGCGACATCCCCGACCTGACGCCGCAGCGACCGGGACGCCGGGCCCCGAAACCGCCGCGGCTTCCCCTTGACCACCATCGCGGGCGCGCGTCCGGCCACGGAGAAACGTTGCGGCCTCCCGTCGGCCTGGCTACGCATGGCGAGAGCCGTCTCGGACAGGGAAGACGTCCACCGCGCGGGCCGCCGTCCCGCGGCGCGCCAGCAGTACCTTCTGCCGGCATTCACCCGCAACTTCGCGTAGGGATCTCCAGGAGCTCCCCGAACCGTCTCTCCCGGCCGTCGCCGGCGCCGCCGGCGCCGCGACCAGGAACTCCGCGCCGGACCACGTGGGCCTTTCGTGCCTCGGCGCGACCCCCGGCGGCGAGCGCGTAGAATCCGCGGCATGAAGCACGCGCTCCCCGGATGGATCCTCGTGGCCACTCTCCTGCTCCTCTCCGTTCCGACGGGCGCGGGCGAACTCGTCCTCGCCGAAGGCGGGAAGTCGCCCTATCGCATCGTCGTATCCGCCGGCGCCTCGCCGCCGGTGCGCCACGCGGCCGAGGAGCTCCAAACCTTTCTCCGCGAGATCGCCGGAGTCGAGCTCTCCATCGTCACCGATCGCGAGCCCCCCGGGCCGGCGGAGATCCTCGTCGGCGACAGCACCCGCCTGCCCGCGCTGGATCCGGCGATCGATCTCGCCGCGCTCGGTCGCGAGGGCTACGTCCTGCGCGCGGTCGGCCCGCACCTCGTGATCGCGGGCGGCGAGCCCCGCGGCACCCTGTACGGCGTCTACGGGCTCCTCGAGGACCATCTCGGCTGCCGGTGGTTCACCCCCGCGGTGAGCCGGATTCCGGAGCACTCGCGGCTGGCGCTCCCCGCGCTCGACGAGACTGTCGTGCCGGCGCTCGAGTACCGCGAGCCCTTCACCTTCGAGTGCTTCGACGGCGACTGGTGCGCCCGCAACCGGATGAACTCGTCGAGCGGCCGGCTCGGCGAGCACCACGGCGGCAAGATCCAGTTCGCCGACGGCTTCTTCTGCCACACCTTCGCGACGCTCGTGCCGCCCGCGACGTACTTCGCCCCCCACCCCGAGTACTTCTCGCTCGTCGGCGGACAGCGGCAGAACGGCTACGCCCAGCTCTGCTGCACGAACGAGGACGTGATCCGCCCGTGCACCGAGGGCATCCGCACGGCCATGCGGGAGCATCCCGAGGCCTTCGTGTTCTCCGTCTCGCAGAACGACACGTTCCAGCAATGCGAGTGCAAGCGCTGCCAGGCGCTGGCGACCGCCGAGGACTCCCAGATGGCCCCGGTGCTCGCGCTGGTGAACCGGGTGGCCGAGGCGGTGGCGGAGGAGTTCCCCGACCAGGTGGTGGAAACGCTCGCCTACCAGTGGACGCGCCGGCCGCCGAAGACCATGCGGCTCCGGCCCAACGTCGTGATCCGGCTGTGCTCGATCGAATGCTGCTTCGCGCACCCCCTCGAGAGCTGCGACAGCCCCGCCAACCGCGCCTTCTGCGCCGATCTCGCCGGCTGGGCCAGGATCTGCGACCGTTTGTGGATCTGGGACTACGTCACCGACTTCTCGCACTACCTCCTCCCCTTCCCGAACCAGCGGGTGCGCGACGACAACATCCGCCTCTTCGTGCGGAACCACGCCCGGGGCATCTTCGAGCAGGACACCTACGACACGCCGGCGAGCGAGCTGGCGGGTCTCGGCGGCTGGCTGACGGCGAAGTACCTCTGGAACCCGGCCTACGACGAGGAGACGGCGATCGCCGAGTTTCTCTCCGCCGTCTACGGCCCCGCGGCGGCCCCGATCGGCCGCTACCTCGACCTCCTCCACGATCACGCCGCGAAGGAGAACGTCCACGTCGCGATCTGGGCCGCCCCGGCGAGCCCCCACCTCCCCGACGAGCTCCTCCTCGCCGCCGATCGCCTCTGGCGGGAGGCGGAGGAGCTCGCCGCCGGCGACGAGGCGGTGCTCGGACGGGTGCGGATCGCGCGCCTCTCCGTCGACTACGCGATCGCCGAGCGGGTCCGGGCCGCTGGTCCACCGCCGGACGCCCCGCGGACGCCGCTCGCCGCGCTCGCGGTCGAGCGCTATCGCCCCTACGTGGAGACCCTCGCCGCAAGCGGGATCACCCGCCTCCACGAGGGCCGGCCGCTGGATGTCGCGGCCTACCGCGCCGGGCTCGCGGCGGCGCTCGGCGTGGATCCCTGATCTTCTACTCTCGAGATTCCTCGCGGCCCGCGGCCCCCGCGGGCGAGCCTCCGAGCGGCGATCCCGCCGCGCGTTCCAGGTCGATCCGGGATAGGGCGGCCTCGAGCAGCGCCTCGATCTCCGTGCGGCGCGCTTCGAGAGCTGCCTTCTGGGCCTGGAGAAGGGTCAGGACCGTCGTTTCCCCGAGCTCGTAGGCCTTCTCGGCCAGCCTGGCGGCGCGGGCCGCCTGCGGCACGAGCTCCGTCGTGGCGAAGGTCGCCGCGCGCGCGGCGACTTCGGCCTTGTCCAGCGCCGCCCGTACTTGTTGGCGGACCTCGGCCACGAGCGCCTCGCGCTCCTTCCGGCGCTCGGCGAGCGCGAACTCCGCTCGGCTCACCTGGGCCTGGTTCTGATCGAAGATGGGCAACTCCACGGTCAGGGCCGGGCCGAGGAGCCGATCGGCCGAGCTCCCCCCCTTGGGGCGCTCGGCAGAGGCCCCGGCGGTGACGCCGAATCTTCGCTTGCACTCCAAGGCGACTCTCTCTTCGGCCGCGGCTATGGCCCGCTCAGCCGCCCGGATGTCCGCACGTGCGCTCACGCTCCTCTCGACGAGACCCTCGCGCTCGAAGGCCTGCCAGGCGGGATCGGGGAGTGGATCCGTGAGCGTCACTGCGAGCAGGTCCTGCTCGATCGATAGCAAGGCCCCCAGCCTGCGCAGGGAGGCGACCTCCTCCCGCTCCGAGCGCTGGAACGCAAGCTCGGCACCGAGGGCCAAGCTCTCGGCGAGGCTCTCATCGGTCTTCGAGGCCACTCCCCCCTCCACCTGCCTCCGTACGCCGGTCAGGGAGCGGCGCGCGATCTCGACGTTCGTGCGCGCCACCGACCCCGCCTCGCGCGCGGCGACACTCTCCAGATAGGCTCCTCTCGTCTCGGCGACGAGCTCGCCGGCGAAGCGCGAGAGCTCGAGGATGCGCTGCTCCAGGCCGGCCCGAGCGAGGGCCTTTCGAGCGGGTAGCTGCCAGATCTCCGCCACGCTCCCGAGCAGGTCCGCGTTCCCGCGCAGACGCTGGCCGGAATCGGGAAACAAGAAGGCGAGGCTCAAGCTCGGGTTCTCGAGGAGGCCCGCCTGCACGTATTCCGAACGCGCGACGCCGAGCGACAGAAAGCCCGCCTGGAGCCGGCGGTTGTTGAGAAGGGCGAGTCTCGTCGCCTCGGCGAGCCCGAGACCGTCCCTCAGCACCGCGTCGATCTCGTCGCTCGAGAGAGGGGGGCTCTCCGGGTCGTAGAGCTCCGCCCCTCCGGTCGTCGCGCGGATCTCCTGCCGGGCCCGCTCGTAGTCCGACCGCGGATCGACGGTCGCGCATCCGCCTGCCGTCAAGAGAGTGAGTGAGGGGAGCAGTTGGAGAGGAAGGCCCTTAAGCATACTGGACCTCCATTCGGACCTCGACGGGTTCGGTGGCGCCAGCCGGCTCGCCGAAGCGCAGGAAGAGCGCGGGAACGACCAGCATGTTCAGCAGGGTCGACGAGAGCAGGCCGAACAGGATCACGACGGCCATGGGCGTCAGGATCTCGTTCCCGGGCTCGTCGCCCCGCAGGGCGAGCGGAAGCAGCGCGAGACCTGCCGCGAGGGCAGTCATCAGGATCGGCGCCAGCCTCTCCATCGCGCCGCGCCGCACGGCTTCGCGGAAGCTCTCCACTCCTTCGTCACGCTGGAGGTGACGGATGTGCGAGATCATCATGATCCCGTTCCGCGCCGCGACTCCGAAGACCGTGATGAAGCCGACGATCGAAGCCACCGAGAGCGTGCTTCCCGTGAGATAGACCCCAACCACGCCGCCGATGAGGGCGAGCGGCAGGTTCAGGAGGACGAACAGAGCGTCCCGCAGGGAGCGAAACGTGATGTGGAGCAGCCCGGCGATCCCCGCCACGATCGCGACGCCGAGGAACGAGAGCAGATTGGTGGTCGTCTCTGCGCTCTCGAACTGGCCACCGTACTCGACGTAGTAGCCGGGAGGCAGCTCCACCCGCGACTCGACAGCGCGCCGGATGTCCTCGACCACGCCCCGGACGTCGCGGCCGGCCACGTTGCACATCACGACGATCTTCCGCTGCACGTTCTCGCGGCTGATAAAGTTCGGGGAGCGGTCATCCACCAGGCTGGCGAGAGCTTTGAGCGGGAGCTTCATGCCGCCGGGAGCATCGACGAGCGTCTCCGCCACCGTTCCCGCCGAGACCGAGCTGCCGTCACCGACGCGCACGAGGAGGTCGAACGGATACAGCCCTTCGTGCACCTGACCGACGACCTCCCCGCGGGTTGCCAGCTCGAGCGCGCGAGCCACGTCGGCGATCCTGACTCCGTGCCGTCCGATCGCGTCGCGGTCGAACTCGACGCGCAGAGTGGGCACCTGGGCCTGCTGTTCGGTCGAGAGGTCGACCACCCCCGGGACATCGCGCATCTGGCCCTCCACCTGCGTGCCGAGCGAGCGGAGTCTCTCCAGATCCTCGCCGAAGATCTTGACCGCGATGCTCGCGCGCGTCCCGGAGAGCATGTGGTCGATGCGGTGGCTGATCGGTTGCCCGAACGTCGCCTGCACGCCCGGGACGGCGGCAAGGTCGGCCCGCAACGCCTCGAGGAGCTCCTCCTTGCTGCGCCGGGGGAGCCCGAGCCGCACCGGAGCCTCCATGTCCAGCGTGAGGTCGATCTCGCTCGCCTCCACGCCCTGCACGTGCTCGTCCTCCTCCGCCCTTCCGGTGCGCCGCCCGATCGCGGCGATCTCGGGATGGCGCATGAGGGCCTCCTCGACGAGGTGCGCGAGCTCGTCGCTCTGTTCGAGAGACGTTCCCGGCACCGTGACGAGACCGACCACCAGCGCGCCCTCGTTGAACTCCGGGAGGAAGTTGCGCCCCATCGAGGAGGCGGCGAACACGCTCGCCGCGAGCAGTCCGACGCTCGGCACGGCAACCCCGAAGGGATGGCGCATGACCCAGTCCAGCGACCGAGCATAGAGGGACTTCAGCCCGTGGACCAAGCGAGGCTCCGCGCCGCTCTGAACCGCGCGGCTCGTCGGCAGGAAGAGCGAGCAGAGCACGGGCGTCACGGTGAGCGCCGTGAGGAGGGACGCTCCGAGCGCGACGCTGAAGGCGAGGCCTAGCGGTTGGAGCAGGCGTCCTTCCACGCCGGAGAGCACGAAGATGGGCGTGAAGACGAGCACGATGATGATCGTGGCGAGGACGACCGACGCTTGGACTTCGGCACTTGCCTCGTAGACGACGCTCAGTACAGGTCGCCGGTCCGCGACGGGAAGGCGACGATCTTCTCGCATCCGGCGCACGATGTTCTCGACATAGATGATGGCGTCGTCGACCAGCGCCCCGATGGCGATGGCCATCCCTCCGAGCGTCATCGTGTTGATCGTCCCGCCGAGTACGCGCAAGAGGAGCACAGCGATGAGCAAGGAGAGCGGCAGAGCGAGAAGCGTGATGACGCTGGCGCGCAGACTGGCGAGGAAGGCAACGACGATCAGGGTCACGACCACCGCGCCTTCGAGAAGCGCAGTCGTCGTGTTCCGGACCGAGCTGTCGATGAAGTTCGCTTGCCGGAAGAGACCCTTGTTGATGTGCATGCCGGAGGGCAGGCTCGCTTGGATCTCCGCGAAGGCTTCGTCGAGGCGTTTCGTAAGCTCGAGCGTGTTGGCCCCGGGCTGCTTCTGGATCGCGACGATGACGCCGGGCTCGATCACCGGCTCCCAGTTCGGCCCGCGGCGCGATGCCGACCCCACGCCGCGCTTGAAGGCGGGGCCTACCGCGACCGTCCCGAGGTCCGCTACGCGCACCGGAGTATCGTCGCGCAACGCAACAACGGTCTTTCCGATATCTTCCGGCGTCCGGGCACGGCCCATCCCCTCGACGATCGTCTCCTGAGGCCCGGTCACGAGCACTCCCGCGGCGACGTTCTCGTTCGTCTCCGCGAGCGCGAGCGCGACTTCCACCGGTGAGAGTCCGAAGGCCCGCAGTCGTTCCGGCGAGAGGACCACCTGGTACTGCTTGGTGTCGCCGCCGATCGGCGTGACCTGCGAGACGCCGGCGATCGAGAGCAGACGCCGCCGGACCTGCGTCGTCGCGGCCGTCCGGAGCTCGAGCAGGCTGTGGCTCGGCGAGGTGAGCGAGAGGAACAGGATCTCGCCCATGACCGAGGAGGCCGGCGCGAGCTTCGGCGGCTCCACCTGGGGCGGGAGACTCCCCGCGACGGCGGCCAGCCGCTCCGCGACCGTCTGTCGCGCCCGGTAGATGTCCGTTCCCCATTCGAACTCGACCCACACGACGGCGATGCCGACCGCCGTCCCGGACCGGACGCGGCGGACGTCGGGCGCGCCGTTCACCGCGGCCTCGATGGGAAACGTGACCTGCGTCTCCATCTCCTTCGGCGAGATCCCGTGCCCCTCGACGATGACCGTCACGGTCGGCGCGGTGAGGTCCGGGAAGACGTCGACCGGCATGCGCACGGTCACGAAGACCCCCACGACGACGAGCAGCCCGGCTAGGAAGAGGAGTGGAACGCGGTGGGCGAGAGACCAGCGGATGAGGAGGTTGACCATGGTTCGTCTCCTTCCTCAATGCGCGTGGCCCGCGCCGAACGATGCGGGCGAGAGCGCCGCGAGCTTGACGATGTACGCGCCGCGAGTCGCGACCCGCTCGCCGCGCTCGATCCCGCGGAGCACCTCTATCCAGGCGCCGTCCTTCACGCCGAGCTCGAGCTCCCGCTTCTGGAAGAGCTCGCCTTCGAGCATCACGAAGGCGGTCGGGATGCCTTGGTCCATCATGACCCCCTCGACCGGGATGGCGACGGACGCCTCATGCTCATCGGTCGAGATGTGGAGCTCCGCCAGCATCCCCGGTCGGATCGTGCCGCCCTCGTTCTCGACCTCATACCTGACGAGCAGCGTCCTCGAAGAGGGATCGACCTCCCGTCCGATGTAGGATCGACCACCTCCTGGCCCCCGCAACTCGAACCGTTGTCCGGGAAGTGCCGCGAACTGCCCGACGGCACTCGGGGCTTCACTGATGAGTCCCACGTCGAACTCGCTGATGCGGCCTTCGACCCAGACGCGCGAAGAGTCGAGGATCCGGAAGATGGTGTCCCCGGGTCCGATAGAGGATCCCGGAACCCCGCGCACTCCCACGACCGTGCCGGCGACCGGCGCCTCCAGCGGGAATCGGATCGGCGTGCCGGGCCTGCCTCCGGCGGTGCCACCGCGACTCTGGACTAGTCGATCGAGCGACTCCTTCATGCGCCCGGCGGCCTCGAGCTCGGTTTTCGCGAGGGCGAGGTTCTGTTCGGCCTGCTCGAGTTGCTGCTGCGTGCTGAGGCCCTCCGCGCGCAGCTTCCCGATCCGCTCGCGCTCGCGCTCGGCGAATCGCAGCCTGGCCTCCGCCTCCCCCGTCGCGCGCAGGACCTCGAGCGCCTTCAAGTCGAACTCCAGCTCGAGCGCGTGCAGTTGTGCGAGCTCGGGAGCTCCGAGCGGAGGCTCGACGAGCACCAGCGTCCGCCCCGCTTCGACCCGGTCTCCGGTTCTCGGGAAGGCCCCCGAGGGCGGAACCACGAGGCGGCCCGCCACCGACGAGGACACCTCCGCCGACATGCCTTCCGGTGCTACCGCGCGAGCGGGCACGACCAGGCGCTTGCTGAGCGTCCGCGTCTCCGCCTTGGCCAGGAGCAGCTTCACTTTCCACTGCGGCTCCATGCGGAAGGGGACGGCGTTGGAAGGCTCGTCGCCGCCCTGTGCAAGCGCCGCTCGATCGGCCTCCGCGTCGCTGGCGTGGACGACGATCGGTCCGAGGTCGAGCGTTTCCTCCGCCTGCTCGCTCTTCACGATCAGGCGTCCGGCGAAGGTCCCTGGTTCGCCGGAGCCGCCCTCGGGGATGAAGAGCCCCTCGCGCTTCGGCGCCTCGACCGTGAGGCGTGCGGAACCGATCTCGAGCGTCACGGTTCCCGAACGCACGGGCTCCCCGGTCTCGAGAACGGTGAGGTGCGCCAGGAACCGCGCCGGGGCCCCGCGGACGAGGTGCGGGTGCTCCATGAAGAGGAGCAACCGCTCGCCGAAGACCGTCACGCTCGTGGGGTCGTGCGAGTGCTCCCCTTCGACGACGGCGGCGCTGGACTGCGGTCCGCAGCTCACGCCGCAGACGAGGATGGGGAGAGAGAGAACGGACGTGAGAAACCGATGCCGAATCATGTGCGCTCCTTGGGGACTGGTGGACTCGTGGAGTCGCGACGGCCACGAACCGGCGTGCCGGCGCGACGACGGGCCCGGCCAAAGGCCAGGCGGGCCAACGGAGCGCTAGATCAGAATCGCGTGACTGGAGCGCAGGAGCGCGGCGACGCCCGAGCGCTTGCTTCCCAGCGGTGGCCAGGCGGAACGGAGGAACCCGGGCCGGATGGAACTCTCCACGAGCGCCAGGTGCAAGCCGGGGATGGGAAGGAGAGCCAGCGCCAGCACGCTGGCGGCCGGAATCGCCGTCGAGCCCGGAGGAGACGCTGCGACGAGCTCGGGCAGGTCGATCAGGAGCCCCTTCGGTGCGGGCCCGTTCTTCTCGTGCTCGCCGTTCTCATGCCCGGGTCGATGTTGAGCGTCATGCCACCCGTCGAGCGCCGCGACGTTCCGGGCGTGCTCGTCGCGGAGCAGGTGCACGTGCCCTCCCGAGTGGCCGTGCCAGTGGATCCACGCCGCCGCCCGGCCCAGGGCCGGCCCCGAAAGGAGCGCCGGCAGTAACGCGAGGACGAGGAGGACTCGTCCCGGGCTGGGGCGCGGGGGCGGTGGATTGCTGGGCCAGGCGGTCATCCGTGGCTGCGTACCCTGGGGGGCTGGTGGTCGAGACTCCGGGTCGCCGGGGATCCGCGTGCGGGCCGCCAGCCGGCCCCGATCACGCGAATTCGGGGGTGCGTAGGGGTGTCGCAGTAGACGACCGGCGTTCCCGGAGGTCAAGGAAGGGTCTGGGAGGGGCTCTCCCTTCCCCGCGGGGGGAGCGGCCGCCCGGCCCCCTCTACGTCGAGGCGGCCGCCGTCGTGACGGCGGCCTCCCGCCCAGGGCGACCCTTCCGGCCTCCGGGTTCCCGCGCGGCGCCGCCCGGCGTCGCCCAGCCCTGGGCGCTCTCGAACGCGCAGGATCTCGTGCTCGGGTTCTGAGCGGACCTCCTCCCGCCCCCCTCACAAGAAACTGCCCCCGACAGCAGGCATCAGGCTGCCTCCCGGACGTCGACCTGATAGCCGAGCCTCTTGAGGCGCTGGACGAGGCGCTTCTTGACCAGGTCGCGGTCAACGGCGTTGAAGTG
>JBFMCU010000109.1:0-6915 GCA_040754415.1 Planctomycetota bacterium
GCCGTCGCGGCGCTCGCGGCGCCGCTCGTCGAGGGACGCGCCGCTCGGCCGCCGTCGCGCGGCGCGGCGCCGCCCCCCGGCGGCCCCCGGGCCATCGTGCTGGTCACCGTCGACACCCTGCGCCCCGACGTGCTGGGCGGGGGCGAGGGCGCCGCCGCGACGCCGGCGATCGACGCGCTCTACGCCGACAGCGTGGTCTTCACCCAGGCCCGCACCGCCGCGCCGTGGACGAAGCCGTCCGTCGCCTCGATCCTGACCGGGCTCTCGCCCCTCGTGCACGGCGCGACGAGCCGGCGTACGCGGCTCCCGGGCGAGGTGAAGACGATCGCCGAGTCCCTGCGCGAGGCGGGTTACGTCACGATCGGCGTCGGATTGAACGTGCACCTCGAGCGGCTCTTCCACTTCGCCCAGGGCTTCGACGAGTACTTCTTCCCGGCCCGCGACGACTACGGCGTGTCGCTCGGCGCCCGGCTCCTCGCTCTGCTCGACGCCGGTCGCTTCCCGGCCCTCTTTCCCTCGACCACCGCGGTCACCGATCGCGTGCTCGAGCGGCTTGCGGCCCTCGGCGAGGGGCCGTTCTTCCTGTGGGTCCACGTGCTCGATCCGCACTGGCCCTACGAGCCGCCGCCGGACTTCGCGCCGCCGCCCGATCCCGCCTCCCGGATCGGCGGGCGCTGGGGCGAGCACGAAACGGTGACCAGCGTGCAGGCCGGCAACGTCAAGCTCGGCGCCGCCGACCGCGCCCGCGTGCGGGCCCTCTACCGCGGCGAGGTCGAGTACGTCGACGCGAACCTCGGCCGCCTCCTCGACTGGCTGCGGCGGGCCGGGATCTACGAGGACGCGCTGATCGCCTTCACCTCCGACCACGGCGAGGAGTTCTGGGAGCACGGTCGCTTCGAGCACGGCCACTCGATGTACGACGAGGTCCTGCGCGTGCCGCTGGCGATCAAGCGGCCCGGGAGCGCCGCCCACGCGGAGATCGCGGCGATCGTCTCCAACGAGAGCCTGACGCCCACCCTGCTCGATCTCGCCGGGTGCGGCGAGGGCGCGGGCCCCTTCACCTCGCCCTCGCTTGCCGGGTGGCTCGATCCGGCGGCGCCGGATCCGCCGGTGGAACCGATCTACGGCGCCGGCACGTACTACCACGGCGAGGAGCGGGCGGTCGTCTTCGACGGCCTCAAGGCGGTGCTCGATCTCGAGACGGGGCGCGTCGAGCTCTACGACCTGCGGGCCGATCCCGAAGAACGCCAGTCGATCGACGCGCTGCGGCCGGACGACGTGCAGCGGGCCCTCGAGCTCCTGCGCGCGCGCAGCGAGGCGGCCCAGGCGCTACGCGAGGAGCTGGGGATCGCGGAGGAGGCGGTCGAGGTGGGCGACGCCGCGAGCCGGCGCTTGCGGAGCCTCGGCTACGCGGGCGCGGAGGGGCCGGCGCGTTGACCAGCGGGACCAGGAGACGCGCGATGCCGGCCGCCCCCTCCTCCGTCGCCGCGAGCGCCCCGCCGATCGGCCGCGGCGTCACGCTCTTCGGGGCGGTCGTGAACCTCGTGCTCTCCGGCCTGAAGCTCGCGGCGGGGATCGTCGCCGACTCGAGCGTGATGGTGGCCGACGCCGTGCACAGCCTGACCGACTTCGGCAGCGACATCGTCACCCTCGTGGCGCTCGGCGCGACCGCCAAACCGCCCGACGCAAGCCACCCCTACGGCCACGGGCGATTCGAGACGGTGGGGACCGTCATCCTCGCGCTGCTCCTGCTCGGCGCGGTGGCGGGCATCCTGTACGACGCCTACGGCCGCTTCGGCGAGCCGTCGGCGCCCGGCGTCCTCGCCGCATGGGCGGCGGGGCTCAGCATCGTGGTCAAGGAGGCGCTCTACCACATCGCGGTGCGCGTCGGCCGCCGGCACGCGAGCCCGCTCTTGATCGCCAACGCCTGGCACCACCGCTCCGACGCCTTCTCGTCGGTGGCGGCCCTGGGGGGGATCCTCGGGGCGCGGATGGGCTGGCCGGTGCTCGACCCGGTGGCGGCGGTCCTCGTCGCGGTGCTGATCGGCCACGTGGCGATCAAGCTCCTCGGGGACGTCTTCCGCGAAGTGACGGTCGGCGCGCTCCCCGGACCGGTGCTCGCGCGGATGCGCGCGGGCATCGAGCGCCTTCCCGGCGTCGTCAGCCTGCACGAGCTCCGGGCGCGGCGGATGGGCCGCAGCGTGCTCGTCGACCTCCACGTCCAGGTGGACGAGGCGACGACGGTCTCCGACGGGCACCAGGTGGCGGAGCGGGTGCGGAAGTTCGTGTTCGACGCGAACGGGGAGGTCAGCGAGGTCCTCGTGCACATCGATCCCGAGCCCGACGAAAACCTCGCCCCCGGCCAGTCGCTCACCACCCCGCGCCAGGAGATCGAGGCCCAGGTGCGCCGCGTCGCCCGCGAGCTCCCCGCCGTGCGGGAGGTCACCCACGTCCACACGCACTTCCTGCGCGGCCGGATCGGCGTGCAGGTCCACATCGTCGTCGATCCCGACCAGACGATCCGCGCCGCGGGCGCGGTGGCGGGCGATCTGCGGGCGCGGCTCGAGGCGCTGACCGAGGTCGACCACGCCGACGTCCACCTCGATCTTCACCCCGCCGCGCGCCGTTAGCGCGCCGTCCGGCTTATCGCGCGTAGTTCCCGGGGAAGAGCTCGCGCTCGACCGCCTCGATCACGGCGTGGATCGCCAGGATGTGGATCTCCTGGATGCGGTCGGAGGTCGTGGCGAGGGGGACGACGATCGGGATGTCGACGAGGTCGCGCAGCCGCCCGCCGCCCTTGCCGAGGAGCCCGACGGTGACGAGCCCGCGCTCCTTCGCCCGCTCGACCGCCCGCACGACGTTCGGCGAGTCTCCGCTCGTGGAGATCGCGAGCAAGAGGTCTCCCGGCGCCCCGTAGGCCTCGACGCCGCGGGCAAAGACCTCCTCGTAGCCGAAGTCGTTGGCGATGCAGGTGAGCTGGCCCGGATCGGCGAGCGCGATCGCCGGCAGCGCGGCCCGCTCGCCGCGGAAGCGCCCCGTCCATTCCTCGGCGAAGTGCATCGCGTCGCAGAGGCTCCCTCCGTTGCCGCACGCGAGGAGCTTCTTCCCGGCCCGCAGTGCCGCCGCCGCCGCGGCCGCGAAGCGCCGCACGCCCGCGAGCCCCTCGGGGCTCGTGACGAAGGCCTTCTGCACGGCGGCGGCTTCGGCGAAGGCGCGCGAGATCGGGTCGTCGGCGGTCATGGCGGGAGGGAGAGCGGAGGCATCCGCGCCGGTCCCAGGGTAGGGATCCCGCCCGCGAAGGGAAGGGCCGGCCTGGCGCCCCGTCAGGCGCCGAGCTCCCGGAAGGCCTCCCGCGCCGCCGCGACGATGCGCTCGATCGTAGAGTCGTCGTGGGCGGTGGAGAGGAACCAGGCCTCGAAGGGGGACGGGGGCAGGAGGACGCCGCGCGCGAGCATGGCGTGGAAGAAGCGCAGCCAGCGGGCGCGGTCGGAGGCGAGCACGGCGGGGAAGCTCGTCACCGGGGCGGCGGCGAGGTAGGGGCAGAGCATCGAGCCCTGGCGCCCGACGGCGAGGGGGACGCCGGCCGCCGCCGCCGCCGCCTCGAGCCCGCCCTGCAACGCGGCGCCGGCGCGTTCGAGCGCCGCATAGGCGGCGGGCGTCAGCGCCTCGAGCGTGGCGCGGCCAGCGGCGACGGCGAGGGGGTTCCCGGAGAGCGTGCCGGCCTGGTAGACGTCGCCGGCGGGCGAGACGCGCGCGAGGAGCGCGGCCGGGCCGGCGTAGGCGCCGATCGGGAGCCCGCCGCCGATCACCTTGCCTAGCGTGACGAGGTCGGGGCGCACGGCGGTGAGCTCCTGGTAGCCGCCCCGCGCCACGCGGAAGCCGGTCATCACCTCGTCGAAGACGAGGAGCGCGCCGTGCTCGTCGCAGAGCTCGCGCAAGCCGGCGAGGAAGCCCGGCGCGGGGAGCACGCAGCCCATGTTGCCGGCGACTGGCTCGACGAAGAGGCAGGCGATCGCCCGCCGGTTCGCCGCGAAGAGCGCGCGAACGCTCGCGAGGTCGTTGTACTCGGCGACGAGCGTCATCGCCGCGAGCCCGGCGGGAACGCCGGGGGAATCGGGGGCGCCGAAGGTGAGCGCGCCGCTGCCGGCCTTGACCAGGAACGAGTCGCCGTGGCCGTGGTAGCAGCCGTTGAACTTGACGAGGAGGTCGCGGCCGGTCGCCGCGCGCGCGAGGCGCAGAGCGCTCATCGTGGCCTCGGTGCCGGAGTTCACGAAGCGCACCATCTCGACGCCCGGCACGCGCGCGACCACCTCGGCGGCGAGCTCCACCTCGCCCGCGGTCGGCGCTCCGAAGGCGGTGCCCGCTTCGACCGCCGCGTGCAGGGCCGCCTTCACCGCCGGATGGCCGTGGCCGAGGATCAGCGGCCCGTAGGAGAGCACGAGGTCGATGAACTCGCGGCCGTCCTCGTCCCACACGCGCGCGCCCTCGCCGCGGGCGACGTGGACCGGCGTGCCGCCCACCGCGCGCCAGGCGCGGACGGGGCTGCTGACGCCGCCGGGCATCAGCGCGACGGCACGGGCGAAGAGGGCGGCGGATCGGTCGCGAGGAGAACTCATGGCGGGGTGCGGGACGGAGTCGGGGTTCAGCGATCGGCGGGGAGCAGGGCGCGGTACGGCGCGGCCTCCGCCGGCCGCCCGAGCTTCTCGAGCACGCGGATCACGTCCTGGAGCTGGTGAGGATCGCCCGGCTTGAGCTCGAGGGCGCGCTCGAAGCGGAGGAGCGCCGGCTCGAGGGCCCCGAGGTGCTCGAAGCAGTGACCGAGCGTGTCGACCGTGTTCGGGCGGTCGCGGCGATCGTCGGGGAGGGCCTGGAGGCGGCGGATCGCCTCCTCCGCCCGCCCGTGGCGGTAGAGGTAGGAGCCGAGCACGCCGGCCGCGTAGCAATTGAGCGGGTTCCGATCGGCGATCCGCGTCATGCGCTCGATCGCGGCCTCGATGCCGCTCCGATCGCCCCGCCCCGCCGCGTCGTTGTAGGAGAGCACCGCGGCCTGGAACTCGGCGAGCTCGGGGAGGCGCGTGCGCGGATCGGGGAGCCCGGTCGGCTCGAGCAGGCGGGGGATGCGCGTCGTGGCGGCGGCGGCCGCCGCGTAGCCGAGCGCCCGCAGGGCGGCGCGCTCTTCCTCGCCGATCGCGGTCTCCTCGCCGGCGGCGAGCGGCGGGATCCCGTCGAGGGCCGCGAGCGCGTCCCGGTACCGCGCGGCGTCCGCGTCGGGCGCCGCGAAGAGGTTCCTCCGCTCGCCGCGATCCGCTGCGAGGTCGAAGAGCTCCGGATTCGTGCCGTGCACGTACTTGCCGCGCGCGTCCATCCACCCGGCGAGCGGGCACCAGCCGTAGTTCAGGTACCCGTCGAAGGACTCGAAGTAGACGCCGCGCGTGCCGGCGGCGGGGCGGGCGAAGAGATCGACGCCATCGACGTCGCCGGGCGCCCCGAGGCCGAGGCCGGCGAGCAGCGTCGGAAAGACGTCGGCCACGCTGACGAGATCGGGGACGCGCGTTCCCGCGCCCGCGCCGCCGGGCCGCCGGACGAGCAGGGGGACGGCGAGCAGCTCCTCGTACACGAGGATCGTGTGCGTCTCCTCCCCGTGGTCGGCGAGGCCCTCGCCGTGGTCGCCGGCGACCACGACGAGGAGCTCGTCCTTTCCGTGCTCGGCTGCGAGGGCCGCCAGCAGCGCCCCGAAGGCGTCGTCCAAAGCCGCCACCTCGCCGAGGTACGCCTCGCGCAGCCCCGGCCCGCGCGGGCGGAAGGGGGGCGGCGGCTCGTAAGGGGCGTGGGGGGCGAAGAAGTGCACCCACAGGAAGAAGGGCCGCTTCCGATCGCGCCCCTGGAGCCAGCGGATCGCCGCCCGCGCGACCTCCGCGTCGGCCCGCTCGACCATGTGGGCGGTGGAGAGCGCCGCCGTGCCCGCCGGCGTGTCGTACACGTCGAACCCCTGGGCGAGCCCGTAGGGCGGATCGAGCACCGCGGCGGCGAGGAAGGCCGCCGTAGCGAACCCCCGCGCCCGCGCCCGCTCGGCGATCGTCTCCGCCGCCGCCGGCAGCGCCGAGAGCCCGTTCGTGCGCACCGTGTGCCGCGGCGGGTAGAGCCCCGTGAGCATGGACGCGTGCGCCGGCTGGGTGATCGGCGCCACGGATCGCGCCCCGGTGAAGGTCACCGCCTCCGCCGCGAAGGCGTCGAGGTGCGGCGTCGCTCCGCCGCCCCCATAGCACCCGAGCGCGTCGGCCCGCGTCGTGTCGAGGGTGACGAGCACCCCCGAGAGGGGCGCCCGATCCCCCGCACAGGCGGCGAGGAGAAGCGCGAGGGCCGGAAGGGCGCGGGAGAGGATCGACTCGGCACCCAGGATGGACTTCCGCATAAACGAATGGGACGAGCGGGTGGCCTCCTGCCGGTCACCCGGGCCGGGACCGAAGGAGAGTGCCGAGGTGCCCGAACACCGCGGTGCTGCGCAGTCGCTTGGCCCAGCCCGTGCTCCAGTGGCCGCTGGCGCCCGGCTCCGCGACGGACCAGGGAAGGACCATGCGCATCGCGGATGCCGCTCGCCTGCGGTTCCGTGTCGCCCGCCATCGCGATGCCGCCGGACGCCACATGGTCAGTATTCGGACAGCCCCCAGCCCACGAGCTGCACGTCCAGAGTACCAGAACCATAGGGACTCGCCAGCCCCGCAGCTTTCTCGCCATCTCCATCTCCCGGCCCACCGAACTCATCGCGGGCTGACGCCCGCAACCCAGCGGTGAGCGGTCTCGGCCAGTGATGCCGGGTCGGACGCTGCCGCGGGCTGACCCGTGTGGTCCGCAGAAGCCAAGCCTCTCTGCCGGCCGGTGGCGTCCAGGAAGCCCGAGACAGAGCACGGCGCGGCT
>JBFMCU010000110.1:0-5940 GCA_040754415.1 Planctomycetota bacterium
GCCCTCGCCGCCCTCGGGGCCGCCCTCGCCGCCGGGGAGGCGGCCCCGCCCCCGCTCCCCACCGGCGTGCACCTCCTCGCCGCCGCCGAGTCGCCCTACCAGGCGGTCCGCGTCGTGGAGGATCGGCGCGAGGATCCGCCCCGGCGCTACCTCGAGGTGAACGAGGGATTCGGCTCCTACCAATCCGTCTGGCAGCCTGCCCGCGGGCTCCTGGCGCCGGGCTACTACTACAACGATTTCGCCCTCCCGGCCTGGTGGGCGGCCGCCGAGGGGGCCGGCGAGGGCGCGGAGGGTTCCTGGCGGGTGCTGGTGCTCGGGCTGGGGGGCGGCACGGCCTTCCGCGTGCTCGCCGGGGCGTCCCCCCCGGGCCTCGCCCTCGAGCTCACGGGGGTGGAGCTCGATCCCGCCGTTGTGGAGCTCGCCCGGGCTCACCTCGAGCTGGGCGCGGAGGGAGGAGAGAGGATCCTCGCCGGCCTCGACGCCCGGGTCGCCCTCCGGGCCCTGGGGGGCGGATTCGACGAGATCGTGCTGGACTGCTACGCGAACCAGGTGGAGATCCCGCCCCACCTGGGCACGGTCGAGCTCTTCGCCGAGGTGCGCGCCGCCCTCGCCCCCGGGGGATGGCTCGTCGCCAACCTGGGCGGCTTCGGGTTCGACGATCCGGTGGTGGCGGCGGTCGCCGCGAGCGCGGCGCGGGCCTTCGCGGCGCCGGTCCTCGTCCTGCGGGTGCCCTTCGCGCGGAACTACACGCTCGTCGCCCGCCGCGACGCTCCCCTGCCCCTGGACGCGGCGGGAAGCCTCCGCGCCGTCCCGCCGCCGGTGGACCGCCTGGTGGAGTCCCGCGCCCTCCCGGGATCGTGGCGGCTCGTGGCCCCCGGCGGGCCGGGGCCCTTCCTCACCGATCGCCATTCGCCGGTCGAGCACCTGGAGCGGCGATCGATCGCCGAGGCCCGCGGGCGGCTGCGGAGGGCGGCGGGGGGATGAGCCGCGCGCTGATCGCCTTCCTGGTCCTCGCCGCCGCGGCGCCCCCGGGCCGCTCCCAGACGGGGTACGCGGAGGGGGTGGAGGCGATCGAGGCCGCCCGGATCGCGGCGGCGCGGGGGGCCTTCGCTGCCGAGACCGATCCCGTGCTCCGCCAGCGGGGGCTGGCGCGCCTCCACGTGGTGGCCGGGGACCCGGGCGGCGGCGTCGCCGAGGCGGCCCGGGGGCTCGCCCTCGCGCCGGCGGACCTCCGGCTCCTCTTCTGGGCGTCCCAGGGGTCCCTCTGGCTCGCCTCCGACGAGCTGGCGGAGCGGTACACCGGGGAGCTCGCCCGGGCGGTCGAGGCAGCGGCGGACCTGACCGCGGAAGAGCGGGTCGCCTGGCAGGAGCAGGCCGAGCGCTACCGCGCCCAGAGCCGCGATCTCGTCCTTCGCCGGCACGCGCGCGAGGCGGCCGTCGGCCGCGCGCGCCTCCTCTCGCTCGCGGTCCTGGCGCTCCTCGCCCTCGCCCTCGCCCTCTTGGCTAGCGGGGCTCTGCCGCAGCCCCGCTAACATGTTCCTGGTTCAACGGCTGACGCCGTTGAGACCCGAGGCCTTGGAGCGAACTTGACTCCAACGCCCACAATCCCGGATCCAAGGCCTCTAGCGGGATTCGAGGAGGCTCTTCTCGTCGTCGGAGAAGAGGGTCTCCGTCGGGGCTCGGAAGTTGACCCCCAGGGCGGCGACCGCGGGCCAGGGGATGGGCTCCGGCTCCACGACCATGCCGAGGGAGCGGATCGCCCCGGCGCGCACCTCCGCGGGCACGGTCGGGCGGCGGATCATCGCCACCAGGGGATCGATCGAGCGGACGTCCCCGATCCGGCCCAGGGCGAGCAGGAAGGCCTGCTTGCCATCCAGGGACTGGGCGGCGTCCAGCAGGGCGGCGATCTCGTGGACCGCTTGGCGGTCGTCCAGCAGCGCCTTGGCGAGGGCCAGGAACTCGACGAGGCTCGGCCGATGGGCGGCCTCCACCAGGGCCTCGCCCACCGCGCCGGCCATTTCGGGGGCGGGGACGAGCCCGAGCCCCAGGCCCGCGTAGCTGCGCACCGCCTCGTTCCGCGTCTTCCCGAGGTGGCGCTCCAGGAGCTCGACGGCGGAGGCGTCGCCGAGCAGGCCTGCGGCCAAGCAATACGCCCCGGTCTCCTGGGGCGAGCTCGTCGTCCGCAGGGCAGCGCGGACTGCGGCGGCGAACTCGGGGGGGACGTCCGCGCCCCGGGCGCGCAGGCCGTGGGCCAGAACCCCCATGGCGAGGGCGGCCCAGGGGCGCTGGTCGGACTCGCCCCGCACGAGCGTGGTGATGAGCTGCCCCCGCACGGCGGGGAGCCCGCCGCCGGGGTTCTTGCCGATCCCGGCCCGGGCGGTCGTGCGGGCCAGCGAGAGCAGCGCGAAGCTCGCGGCGTCGCGGTCGCGGTGCACCTCCTCGATGTGCAGGAGGGCGCGGCGGATCTCCCGATCCGGGGGGTCCTCGTCGTCGTCCCCGATGCTGCCGAGGGCGAGGACCGTCGATTGCAGGATCTCCCGTTCGGGATCCAGGCCGCGGCGGACGGCGCCGAGGAGGGGAACGGCGATCGCTTCCTTCAGATGCTCGCGCCGGGGGGGGGCCAGGGTAGCGAAGAGCCGGCCCAGGGCGTCCGCCGCGTGGGCGCGGGCCAGGCGATCCCCGGCCGGGTTTTCGTAGACCTCGAGGAGGAAACAGAGCTCGCCCACGCGGGACGCGCTCGCGGCCGGGGCGAGCACGCCCGCCTCCCCGAGCTCTTCCCCCTCATCGGCGAGCGGGACCATGCCCAGGGCCAGGACCGAGGCCACCTCGAGGTCCTTCCAGCGGCCGCGGTCCTCCCGGGTGGCGCGGGCGAGATGGTGCACCGCGAAGCGCCGGACGTCCTCGTTCCCTTCGCGGGCCCCGAGCAGCCCGAGCGCGTAGGCGGCGAAGGCCCGCGTGCGGTAGGGGACTTCTCCGCCGCCGACGAGCTCGCGGCCCGCGGGGGTGTCGCCGAGGATCTCCGCCAGGGGGGCGGCGGCCGTGAAGTGACCCAGGATCCCCAGGCCGAGCACGGCGGCCTCCGCCACATCGAAGTTCGCGTCCCGCAGGTGGGGGAGGATCAGGCCGGCGAGGCGGATCCGCTCCTCGTCCGGGAGGTTGCGGGCGGCGCGGGCGAGCGCGAGGAGAGCCGCCCGCTGGACGGGGGTCGAGCGGTCCTCGGCCAAAACCTCTTCCAGGACCGGCAGGACCGCGGCGGCCACGACTTCCGCCGAGGGGCGCAGGACGGAGCGCGCCTCCTGGTCCCGCCAACCGCGGCCGACGTAGAAGCCGTCGTCGTAGTCGGCGTCGCCGCTCTCGTGCACGTGGCGGCGCAGGTCGAGGAAGTAGTCCTGGTTCAGGGTCCACCAGACGACCCAGCTCGGCACGACCTCTTCCTCGGCCTCGGGCGGAGGGGGTGTCAGGCGGTCCGAGGTGGGCGGGGGCGTGTCCGTGCCGGTGCCGGTCCCGTCTCCGCCGTCGCCTCCCTGGGCGAAGGGCGCGGCGCCGAGGAGGAGGGCGAGGAAGGCCGAGCGAAGCCGGAGAGGGACCGGAAAGGGAACCATGGCGGTTGCCGCGCGGGATGCGCCGTCCGAGGCCGGGATCGCCTCACAGGATGTTCAGGAGGCCGAATCCCTGGAGGTCGAAGAGGGTCGGGGGAGCGGCGAGGTAGTTTGTGTCCACGGAGAAGATCGTGTTCCAGGGGAGCTCGTCGCGGTCGGCCACCTCGCCGAGGGCCACCGCCGCGAAGGCCCGGGCCAGGTCCACCTCTTCGGACGAGCAGAGGAGGGAGATCAAGGGGTCGACCGCCCCCTGGTCCCCGATCCGCCCCAGGGCCCGGGCGAGCGAGGCCTGGGAGGCGAGCGAGCTCGCCTTCTGGAGGCTCTGGACGAGCTGGCGGGAGGCCTCGGAGTCCCCCAGGAGCCCGAGGGCGATCGCCAGCTCCCGGAGGAGCTCGGGATGGTAGGTCGAATCCGCGGCGAGCGCCCGCAGGCGCTCCAGGGAGCCGCGGGCATCGACCAGGCCGAGGGCGATCGCCGCGAGGCCCCGCAGCCAGTCTTCTCCGCCGCGCTCCATCACGGACCGGAGCTCGCCCTCCGGGGTCGGATCGCCGAGGATGCCGTTCGCGATGCAGAGCGCCCCGCGCTCCATCGCGTCCGGGGCTTCGGCCAGGGCCGAGCGCAGGGCGGCGGCGACATCGACATCGGGGGGCTGGCGGAACGAGGCGGCGCGGAATCGCTCCTGGATCCCCAGGGCCAGGGCCATCCAGGGTCGCGTGGGTGCCGGGGAGCGGGCGAGGTCTCGCAGGAAAAGCGTCTGGATCGCGGCGGCGGCCTCGGGATCCTCGCCGCGGCCCGGGCGCGCGGCGATCCGGGCGAGGGCGATCGCGGCGAAGTGGCGAGTCGGCCCGTCCCGATCGGCGCGAGCCGCGCCCAAGAGCGCGCTGCGCACCGCCGCGTCGCGGGGATCCGGGTCGAGGTCGCCCAGTAGCCCGAGCGCGGTGGCCGCCGACTGGCGCACCTCCCGGGGCTCGCCGGCCCCGGCACCCAGCCGCTGGACGAGCTCGGCGCAGACCTCCTCGACGAGGACCGGCGGCCCCGCCGAGGCGTCGAGGGCAAGGACGGTCCCGAGCGAGGTCGTCGCGTGGGCGCGGACCCCGGCATCTGCCCGCTCGTCCCGCACGATGCCGAGGAGGAGGGCCACCTGGCTCTCGCGGGAGCCCGCCCGGGCGGGGCTCGGGCCGGCGGAGGGGATCGGGGCGCCCGCCCAGGCCAGGGGCACGCGGCCGAGGGCGAGCACGCAGGCCACGGCGAGGTCGGGAGAGGCGCTGTCGTCGCCGGCGAGCACCCAAGCGAGCTTGTGGACCGCGAAGCGCCGCACGTCCTCGTTCTCGCTCCGGTGCCCCAGCACCCCGAGCCCATAGGCCGCGAAGACCCGGGTGCGCGGGGCGACCCGCCGGGCGAGGACCGCGCGGCGACCCTCCTCGCCGTCGGCGGCGAGCGAGGCGAGGAGGGAGGCCGAGTCGAGATCGCCGAGGAGCCCGAGGGCGACCGCCGCCGTCTCGCTCACCTCCTGGCGCGGGTCGGCGAGGCGGGCCTTCAAGAGCGGGGCGAGGTCGCGCCGCAGCGCGTCGTCCTGGTCGTTGCCGATCTTCGCGAGGGCCACGAGGACGCCCGTCGTCAGATCCGCCGACGGGGAGCCGCCCAGGGCCTCGACGAGGGCGGGGAGGATCCGGTCGCGGACGAGGGCCGGATCGCCTCCGGGCCCCGCTCCGGCGCGCAGCATGCCCCGGCCCAGGTAGAAGCCGTCGCTGCCGGTCGTCACCTCCGTGCTCCGGAGGTGACGGCGCAGGGCGAGGAAGGGCTCCTTGTTGAACTCCCACCACCAGAGCCACGAGTCGAGCGCCAGCGCGTCCGCGGCGGCGAGGGTCGCCGGGCCGGACGCCCCGCCCACCGGCGGCAGGGACCCCGTGCCCGTCCCCGTGCTGTTCCCCCCCGGGGGAGGCGCGGCGGGCCCCGACCCGTCGCCCCCGGCCCCGGAGCGGCCGCCGCGGTTCACATCGGAGGGGCCGCGATAGGTGGACCCCGGGTTGTCGTCGTCCTTCGGCGGGACGAAGATCGAGCCGTGGGCGGAGGACGGGAGGGCGAGGGCGGCGAGGGAAAGAAGGAGCGTGCCGGCTCGCCACGTTCGGATCGCGTGGAGCATCGGGAGGCCTTGGGGACCGTGAGGGCGGCCCGAGTCTACCCCATCCCCGGGCCGGGGCCGCCGTTCCTAGTGGTCTGATGCAGCCAGTTGGGGCATTTCGCCGAGTGCGGCTGCGTTCGCCGCAAGGCGCACCGACGACGCGGGTTAGAACGACAACCCTCGGAGGAGGTGCAACGCGGCGGCGGGCGCAGACGCGCC
>JBFMCU010000111.1:0-7519 GCA_040754415.1 Planctomycetota bacterium
GCGGGCCGTCGCGGCGGCGGGCCTCGCGGCGATCGCGGCGGAGCCTGCGCTCGCGCGCGTCGGCCGCCCGGCGCCGGAGCACGTGGAATACGCCCGGGCGCTCGTGGACGCGCTCCCCGCGGCGGTGCGGGAGGCGGCGCGGGAGCCGTACGGCGCGCGCGCCCTCGTCTATGGCCTCCTCCTCGATCCCGCGGACGACGGGGTCCGCCGCGCCCAGCTCGCCCACCTCGCCGCCGGCCCCGACGCCGCGGTGCACGCTGCGACGAACGCGCTCGCCCCGGCGCTCGCCGCCGTCGATCCCTCCGCCCGCCTCCCGCTCGTCGATCTCGCCCTCCCCGCCCTGCGCGAGCTCTCCCCCGCCCAGTACGCCGCGTTCCGCGCCAACGTGGAGGCGCTCATCCGGGCCGATCGCCGGCTCGACCTCTTCGAGTGGGTGCTCGGCCGGATCCTCCTGCGCCACCTCGAGCCCGGCTTCGATCCCTCCGTGACGCGGCCGGTCGGGAGCGCGCCGCTCCCGCGCTTCGCCGGGCCGTGCGCCGTCCTCCTGGGGGCGCTGGCCCGGGCCGGCAGCGGGGATCCCGCCGCCGCGCGCGCCGCCTTCGCGCGCGGCGCCGAGCGCCTCGGCCTTGCGCTCCCGCTCGCCCTTCCCGCCGCGACCGACCTCCGGGCGCTGGAGGGGGCGCTGGCGGCATTGGCCACGGTGGCGCCGTCCGGCAAGCGAGCGATCCTCGCCGCTGGCGCGGCGGCGATCTCCGCCGACGGAGGGGTGAGCGTCGCGGAGGGCGAGCTCTTCCGCGCCGTCGCGGATTCGCTCGGCTGCCCCGTCCCGCCGCTCCTCCCCGGGCAGCCGCTCCATGGAGCGCCTGATATGCCTAAGTGACAGGCGGCGGTTAGGTGTTCCAGCGGCATGATGCCAATATGGCTTAGTTGCCGGACAGTCGTGTGCGCAATTCCTTTGCTTTCAGGAAGATACGGCGATCCGCACAACTGGCACACCCCTTGCACTTCCCCGGACGGACCCGCGAGGGTCCGGGGCCCGCGCCCGCGGGGACGCCGGCCCCCGAGAAAACCCCAACCGAAGCGAACGAGAAACCGTGGCTCCCACGGGAGGTGCATCGTGACGAGTCTCATCCCCTGGCGGCGGTCGAGCGAGCGGGCGCTCCGCGACCCCGCGACCTTCCCCCTGGCCCAGCTCCGCTGGGACTTCGACCGGGTGTTCGACCGCTTCTTCGGCGGCTTCGGCATCGATGAGCCCGGCTTGGACTTCTCCTCCGCCGACGTTCGCATGGACGTGACCGAGGACGACGAGCGAATCCTCGTCCGCGCCGAGGTGCCCGGGATCGAGGCGAAGGACCTGGACATCACGCTCACCGGCGACGTCCTCACGCTCTCCGGCGAGAAGCGGGACGAGCGGTCCGCCCAGGACGGCGACCGCACCTGGTCCGAGCGCCGCTTCGGATCGTTCCGCCGGTCGATCCCGCTCTCCTGCGCCGTCGACCCGGACTCCGTCACCGCCGAGTACGCGAACGGCGTGCTCACGGTGGCGCTCGTCAAGGCCGAGGGCGTGCGCCCGCGGCGGATCGAAGTGAAGGGCGCGTGAGGAACGGAGGTGCCGCCATGATCGTGGAACGCATCCGCGCCCCCCGCCCCGCGGCCTCTGCCGAGGAGCCGCGCCTGCGCATTGTCCGCACGCCCGCCGTCGATATGTTCGAGACGCCGCAGGCGGTCACCATCCTGGCCGACATGCCGGGGGTCGCCGCCGAACGGCTCGCGATCGACCTGCGAGAGGGCGTGCTCACCCTGCGCGGCGAGGTCGATTCCCCGGCGGCGCCGAGCGGGTCCGAGGCCCGCCGCGAGGACGACCCGGGCACCTTCTACCGCCAGTTCCGTCTCTCGGAAGCCATCGATCAGGAGCGGATCGAGGCCCGGCTCGCCGCCGGCGTGCTTCGTCTCGAACTGCCGAAGACGAAGACGGCCACGCCCCGGAAGATCGCCGTCTCGACGCGCTGATCGGCACTCCGCGCCGGAGCCGCGGCGCCGGGCGGGCGAAGGCCCCCGGCGCCGCGTTCCGTTCCACGGACCGGGTCCATCTCGTCCAGACTCCGGACGCGATCGCGGGCCCGGTGTCTCGCCCTCCGCGTCGCACACACGCGACTTGGGGATCGCGAACGGCGAAGAACTCGATCCCGTGGTTCCGCGTCCAAGCGCATCGCCGGGCGCCGTAGGGACGGGCGATTCGCCGCTCCGTCGCGGTGCCGCGGTCTCCCCCTCGTCCTCCCTCTTCCGGAGATCCTCGATGCGCTCACTCCCTTCCTTCGTGTCCT
The DNA here is from genome assembly GCA_040754415.1 of Planctomycetota bacterium. Lineage (GTDB taxonomy): Bacteria > Planctomycetota > UBA1135 > UBA1135 > JBFMCU01. Next base: position 2,325 of record JBFMCU010000111.1, read on the forward strand.
CCTCCCCTTCGCGCCGCGTCGCTTCTCTCCCGGGAGCGATCTCCCTCCTCTCCTCTCCTCTCCTTCCTTCGCCCACGTGACGCTCGACGCTCCGAACGGCGGCGAGCACCTCTGCGCCGGGACGACCGCCACCATCCAGTGGACGGTGTCGATTGCCCACGTCACGCTCAACTGGGACCTCGAGTACTCGACCACCGGGTCGATGGGGCCGTGGATCCCGATCGCCACCGATCTCCCCGCCGGCGACACGAGCGCGGGCAGCGTCCACACCTACGCCTGGACGGTTCCCGCCGCTCCGACGACCCTCGGTCGCGTGCGGGTGAAGCAGGACAACTCCGGCGTCGATTGCACCGACTTCAGCGACCTCGACTTCACGATCCACGGCCCGGCGAGCGCCACGTTCCGCGCGGACAACGCGGGCGTGAACGCCACCGGCTATCTCGCGGCTCCCCCCGTCCTCGGCGCGCTCTGGACGGCCTCGGTGGACAACGGACAGACCGGGAACACGCTGGCCGGCGTCGCCGGCTATGCCGGCCCGCTCGACCTCCTGCTCTCCTTCGGATTCCTCCTCGTCGACATCACCGATCCGAACGGCGAGCTCCTCCAGCTCCCCCTCCAGGCGGGGACCGGCGTGGTGGGCTTCTCCCTCTCGATCCCCGACGATCCGGCCCTCTGCGGGATCCCGTTCGCGACCCGGGGGTACGGGCTCGGCGGCGGGGCCGGCATCCGCCTGCACAACGCCTACGACCTCGTCCTCGGCGGGTAGGTTCGCCCGCGGGAGGGGAGCGGCGCGCTACGATGTGGGCCCGATCTCGCGAGGCCCGTCGTGCGCGCCCGCTCCCGTTCCCCCTTCCTCCGCCTTCTTCTCCTCCCCCTCGTCCTCCTCGACTGCCGCGGGCCGCGGATCCCCCACGAGCCGGAGGAGCCGCCGCCCCAGTTCCAGGTGCGCCGCACCTGGTGGGACGAGGCGAAGACCGCTCCGCGGCACCTCGCCGAGGTCCTCGTGCACGAGGATGGCCGCGTGGAGCGGCACGGCGCGGAGATCGCGTGGTTCGAGGGCGGGACGAAGGAGTACGAGCGCCGCTACGCCCACGGCGCCCCCGCCGGCCTCTGGCGCGCCTGGTATGCCGACGGCGCCCCGAGCTCGGAGATCGACTTCGGCGACGGGATCCACCCCGCTCCGATGCGCTGGTGGCACCCGAACGGCCGCCTCGAGGGCGAGGGGCAGGGGATCGCCGGGGTGAAGGAGGGGCCCTGGATCCACTGGTGGCCCGGCGGCACGAAGGAGAGCGAGGGCCCCTACCGCGCCGGGCGGCGCCACGGCGAGTGGAGCTTCTGGCACGAGGACGGCCGGCCGAAGGCCCGGGGGCGCTACACGAAGGGCCGGCGCGTGGGGGAGTGGCACCTGTGGGACGCGCGGGGGGTGGAGCACGTGCGCGGGGGGAAGGGGCAGCCACCCGAGGAAGGTCAGAGGGCGGCTCGGAAGTCGTCGACGGTCACGCCGGCCGCGCGGATGAGGCACCTGATCGTACCTCGCTTGAGAGTCTCGCTACCGTGGACGGGAACCGAGAGATGGAACCGGTGACCTGGCTTCACGAGAACGTGATGAGCACCCTTGACTCGATCCAAGTGGAACCCCAATGCCTCGAACGCCTTGACTGCCTGCGATCCCGTGACGGTGGGCAGCTCAGACATTCACCAGGATCCATCTCTTCAATAAGGGGGTCTCGACGAGTTCCAACCCCGCAGTCGGCTCGTCGGTCCAGGGGACATCCTCCCCTCGTGTGATGTAGGAAGCGATGGTCGCGCTGAGCGCCCTTTGGATCTCGTAGAGGACTCGGTCGATGTCCTCGGCCTGGGCAACGACTCCGGGGAGTTGCGCCGCACATGCCGAGAACCCTCCTTCCGCTTCCTCGGCCACCCAAACCTCGCACTCATAGACCCCACCGCCGTACGTGGTCCAGACAGCTACGCCCTCCTCAGGGGTTTCCCGGGGCGAAGCCGCTGCTCCGCCGGCTTGTGCCTCGCCGTGCTGCTGCCTGAACGAGAGGAACCGCTCCGGTCCCCTGGTCTCGACGTCGGAGGACTTGGCGATCATCGGTCGGAGTTCCTATCTTGGGAGAGTCCAGCCACCTGCACCCGGACCGATCCGAGCTTCTCGCCATTCGCGTGGAGCTCGAAGGAGTAGCTGCCAGGATGGGGCATCGGGAAGGGGGGGATGGCCATTACAAACTCCATGGTTGCCAGGGGATCGTTGCCCTCGACCTCCAGAGGGGCTGCTCGGAGGAGCACGGCCAGGTTCTGGTTGTCCACGTAGCGCAGTTCCAGGGATACCTTGCCCCGGACGTCCGTGATCGAGATGTACGCGAAGGTGCTCCGCGAGAATTGCGTCGGAAAAGACCCGGCCAAGAGGCGATTGAACGTCCCGGCGATCACCTTCTTGCCGGTTTGCGCGTCGGCATAGACGTGGTCGGCCAGGATGAGGGCTTGAAGCCGAGGTTGGAGGGTCGCCTGCGTCATCGGGGGGGGGGTCTGTCGTCTTCTGCAGCCGGCATTCTACACAATCGTCAAGTTCCTCGGGGCACAGGGGGCTTCTAGGCCGGACGGAAGCCTGCTTGCACCCCCGCGAGAGGCCAGCTCCAGTCCACTCCGGGGGAAGGCGGTGTGGCCTCACATCGCCTGCACCGCGAGCTCGTGGCGGTAGTGGTCGAACAGCGTCGACTTGCTGAGGAGGCCGGCGAAGCGGCGGCCGTCGAGGACGGGGAGCACCCAGGCGCCGCTCTCCTCCAGGGCCGCGACCGCCTCGGCGAGGGTGGAGTCGAGGGGGACGGTGGGCGGATCGGCGTCCATCACCGTGCCGACGAGCGTCACGCGGGCGAGATCGGGTGTGAAGAGGAGCTCGCGCACGGTGCTGATGTCGAGGAGGCCCACGAGATCGCCGGTCGCCGGATCGACGACGGGGAAGTGGTTGCGGCGCGAGGACTTCACCACGCCGACGAGGTCGGCGAGGCTCATGGCCTCGGTGATGGGGGTCGCGTCGGTGTCCAGGGCCTCCCGCAGGCCGATTTCGGCGAGGATCCGCCGATCCGTGCCCGGCCGGAGCAGATCGCCCGCCGCCGCGAGCTCCTTCGTGTAGACGCCGTAGCGGTCGGCGCGGCGCGCCACGAGGAGCGAGAGCACGGCGACGATCATGAGGGGCAGGATCACCTCGTAGCCGCCGGTTACCTCCATCACGAGGAGGATCCCGGTGAGCGGCGCCTGCATTACGCCGGCGACGATCCCCGCCATCCCCACCAGCGCGTAGCTGCCCCCGGCGCCCACGCCCACGTCGGCGGGCAGGATCTCGACCGCCGCGCGGTGGAACGCCGCCCCGACGAGCGCGCCGAGCACGAGGCACGGGGCGAAGAAGCCGCCGGGCGCCCCCGAGCCGAGCGTGAGGCCGGTGGCGGCGAGCTTGGCGAGGGAGAGCCCCAGGAGGAGCAGGAAGCCGCCGGAGGCGGCCGTGGGGGAGATCAGCTCGCGCGCCGTGTCGTAGCCCTCGCCGATCGCGCCGGGGGCCCCGAGCCCGATCGCTCCCACGCCGAGCCCGCAAAGGAGCGGCGCGAGATAGCGCCCGCGCGGGAGGCGACGGGAGGCGCGAGCGACGGCGTCGACGAGGCGCGAGAGCGCGGTCGAGACGAGCCCCGCCACGAGCCCCAAGGCGACGCAGAGGCCCAGATCGGCGACGCCCATCGAGAAGGGCGCGTGCAGGAACGACTGCGCCTGCCCCAGGAGCAGGCGCGAGAGCACGGTGGCCGCGACGGCGCAGACGATGACCGGCACGATCGTGAGGGCGCTCCACTCGACGAGCACGACCTCCAGGGCGAAGATCATCCCCGTCATCGGGGCGTTGAAGATCGCCGAGATGCCGCCGGCGACGCCGCAGGCGAGCAGCACGGAGCGCCGCCGCTCGTTCAGCCCGAAGAAGCTGCCGATCGTCGAGCCGATGGCGGCGCCGCTGTAGACGATGGGGCCCTCGAGGCCCGCCGAGCCCCCGGCGCTGACCGTCACCAGGCTCCCGAGCCAGTGCGAGAGGATCCCGCGCCGGCGCATCCCGCCACCGCGCCGGCACACGGCGCGGATCACCTGGGGTACGCCGTGGCCGGGCGGCTCGCGGAAGAGGAGGCCGACGATCGCCGCGCCGAGGAGGGCGCCGAGGGCAGGCAGGAGGAGCGCCGCGGCCCCGGTCCGGTGCTCGGCCAGGGCCTGGAAGAGCCAGTGCACGGCCCGGCGCAGGCCGACCGCGGCGGTCCCGCTCAGGACGCCGACGAGGACGGCGAGCGCGATCAGGGGCTCCCAGCGCTCGTCGGGCTGGCCGAGGAAGCGCAGCACGCGCCGCACGCCCGGCGCCAGCGTGCGCCAGGAGATCGCGGACCGCTCGGCGGGCTCGGGCGCCTCGCTCACCGCTCCTTCCGGATCGCCCGCAGGTGGGCGACCAGCTCGGCGTGGGAGGGGCTCCGGCGGAGGAGCTCCCGGGACTCCGGCGACCGCAGGACGAAGGCGACGCGGGAGAGGATCTCCAGGTGCACGGGCGCGCTCGGGGAGAGCACGAGGAGGACGGCGTGCACCGGCTCGCCGTCCAGCGCCGCCCAATCGAGCGGCGTGCGGGGGAAGCAGGCGCTGATCACCGGGGCGGGGAAGAGGTCGCCGGGCGGGCGGCGGGGGTGGGGGAGGGCGACCCCGTGGCCCAGGCCGGTGCTCGCCATGCGCTCCCGCTCCAGGACCTCGGCGCAGAGCCCGGCTCGGGCCTCCTGATCGAGGCCGGGGACGGCATCGACGGCGAGCGCGATCGCCGCCGCCGCGGTCGCCGGCTCCGCACCCGCGACGACGGCCCCCCGCGCCACGGCGTCGCTCAGGAGATCGGTAGGCGGCGCCGCGGCCGGCGCGCCCCGCGGTCCCCGCCGGAGCCCGTGCCGCGCGGCCCAGCGGTCGAGCTCGGCGCGCTCGATCCCCTCTCCGTCCGGCCCCGCGCCGAGGAAAAGCCCCTGGCGGATCCACCGGCGCATCGTCGTCTCGGGGACGTTCAGGAGGCGCGCGGCCTCGGCGGGCGTGAGGAGGCGCGGAGACATGGCGCCACCTTACCGCACCGCGGGCGGCGAGGGGCGGATACGGCGTCAGACACTTTTTTGCACCCGGGGGGGTGCGGCACCCCCCCG
>JBFMCU010000112.1:0-2371 GCA_040754415.1 Planctomycetota bacterium
CGCCTTGAGGGAGGTCGTGGGCTTCGATGAGGACCCGGGGGAGGTTCTGCGTGAGGCGATCGGCGTTCACCGCTGGGCGCTGGACGAGCTTCGGCGCGCGGCGTCCTCGGCGGATAACTCCTCCGCGAAGGTCGGGGCGATCCGGTCGCGGGTTGCGACTTCGAAGGATCTGGTGGATCTGCTCGCCCGCGCGGGAGTAATCCCGGCCACCCCGGACCGATGGCGGGATGAGCGAGACCTCCATCAGATCGCCAGGTCGATGCTCGCCGCGGTCGAGCGGTTCGAGCGCCGCGCCGCCTCCGCGTCGCTCCGCCACGAGGAGGGCGACGAGATGTGGGAGGCGGCGGTAGAGGTGAGGCGCGTCTTCGAGAGCCTGATCGGGCTCGAGCCCCCGGACGCGTCCTCGTTCCCGGAGGCGGCGGGGGCCGCGGCGTGAGCTCCCGGCTCGGCTCGCTGCGGCTCTCGGCCGCCCCGGTGAAGCTACGGGCGGGGGCTCCCTACCCGGACACCGTCGCGGCTCGCCTCCCGGGGATAGAGGCGCGGATCGGCGGCGCGGACGTGGCCGACGCGCTCGGCGCGCGCCGGGAGCGGATCCGTCTCTTCGCGGCGGCGCACCTGCCGCCCTCGGCCGAAGGGATCGCGCTCGTCCGCGGCCTCGACCGCTTCCTCGCCGACCACGAGAACGAGATCTGCCCGGCGCTGTTGGACGCGCTCGCGGCCTACCTACGACCGAAGGGGGTGACCCGTGGGGGTCCTCGATGAGATGGGAATCCAGGAGTCGGAGGTCGCGGCTCTCGTCCGCGACGAGCCGACCCCGCGCGTCCGGCCGCAGCGAGGTGCGCTGCCCACGCCGCGCGTGACGTTCGGCGAGCACGTCGAGGAGCTTGCGCGGCTCGGCCATCCGCGGGCGATGCAGGTGAAGGGGCTGCTGCGGTTCGCCCGCTCGCAGGAGAGGAAGCGCGAGCGGGACCGGCGCTATGCCCGGGTGACGCCGGAAGCGTCCCGTGCGGCACTACGGGCGGACGACGCCGAGATCGACGCCCTCGCCGAGGAGTTCGTCTACGCGGCCGGGTCGGAGCGGGGGTGGGGCCTGTGAGGGAGACGGCAGATCAGCAGGAGAGGCGACACCGCCGGGTCCGCGCGGAGCACCGCAAGAAGCTGGTTGCGCTGGAGCAGGCGGAGGCGGCCGCGCGCGATGAGTACGGCTACTCGTGCGCGAAGGTCGTCCTCGGCGAGGGCGACGAGTCAGCCGTCCGCGAGGTGGAGGCGGAGGTGGACCGCCTGGCCGCGGCCGTCCGCCGGGCCCGCGCGGCCGACCACTACCTCAGCCCCGCGTAGGGCCAGCCGCTGACCGCGCTCTCCGGCCGCCTGAGACTGTCCGACCTGCTCACCCAGTCTGGGAGCCCGGCTAGGGAGCTCGCGCAGCCCAGCCCGCGCGTCTTCTCTACTCGATTCCGTCCAGGAGTTCCGCAGGACGGACGTGAAGCCCTCGGGCGAGCTTGATGATCGTCGCCAGCCGCGGGTCCCGGTTGCCCGTCTCCAACCGGGCGATGGCGGTGACGTGGATGTCCAGCTCGCGCCCTAGATCCATCTGCGAGAGGCCGCGGCGGTTCCGCGCCGCCTTCAGATTCCTCCCAAAGGTCGCGCGGTAGTCATCGGGCTGGCCGCTCATCGCCGGGAGAACGGTCGCGGTCACATAGCCAGGCAGGCAATAGCCATCTAGGCAACTTCGACTTAGGCTCCCGTCCTGGACTCGGCTACTCAGATCACGAAGGGAGCGGTGATGTCGGTGACTGCGGGAAGGGGACGGGCCGTAACGGCCACGCTCGTCGGGCTTGCGCTGCTTATGGGTTGCGGCGGCTCGGATGACGACGAGGAGGCGAACGGCGGACGTGCGACGACGGGGGCAGCGGCCACCGCCCAGACGACGGAGGAGCCCCGGCCACTCGAAGACGTTCAGGCCCGGCTGGAGGAGGCTGGCTACTCGGTGGACTACAACGGGGCGGATCCCGAGCGGGGCGCGCTAGGCGAGCTGAGCGTCAACGGGAACGAGTTGATCGTCGTGGAGTTCGACTCGCCCGCGGCGCTCGATGCGGAGGTCGCGGCCTTCGACTCGCTCGCGGGCCAAGGGGCCGATGAGGGGTTCCACGAGACGCGGGGCACGCGCTTCTACGTCACGCAGCAGCTCTCGAAGCGCGACTTCAACCGGGTCGTGCGGACCGGGGAGGGCGGGTGAGCGCCCGAGCCCTGGCCGTCCTCGCGCTCCTCCTGATGGCCGTCGGTGGGTGCGGATCCTCGGACGAGGACGAGGTGGCCGACGCGGTGCGGACCTACTTCGGTGCGCTCGCGGACGGCGACTACCAGATGGCTT
>JBFMCU010000113.1:0-3289 GCA_040754415.1 Planctomycetota bacterium
GCGGCCGGCGGGCTCGCCCGCACGTGGCGGCCGCGCCTCGTGCTCGCCGGGCTCGCCTGCGCCGTGGTCGGGGCCGCCCCCCTGCTGCCGCTCCTCCGGGACGGGATCCTGCCTCCGCAGAACGCCCGCCTCCTGGAGGTGAGCGACCTCGGGCTCTGCCTCGCCGCGGCGGGAGCCGTCGCCGGCGGCGGTCGGGCCCGCCGCCGGCTCGCAGGCCTCGCGCCGGCGATCCTCCTCCTCCTGGCCGGGCTGCGCGGCGGGTGGGCCATCGCCGACACGCGGGAGTGGGCGAACTCCGGCCGCGTCGCGGAGGCGGCGATCTGGCGCGCGCGGGCCGCGGCGGCGGGGGAGGAGGCGGGCGAGGTGCCGCTCCTCTACGAGCGCTTCCCGGTGCACTGGGAAGGCGCCTACTGCCTGGGATACGGCATCGCCGACCGCTTCCGCGCGCCCTTTCCCGTCTCTCCGCGATCCGTTTGGCCGGCGCGCCCGGTCTACGGCCAGTCGCGGAGCGCGCGCCCGGCGATCGCCGCCGCCGAGGAGGGCTTCGTCCGGCCCTGGCGCGAGACGCGGGACCGCGTGCCGATCCTCCCGGTGACGGTCGACGGACTCCCCGATGGCGCCGCGGTCCCCGTGGACGAGCGGGTCGCGGCGGCCGGCCCCGACACCTCCCCGGTCCTGGTCGTCGGCGGGAGCTTCCCGGCGGCGCGTCTCGAGCTCCTGCTCTACACCGAGCTCGGCTACGAGCCGTTCGCATGGACGGAGGCGGGCGGCGCCGCGGAGCATCGCCTGAGCCTGCGCGAGCTCGTCCGGCTGCCCGGAAGCCCCATCGCCACCCCCGGCGACGTGCTGGTCCTCACCGCCGACTTCGGCGCGACCAGCGCCTACCTGGAGGTCCGGGCCGTGCGCGCCGCCGATGGCGCGATCCTCGCCGCGAGCCGCTGGCTCGCCCTCGAATGGGACGAAGACCTGGTCGATCGCCTCACCGAAGGGTGATCTCGCCGGAGTAGCGCTCCCAGTTCGCGCCGCGCAGCTCGTACTGGCCGTCGGCGTCGTCGTCGCGCAGGATGAAGAGCTTGATGCGGCTCTGGGGCGGCAGCGTGGAGAGGACCCACATGAGCTCGTCCTTCGCGGCGAGCCGCTTCAATGGGGTCCCCTCGACCTGCACGGCATCGAGGATGTCGCCGGGCTGCAGGGCGGCGGAGGGTCCGGTGGGCTGGACCTCGGTCACGCGCAGGTAGCGGCGCATGCCGGGGGAGAGGAGGGTGGGCTCGACGCTGACGCCGAGCCGCTCGAAGAGGTAGCCGTCGAGGCCGTTCCACGCCTGCACGACGAGTTTCTCGCGCCGGCGGTCGCGGGTGATCTCCAGGGGGACCTCGTCCAGGGGCTGCACGGCGAGCCGGGTCAGACGATAGGTCTCGGCGTTCGTGAGCGGCTTGCCGGCCAGGCTCTCCAGGCGATCGCCGATCCGCAGCCCGGCGAGCGCCGCGGGCCCGCCCGGCGTCACCTCCCGGACGACGAAGCGTTCCGGGTCGAGGTCGAAGCCGAGCCACGCTCGCGCGCGGTCGAGCGAGAGCAGGTGGTCGTTCAGCACGTGGCGGACGTGGTCGACGGGGATCGCGAAGCCGATGTTCTCGGCCACCGCGTTCACCACGGCATTGATGCCGATCAGCTCCCCGTTGATGTTCAGGAGCGGCCCGCCGGAGTTGCCGGCGTTGATCGCCGCGTCGGTCTGGATGAGGTTGGTGAACTCGAGGACCGGGCCGCGGCCATCGCGGGGCGGGACCTTCACGTTCCGGTGCAGCCCCGACACGATCCCCGTGCTCACGGTGTGGGTCTGGCCGTAGGGATTGCCGATGGCGATTACCGACTCCCCGAGCAGGGGATCGTTCGACCCGAGGCGGAGGGCGGGGAAGGGGCGATCGCCGTCGATCTTGATGAGCGCAAGATCGTTGCGGGAATCCTGGGAGATGATCTGGGCGTCGTAGGCGCGCGGGTCGTCGGCCTGGTCGAAGCTCACCTGGATCTTGGTGGCTCCGTCCACCACGTGGTTGTTCGTGACGATGTAGCCGTCCTCGAAGATCACGACCCCCGAGCCCGTGATCGCCGTGGGGATCTGGCGGATCCGCCCCCAGAAGTCTTGCACCACCTCGCCCGCCCCGTTGCTCTGGATGAAGACGACCGAGGGCCGCGCCTCGCGGACGACCTGCACGACCGGCGTGATGCGCCGCTGGAGATCGCGATCCTCGGCCTGGGCGCGGGCGGGGGCGGCGAGCCGGGGGGAGAGGGCGAGGGCGAGGAGGAGAGGGAGCGCTCGGGTCATGGTGCGGGGAGCCGATCCGGGGATGGCGGGCGCCGGGCCCGCGCGGCGCCGGAACGTACGCAGGGGCGGCGCGAGTGTGAGCGGCGGGGCGCCACGCGGGCGAGCGGGGGTTGGTGGGCCATAGTGGACTCGAACCACTGACCTCTACGATGTCAACGTAGCGCTCTAACCGGGCTGAGCTAATGGCCCCCGGGCGCGATCCGGGCGGGATCGCCGCCGCGGGAGGGTAGGGCCGGCGCCCGGGGCCCGACAAGGGCCGGGGCCGGAAAGTTCCCGCCCCGGGCGGGGGGATCCCGGGCGGCGGGAAGCGATCCCCGCGATACCCTCTCCCGGTGGCTCCCCTTTTCGCCCGCGTCCTCGTCCTCGCCCCCGCGCTCGCCGGCCTCGGCACCCTCGCCCTCCTCGCGCTGCTCCAGGGGCTCACCGAGTTCCTGCCGGTGAGCTCCTCCGGCCACCTCGTGCTCGCCCAGGCGGCGCTGGGCCTGCGCGAGCCGGCCCTGGCGATCGACGTCGCCCTCCACGGGGGGACCCTGCTGGCGGTCCTCGCCGTCTACCGCGCCGACCTCCGCTCGATCGCCCGGGACGCCCTCCAGGGCCGGCCCCGGGAGCTCCTCCTCCTCGCCGTGGGCTCCCTGCCGGCGGCAGGGGTGGGGATCGGCCTGCGGTCGTTCGTGGAAGAGGCCTTCGCCTCGCCTCGCCTGGCCGCCGCCGGCCTCCTCGCGACGGCCCTGATCCTCGGGGTGGGCGAGGCCGGCCGGCGGCGCCGGGCGCGGGCGGGGACGGCCGCCGCCGCGGTCCCCGGCTACGCCGCGGCCCTGGCGATCGGGACCGCCCAGGCCGTCGCGATCCTGCCGGGCGTCTCGCGCTCCGGCTCCACGATCGCCGCGGGGCTCCTCCTCGGCCTCGCCCCGCCCGCGGCGGCGCGCTTTTACTTTCTCCGCTCGATCCCCGCCGTCGCCCGCGCGGCGG
>JBFMCU010000114.1:0-10689 GCA_040754415.1 Planctomycetota bacterium
GCCGGGGGGTGGGCCTGGCCCTCGCCGCCGGGGGCACCCTCGTCCCCTTCCTCCTGCCCCGCCCCTCCGCCTGGCCGATCTCCCCCTGGTGGCCGGTCCCCCTCGAGCCGCTCCTCCTCGCTCCGCTGCCGGAGGGGCTCTTGACCGTGGAGCCGAATCCGCGGGGGGCCCTCGCCGTCACCCTGGATCGCCGCCGCCTCACCCCGATGCCGGCCGAGGAGGAGGCGGACGCGGACCGCCTGCGCTGGTCCTGGTCCCTGCTCCCGCCGGCACGGCGCGCGGACGGCGCGGCACGGGTGCTCTTCGTCGGCCAGATGACCCCCGCCCGCGCCGCGGTTTTCGCCTCCCTGGGGCCCCTGCACCTGGAGCGCACCGCGCCCTGGTTTTCCGCCCTGGGCGGCGTGGAGGCGATCCTGTTCGCCGACGATCCGCCTCCCCCGGGGCGGGCGATCCCTCCGTCCCAGGCCCGGCGGCGAATCCGCGCCGGCGAGTACGACCTGGTCGTGGTGGCGCCGACCCACGGCCCCCTCCTGCCCTACCGTTCGGCCCAGGTCACCGAATGGGGGGTGGTGCCGGCCCCGGCCCTGGCGGGGCTCTCCGTGCCGGAGAAAACCCTCGCCGTGGCCTGGCTCGACGCGGCCGCCGGGCTCGAGGGCCGGGCGTTCCCGGGGCGAGTCGTTCTCGCCGCCGGATCGACCCTCGCGGATCTCTCCGTGGGGCTCGTCCTTGGAGAGGCGGTGGAGGAACCCGCCGCGACGCGCCCGCGCCTTCTTTCCCCGGGCCGGCCCGCTCGGCCGCCGAGCGGGTTCTCCGAGCTCCGCACCCGGGCCGACGAGAAGCCTCGCCGCGCCCGCGCCGCGCTCGCCGGGCGCCTGGCCGCGGGGGCCGGCGACGACGCGGGAGCGGCGGGCCTCGCCCGCGGGCTCGCGGCGCACTTCGCCGCCCAGCGCCGCAGCTCCCCCTACGAGTCCGAGGCCCAGCAGATCGAGGTCGCTCGGCCGGCCCTCGAGGCCTTCCTCGAGGGCGCGATCCCCCCCCTGGACGCCTCCGCGCGGCGGATCTGGGAGGCGCTCGCGTGGCTGCTCGCCGAGAAGCGGGAGGTCGAGGATGTCACCTTGTTCCTGGAGCCGGTGGCGCGTCGGTTCGGCCCCTGGCCGGCCCTGGACCAGGCGGTGGCGCGCGCCTGGGAGGAGTACGGCGAGCCGGAGGAGGCCGCGTTCTGGCTCGAGCGCCTCGTGGCGGCTCGCCCGCAGGACATCGGCCTCTTGACGGAGGCCGGGGACTGGCTGGGGCGCGCCGGCCGGCCGGGGGATGCGGTCCGGCTCCTGCGCCGCGCCCTGGAGCTCGCCCCCCCGACCGACGCCGAGCGCCACGACCTGGCCGCCGAGGCGCCCCGGAACCGCCTCCGCCTCCTCGGTATGAACCTCGCCCGCCAGGGGGACCCGGAGGGCCGGGAGATCCTGGCCGCCCTCCTGGAGAAGAACCCCCACGACGAGGAGCTCCTGCCCTACCTCGGGGAGGGGCCGGCGCCGGCGGCCCCGGCGGACTACCTCCCCCCCGGGGGCCTCGACGAGGCGGGGCACGGGGACGGTTGAGGGGCGGCGGGCCGGGCCCAAGGCCCCAAAAGCCGGGAATCGCTCCGGCGGCGGACCCGGCGGAGGCCGAGAGAATCCCGGGAGCGACGGAACACGGCGCCCCCTCTGGCAACCTAAGTACGGCCGGAATCTCGCGCTACGGCGAGGTTTCTTCCGGCATTTCCGGGCCACCCGCTCCCCCCGGTGGGCTCCCCATCGGATCCTCCGGCACCGGCGTGGGCGGGTCGTGCCTACGAACGAGAACCAGAATCCAACACCCCCCGACTCCCATGAGAAAGACGCGTTTCCTGGGTGCAGCCGCGGCGCTGACCCTCCTGGGCGCGATCGGCGTCTCTCAGATCAAGAGCATGACCTTGGCTGAGATGGTGACCGAGGCGGACAACGCCGTGTACGGCGAGATCACCTCGCAGCACGTGTTCGTCGTGGACCACCCCGTCGACGGCCCGGAACTCTATTTCACCACCCTCTCCATCGATGGCCGCCTGGTCGGCGCCGGGACTCCGGTCTCGGTCGAGGTGACTTTCCGGGGAGGCTTCCTCGACGACGAGCACGGCGTGTTCAACTCCGAGGCGCCCGCCGCGGACGACGTGAAGGTCGGAAACCGCGTCGTGGTCTTCTACAAGTGGCTGGACGACATGGGCGGCGGCGTGGCGGCCAACGCGCTGATGTGCGCGCATGGCGGCCTCTACCGCACCATGGACGGGCCGAAGGGCACCGTGGTGCTCGGGCGCGGCAAGGGCTACGCCATCTCCAGCAACACCAAGGTCGAGAAGCTGGACGAACAGGTCCGCTCGATCAAGCGCTAGAGCGAGGCGAGGTGACGACCATGAAGATCAGGAACTTCTTCCTCCCCAGCCTCGCCCTCGGCACCGCGGCGCTCCTCCTGGCGCCCGCCGAGAGCGTGATGAGCTTCACGACGATCGGCGGCAGCCTCTCCGCGGAGGGCTACCGCGACGTGCGCGTCTACAACAACTTCGTGGACGCGCAGGCGAACAACAACACGACGATCCACGCCAACTGGCCCGGCTGGGACGGCGCGGAAGCGGCGATCTGGAAGGGCTCGGCCGAGTGGGGCAGCGAGGTCTTCGGCGACGGGACCGGGGACTCGCTCCAGACGGTCGGCAGCGGCGGCGCCAACTTCGACGCCTACTGGTGCGGCAATGCCGACGGCGTCGGCGGCACGAACGACAACATCGTCTCGTCGGTCGGCTCGTGCAGCTCCGGCGTGCTCGCCTACACGGAGACCCCGATCTCGAACGGCTGGCGGATCCGCTTCTGCGACAACGCCTGGACCTGGCAGGACGGACCCGGCAACGACGGCTCCTGGGACATCCAGGGCATCCACACGCACGAGTACGGGCACGCCCTTGGCCTCGGGCACACGACGGTCAGCGGATCGACGATGTACGCGAGCGCCAGCCCGCCGGCCACGAGCCTGCGCAGCATCGAGGCCGACGACATCGCCGGGGTGCAGTACATCTACGGCGTCAAGTCCGCCGGCAAGCCGAAGATCACGGCGGTCTCGATCGTGGGCACCACGGTGACGATCACCGGGGTCAACTTCAGCGCCACGAACAACGAGGTCCGTTTCACCCAGGATCTGCCCACCGCGGCCGCCTCCGACCCCCACCTGCGGGTGACGGGCGTGAGCTCGACCGGCGGGGGCACCCAGATCGTGGTGACGGCCCCCGGGGGCTCGGGCCCCGGCAACGTGATGGTGAAGCAGAACGCGACCGGGCACTCGACGCTGTCCAACGCCTACCCGATCGATCTCGCCGGCACGCCGCCCCCCGATCCGGTGGCGGCCTTCACCGGCACCCCCACCTCGGGGAACGCGCCGCTCTTCGTGGGATTCACGGACCAGTCCACCGGAACCGGCATCTACGCCTGGAGCTGGACCTTCGGTGACGGCGGCACGTCCGCGTTCCAGCACCCCGGCTATACCTACACCAATCCCGGCACGTTCACCGTGTCCCTCACGGTGACCGGCACGCTGGGAAGCGACACCGAGACCAAGGTGGGCTACATCGTGGTCGGCGGCGGCGGCGCCGCGAGCGCGACGTGGCGCAACGGCCTGGGCGTGAACCCCGACATCTACGACAGCCTGACGCTGCCGATCCTCGGCACGACCTGGCAGTCGCAGATCGACGCCTCCGGTCTCGGGGCGACCGGCCTGACGCTTGCGGTCGGCTACTCGGCCCCGTTCGGCGGCTTCGTGGGCTCCTACGGCGAGCTTCTGATCGACCCGTCTTCGTCCTGGGCCTTCACCAGCCTGGCCTTCCTCTCCGGCGGCATCGCGAACCACAACGTCGCGATCCCGAGCGATCCCGCCTTCGTGGGGGTGGGCGTCAGCGTTCAGTCCTATCTGAACAGCTACGGCCCCTCCGGTCAGCTCACCAACGCCTGGGACCTGATCCTCGGCTACTGATCCGACCTCCCGCGCTCGCCTTCTCGGCGCGAGGGCCGATCCGGGGAGCCGCGGCGGTTTCCGCCGCGGCTCCCGTTCTTTCCCTCCGGCGGGGCGGGTCGAGGAAAAGCCGGGAACGAAGCGGCGCGGGCGGCAAGGAAGAGGGCGAAGGGGGTCGTCGCGGCACCTTGGGCCGCGAAGGCTCCGTCCCTCGGACCGTGCGGTTCGAGCCTCTCCTCCTGAGGTACGTACATCCCAGAGTGGCAACGGAGGGGCTCGGACGGCGGCCGGGGAAGGCGGTTCCGATCCGTCTCCCTCGCCCCGGTGCACCCCCTCACCGGCGGCGGGCGGGACGGCCTCCCCCTCGAGCGAGTCTGCTGGCGTCGATCTGTTCTTCTTCCGACGACGAAGGGTCCAGTCTCTCTCGCGGGCCGGCGCCCCCCCTGGGGACGCCGCCCCACTCTCTTTCCCTTCCGGACCGCGGGGCGGCGAGCGCGGCCCCCTCCTCGGGTACCCTGGTCCAGAGAGACCGCCCGCCGCGGGATCGCCCGCGGCCCCCGGCCCCGACCCGTGACGCCCGTCCCCCCCGCCCCCCCGCGTTCCTCGCCTCTCGTCCTCGGGGGGGGCCTCGTCCTCGTGCTCCTCGCCGTCCTGGCGGTCTACTGGCCGGCCCTGAAGGGCGAGCGGGTCTACGACGACCTGCTCCTCGTCGGGCGTAACCCCCTGATCACCGACCTCGGGAATCTCCCGGCGATCCTGGCCAGCCCCTACTGGGGGGGGATCGAGGCGGAGGACGCGGCGCAGATCGGGTACTGGCGCCCCCTCACGGGCCTCGCCCATGCCGTCTCCTGGGCCCTCGGGGGAGGGGCGCCGTGGGCCTTCCATGGGCTGGGAATCGCGGTCCACCTGGCGGCCACGGCCGCCGCCTTCGCCCTGGCCCGCCGGCTCACGGGCCGTCCGGGGATCGCCCTCGCCACCGCTCTCGTCTTCGGGCTCCATCCCCTCCACGTGGAAAGCGTGGCCTGGATCTCGGCCCTGAACGATCCCCTCTTCGGGCTATTCGCCCTCCTCGCCTCGACCGCTCACCTCCGCTGGCGCGAGCGGGGATCCCGCGGGATCCCCCTCGCCGGGGCGATTGCCTTCGCCCTGGCGCTGGGGGCGAAGGAGCTCGGTGCGGCAGTGCTCCCCCTCCTCGCCGCCCTCGAGCTCGGCCGGCGCCGGACGGCGGCGGAGCCGGCGGGCCTCCTCGGCGGCTTCCACGCCCCGATCCGCGCCTACCTCCCCTACGGGATCGTGCTCGCCCTCTATTTCGTGGCGCGGATCTTCGTCTTCGGGAGCGTGTGGGCCGGCTTCGAGCGGGTCACCACCGACTTCGGGGTGGGGGCCGAACGGCTCGCGACCCTGCGCCTGGAGATCCTCGGCGGATCCCTCGAGCTCCTCGTCTGGCCCCTCGACCTCCGCCTCTTCCGCCCCTTTCGGCCCACCCTGCCGTTGGGGAGCGGGGATCTCCTGCGGGCGATCCTCTGGACGGCGGCGGCGGCCGGGGTGGCGATCTTCCTCCTCTGGCGGCGCGCCAGAACCGGCCTGGCGGCGATTCTCATCGTCCCCGCCGGACTCTTGCCAGTCCTCTTCCGCGTCGAGTCCCTGGGGAGCTTCCCCCTTTCCGACCGCTTCCTCTACGTGCCGGTCTTCGGTTTCGGGCTCGCCCTCGCTCTCGTTCTGGCGCGGCTCCTCTCCGCGCGCGTGACGGCGGCGGCGGTCGTGGCGATCGCTCTCCTCTACGCGATCCAGTCCCGGGAGCGCATCGCCACCTGGCACGACGAAGACGTGCTCTTCCGGACGGCCGCGCGAGAGACGCCGCGGTCCCCCTACGTGCTCTGGGGCCGGGGGCGGGTCCTCCTGGAGGAGGTGGCACGGACCGGCGACCGGCACCGGCTCGCGGAGGCGAGGGAGGTCTACGAGCGGGCGGGGACCCTGCTCGAGGAAGCGAAGCGACCCGGTTCGGATCTCTACGCCAGCTCCCGCGACTTCCTCCAGGTGAACCTCGGGCTCGCCTGGTGCACCCTCTTCGAGGCGAAGCTCGAGGGGGCGCAGAGCTACGAGGTCCCGATCGCGATCTTCCAGAAGCTGGCCGAGGAGATCGAGGGCATCCAGCGGCGCACGAGGGAGGTCGAGGCTTCCGGCATCCGCGTTCAGAGCGAGCACCTCGAGCTGGAGCAGGTGTACACGGGCCTCGGCGCCGCCCACCTGATGGCTGGCCACCTCGACGCGGCGGAGCGGTCCCTCGCGGCTGCCCTCGCCCACCGGCCGGGCTACCCCGAAGCGAGTCACAACCTCGGCCTCGTGTACCAGAAGCGCGGCGAGCTTCCGCGGGCGCGCGCCTGCTTCGAGGCCGCTCTCGCCCGGCGCCCAGGAAGTTACGAGGATCGCCTCGAGATCGCCCGCTGCCACTTCCAGGAAGGCGACCTGGCGGCGGCCGCGGCGCAGGCCCGGGAGCTCGGGGCGGACTTCCCCGGCGAGGCCGAGCCGCGGGTGATCCTCGCCTCCGTGGCCCTCGCCGGGGGTGACTGGCGAGGAGCCCTCGGCTGGGTCGAGCGCGCTCTCGTCCTCGATCCTCACCACGGCTACGCCTGGTACCACCGGGCGAACGCCCTCTTGCTCAAGGCTCGGGCGGAGGGCGGCCCCAGCCACGGGGCGCGGGGCGAGATCGTGGAGGCCCTGCGCCGGGCGGCCGAGGCCCTCCCGAGCAACGTCGAGGTGCAATACCAGCTCGGGGCCTACCTCCTGGGGATCGGCGCGGTCGAGGCCGCCGTGCCGGCGCTCCGCCGCGCCTACGAGGTCGGCACGGACGAGGATCTCCTCGACCGGCTCGCCGGCGCCCTGCAGGGTCTCCCGAGCCCCTCTCCCGACCTCTTCTGCGCCCTGGCGCGGATCGACGCCCGCCGCGGCCGGCTCGGGCGGGCGGAGGCGTGGCTCGAGGCGGCGCTGGCTCTCGATCCCGCGTGCGCCGAGGCCCTGCGCCAGCGCGCCGAGCTCCGGCGCCCGCCGGCCCCGGACGAGGCGTCCCCGGACCCGCCGGAGCGGGACGGCGGAGGCTGAGGGTCCGCCGGCGGGAAGGGAGCGGGGTTTCGTTTCAGGGCGCGCGGCCGGGCCTCCGAGGAAGGCCCGGGCGGGCGCGTTGGCCCGGCCCTGGCCCCCCCGCCCGGAAGCGAAGGTATCCCGTGCATCCGATCCTCAAGGAAGTCCTCCTCGACATCGAACGCCTCGAGCCCTTTCCCGAGGTGGCGGTCCGGGTTCTGGAGCTCTCCCTCCAGGAGGATCTCGGCCCCCGGGAGATCGTGGAGGTGATCCAGACCGACGCGGGGATCACCGCCAAGGTTCTGAAGCTCGCCAACTCGGCCCTCCAGGGCGCCCGGACCGCGATCGCCTCCGTCGAGCAGGCCGGGGTCCACCTGGGAGAGAAAGCCCTCCTCAGCATGGTGATGACCTCCGCCTCCCAGTCCTTCTTCATGGGCCTGGGGGCCTCGACGCCGCGCTCGAACCACTCCCTGTGGGAGGAATCGGTGGCGAACGGGGTCGCCGCCCGCCTCCTGGCCCGCCACGCGGGGCACCCGGACCCCGAGGTGGCCTACACCGTCGGTCTTCTCCAGAACCTCGGCCTCATCGTGCTCGACCGTTTCCTGGCCCGGGAGCGCGACGAGATCCTGGGGCACGTGGACACGGGGATGGGAATGCTCCAGGCGGAGCGCCTCCACCTGGGGCTGAGCCACGCCCAGATCGGGGCGCGCCTGGCGCGGCGGTGGAAGTTCCCGAGCGTCCTGATCGACGCCATCCTCCACCACCACACCCCCCACCTGGCGGTGATCGATCCGAAGCTCTGCGCCGTGACGAACCTCGCCGAGGGGGTGACCTGGCGGATCCTGGGGGAAGAGGGCGTCTCCGCCCTGACCTACGGCGTGTCCGGGCAGACGCTCCGCCTGGTCAAGATGGACCAAGCGGAGCTGCCGAAGATCGGGCACGAGGTGGTCGCCGAGCTCCAGCGCCAGCGCGACGTGATCGGCACTGCGCCGCCGAAGCGGCGCGCCGGCTGACGGGACGGGAAGAACGCGGTTCTTCCCGTCCCCTCCGCCGTTCCGGGCGCAGTGCTTCCCGGGATTGGCGCGTCGAGGTGGAGCCCCCTTCCTCTGCCGCCGGCCCGGCGGCGGCGGGCGGCTACGGCGCGTCCAGCGGGGCGGTCTCGCGCGCCGCCGCGCGGCGCTGGGACGCGAGGGCCCGGGCGTAGAGGTCCCGCACCCCTTCCGCTCCGAGGGAGACCGCCCAGCCGATCGAAGCCTCCGCGGGCCTGCCCTCCGTCGCGGAAGGACCGCCCCCGAGACCCTCCCGGAGCGCTTCCGCCGCCTGTGCCACGTCCTCGTCCGCGGCGGCCGAGAGCCCGACCGCGAAGAGGTCGTTCCCGAGATACCCCCGGGGCCCCGTGGCGCCGAAGACCCGCAGGATCTCTTCGCCCAGGCGCACCCGGTCCGCCTCGCCTCCCGGCGCGGCGGCGACGAGGAGCGTGTAGGAGCCCCCCTGGGCATGGGTAGCGCGCAGATCGAGCTCCAGATCGGCGAAGAACTCCGAGCGGCTGGCGAGGAGCGGGGAGAGACCGCCGGCGCGGTGCCGGCCGCGCGCCGCCGCGCCCCGCCAGGCCTCCTGGATCGCCTCGAGCAGGCCGGGAGTCGCCTCGACGTCCGGAGCGACCCCGGGCCAGGTCGCGCGGGCCGCGCGGCGCACGGCCACCCGTTCCGCGGGCGCCTCTCCCCGGCGGCGGGCCGCCCTCCGCGCGAAGGACTCGCCGAGGAGGCTCGCGAGCGCCACCATGCTCGCGAGGAGGAGGGTCCCGGGAAGGGCTCCTTCGACGTCGTAGGTCTGGGCGAGGGTCACCGCGGCGGAGGCCCCCAGGAAGACCGCGAGGAGGCTATCGCGCAGGCGCCGGGCGAGTGGCGGCCACGCGGCGGCCGGGACCCGGTCGCCGGAGCGGCGCCGCCGCGCCTCGGCCGCGCCCCCGCGCCCAAGGGCGAGGGGCAGCGCCACCAGCCAGAGGCCGGAGGCGGCTGCTTCCAGGATGCGCACCATCTGCGCCTCGCCCAGCGACCCGGTCCGCGGGCCGATCCCCCCCGCCAGAAGGTCGAAGAGCACGCCCGCGGCGGCGAGGGAGCCTGCCTCGACGAGGAGGGGGGCGGAGGGGCGAAGGAGATCGCCCATCCGCCGGATCGTGCACCGGAGCGCTTTCCCGACGGGCATGTGTGGAGCGCGAAGCGCGGGCCGCCTCCTGGATCGGCAGTCACCCGGCCGCGCCTGAACCCCCTTTCCGGAGGGGGGCGATCCGCCGCCTACCCGAGGGCGATCTCGCCGGCCTCGAACACCGGCCCTTCCGTGCAGCAGGGGACGTGGGGCCAGCCGCCCCGGGGGCCGCCGGGCCGGGTCGGCACGGGACAGCCGTTGCAGATCCCCACCCCGCAGCCCATCCGGGTCTCGAGGGAAAGCCAGCAGGCGAGGCCCTGGCGCTCGGCGTAGCCCGCCACCGCCCGCAGCATGGGCTCGGGGCCGCAGGCGAGGATCCGGAAGGCGGGGGGAATCTCGCCGGAGGCCCGCCGGCTCGCGAGGAGGTCGAGGACGGTGCCGCGGAGGCCCGCCGAGCCGTCGTCCGTCGCCGTGTGCACCGCGATCCCCGTCGCCTCGAGGGCGGGGAGGTCGTAGAGCGACCCGGCGCGGGCGGCGCCGAGGAGGAGGCACAGCCGGTCCGGCGCGACCGGCGGGGCCCCATCCATGCCGGCGAGGGCCTGCTCGATCGCGAGCGGGAAGGAGGCCGAGCCGACACCGCCGGCGAGGAAGACCCAGGGGAGCCCCTCCCCCCCCATCGCTGGCCAGCCGTTCCCGAGCGGTCCGGTGAGGAGCAGCTCCCCGCCGGGCGAGGCGGCGGCGAGGGCGGCGGTGCCGCGCCCGACGACCTTCACCAGGAACTCGAGCTCCGCCCCCTTCTGGCGGTAGATCGAGAAGGGGCGCGGGATCAGGGGCGAGGCGCCGTCGGTCCGCTTCAACATGAAGAACCGCCCCGCGCGGACCGGCGCGAACTCGCGCGCGGCCCGCACGGCGACGATCACGGCATCGTCGCCGCACGGCGCGGAGCGCACCAGCTCGGCGCGCATCGTCCGGGCATCGGAGGGGGGAGCGCTCATTCGCAGACGAGGATACAGCTCCTCACTACCTGTAGACGCCGACCAGGATCCCCGTAATTTTGCCGCCGACCGGCGGCGAGAAGGCTGAGGAGGAGGGGGGCAGTTCCGGGGTTGGAGGTGGTTCCGTCTTCGGGGTCGAGCGAAGCCCGGGTGGATCTGGTTTTCTCCCCCCTCGTGTCCTTGTGGAGGGTCCTGAGGTGGAGGCCGGTGGAGGGCGTGGTAGAAGACGCGGGCCGAGCGGGGAGACCCGAGGGGAGGCCCCGCTGTGTCAGCAAGCCCAGGCCTCCCCACGGCAAGACCGCGTTGCTGCGGTAGCGAGCACTATCGCGCCTCGGGGCCTTTGTTGCGTTGCACGCCCCTGGGCTGGGCACGTTGGACTCAATCCGCCTTCGGCGGATAGCTGGTTGGGGCGCTGAGGGCTGATCGGGGGCCATGGAGCGGGTGTGAGTTCCCCACCGGCTGCGCCGAC
>JBFMCU010000115.1:0-5364 GCA_040754415.1 Planctomycetota bacterium
CGTCGCCGCCGGCTGCGCGGCGGTCTTCGCCGCCTACCTCGCGCGGATGGGGGTGTACTACGCGCCCGTGCTCTGGGTGTCCCTCGCCCTCGCGTCCGGCGCGCCGTTCCTTCTGGGGCCGGGGTCGGCCGGGGCAAGGGGGGGATCGAGGACCGGAGATCCCGCGGGAGCATGAAGCAGCCGGCCGGTGGGCGCCGGATTGGCGCGCGGCCCGCGGTGGCCGCCGGCTGGGCCCTCTCCCTGCGGGTCGCCGGAATGGGCAGCAATCTGCTGTTCCATCTCCTGGTGGCCCGCCGCGTCGGGGTCGACGGGGCAGGTCTGTTCTATCTCGCCCTGGCCAGCGCGAACGTCGCCTCGACCCTGGGGCGCCTCGGGATGGAGAACGCCCTCTTGCGGCGGGTCGCGGTGTGCGCCGCGGAAGAGGACTGGCGGAGCATCGGAGCCCTCTTCCGGGCCGGCGCCCGGATCACCCTCCTGGGCAGTGCGGTCCAGGGTCTCCTGCTCTGGGTCGTGGCCGCGCCCCTCGCGGCGGCCCTCGGGGAGGGAGCGGAGCTCACGGCCACCTTCCGGTGGATGGCCCTGGCCGTGGTGCCGCTCTCGCTCGTCTCCGTCGGGGCCGATGGCTTGCGGGGCCTCGGCCACCTGCGCACTTCCATCGCCTGCCAGGAGGTGGGAGTTCCGCTGGCCGGCAGCATCGCGATCTTCTCCTTCGGCACCATCCACGGCCCCATCATCGCCGTCTGGGCCCAGACGATCGCGTTCACCCTCATGGCGGCGCTCTGCGGCCTGGCGTGTCTGAGGGTGCTTCACGGGCGGGAAGGGCGTGGGGGACAGAGGCCGAGCGGGCGGGCGTTGTTGGCTTCCGGGTTGCCCCTCATGTGGGCGAGTCTCCTGACCTTCCTGCCCCAGGCATTCTGCATCTACTTGCTCGGCGGGATGTTCGGCCGGGACGAGGTGGGTCGATTCGGGATCTCCACCCGGCTGGCGGGGCTCGTGTCCTTCTCCCTCCTCGCGGCCAACCTGGCCAGCAAGCAGCGATTCGCGCAGTTGCACGCGGTCCACGAGCCGGCCCGGCTGCGGGCCGCGGCGATCTCCGCCACGCGCTTCTCCCTGCGGATCGCCCTGCCCCTCGGCGCCGCCTTCCTGCTCTTCCCACGGGCGCTGCTCGGCCTCGCCGGCGAGGGGTTCGTGTCCGCCGCTCCCGTGCTGTCGATCCTGGTCGGCGGGCAGCTCTTCAACGTCGCGACGGGTGGCGTCGGTGCGCTCCTGATGATGAGCGGGCACGAGAAGGACCTGCGCACGAGCGTCGCGGTGTCCACGGTGGCGGCCCTCGTTCTCGCCGCGCTGTTTCTCCCGGTCCACGGGGCTCTGGGGGCGGGGATCGCCGTGGCCGGGGGAGGCGTCGTGCAGAACGTCCTCGGCACGATCTTCGTGCGCCGGCGCCTCGGCTTCTACCTGTGGCCCGTGCGTTCCCGGCATCACGCGTGACCGTTCCACCACGCCCGGACCCGGCCCGCCAAGGGACGCCCGGCAGGTCGTGTCGCCCGGGCCGGCGCGGCGTCATACGGCACGCGGGAGTGCAGGCACTGGCGGAACTGCCGGCGGAACTCGACCGCGTCGAGTGTGGGCAAGCCGTGCTCCGGGTCTTTCACCGCGACGAGCCCGAAGTCGATCTTCCTCACGACGTTCAGCAGATGGCGCCGGCACCACGTTCGCAGCGGAGGGGGGACGAGATGGAACGCTCCGATGTAGTGGAAGGAGTGGAACACCTTCCGGAAGTGGACCGGATGGTCCTCGACGGCGCTGCCGCGCAGGCGCGAAGGATCGAAGAAATCGAACGAATACTCGTTGAAATCGTGATGGTGATACGGATTCACGAGGTGGTATTCGGTCAGCGTCACGTAGGGCAGACCGACGAGAAAACGTCCGCCATGGCGCAGCACGCGGTGAATCTCGGCCACGGCGAAGAGATAGTCCGTCACGTGCTCGAGAGTATGGTAGGAGAACACCAGGGAGACGGAATCATCGGCGAAGGGAAGTCGGTCCCTTCCGAGGTCGAGAGTGATATCGGCACGCCGGCTGATGTCGATGTTCACGAACCCGGGGATGTGCGTGCGACCGGCCCCGAGGTTCAGCCGCGTCTCCGCCGAGGTCGTGCTCTCATCCATCCCGTTCGCGGCGGAAGCATGTCCTCGAACCGCGGCGGCGTCAAGCGCGGCGCGCCGCGGGGTGCCCCCTCGTTCGGGCGTACGAGCCTCCGCTAGACTACCAGGGCATATGGCCGGGGAGAATGACGGCGCGACAAGAAGGAAGCGAGGGTGCGACGTCGTCCCCTACGGCCCCGAGGATTTCCGGGCCTTCTTCCTCGCCCCTCCGAGCTTCTTCGTGGTGGGGGCGCAGAAGGCGGGCACGAGCACCGTGCATGCCGTCCTCGCCCAGCTTCCGGGCGTGTCGTTGCCCCGGACCAAGGAGACGCACTTCTTCTGCAGCGACGATCACTATCGGAAGGGACCGCGCTGGTACCGGCGGTGCTTCCGAGGGAATCGGTCGGACGCGGTGTGCGGCGAGGTCGATCCCGAGTATCTCTTCTGCCCCGGGGCGGCGGGGCGGATCGCGGCCGCGGTGCCGGCGGCGAAGATCGTCGTCCTGCTGCGTGAACCCGTGGAACGGGCTTTCTCGCACTACCTGATGTCCGTTCGCCGCGGCTTCGAGACTCTGGACTTCCGGGCGGCGCTGGAGCGCGAGGGAGAGCGCCTGCACGCCGACGCCGGTGGAATGGGTTGGAAGCACCACAGCTACTTGACGCGGGGGTTGTACGCCGCCCAGATCCGCCGATACCTTGATCTGTTCCCCCGCGAGAACCTGCTGTTCGTGCGATTCGAGGACCTGACGGGTGTGGGCACTCAGCGGGCCGCGTCGTCGTCGATCCTCCGGCACGTCGGGCTTCCTTCCCTGCCCGGCGACGCGCTCCGGAGCCCGCGCGAGAACGAGGCCCGCGCCGCTCGGAGCCGCCTTCTCTCCCGCCTTCTCTGGGGCGACAACTGGATCAAGCGCGCGGTTCGGCCCTGGCTTCCATTCCGCCGCCGGCGCCTTCAGCTCGCCATGGCGATCGACCGCTGGAACCGCCGGCCGGTGACCGGTGGCGCCGCGTTCTCCCGGGAGGACGTGCCGCCGGAGGCGCGCGCCCGCCTTCGGGAGGAGGCGGCGGAAGTGGCGGCCCTTACGGGCTTGGACCTATCCTCCTGGTCGGAGCGGTACGAGTGAGCAGGCTCCCCAACTTCGTCGTGATCGGGGCGCCGCGGTGCGGGACGACGTCCCTGTTCCACTGGCTGCGCCAGCATCCGGGCGTGTACCTGCCGGTGCGCAAGGAGCTGCACTTCTTCTCCTACCCGATCCTCGCCGCGCACTGCGCGGGGCCGGGGGACCGAGAGGCGCTGGCGGGGCTCGTCGCGAGCTGGGACGAATACCAGGCGCACTATGCCGGCGCTCGCGAGGAGGCTGCGGTGGGGGAGGTGTCCCCCTCGTATCTCCTCCACTCGTCGGCGCGCCACGCGATCGCCGAGCGGCTGGGCCAGGTGAAGGTGATCGCCCTCCTGCGCGACCCCGTCGAGAAGGCGTACTCCCAGCACGCGCTCCTCGCGCGGCAGGGGCGGGAGGATCTCCCCTTCGCGGCGGCGCTGGACGCCGAGGAGGAGCGGCGCCGGCGGGGGTGGGGCGATCTCTGGTGGTACGCGGCGGGGGCGCGGTACGCGCCAGGGATCGAGGACTACGCGGCGACGTTCGGGCGCGAGAATGTGCTCGTGGTGCGCTTCGAGGACCTAGAACGGGAGCCCCGCGCGGCCCTGCCGGGCGTCCTCGCCTTCCTCGGCGTGGATCCCGGCGTGCCCATCGACACGGCGGGTCCGCTTAACCGGGCCGGCGGGGCGCGCTTCCGCCTCCTGAGCCGGATCCTCGACGGCGGCGGGCCGGCGAAGCGCCTCATCAAGCGCGTCTTGCCGGAGCGGGTGCGCGTGCCGCTGCGGCTGCGCCTCTCCGACTGGAACACGGTCGAGCGCCCGCCCCTCGATCTGGAATGCCGCCGCCGCCTCGCCGCGCGCCTGGCCGACGACGTGCGCCGCCTGGAGCGGTTCCTGGGCCGCGACCTCGGGTGGAGCGTTTGAGATGGGGGGCGATCCCTCTGGCGCGCCGCGGGTCCAGGTGGTGCTCGTCCACTGGAACCGCCCCGCCCTCACCGTGCGCTGCCTCGAGAGCCTCTTGGGCGTCGACTATCCGTCCTTCGCGATCACGGTGTGCGACAACGGATCCGCCACAGACGCCCGCGCCGCCCTCGCGGACTGGGTGCGCGGGAGCGCCACGGTGGCGTGGCGGCGCCGGGACGCGGTCGGGGAGGTCCGCCAGAGCGGCGGTCCCGCCGGTGCGGTCGGTCTCGATCTCGTCGAGATCGGCCGGAACCTCGGCTTCGCCGGCGCCTGCAACGCCGGGATGCGCCTCGCGTTCGCCGATCCGGGCTGCCGCTACGTCTGGCTCCTGAACAACGACACGACGGTCGATCCCCGGGCGCTGGCGGAGCTCGTAGCGGAGATGGGACGAAGGCCGGCGGCGGGATTCGGCGGCTCGACCGTGCTCCTGCCGGGTCCGGAGGAGCGCGTGCAGGCCCTCGGGGGCGGGACGTACTCGCCCTGGCTCGGCCGCGTGCGGCTGTTCGCCCGGGCCCGCCGGGCCACGGGCGAGGTAGCCGAGCGCGAGGCCCGGCGGGTGCGCCGGAGGCTGGACTTCGTGGTCGCCACGTCGATGCTCGTGGACCGGCGCGTGTGGGAGCGGGTCGGGCCGATGGACGAGGGCTACTTCCTCTACTTCGAGGAGCTCGACTGGATCCGGCGCGCTCGCGGTGCCTTCGACCTCGCTTTTGCCCCCCGCAGCATCGTGGTCCACGACGTCGGGGGCACGATCGGCACCAGCGTGACCGGGCGGGAGCGCAGCCTGCTCGCCGAGTACTACGGCGTTCGGAACCGCCTGCGCTTCACGCGCCGCCACCATGCGCCTTGGCTGCCGGCGGTGCTCCTCGGCGTGCTCGCCACGAGTGCCCTGCGTCTCGCCCGCGGCCAGCCGGGCCGGGCGGCGATGATCCTCGCGCTCGCTCGCGCCGCTCTCGGTCTCGCCCGCGAGGAAGAGGTGTGCCGTCGTTACCTCGGTGCCGCCGATCCCCGGCGGTCTCCGCCGCCCGCCCCCGGGAGCGCCTAGTGGTCTGATGCAGCCAGTTGGGGCATTTTGCCGAGTGCGGCTGCGTTCGCCGCAAGGCGCACCGACGGCGCGGGTTAGGACGACAACCCTCGGAGGAGGTGCAACGCAGCGGCGGGCGCAGAC
>JBFMCU010000116.1:0-52889 GCA_040754415.1 Planctomycetota bacterium
GCGCTCCCGATCAGGAACACGCCCGCGAAACCGAGCCCGGCGAGGAGCGCGGGGACGAAGCCCCGGCCGAGCGCGCTCAGCGTCCCCGCCAGGACGGAGAGGGCGAGGTACACGAGCGCGCCGTGCGCGCGGAGCGGATCGGGCACCTTGCCGAGACGGAGGCGGCGCATGGCGGGGAGGGTAGCAACTGCCGCCGCTCCGCGCTCCGCCGACAGGGGGGGCGATCTGGCCGCGTCGCCGCGGCGGAAGACCTTCGTGCCGGCGGCAGTCCTCGCCCCGCCACCCTCATTCCCATCCGTCGTCCGGCCCCGCGAGTCGATAGCTCGTGCTGCGGCCCCGGCCGGGATTCTGCACGAGGATGTTGCGTTCCAGTAGCTCGCGGATGTCCCGCAACGCAGTGTCCGGCGAGCAGTGGGCGAGTTTGGCGTACTTCGACGTGGTCAGGCACCCCTGGAAGTCGTCCAGGAGCCGGTTGATCACCATGCGCTGCCGGACGTTGACCGGGCGAAGATCGATGCGCCGCCAGAGTCTGGCCTTGCGGAGCACCGAAGCGAGCGCCTCGCCGGCGTCCTCGATCGCTCGGTCGAGGCAGCCGAGAAACCACCCGAGCCAGCTCGTAATGTCGAGGTCGCCGCGCTGCGCCGTTTCCAGGTGGAGGTAGTACTCCCTTCGTTCCGCCTCGATTCGCGAGGACAAGCTGTAGAAACGGTCCTTGGTGCCATCGGCTCGCGAGAGGGCCATGTCGCCGATGGCCCGGGCGATGCGCCCGTTGCCGTCCTCGAAGGGGTGGATGGTGACGAACCAGAAGTGCGCGATGCCGGCTTTGAGAACGGGATCGATCGCCGGCGGCGCGTCGAACCACGCGAGGAATGCGGTCATCTCGCCCTCGAGGCGCTCGGCCCGGGGCGCCTCGAAGTGCACCGTCTCGCGACCGAGGGGGCCCGAGACGACCTGCATCGGATCGGAATCGCGGGGACGCCAGGCGCCCACGGTGATCCGGCCCCTACCGCTTCGCCCGGTCGGAAAGAGAGACGCGTGCCAGCCGAGGAGACGCTCCCTCGTGAGCGGCGCCGCGAAGTTCCGGGTGGCATCGAGCATCATCTCGACGACCCCTTCGACCTCTCGCCCCGGCCGGGGAAGACCGGCGACCTCGAGACCGAGCCTCCGGGCGAGGGAGGAGCGCACGCCGGCGGGATCCAGGACCTCCCCCTCGATCGCTGAGGACTGGACCACGTCCCTCGTCAGGGTTTCGAGGTTCGCCTCCGCTCGGACGTCGAAGCCCAGGGCTTCCATCCTCCCGAGGTGGCGGCCCGCCTTGTGGCGCACCGCGGCCAGGGGTGCGGCGAGCGACTCGCCATTCCAGGCGAAACGGGGCCAACCGGGGCGCTCGTGGAGGAACACCATTTGCACCGCACCTCCTGCGGCGATTCTGCCCGATTCCGGCGGCCGGGGCCAGCATTCACCGCATGATTTGCGGTGAATCATCCCCGGAATGCCGCCGAGCCCGCACCCGGGTCGAGCCGGACGGTACCTCGACCGCCTCGCCGGCCGCGACGGGCCAGGATCCGGGGACCAGGTTCAGTCGTCCGCCCGGCCGTCGGGGTGGCAGTTGTAGCAGGCGCTGCTCTCCCAGACGTAGTTCTCGACGTCCTGGTGCTCGCTGTCCGCCTCGCTCTGGCGGTGCTCGTGGCAGTGGGTGCACGAAAATGTCGCGAAGTTCCCCGGATCCAGGTGGCAGTCGGCGCAGTCGAGGCTCCCGTGGGGGCCGCTGTCGATCGGGAAGTCGTGATCGAAGGTCGCGTCGTTCCAGTTCTGCGTGTTGTGGCAGTCCTCGCAAGTCGTGGGGAAGCCGGACGCGGCGTGATCGGGGTCAGTCGTGGCCTGGTAGTCGTCCAGGTGGCAGTCCACGCAGCCGCTCGCGATGCCCGCGTGGTCGAAGACCGCGTCGTTCCAGTCCCGCGTGCTGTGGCACTGCTCGCAGCTCGTGGGGAAGTTCAACGCGACGTGGTTCGGGTCGGCGGCGGCGGCATAGTCGTCCGCGTGGCACGCGTAGCAGTCCGTCGGCGTGCCGGTGAACACCCCGCCGGCGTGGCACGCCTCGCAGGCCAGCGTGCGGTGGGCGCCGGTGAGCGGCCAGCCGGGGTGGCTGAAGCCGGCCCCGCCCCAGGTGGTCGGAACGTGGCAGCGGTTGCAGTCCTCCACGTAGCCGAGGAGGAGGTGGTCGGGCTCCGTGGCCCGCGCGAGGTTGTCGGCGTGGCAGGTGACGCACTCGGTATCGACCCCCGTGAAGTTGCCGACCTGCGCGCCGGGGTGGCAGCGCCAGCAGGCGACGGCGGCGTGGGCGCCGACGAGCGGGAAGCGCGTGCGCTGGTGGGAGACGATCTCCGCCGAGGGCCGCCAGTCCTCCTCGTCGTGGCAGGAGGCGCAGTCCGCCCCGAGCTGGCCGAAATGGACGTCCTCGTGGCAGCCCCCGCAGCCCCGATCGGCGAACGCCTGCACCGGGCCGCGATCGTTGTGGCAGCGCAGGCATTCCGCGGCGGCGTGGGCCCCGCGCAGGGCGACTCCCGTCTCGGCCGCGTGGTCGTAGACGAAATCGGCGCGGATCGTGTGCCAGCTCTCGCCGAGGTGGCAGAGCGAGCAGTCGGCGGGGAAGGAGTCGTGGGGGACCACCGGACCCCGGCCTTCCCACCAGCCCTGGGGCGGGGTGCCGCCCGCGCCGCCGAGCCGCGCCACGCAAGCGAGGAGCCCGAGGATCGCCGCGGCGGCCGCGATCGCCGGCCAGCGGGGAAAACTCATGCGCGTCGTCCGTTCCATCGCTCGCACCGGATCAGAGGCGTTTCTGGAGGAAGAACCCGACCGCCAGCGAGTCTTGGCCGTCGCCCAGGCGGTCCTCGAGGAAGAGGGAGAGGTCCCACGTCCGGCCGAGGCCGAGGTCGTAGTCGGCGCGCAGAACGTGGTGCAGGAGGTCCTCGTTCTCGCCGGTGATCCCGTCTTGCTGGTAGGCGGTCGACTCCCAGGCGAGGGCGAGGATCCCGCGCTCGAAGCGCCGGTCGGCCCGCAGGCGCACGCCGACCCCGGAGGTGTACTTGCCGGAGGTCTGGTGGACGCCCAGGCTCACCTCCCCGCCGGCGTAGAGGACGTCGCGCAGGCCGAGGAGCGCGCTCGCGGCGCTCCCCGAGTCGTCCTGATCGCTCCAGCCCTCCACGCGGCCCTCCAGGCGCGTCCGGTCCGAGAGACGGCGCGTCCCGCGCAGCCCGACGCGGCTCACCTCGTTGTCGGCGAGCTCTGCGGCGGTCAGCGCGTCGAACTCGTTCCGCAGCATCTCGGGCCAGCGGAGGTGGGTGGCGAAGAGGCCCAGGCTGCTGCCGGACTCGGTGCGGTACATCCCGTTGACGACGAGCTGAGTCAGCTCGAAGCCGCTCGACTTCGCCCGATCTGCCCCCGTGTAGTAGTCGATCCACGCCGTTGCCTGGGCGAAGAAGCGGCGCGAGGGATGCCAGGCGACCTCGCCGACGAGGAGGTCGCGGTCGGCCTTCCCCTCGTGCCACGTCTTCTGGAAGCCCGTGCCGAGCGAGAGGCTCTCCTCCTCGTCCCGCACGTAGCGGTAGAAGACGGCGGCCTGGAGGTCGTCGCCGGTCGTCTGGGCGTCGTCCCGCGAGGGCAGGTAGCCGAGGGACGCGCCGATCCGGCTGCCGGAGGGGAAGCGGTGCGCGTACTCGACCCCGTCGAGCACGCCGAACTCCGGGAACTCGTGCTGCAGGAAGCGGCCGGCCTCCCCGCGCTCCGCGTGCCCGCGCACGCCCCCCCAGCGGTACGAGGCGCGGTCGACGCGGAAGTGCGTCTCCTCCTCGTCCGTGTCGTCGTCCTCCGCCGTGCGATGGAAGAGCTCGACGTCGAGGTCGATCTCGTCCGCCCGGTGGAACGGGTTCTCCAGCACGAGATCGAGGCCGGAGCGGGACAGGAGGTAGTCCCGGCCGCCGTATCCCTGATCGCGGGTCAGGTCGAGCTGGGTGTGCACGCGCCCGCGCACCCGGCGGTCGCGCTCCTCGGGCCGGCGGCCGAGGATCGGGGCGAGGAGCGGGAGGTCTTCCTCCCAGGCGACCGGCGGGTGCTCCCAGGCCGGATGGGGGGGAGCGACGCGCGCCGCCTCGTCGTCCGGGCCGCCCGGCGCCGAGTCCGCCGCGCCGCCGGCGTCGCCGCCGCCGGGCTTCTTCTCCTCCTCCTCGCCCGCGGGCGGGCGCCGGCGCGCGCTTGGCACGAGGACTTCGCCCTCCGTGCCGATCTCGATCTCCCCCGCGTCCCCTTCGATCTCGGCGCGGGCGCTGGTGCGCGAGACGGCGCGCACCGTCGCCACCACCGTCCCGCCGCCGAGGGAGTGCAGGCGCACCGTGTCGCCGGGCTCGATCCCCGCCGACCGCCCGCGGTCGAGGTAGACGCTCCCCGCGGCGGCGGCGGTGACGAGCACGGGGACGCGCTCCACCGTCCCCTCGCCCGCCCCATCCGCGGGCCGATCCTCCGGCGCGCCCGTCGCCGAAGCGCCGGGGGCGAGCCCGGCCGCGAGGGCGGCGGTCAGCAGCATGGCAAGACGACTCATCAGCGCTGCCCTCCTTCTTGATCGCGGTCGCCGGCCACCCCGTGGCAGTCGGTGCACGAGAGCCCGAGCGGCCGGTAGCGGATCGCACGCGATCCCCCCGGGAGCGGCCAGGGGACGTGGCACTTCGCGCACGCGATCTCGCGGTGCGTCTCGTCGAGCGGGAAGCGCGAGTCCGTCTGGTGGTCGAACGAGAGGCCCCCGTCGAGCACGTGGCAGCGCGCGCACTCCGTGCCCCCGTCGCGGGCGAACTGGCCAGCGTGGGGATCGACGTGGCAGTCCGCGCAGGCGCGGCCCGCCGCCATCATCGTCGTGCGCCGCCGCGCGCCGGGCCGCGGGAGCGGCGGGTGGCAGAGCGCGCAGTCGACCGCCGCGTGGACCCCGGCGAGCGGGTAGCCGGTCCAGAGGGCGTGGTCGAAGCCCTCCCGGTCCACCGCCGCGAACGACTCGCGGTCGTGGCAGCGCACGCAGCCCTCGCGGCCGTCCACCTCGACCGGTGCGTCCGCGCCGGCGAGGACGCCGTGGTGCGCGTCGGCGTGGCAGGTCTCGCAGCGCTCCGGCGGCCCCGGGAAGAGCGCGGCCACGCGGCCGAAGCGCCGGCCCTCCGCGTCGGCCGTCGCGGCGCGCGGGTGGCACGCCTCGCACTTCGCGGTCGCGTGGGCGCCGTCGAGGACGAAGCCCGCCCGCGCGCCGTGGTCGAAGCCCGCGACGTCCACCGCCGCGAAGCTCGTCGCGACGTGGCACTCCGCGCAGCCCTCCGCCGTCCCTCCCGCGAGGAGTCCGCGGTGGGCGTCGGCGTGGCAGGCGGCGCAGGTGCCAGGCGTGCCCCGGAAGCGGCGCGGGGCGGCCGAGTCCTCCGCCGGCCGCTCGTGGCAGCGGTCGCAGCCGACCGCGAGGTGGCTTCCCTCGAGGGGGAACGCCGTCCGCGCGTGGCGGGCCGCGTCGAAGGCGGGGGGCAGGAAGGAATGCGGCGCGTGGCAGCCGAGGCAGTCCTCCGCCGCGAAGGGGCCGGCATCGAACTGGCCGCCGTGCGGATCGGCGTGGCAGGCCCGGCAGTCCTCGGCGGCGCGGCCCGGGAAGCGCGCCGCGAAACGACCCTCGCTCCCCTCCGGCGGCAGCGGGTGGCAGTCCGCGCAGGTCGCGCGGTCGTGGGGCGGATCCAGGGGGAAGCCGGTCGCGGGGTGCGCGGCCGGGTCCATCGCGGAGTCGTGCCCCGCGAAGCTCCGGTGCACCGCATCGTGGCACGAGGCGCAGCTCGCCGCCTCCCGCTCGCCCCGCGCGCCGGCGAGGCGGCGCAGGAAGCCGGGGTCGTGGGGCGAGGGGTGGCAGTCGCGGCACGCGCGATCGGCGGGCGGCGAGCCGGCGCCGGCGAGGACCTCGACCGCGTAGGCGCCGTCCCTCGCATGGCACTCGCGGCAGCCCGGCTCGAGGTGCGCGCCCTCCGCCCGGAACGAGCGGCCGTGGCGGAACACCGCGACCTCGGCGAAGGGGTGCTCCTGGCCGTGGCAGTCCGCGCACTCCCGGACGATGCGCCCCGCGTGCACGTCCTCGTGGCAGGAATCGCACGCCTGGAGGAGGCCTCCGAAGCGCCGCGCGTCCGGCGGGAGGAGCGCCGCCTCCGCGTTGGGGTGGCATTCCGCGCAGGCGAGCTCGAGGTGGCGCCCGCCGAGGTCGAAGTCGAGGGAGCGGTGGTCGAAGCGCGCCGGATCGGCGATGCCGGCGAGGGCGAAGCTGCGCGCGCCGGCGAGCGCGAAGTCCTCCCCGCGGTGCTCGGAGTGGCACGTCGCGCACTCCTCCGGCGCGACGCCGGCGAGCGTGCCGTGCAGGCCGCGTTTCGCGGCGATGTCGGCGGTCACCTCCTCGTGGCACTCCGCGCAGGCCGCGGCCATCGACTCCGCGCGCCGCCCGTGGCACTCGGCGCAGCCGTCGTCGGCCGCCAGCACGGCCGCCTGGGCGTGCACGCGCGAGATCGGGCCCGGGGACGTCCGGCGCAGGTCGACGCCGGCCAGGACGAGCACCGCCCCGAGGGCGGCGGCGCTGAGCAGGAGATTCGGGCGAGGCAGCTTCATTCCGCCGCCGCTAATCGAAGAGGCTCCCGAAGCGCACGGCGGCGACGACGTGGATGGCGACGAGGAGGACGACGAGGAGCGCGGTCCAGCGGTGGATCCAGCGCCAGGTCGCGAGCAGGGTGCGCAGCTCCTCGAAATGGCTGGCGGCGAGGAGATTCCGCTGCACCTGGCGGGTGAGGACCTGGAACTGGTCGAGCTCCCCCGCCGGCACCCCCTGCCGGCGCCCCTCCTCGCGCAGGCGGCGGATCGCGCCTCGCACCCGGGACTGCGTGCCGAGGAGGGACCACGCCCGGGCCAGGAACGATCCCGTCCAGCGCCGCTCGGGCACGACCGCACGCACGATGGCGAGGG
This sequence comes from Planctomycetota bacterium, assembly GCA_040754415.1. Classification (GTDB taxonomy): domain Bacteria; phylum Planctomycetota; class UBA1135; order UBA1135; genus JBFMCU01. The sequence goes on from JBFMCU010000116.1 coordinate 7,012, forward strand.
CCTGCTCCCCGAAGCCGGCGTGGAGCCGCGTCCACTCCTCCGAGACGGCGGCCAGCTCCCGGCGCACCTCGTCGATCGCCAGCTCCCGGCCGTTGGCGGCGTGGGGGACGAAGGAATAGAGGTAGCGGCCGATCGCCCCGGTGACGACCAGGACGGAGAGGCCGAGGAAGGCGTGCCCGCCCACCGAGTCCCCGGGGCTCATCGCGCCGTGCACGAGGGCGAGCAGGAAGGCGAGGATCCCCGTCGCCACGTGCCAGGTCATCCACGCCCGCAGCGACCCCCGCGTGAAGGGGATCCGGGGCGAGCGGCGCACGAGGTAGGCGAGGTTGACCGCCAGGAAGACCGCCGCGGCGATCCCCAGCGGGAGTCCGACCGTCCCCGCGGGCCGCAGGAGCGCGTGGCGCGGGGAGTCGAGCCGGACCTCGTCGGCGAGACCGTAGTAGTCCGCGAAGGCGCCCACCCACGCCGCGACGCCGAGCGAGAGGAGGAAGGCGACCAGCAGCCCGCGCAGGAGGCCCGTGCCCTGGGCCGCCGGCGTCCGCACGGCCGGGCGATCGGCGGGATCGAACGACACCCCGCACGCCTCGAGCATGGGGAACGGCGGCACGCCCCCCGCCAGGACGAAGACGTCGTCGTTCGGGAGCTCGACCTTCCGCTCGCCCTCTCCGCCGCGCAGGAGGATCTCCACGCGGTCCGCGGCGATGCGCGTCACCTCGCTCTCGAGGAGGACCTGCAAACGCCCGGCCGCCGACGCCTCCTGCAGCCGCTCCTCGTTCCGGGCCTTGAGGCGGGAGAAGGCGGACCGGCGGTAGGAGAGCGTGATGCGGTTCTCCCCCCGGCCGGCGAGGGCGAGAGCCGCCTCGACCGCGCTGTCGCCGCCGCCGACCACGAGGACGTCGCGCTCCGAGTACGAGCGGGCGTCGAGGAGCGAGTAGACGACCTTGGGGAGCTCCTCGCCGGGGACCTCGAGCCTGCGCGGCGTGCCGCGGCGGCCGATCGCCACGCACACGCAACGGGCCCGCAGGTCGCCCGCGCTCGTCCGGACGCGGTGGAGGCCGTCGGGCTCGAGCGCGGTGCCGAGGAACTCGATCCCGGTGCGGATCGGGAGCTCGTTCGCCGCGACCGCCTCCTCCCAGACCGCGATCAGCTCCTCCTTGGTGTAGGAGGAGCGCGCCAGCCGGCCGTAGCCGGGCAGCTCCACCGGCTGCGTCATGACGAGCTTCTGCCGCGGGTACTTGGCCACCGTGCCGCCGAGGGACTCGCGGTCGATCGTGAGGCACGAGAGCCCGGCCGCCCGGGCCGCCAGCGAGCAGGCGAGCCCCGCCGGCCCCGCGCCGACCACGCAGAGGTCGAGCGCCTTCCCGTTCGTCCCCGCGGCCCGCCGGTCGCGCGGGCCGACCCGGTGCGCGACCTCGAGCGCCACCGCCGTGCCCTGCTCGATCGCCGTCTTGACGAGAGCGTGGCCGGTGACCTCGCCGGCGAGGAAGAGCCCGGGCACGCCGCGGGCCTCGAGGGTCGCCTCGAGGGCCGGGAGGTCGCGGCGCTCGTCGAGGTCGGCGAGCGTGATCGTGATCGCGTCGAGGGGGCACTCGCGCGCGCAGAGCCCGTGCCCCACGCACCGGGCGCCGTGGACGACGACCGCCTGGCCGTGGATCAGCTCGAGCACCCCTTCTTCGGGGCAGGCCTCGATGCAGATCCCGCACCCCCCGCAGCGCGTGAGGTCCACGTGGGGGTACTGCAGGCGGGCCGCGTGGCTCCCCCGGTCGATCGCCCGGGAGCGCTCCGCGAGGCGGCGCGAGAGCTGGGCGAGCTCGCTGCGGCGCACCCCCACGAGGAGCACCGCGAGACCCAGGGCGGCGACGACGCTGGCGAGCAGGATCCAGCTCATCCGCCCCCTCCTCCGGCGTCCAACCCCCCGCTCGGCGCGCGGGGTGCTGCCGCCCGCCGGCGCAGGTGGGGGTCGGATGCCGTACCGGGACCGGCCCCGCGACGAAGGGCCGGCCCACCGGAGGGGTGGGGGTGGGGCATCGCCCCCCTAGCCCCCCCGCGGGGCAGGGTAACAGTTTCGATACAGTGCAACTTGGACCCTTCCCTCTCCCCGGTCGGACCGGGGACCTCCGCCGGGCGGGCGTGGATCGACCGGCGGAGCGGAGGATCTGGAGCCGGACCGATCCGCGGGCAGCGGAACGCCGGCGGCCGGCCGGGAAGGGCGAATTCGGGGAAACCGGGGCCCGCAGACCGGATTGTGGGTCTTAATTGGGACGGAGGACCCCCGCCCGGGGCCCCGGCCGGAGGGCGCGGGCGGGTGGGCTCTGGCCCTCGCCCTCCTCCCCTCTCCCCGCGTTCGGCCCCCTCCCCGGGGGCCCCGGCGCCGGTCTCCCCATGAAGCGACTTCCTTCCTCCGTACCCCGCCCCCTCCTCCTCGGCGCCGGCGGCCTCCTCGCGGCCGCCTGGATGCCGATCGCGGCCCAGGTCGAGACGATCAGCAAGGTGAGCGACGAGACGTACCCGGCGCTCAGCCTCTTGGACGGGGATCTCTTCGGCTGCGCCTGCGCATCCCTGGGCGACGTGAACTTCGACGGGGTCTCCGACCTGATCGTCGGCAAGGTGCGAGATGACGACGGCGGCTCCGACGTGGGCGGTACCTGGGTCCTGCTCATGAACAACACCGGGACCGTGAAGACCCTCGTGGAGCTCAACAGCCTCTTTGGCGGCTTCTACGGCGACATCGCCAGCTACGACTTCTTCGGGTGCGCCGTCGCCGGCCTCGGGGACTTGGACGGGGACGGCCTCAAGGACGTGGCCGTGGGGGCTATCGGCGACGACGACGGGGCGGCGGACACCGGCGCGATCTGGATCCTCTTCTTGAAGAGCGACGGTACGTGCGACTCCTACCAGAAGATCAGCGACACCGTGGGCGGCTTCCCCGGGGACGTGGACGCGGCGGACCTCTTCGGCCAGTCCATCGCCAACCTCGGCGACCTCGACGGCGACGGGGTGACCGACATCGCGGTGGGCGCCCCCGGCGACGACGACGGCGGGGTGAACACCGGGGCGGTCTGGATCCTCTTCCTGAACACGAGCGGCACCGTCAAGGGCTACCAGAAGATCAGCGCGACCACCTCGGGGATGTACGGGAAGCTGAGCCCGGGGGACGGCTTCGGCCACTCGATCGCGTGCCTCGGCGACCTCGATTTCGACGGCAAGCCCGAGATCGCGGTGGGGAGCCTGCGGGACGACGACGGCGGCCCGGACCGCGGCGCGGTGTGGACCCTCTTCCTGATCTACACGGGCGGCGTGAAGAAGACGTGGAAGATCAGCGACACCGTGGGCGGCGTCGCGGGGGCGCTGGACGACTTCGACGGCTTCGGCTGTTCCGTGGCGGCCATCGGCGACCTCGACGAGGACGGGGTGACCGACCTGGCGGTGGGGGCGTGGGGGGACGACGACGGCGGGGTCTCCGCCGGGGCGTTCTACGTCGTCTACCTCGACCAGAACGGCGGGGCGGTGAGCTACGCGAAGATCTCCGCCCTCTACCCGCCCTTCGACTGGTACCTCGATCCCCTGGACTACTTCGGCTATGCGCTCGGCGCGATCCCCGATCTGAACGGCGACGGCACGGTGGATCTCGTCGTGGGCGCGGTGGGGGACGACGATCCGGACAGCGAGGAAGCGATCGAGCGCGGCGCGGCCTACGTCCTGACGCTCGGCTCCCACACCCCGGCGAGCGCGACCTCCCGCAACGGCACGGGGATCAACCGGGAGTGCTTCGAGTCGCTGACCCTGCCGCACCTCGGCGGGAGCTGGAACAGCACGATCAACTCCGCCGGCCATGCGGGGACCGTCTGGACGTACCTCGTCGCCTACGACGCGCCGCTGGCGGGCTACAACACCCCCTGGGGAGAGCTCCTGATCGCCACCGAGGCCTTCGGCGGGAGCTGGTTCTTCACCAGCGCGGTCCGGGCGATCGCCGGCTACGGGGCCCACCTGATCCCGGTGCCCAGCGACCCCGTCCTGGAAGGTGCCGCGGCCTCCACCCAGGGCGTTCTCTTCAGCAACTACATCGAGCTCTGCAACGCGATCGACCTGGTCGTGGGTCTGTGAATCCCCCCGTCATCCGCTGCGCCGCGCCGCGATCGCTGCCGCCACGCGCCGGCCATCGAGGGCCGAGGAGACGATGCCGCCCGCGTAGCCCGCGCCCTCGCCGGCGGGATGGAGGCCCTGGACGCCGGGGCTCTCCAGGGTGAGCGGGTCGCGGGCGATGCGCACCGGGGAGCTCGTGCGGGACTCGACGCCGAGGAGCTGGCCGAAGTCCGCCGCGAAGCCCGGGAGCCGAGCGTCGAAGTCGGCGAGCGCCGCGCGCAGCCGCGCGCAGAGCCCCCGCGGCAGGAGCGCGGCGAGGTCGGCGGGCGTCGCGCCGGGCCGGTAGCTCGTCGGGAGGAGCGCGGGCGTCTCCCCGGCGCCGCGCACGAAGGCGTCGGCCCGCTGGGCGGGGACGCGGTTCCCGCCGCCGCCGGCGCGGGCGGCCACCGTCTCCAGCGCGATCTGGAGCCGGACGCCGAAGAGGGGATCGTCCTCCGGACGCCGGGGCAGCTCCGCGCCGGCGGGGAGCGCGGCCGCCCCGAGCGCGCGCGCCCGCTCCAGGAGCGCCGGCCAGCCCTCGCGCGCGCCGCGCTCGCCGCACCAGTCCGCGGGCTCGATCGCCGCCACGACGCCGGCATTGGCGAAGGGCGAGTCGCGCCGGGAGAGGCTCATGCCGTTCACCACGACGCGATCGGGGGACGTGCTCGCCGGGACGACGAAGCCGCCCGGGCACATGCAGAAGCTGTAGACGCCGCGCTCCTCCACCTGGGCCGTCAGCTCGTAGAAGGCCGGCGGCAGCTCGCACGGCCCGCGGAGCCCCCCGTACTGCTGCGCGTCGAGCCAGGACTGGGGGTGCTCGATGCGCAGGCCCATCGCGAAGCCCTTGGGGGCGAGGGGCGCGCCGGCGCGGTGGGCCATCTCGAGCGAGTCGAGGGCGCTGTGCCCGGTTGCGAGCACGACCGCGTCGCAGGGGAACCGCTCCTCGCCGCCGCCGTCCAGCCGCCGCGCCCGCACCGCGCACGCCGCCCGGCCGCCGGCCACCGGCCGCGTCTCGATCTCCTCGGCCCGCGTGGCGAACCGCACCTCGCCGCCCGCGCGCCGGATCGTCTCCCGCAGGGCCGCCACCACCTTAGGCAGGCGGTTCGAGCCCACGTGGGGCCGCCAGGAGACGAGGATCTCCGGCGGGGCCCCGTGGGCCACGAAGGTCTCGAGCACCCCCTGGGCGTCTTCCCTCCGCCCGCTCCGCGTGTGGAGCTTGCCGTCCGAGTACGTGCCCGCCCCTCCCTCGCCGAAACAGTAGTTGCAGTCGGGATCGACGGGCCGGCCGCGGTGCAGGGCGGCGATCGGCCGGCGGCGGGCCTGCACGTCCCTCCCGCGCTCGAGGATCGTCACCCGCATGCCGGCCGCGAGCAGATCCAGGGCGCAGAACGTCCCCGCCGGACCGCTGCCGATCACCACGACGTGGGGGGCGCCCGCCGGCGGGGGCGCGATCTCCGGGGGGCGCGTGCGCGGGGCCGGCGGGGGCGTCTCGCCCCGCGGCCAGGCCCGCAAGGCGACCCGCCACCCCCGGTGGCGCGGCCGGGCGTCGAAGGAGAGGCGGAGCACGCGCACCGCGGCGAAGGAGTCCGGCGCGACGCCCAGCCGCCGGGCTGCCATCCGGACCAGCGCCGCCTCGTCCCCGAGGCGCGGCGGGCGCTCCGAGGGCGGCAGGACGAGGATCAGGTCGCGCGGCATCGCCAGGAGGATACGCGAGCAAGCTGCCTTGCTCGCGTATCCTCCTGCGATGGTGCGGAGGGCGCCGGATCCCACCATGCTCGCCGCTCTTTCCTCGGTCTTCCCCTCGCCCCCCTCGTCCCAGCCGCGGCCATCCGCTACCCTCATCCCCGATCTTCATGGCCGCCTTCCGCCGCCACGTCTTCGTCTGCGTGAACGAGCGCCTGCCCGGCGACCGCCGGGGGTGCTGCGCGGCAAAGGGCGCCACGGCGGTCGCCGAGGCCCTGAAGATCAAGGCCCACGAGCGCGGCCTGAAGCGAATCGTGCGCATCAACCAGGCCGGCTGCCTCGACCAGTGCGCCCGCGGCGTGACGATCGTCGTCTATCCCGAAGCGATCTGGTACGGGGGCGTGACGCTCGCCGACGTGGACGAGATCGTCGAGGCGCACCTCGTCGGCGGGCGCCCGGTGGCGCGGCTCGTGATCCCTCCCGCCGAGCTCACGGGGATCGATCCCCCCGCCGAGGAGGAGCGATGAACGACCAGCGCGCAGGCGAGGAGGGCCAGCTCGTCCGGCGGATCCTCGAGGACCTGGCGTGGCGCCAGATCGCCGCGATCAACATCCTCGGGCACTGCCTCAAGCACGTCCGGGACCTCGACACGAAGCTGCGCATGGCGACGGAGCTCGATCTCTCGCTGCGGCTGTTCCGCGAGAGCCGCGAGCTGCACCGCCAGCTCGGCTGGGAGGACCTGGAGCGAGCGGTGCGCGATCACGAGGAGCGCATCCCGTATCCGCAGTCGCGCCTCGAGTTCGGCGTCGCCTTCCACGTCCTGGGGGTCGCGGAGAAGGTGGCGATGCAAAGCTACGTCGAGAGCACGTTCGCCGATTTCGCCGCCCTCGCCCGCACCTACGTCGACGCCGCCCAGGGGCGCCCCGAGCCCAACCGCTTCGTCGAGTACGCCTCCGACCCCACGAACCGCCCCCAGGCCCAGCAGTTCCTGAACCGCTGGGTCGAGATCGCCCTCGAGTCCTTCGGGAGCCCCGGCTCGCCCGGCGACCGCCGGGCCGTCGAGCTCGGGCTGCGCTCCCGCTCCGGGGCCGAGATGCGCGGCGCCTTCCTCGCCGAGATCGAATCCTTCGTCCACCGCTGCGGCCTCGTGCTGCCCGCCGCAACGAGCCAGCCGCCCGCCGCCGGCGCCTGACGCCGCGGCCCACCCTCCCGATCGCCCATGGCCTCCGTCCGGACCCTCTACGATCTCGTTCCCGGCGCCATCGTCGCGGATCGGTTCCGGATCGTCGCGCCCCACCGCCAGGGGGGGCTCTCGGCCGCCTTCGCCGTGCTCGACGGCAAGACGGGCGAGACCTGCGAGCTGCAGTACTTCCCGGCCGGGCTCTTTGAGATCCATGCCCAGGTCGAGGAGTTCCGCACGATCCTCCTGCCCTGGAAGCGGGTGCGCGCGGGGGGAGTCCTCGCCGTGCGCGAGGTCCTCTCGATCGGACCCGGGAGCCTCGTCCTCGTCACCGACCTGCCTCGCGGCGAGTCGCTGCGCGCCCGGCTCAAGCGCGACGGGAAGCTCGACCCGGTGCCGGCGATCCGCCTGGGGTGCCGGATCCTGGAGGCGCTCGAGGCGATCCACTCCCACGAGCTGGTGCACGGCGACATCAAGCCCTTCACGATCCACCTGCCGGAGGTCGATTCCGACGGCCTGCCGCAGCCGCTCCTCGTCGACGGGGGCCTGACGCCGGGCCTGTGGACGGCGAAGGGGCTCGGGGACCGCACGGCGCTCATCGGCACGCCCTACTACGCGCCCATCGAGCAGTTCGGCGGCGAGTCGCCGGACGTGCGCTCCGACGTCTACAACGTGGCGACCGTGCTCTTCGAGTGCGTCACCGGCGTCCTGCCCTGGCCCGGCCGGAGCTTCCTCGAGGTCTTCCAGGCCAAGCTGGCGCGCCGCCCGCCCACGATGCGCCAGCGCGCGCCCGCCGTGCAGGTGGATCCGGCGATCGAACGGGTCATCGTGCGCGGGTGCCTGGCCGACCGCGAGGAGCGCCCCGCGACGGCCGCGGAGTTCCGAGCGGCCCTCGCGGCCCTCCTTTGACCCTCGATGCGGATGACCGAGCTCGCCGATTCCCTTCCCCCCGCGGCGGACGCCCTCCTCGGCCCGTTCGCCGTCGTCCTGCAGCCGCTCGGGGCCCTCGAGCCGCGCGGGCTGCGCCTCCCCCTCGCCGCGGGCGGGACGATCGCCCGCGCGGTCGCGGTGCGAGCCGCCGCGGACCTCGCCGCCGCCGGGGTCGCCGCCGCCGTGCTGCCGGCGCTTCCCTATGGCCTTTCGCGGCGCGCCGAGCGCCGCCGGGGGTGGATCTCCCTGCGCCCGGGCACCCTGTGGGCCCTGCTCGAGGATGTCTTCGAGTCCCTCGTCGAGCAGGGGGTGCGCCGGATCGTGCTCGTGAACACCCACGACGAGCCCGAGCACGCGGAGGTGCTCGACGGCGTGATCCTCGACCATCCGGAGATCGCTCCCGAGCAGGCCCACGTCCTCCTCCCTTCCCTCTCGAGCGCCGCCCTCGATTCGGCCGAGGAAGGAGAGGCGAACGTCGCCGCGTCGGCCGAAGCCGTCGTCCGCGCCGTTCGCGACGCCTGGCCAGAGCTCTTCCGATGATCCATCGCGCCACGACCGCCGGCGACGAAGCGCGCGGGTCAGCCCTCGTGCAGGAGGAGACATGAGGATCGAGACGTTCTACACGCGAGGCCGGCCGGTCTACAGCTTCGAGTTCTTCCCCCCCAAGACCGACGACGAGGCCCGCAAGCTCAAGGAGACGGTGCGGGAGCTGCGGGAGATGCTCTCCCCCGATTTCGTCTCGGTGACCTACGGGGCGGGGGGATCGACGCGGGGGCGCACGCTCGAGCTCGTCTCCCGCATCCAGAGCGATCTCGCCACCACCGCCCTCGCCCACTTCACGTGCGTCGGCCACACGGTGGACGAGACGCGCGCGGTGCTCGATCGGCTCGTCGGGCGCGGCATCCAGAACGTGCTCGCCCTGCGCGGCGATCCCCCCCGCGGCCAGAAGGAGTTCGTCCCGACCCCGGGCGGCTTCCGCCACGCGAGCGACCTCGTCACCTTCTTGCGCGAGAACTACGAGGTGGGGATCGGGGCGGCGTGCTACCCGGAGGCGCACCCCGAGTCCCCGGACCCCGAGGAGGACTTCCGCTGGACGCTGCACAAGGTCGCGTGCGGCGCCCAGTTCCTCCTCACCCAGCTCTTCTTCGACAACGAATTCTACTTCCGTTTCGTCGATCGCGCGCGGGCCGCCGGGCTCGAGGTCCCGATCGTGCCGGGGATCATGCCCATCACCAACGTCTCGCAGATCCAGCGCTTCACGAAGATGTGCGGGGCGTCGATCCCCGAGGAGCTCGCCGCCCGCCTCCAGCGCTACGAGGCGGACCCGCCGACGGTGATGGCGATCGGGATCGAGCACGCCATCCGCCAGTGCCGCCGCCTCCTCGACGCCGGCGTGCCCGGGATCCACTTCTACACGCTGAACAAGAGCCACGCGACGCGCTCGGTGCTCGCGGCGATCAAGGAGATCTGACGTCGGCGCCGGTTGCTTGATGGCCGCCGTCCGCACAGCTAGGCTTGACTGTCCATGACGCCGAGATGGAGCGGGACCCACGATGTTGACCCTCGTTGAGGCGAATGGTCTCCGTTGCCTCCGATACGTCCGGCAGCCGCTCGGTCGCTTCCACGTGCTCGTGGGTCCCAATGCGAGCGGCAAGACCACCTTCCTAGACGTGCCCGCGTTCCTGAGTGCCCTCGTCGCTGAGGGGCTCGATGCTGCCGTCCAGCAGCGGACGCAGAACTTCACGGATCTCCTCTGGAGGCGCGAAGGGAGATCTTTCCAAATAGCCGCGGAGGCCAGGATCCCGGAGGAGCGGCGGAGCGTCCTAGAGAACACGGACTACGATACGATTCGCTACGAGGTCGAGGTCGGGTTGCGCCCTGGGGCAGACGAGGTGTCGATCCTCGCCGAGAAGGCGATTTTGAAGTTGGCCGTGGTCCAGGAGGAAGCGCAGCGTGCGCTCTTCCCTTTGGCGCCGGAGCCCCCGCACACGATCCTCACCGGCCGATCGGTCAAGGGGACGAAGACGGTGGTGAACAAGATCCTGGACGGGAACGACAACTTCTACGACGAGACTGGCAAGAGATGGGACCACTCGTTCAAGCTTGGCCCTCGCAAGAGCGCCCTCGGAAACCTCCCGGAGGACGAGACGAAGTTCCCTGTCTCATCCTGGTTCAAGCGATTCCTAGGGGAAGGCGTTCAGCAGATCATGCTGAACAGCCTGCTGATTAGGAGGGCCAGCCCTCCTGGGCAGGTGCGGGGCTTCAAGCCGGATGGCTCCAACCTGCCGTGGGTCGTGGCGGACGTTGAGAGACGGGAGCCGTCGCGATTCGCCGCCTGGATTGGGCACCTGAGGACCGCCTTGCCGGACCTTGAGAGTGTTCGCACCGTGGAGCGGCCGGACGACAAGCACCGCTACCTCGTCCTCCGATATCGGGGCGGCTTGGACGTTCCCTCGTGGATGGCCTCTGACGGGACCCTCCGGCTGTTGGCCCTGACCCTGCCGGCCTACCTTCCGGAGTTCATGGGGGTCTACCTCATAGAGGAGCCCGAGAACGGCATCCACCCGAGCGCCGTGGAGACGATGTACCAGTCACTCGCCTCGGTGTACGATGCACAGATCCTGCTGGCGACGCACTCGCCGGTTATTCTCAGCGTTGTCGAGGCCAGCGACGTGCTCTGCTTCGGCAAGACGGAGGAGGGGGCGACTGACATTGTCGCCGGTCATCGGCATCCGGCACTTCGCGAGTGGCGGGGCGAGACGAACCTGTCGGTGTTGTTCGCTGCCGGTGTCCTGGGATGACGATGGCCGGGAAGGACCTGATAGCGCTCGTTGCTGACAAGAACATGGAGTTCGCGCTCCGCGCGCTTCTCTCGCGCGCTGCATCGCTGGAGATCCGTCCGGTGACGGCCGATGTATACGTCCATCCCGAGCGGGATGCCGGGTGCCTGCTCCGGGCCCACGAGTTCTGCCGCCCATTCATCGACCGGTATTCCCACTCACTGGTCATGTTCGACCGGGAGGGCTGCGGACGTGGCCAGGAGTCCCGAAGAGAGCTCGAACAGCGTACGGAAGCGCTGCTGTCGAACTTTGGCTGGGAAGGCCGCTCGGCGACCGTGGTCATTGATCCCGAGCTGGAGGCGTGGGTGTGGTCGAGCTCGCCGCACGTCGCGAGCGCGCTCGGCTGGCAAGGGCGGAGACCCGGCCTTCGTGAGTGGCTCGAGCGGGTCGACCTATGGGCCGATGCGGAGGCCAAGCCGCATCGGCCCAAGCATGCGCTCGAGAGAGCGCTCTGGGCCGTCCGGCGGCCACGATCATCCGCGCTATACGCGGAAATCGCTGGAAAGGTGCGCCTCGGGGACTGCCAGGATCTCGCATTCGGGAAACTGCGGGACACTCTGGCCTCGTGGTTTCAGCGGCACGGACGCTGACGACGCTTCGCTCCCCGCTTCGAGGTTGGCGGGGCCCTGCCTCCGCTGGCCGCCGCCTGTCGGACCCGCGTGCGGGAAACGGCGCCGGTCGTGCGCGCATGGCAGAGTACGTTCCGACGCCTCGTGTCGGTCTAGCATCTCAACGCCCACTGTCGCCCCTCCAGCACCCGGCGCCTACCGATCCGTGGTTCGGAACGGCCTGACGGCCCTACTGCAGCACCGGCAGGGCGCGCGTCGCGCGAATGGCGATGCGGCGCGCGAGCTCGCCGGCGGCGGCGGAGAAGGCGCGGGCGAGGGCCGAGTCGGGGGCGGTCGCGCACACCGGAGCGCCGGCGTCGCCGCCGACGCGCACCGCCGGGTGCAGCGGAATGCGGCCGAGCACCGGGAAGCCGTGCTTCGCGGCGAGGGCATCCGCTCCTCCCGCGCCGAAGAGGTGCACGACCGCCTCGAAGCGGCCGCCCGGACCGGTCCGGACCGTCTCTGGCCCCTCCGCGGTCTCGATCGTCACCGCGGTGCCGGCGGGTGCGCCCTCCACGCGCCCCTCGACCACGTAGCCGGCCATGTTCTCCACGACGCCGAGCAGCTCGACGTCCACCTGCTGGAACATCCCGATCGCCTTGCCGACGTCGACGGTGGAGACGGCCTGGGGCGTCGTCACGAGCACGCACCCGCTGAGCGGCACGATCTGGGCGAGCGAGAGCTGGGCGTCGCCCGTGCCCGGGGGCATGTCGACCAGGAGGTAGTCGAGCTCGCCCCACTCCACGTCGGCGAGGAACTGCTCGATCAGCTTGTGGACCATCGGCCCGCGCCAGATCACCGGCTGATCCGGGGCGAGGAGGTAGCCGATGGACATCGTGTGGATGCCGTGGCGCTCCTTCGGCAGGAGCTTGCGGCCCCGCTGCTCGGGCTCGCCCTCGAGCCCCATCATCATCGGGATGTCCGGACCGTAGACGTCGCAGTCGAGCACCCCGACCCGGGCGCCGGTGCGGGCGAGGGCCACGGCGAGGTTGACGGTGACCGTGCTTTTGCCGACGCCCCCCTTGCCGCTCGAGACGGCGACGAAGTGCCGCACGCCCGGCGCGAGCTTCCGCGGGGGGCCCGCGGCGGCCCTCGTCACGGCGGTCATCTCGACATCGACGTCGGTCACGCCGGGCAGCGCCCGGATCGCCTCCTCCGCCTGGCCCTTCATGAGCTCCTTCACCGGACAGGCGGTGGTGGTGAGGTTGATCGTCACCCGGACCGTGCCGTCCTCGACGACGTTCCGGGTCACGAAGCCCAGGCTGACGATGTCCTGGTGGAGATCGGGGTCCTTCACGCGGCGCAGGGCCGCCAGGACCTGCTCAGAGGTGACCTGGCTCACGGGAGTCTTCCGGCGGAACAAAGCCATTCTTGGCGGGGGGACGAGGGCCCGGGCCGATACGCCCCGGTGGGGAGTACCGGACCGGATTCGGGGCGAATACTCTACGGCCGGAACACGCCCTCGCAAGGGATCCTCCCGCCCCTTCCGTCCCCGCGCGGGACGGGCCCCGGGGAAGAAGCTCCCCGGCGGTGCGTCGAGGGAGCCCGGACGGCGCCGACCCCCGCCGCACGCGATACGGACCTGGAGACGAAGCCCATGAACATCGAACCCTTCCTCGCGGCCGCGGTCCTCGTCGGCTGCCTCTCCCCCTCGCCCGCCGAAACCCCGCCGGTGCGCACCGCGCCGCTCGAGCGAGGTGGGGACCTCCTGCCGCCGGCGACCCGCGCGCTCGTCGTGCCGGGGACGGCGGAGGCCGACCCCTCTCTTCTCGATCTGCTCGGCGAGCTCGCCCTCTGCACGGGGCAGAAGCTCCTGATGGACGACCCGACGCGCCAGTACCTGCGCACGACGAGTCTGCCCTTGCTCGCGGCGACCGAGGTTCCCGCCGGCGAGGTGTACACCTTCGCCGAGGCCATCCTCTTCCACCACGGCGTGTACCTCGCCCCGGTGAAGGGCGGTCACGTCCCCATGCTCGGCGTCTATGTGCCGAACGTGGGTCGCGGACAGACCCCGATGCTCCGGATGAACTGGGTCTCCGTCCCACCGGAGACGATCTCCCACTACCTGGACCACCCCGCGCTCCTCGTCGAGACGGCGGTCCACCTCCCGAGCACCGAGGTGCGCCAGCTCGCGACCACGATGCGCCAGCTCTGGCCCGACCAATACACGCAGGCCATGGTGCCCGTCGGGGACCACGGAGTGCTGATCCGGGGCACGGGCCGCGACGTGGCGCGCACCGTCGCCTTCCTCCTCCGCATGGACGAGCAGGCGACCCCCCGCCGTCCGGCCGAGGGCGCCGCACCGCCTCCCCCCGCGAAGGAGCAGGGCGGCTGAGCGCATGGCGAGCGCCACGATCCATCCCCGCCCGGCGGTGTGCCTCCTCTCGGGCGGCATGGACTCTGCGGTGACGCTGGCCGAGGCGAGGGCGGCGGGCTTCGCGCCCCACGCCCTCACCTTCCGCTACGGCCAGCGCCACGCCATCGAGATCGCGGCGGCGCAGCGGGTGGCGGCGGCGCTGGGCGCGGTCGAGCACCGCATCGTGACGATCGACCTCGCGGCGGTGGGCGGCTCCGCGCTCACCGCCGATCTCGCCGTGCCCAAGGATCGCCCGGAGGCGGCGATCGGCGCCGGCGTGCCGGCGACCTACGTGCCGGCGCGCAACACCGTGTTCCTCGCCGTGGCGCTCGGCTGGGCGGAGGTGCTCGGAGCGACCGACCTCTTTATCGGCGTAAACGCGGTCGACTACTCCGGCTACCCCGACTGCCGGCCCGCCTTCCTGCGCGCCTTCGAGGCGCTCGCCCGGGTCGCCACCGCGGCCGGGGCGGAGCGGGGCGCACGCTACGCCGTGCACGCCCCGCTCCTCGCCCTGGACAAGGCGGGGATCGTGCGCCGCGCCGCCGAGCTCGGCGTCGACCTCGGCCTCACCCACACCTGCTACGATCCGGTGCGGGAGAGCGACCGCGTCCTCGCCTGCGGCCGCTGCGATGCCTGCCGGCTGCGGTTGAAGGGATTCCGGGAGGCGGGCGCGGTCGATCCGCTGCCCTACGCGGCCCGCCCTTCCCGGGGCGGCGGTCATCGGTCATGCTCGCCGCGATGACGAATCCGCGCGACCACCGGAAGGGAACACGGCCCCTGGATCCCCCGCCCGCGACCGGCGACGAGCGGCTCGACGCCCTCGCCCGCCTCCTCGCCATCCTCGATCGCTTGCGCGCGCCCGGCGGCTGCCCGTGGGACCGCGAGCAGACCGTCGACTCGATGGGGCCGAGCCTCGTCGAGGAGGCCCACGAGGCGCAGGAGGCGATCGAGCGGCGCGACGACGCGGGCACGGTGGAGGAGCTCGGCGATCTGCTCGTGGCGGTGGGGCTGATCGGGCGCATCGCCTCCGAGGAGGGGCGCTTCGACGTCGCCGCCGCGGCCCGCGCGGCCGGCGACAAGCTGATCCGCCGCCACCCTCACGTCTTCGGGGACGTCGAGGTCACCGGGAGCGAGCACGTGCTCCAGAACTGGGAGCGGATCAAACGCGACGAGCGTACCGCCGCGCAGGAGGACGCGAGCGCCCTCGCCGGCGTACCGGTCGCGCTGCCGGCCTTGCAGCGCGTGCAGCGCCTCTCGGCCAAGGCGATCGCCGCCGGCTTCCGCTGGGCCGACGACGCGGGCGCCCTGCAGAAGGTGGCCGAGGAGGTCGAGGAGCTGCGCGAGGCGTTCGCGGCCGGGCCAGCGGGCCGCGCGCGCCTGGAGAGCGAGCTCGGCGACGTCCTGCTCGCCACCGCGATTTTCGCCACGTACGTCGGGATCGACCCCGAGCGGGCCACCCGCCGCTCCCTGCGGCGCTTCGAGGCGCGCTTTCGCCACATGGAGGCGGCGATGGGCGAGCGCTTCCGGGGCGCGCCGCTCGACGCGATGATGGCGGCATGGCGGGCAGCCAAGGAGAGCACGGGGGAGGAGGCGTGAGCGACGCGCCCCCGGCCCGGCCGCCGATCGTCCGCGTCGCGGATCTCGTCAAGCTCTACGGCCGGGAAGGCGAGCGGACCTCCGTCCTGCGCGGCGTGACGTGCGCGGTGGAGGAGGGGCGGTTCGTCTGCATCATGGGGCCGAGCGGGTCGGGCAAATCCACGCTCCTGCACTTGATCTCGGGGCTGGACGAGCCCTCCGCCGGCCGCGTCGAGCTCGCCGGCCGCGACCTCGCCCAGCTCGGCCTCGGCGCGCGCACCCTCCTGCGCCGGAAGACGATCGGCTACGTCTTCCAGTTCTTCAACCTGCTCCCGAACCTCACCGTGCGGGAGAACGTCGGCCTGCCCCTCGTCATCGCCGGGGCGCCGCCCGCGCGCGGCGCGGAGGTCGTGACGCCGCTGCTCGAGCGCTTCGGGCTCGCGGCGCGGGCCGCGGCGTTCCCCCACCAGCTCGCCGGCGGCGAGATGCAGCGCGTGTCGATCGCCCGCGCGCTCGCCGGCGGGCAGCCGCTGCTCCTGTGCGACGAGCCGACCGGGAACCTGAGCCAGAAGGCGGGGCGCGAGGTCATGGAGACGCTCCGCCGGCTCTGCGACGAGAACGGGCGGACGGTGCTGCTCGTCACCCACAATCCCCGCGACGCGGCGTTCGCCGACCGCGTGCACTTCCTCGTGGACGGGCGGCTCGAGGAAAGCGTCGTACTCCATGGGCCCGGGCTCGCCGTCGAGGACGTCCACGCGGCCCTCGGCGTCCTGCGGATCTGAGAGGCTGAGCAAGGATCGATGAACCATCCTCTCAGATGTCTTCTTCCGGCGCATCGCCTGACGGCGCTGCCGCCCGTTCGCGAACAATCCTCGCTCGCTCTCTGAGCGGGCCGCGCGTCGCATGGGACTGGCGCTGACCATCGCCCGTCGCAGCCTCCTCGGCCGCCCCGGCCGCACGTTCTTCGCCGTCCTCGGTGTCGCGGTGGGCATCGCCACCGTCGTGGCGGTGTTCACGGTGGACCACGTGAGCGTGCGGAGCCGCACGCGGTGGCTCGATCCGGGCTCCGGCGCGGACTTCGAGGTGCGGCCGCGGACATCGCTCGCCGATCCGGCGGCGGCACTCCGGGACCTCGAGGGCGTCGCCGGGGTGGCGGCGTTCTTCGAGAACGACGTGGGCTTCCGGCCCCTGGCGCCGCGCGCCGGGGACGATCGCGCCGCGGCCGTCCAGCTCACCGCCATCGAGGTCGGCCCGGGGCGCGCCCTCGGCAACTGGCAGGTCGAACGCGGGGCGGACCTGCGCCCCGGCCATCCCGACGAGCTGCTCGTGGGGCGCGCCCTCGCCCAGCGCTTCGGGCTGGAGCCGGGCGATCGCGTGCTCCTCGCCCCCTCGCCGCGCGCCGCGCGCACGCGGTGCGTGGAAGGGGAGCTGCGCGCGGAGTCCGCCGCCGGCGCGCCCCCGCCCGAGGAGGTGTTCCTCGTCCGCGGCGTCCTCGCGCCGCGCGACCTGGGGCGCAAGGGCCAGGGGGACTGCGTCATCCTGGACTACGACGCCGGCCGCCGCCTCTTCCGCGACGTCCACGTGGAGCCCCAGTACTGGATCGACCGGGCCGAGGACGTCGATCTCGAGGTCCTCGAGGCTCGATTGGGCCGGAGCTTCACCGTGGAGCGCGACGAGGCCGCCGTGACGGGGCAGCGGGCGGACGAGCGGGCCTTCCGCAACGGGGTGCGCGTGGCGGGGCTCTTCGCCCTCCTGCTCGGGCTGTTCGTGATCTTCCACACCCTCTCGATGTCGCTCCTCGAGCGCGTGCGCGAGGTGGGATCGCTCCACGCCCTCGGCACGACCCGCGGGCAGATCGCCCGGGTGTTCTTCGTCGAGGCCTTCGTCATCGCCGTCCTTGCCGGCGGCCTCGGCTTCGCGCTGGGGATCCTGCTCGCGAGCGCCATGCTCCGCGCCGGCATCACGACCCTCGGCGTCGCCGAGCACGCCGTCGGTCCGCTCGAGGTGCCGTGGCGGGTGGCGATCGCCCTGACCCTGCTCGGCGTCTCGGTGGCCCTCGCCGGCGCGGTGTACCCCCTCCGGCGCGTGCGCGGCGCGAACCTGGCGGCGGCGCTGCGGGAGGACGAGCCCGGGGAGGGGCCCCTCGCGAGCCGCGGCTTCCAGCTCTTCGCGCTGCTCGTGCTGGTCGCGGTCGTGCCCGCGGCCTTCTTCGTGGTCGCGCCGATCGTCGGGGCGCGCGACGCGCGGCTCGTCGGCACGGTGCTCGGCGGCCTGGGCGTGCTCGCGCTCCTGATCGGAATCCCGCTGCTCTTGCCGGGGACCGTGGCGCGGGCGACGGCGGCTCTGGTGCGCTCCCTCGCCCGGCGCGCGCCCCTCGCCGCCCATCTCGCGGCGCGCTCGCTCGCCGCGGGTTCGACGCGTTCCGGAGCCTCCGTGGCGGCGATCGCCCTCGTCACCACGGCCTTCGTGGCGCTCCGCGGCATGACCGCGAGCCTGGAGGCGGAGATCGACGGTTGGGCGGCCGAGGCGGTCGACCACAAGGTCTGGGTGGAGGACCTGCCCGACGTCGAGCTCGCCGCCCTCGCGGCCGAGCTTCACGCCCGGCCCGAGGTCCTCGGCGTGGAGCAGGCCGACGTGCGGGCCTACGTCGGCTTCCTCCTGATCGGCGTGCGGCCCGCCGAGCTCGCCCGCTTCGGCCCCGCCCTCGCCGATCCCCGGCTCCTGGAGCGCATGGAGCGCGAGCAGGGGATCGTGGTCTCGCGCCGCCTCGCTCGCCAGCGCGGTCTCGGGGTGGGGGACACGGTGCTCGTCAACACGAGCGGGCACGGGGTGCAGGAGTTCCGGATCGCGGCGATCTCCGACGCCTACGGCTACTGCATCCACCCCGACGAGCGCGCCTACGCCGTTGCCGCCGACCGCTGGCTCCACCGCTACTTCTGCCTCGACGTGGACACCGTCTCCGCGGCGGCCGTGCGGCTCGTCGGCGGTGCCGATCCGCTCGCCGTGGAGGCGATCCTGCGCGCCCGCCACGCCGATGCGCCGCGCCTGCGCGTCACCCCCGGCGTCGAGGTGCGCCGCCTCCACGTCGAGGACATCGGCCGGGATTTCGTCGTCTTCGACATCATCCTCCTCCTGACCGCCGTGCTGGCCGGGCTCGGGGTCCTGAACGGGCTCTTGCTCGCGGCCCTCGAGCGCCGCAAGGAGTTCGGCGTCCTGCGCGCCCTCGGCATGACCGACGCCCAGCTCGCCGGCGCCGTCCTCCTCGAGTCCGCCGCCCTCGGCCTCGCCGGCGGAGCCGCCGGCCTCGCCGTCGGCGCTGCTCTCACGCCGCTCCTCGTCTCCTCGCTGCGGGTCCTCTCGGGCCTCGACATCCCCCTGCGCCTGGCCGGAGCGGACACCGCCACGGGCTTCCTCGTCGGCGCCCTCCTCCTCGCCCTCGCCGCCGGCCTCTACCCCCTCTGGCGCCTGCGGCGGATGGACGCGGTCGCCGCGGTGCGCACGGGGTGAGCCACTACCTCGAGATCCTCCGCCCCTCCCGGCCGCCGGCCCGCCGGACCGCGCCGGGCGGCGAATCGGGGAGGATTGCTCCGGCGCCGCACTCCGATATCGTGAGCGGACACCCTGCGGTGCGCCCCGGGGCGCGGCGCCGACCCGATCCTCCATGACCCGGAGCACGTGCGGACCGAAGCCGAGGCAGTTCCAGCGATGATCCACGAGAGACGAATCCACCCGCGGCGCGCCGCGCGCCTGGGAATCTTGGTCCCGATCCTCACGCTCTTCCGGGGACTCGCGGCGGCCGACGGACCGGAGAAGGCGGAGGATGCGGGAGAGGGCCTCCAGCCCATGCGGGCGGAGCTCGTGGGCCGCGATGTCGTGCTGCGGGGAAGGCGGGGCCCGGGCGCCGCCGGCGCTCTGCGATTGGAGCTCCGGGAGTGGGGACGCGGGACGGCGCTGGAGGAGGCGGGACCAGGCGCCGCCGCCGTCCGGGAGGGAGGGGAAGTGCGGGTCGTCCGCGAGGGAATCACGGAGTGGTTCCTCCCCGGCCCGAGGACGCTGCAGCACGGGTTCACCGTGGAGAGGCGTCCCGCCGGCCCCGGGAACGGTGCCGCGAGCCTCTGTCTGGCGATCGCCGTCTCGGATGGGTGGACGGCGAGAGTCCTCGACGGCGGTCGCGACGCGCGGTTCACGAGGATCGGGGAGGATGGGGAGGAGCACGTGCACTACGCGGGGCTGCGGGCCTGGGGTGCGGATCGGCGCGAGATCGCCGCGAGCATGGTCGCGACCGCCGATCGGCTCCTCGTCCTCGTGGACGACGCCGGGGCGCCGTACCCCCTGATCGTGGATCCCTGGATGTGGATCCAAACCGGGCACCTCGTGGCCAGCGATGCCGCGCCGCAAGACTACTTCGGGCACGCGACGGCGGTCGACGGCGACACCGCCGTCATCGGGGCCTATGGCGACGACAACGCCGGTGGCTCGGATGCGGGGGCGGCGTACGTGTTCCGGCGGGCGGGATCGGTCTGGTGCGAGGAGAGCAAGCTCACGGCGACTCCGGCCGGTGCCTACGACGGCTTCGGGCATTCCGTGGCCCTCGATGGGGACTCGATCCTCGCGGGGGCGGACGGGGACGATTCCTCCCGGGGGTGCGCCTACGTGTTCGTCCGGTCCGGATCGACGTGGGCCCAGCAGGCGATGTTCCGGGGCGCGCACGTCCGGCCGGGGGACCGGTTCGGGTGGTCCGTGTCCCTCGACGGCGATACGGCCTTGGTCGGGGCGGTGTTCGGAGACGATGTCGGAGCGAACGCCGGCACCGCCTATGTCTTCGTTCGCTCGGGATCGACGTGGGCCGAGCAGGCGAAGCTGACGGCGAGCGACGGTAGCGCGGACGATCGGTTCGGGACGGCGGTGTTCCTGTCCGGCACCACTGCCGTGGTCGGGGCGCGCAACCACGACCACTCGGGGGCAATCGACGCGGGAGCCGCCTATGTCTTCGTCCGCACCGGAACGGTATGGAGCCAGCAGGCCAAGCTGACCGCCGCCGATGCGGCCGCGTACGATCATCTCGGGCTCTCGATCGCCGCGGATGGCGATACGGCGTGCGTGGGCGCGTTCTATGACGATGCGAGCGGCATCGACGCGGGGTCCGTGTACGTCTTCGCCCGCAGCGGCGCGGTCTGGAGCCAGCAGGCCCGGCTCGAGCCGAGCGCCCCCGGCTCCTACAACCACTTCGGATCCTCCGTGTTCCTCCGGGCGGGGACAGCCTTGATCGGAGCGACCGGAGAGGATGGGAGCGCGGGAGCCGCCTACGAATTCCGGCGCGACGGTTCCGCCTGGGTCGAGAACGCTCGGATCCAGGCCGCCGACGCCGCGCCCGGGGACTTCTTCGGCCAGGCCATCGCCTTCGATGGCCAGACGCTCGTGGTGGGGGCGGACTATGACGACGGCTGGTCGGGTTCGGCCTACACCTTCGAGTGGGGGGCCGGGGCCGCGGCGACCCATCGCAACTCGGGCGCGAATCCGGACAGCTACACGGCCGTGACCCTCCCCGTGCTCGGCTCCACGTACACCGGCACGATCGATCTCGGGGGGACCACCGGTCATTCCATGGCCTGGCTGGTGGGCTATGCGACGGGCCTGACCCTCCCCCTCGGCGGCGGTCAAGTCCTGCTCGTGAACGTCGGCGATCCGGCGGGGGAACTGCTGGGGCAGGGACCGCGGATCGGGCCCGTGGTCGCGTATGACCTCCCCGTCCCCGCCGATCCCGCGCTGTCGGGCGCCGGCGTGGCCACCCAGGCGCTCCACTTCGGCACGTGGAAGCCGTTCGCCCTTTCCAACGCCCAGGACCTCTTCCTGGGGCGATGAGGGCGTCGAGCCGGAGCGGAACCGGCGAACGGCCGACACCGCGGTTGCCCCTTTCGGACCCCGGGGGTAGGATCACAGGGGTTTCGAAGTACATCGAGTTCATCCCCAACCAACGGCATCCCCCTGGGGTGGATGCGCGTGTCCGAGTCGAGGCCGCGGGACGCGCTCGCGGTGAAACGATGAAGGTGCTCCTCATCCGGGCGATAGCATCCGTTGCGTTCCTCCTCGTCGCTTCCGCGGTCTGGGCGGAGATCACCGGGAGCGCCCACGATTTCTCCTCCTATGGGTGGTCGGGGCAGCAGATCTGCGTGGCCTGCCACATTCCCCACGACGCGGATCAGACCGTTCCCGAGAGCCCTCTCTGGAACCACGAGGTCGGCAACGAGACGTACACGCTCTATTCGAGCCCGACTCTGGATCAGCAGCCGGAGCAGCCCCGCGGGCCTTCCCTGCTGTGCCTCGGCTGCCATGACGGAGTGACGGCGGTCGACAGCTTCGGGGGCAACATGGGGAGCTATTTCCTCACGGGGGACGCCCGGATCGGAACGGACCTCTCGAACGATCATCCCATCAGCATCTATTGGGACCACCAGACTGGCGACGGCGGGCTCGTCTGCTCCAACTGCCACAACTTCCACGAGCCGGTGGATCCCTATCTCCCCTTCTTCGATCGCTACGTCGAGTGCTCGACGTGTCACGACGTCCACAACACCGTGGGGATCCCCAAGCTCCTGCGGGCCAGCATGAGCGGGTCCCAGCTCTGCTTGCATTGCCATCCGCAGTAGGGCGCCGCGCCGCCGGGCGGCTGCCGCCTCTCGTAGTTTCGCTGGGGCAGCGGGTCCCGGGGCCGCCGGCGGTCCCGCCCGGGTTCTCGGATCTGGGAATGCGGTTTTCCCGAAGACAGGTCGGGGCATCGCCGGGAGAATCTCCCCTTTCCGCGCGCACGCCCCGACTCCGGGCGCCCGGCTCGATCGGGCGCCCGAGCCCGCCCCCCGGCCCCGATCGCGCGGACGCCCATGAACCGGTTGAGCCTATCCCTCAGCAGCGTCCTCCTCGCCGCCGTGCCCGCCGGAGGATCGCCGGCCGCTCCGTGGCAGGACCCTCCTCCGCACCCGCAGGTCACGGCCAATCCGCTCCACCTCCGGTGCCGATTCGTCGCGGGCGGCGAGGATCGGGGGATCGACACGGAGCTCGCGATCTCCGACCTGACGCGCGGGCAGGACCTGGGGCAGTCCATCGAGCTCCCCGCCCCTCATCCCCCGATTCGCGTGCGGCGCTACCTGCCTCTCGCCACCCTCGAGCAGACGCTCCTGCCGGACTCCAGCCCCGCCGCGAGGCCCGCGGTGCGGGTCTCGATCGACGGACCGGCTCTCTCGTATCGCCGTTGCCTGGTCGCGGGCGACCCGTTGCGAAACCGGATGACCAGCCTCATCGGGATCTGGCGGTACATGGCGGTGATCGGAGACGAGCAGCGGGAACGAGGGCTCTCGCAGTTCACGGAGGAGCTGACGAGCGCGCCGAGCCTCCTCATCGCTCGTGAGGGAGCGCAGGACTTCCGCCCCCTGGAGGTCCGGGAGGGCGCCGTCCACACGCTCGAGGACCTGGGGTGCGTCATCCGGATCCAGCGGTTCCTCCCGCACTACGGCCGTGACGACGTCACCGCTCAGATCCGCGGCCTCTCCGATCGGCGCCTGAACCCCGCGGCGCTCCTCGAGATCGAGGCGCAGGAAGGCAAGGAAGCGCGGTGGGTGTTCGCGAAGTTCCCCGATTTCCGCCCGAGTCAATCCAAAGCGCTGCCCTACCGAGCCGTCCTCGAGTGCGGGGTGGAGACCGAGAACAACGTCCCCGATCTCGTTCTGGTCACGGTCGACCGAACCAGGCACGAGCTGTGGATGCGATTCGGGGGAGAGATATCGACGCGGGCGCTCGGGCTCGACGAGGCCATTCCTGTGCCAGGATCCCAGTACGCCTTCCGTCTGTCGGAGTTCGCGCCGGCCGCCCGGCTCGTCGAGGAGTACAAGCCGGCGCGCGCGCAGCAGGGGGCATCGACGGCCCTCGAGATCCAGACCCTGGACAGCGCGGGGAACCCCTCCACCTCCTGGATGGAGATGGGGAAGGAGTACACGATTCGCACCTCGGGAGGGTCCGTGACCATGGTGTTCGGTCCCCGCCGGAAACCTCCCGCCGCCGTGCATGGAGGGCAAGTCCGGTGACCGCGAAGAACCCGGGACTCGTTTCCTCGTACGCCCTGGTCGCGGGGTGCCTCCTCCTGCTCACGGCGGCAACCCTGGGAGCGCGCGGGCAGAGCCAGGAGCGGGGGCAGGATCGGGGGTCTCCTCCGCGCGATTTCCG
This sequence comes from Planctomycetota bacterium, assembly GCA_040754415.1. GTDB lineage: Bacteria > Planctomycetota > UBA1135 > UBA1135 > JBFMCU01. The sequence goes on from JBFMCU010000116.1 coordinate 30,520, forward strand.
CGGCAACTGCACGGCGGCGGAGTGCCACGATCAATACGGCCAGAAGGGGGTCGTGCACGACCCCGTGGCGACTGGAGACTGCCAGGAGTGCCATGTGTTGGTCTCCGGCGAGGATCACCGCTTTCAGGCGCTCCCGGCGACGGTGGAGCTTTGCGCCTCCTGCCATGGGGACGTCACGGCGGACCTGAAGTTCGCCCACGGCGCGGTTACCGGAGGAGCCTGCTTGGTATGCCACGATCCGCACGCCTCCGGTCGGCCGGGGCTGATGGCGGGGGATCCCACCGGCATCTGCCTGCGGTGCCATGTGACGATGAAGGAGTGGGTCGGCACCCGGACGTACACGCACGATCCGGCCGTCGACGACTGCCTGTCCTGCCACGATGCGCATGGGGGCGACAACCGGATGATCCTCCTCCAGGCCCCCCCCGCCCTCTGCATCGAGTGCCACGTGGAGATCGGGGACGTGGTCGCGGAGGCGGCGGTCAGCCACGACGCGGTGTCGACCGAGAGGTCCTGCGTGAGCTGCCACGAACCGCACGCCTCCGATACGGAGCACCTCCTGCTCCGGGAGCCCATGGACATGTGCCTGACATGTCATGGTCAGGAGCTGGATTCCGGCGGGAAGAAGATCGGCGACATCACGTTGCTGCTGGAGAGGAACTCCAACCACCATGGACCGATCCGAGAGAAGAACTGCACGGCCTGTCACGTCGACGTCCATGGGAGCAAACGATTCCGTCTCCTCGGCGAGGAGTACCCTGCCGGGTTCTACGCTCCTTACGAAGAGCGCCGGTACGCTCTGTGCTTCCAATGCCACGAGCCCGATGTCGTCCGAGACGGGCGCACCGACGCACTGACCGACTTCCGGAACGGAGATCGCAATCTCCACTTCCTGCACGTAAACCGCCAGCCGAAGGGGCGTACCTGCCGAGCCTGCCACGAGACTCATGCGAGCCGGAATCCGCGGCACATCGCGGATGCCGTTCCGTTCGGCGAATCGGACTGGATGATACCGATCAACTACCGGAAGTCGGATACCGGGGGATCTTGCCTCCCCGGCTGTCACAAGCAGTATGGGTACGATCGCATCACGCCCGTGGTGAACATCGTCAAGTAGCCGGCGACCGATCCCATGATCAAAGAACGAATGCGCTCCCGGGGCTTCCGCCGCCGGGGACTGGCGGTCCTATTCCTGGCGGTGCTCCCGGGCGTCGTCGCTGGCGCCCGATCGGAGCGCGTGCTTCGCAACGTGAAGATCGGCGAGGTCGTGCCCGATTTCTTCGTGGTGGACCTGAACGGCGAGCAGATCGACAAGGAAATGGGCAAGGGCCGAGTCTTGCTCGTCCTCTTCGTCCGGCCTGCCCAGGAGGCCTCGCTCGACGCCCTGAAGATCGTGGAGCGCGTGCAGAGAGACCGCCGGGATTCGCCGAATCTTCTTGCCTTCGCGGTGTCGACCAAGCCGGACAGTGCCGCCTACTTCCAGGAGCTGGCAGCCAAGCAAGGGCTCACGGTGCGGATCGCACAGGACCCCGGGAGGAAGATGTACGGGGACTTCGGCGTGATCGTCACCCCCACGACCCTCCTGATCGACGAGGCGGGGGTGCTTCGCTACGAGTTGCCGCACATGCCCGTGAGCTACGAGCGGAAGCTCGGCCTCCACGCGGACGTCCTCTCGGGAAAGATCACGCCGGAGGAGCACGACGCCCTCCTCGCCCGCGCGGAGGAGGGGAGCGACCGGCGCCACGGATCCGTGGAGACCCGTCTCGCCCTCGCGCGCGCCCTCCTGGAGGGAGGAGACCTCGAGGCCGCGCTGGGGACCGTGCAGGCGCTCGCGGCAGAGCACGGAGAGTCCCCGGCGATGGCCGCGCTCCGGGGCACGATCCTGCTTCGCCTGGGGCGGACCGTGGAGGCCGCCGAGTGCCTGGACCGGCACGCCGGGGTGTCCGAGCCCCCATCTGAGCTCGAGCGGGCGCGGGCGCGGCTGGAGATCCACCGCGAGAACCTGGCGGGAGCGGAGACCCATCTGCTCGGCGCGCTGCGGAGGTCCGCGGAGAAGGGCCCGGTCCTCTACGAGCTCGGCCTCCTCTACGAACGGATGGACCGCCCCCAGGAGGCCCTGGCCCGCTACCGGGAGGCCCTGGGCGGGATCTACGGCGACGGATTCTGAGTCGATCGCCAGGATCGAGCCTGCGCGATGGCGGGCGCCGACCCGGGTCGCCGCAGTGGCTAAAACCGATAAAATCACGAGGACGCGCTTCTCGCCCGCGAGACGAACGAGGGAGTGCCGCGCGCCTACCTGACGCGAGCGGAAAGGGGCGGAGAAGGCGATCTTCTGGTGAGGCGCTCCTGCACGCCGGGTCTTTTTCTGGGGTCATCCCTCCCTCACTGAGCTAGGATTGCATACAATCTCACGACATTTCGAGGTGGAGGTCCACATTTCGCGGTGGGCGTCTCCCCGTCCGGACCGCTGATTCCCAGCCGGGCCGGCACGCACCCGTGGGTCGCTCTTGCGGGGTGCGCTGGCGCGCCCCCGACTCCTCCTCCCATCCAAGTCCAGTCCCAAGAAAGAAGCCAATGAAGCACCTCGCTCTCCTCACCGCGGCGGCCCTGGCCCTCACGGGGACCGCCCTCGGGCAAAGCACGATCGTGGGCTCGGACCACGACTTCTCGTCCACCTTCGGTGGCGGGCAGATCTGCGTTCCCTGCCACACCCCGCACAACGCCTATCCGTATGGCGCGGGAAACACCGTCAAGCGCGTCCTCTGGAACCACCAGGAGACCACGCAGACCTTCACGATGTACGTCACCCTGGACGGCCATTCCGGCACCCCGGACGGCACCAGCCTCCTCTGCCTGAGCTGCCACGACGGCGTCACGGCCATGGACAACTACGGGGGCAACACGGGCGGGAGCAACGTGATGACGGGCGGTGCAGTGGTCGGCACCGATCTGTCGAACGACCACCCGATCGGGATCGAGTACCCCGCCGCGGATCCGGACTATCAAGCCACCCCTCTCAACGGCCTGCCTCTCTTCAACGACGGCACGAAAGACCGGGTCGAGTGCGCGACCTGCCATGATCCGCACGGCGCGGGCTTCGGCGACTTCCTGCGGGACACCACCGGCGGCAGCCAGATCTGCCTGGACTGCCACGACATCTAGATCGACACGATCGGAAGCCTCGAACGGTTTCCCAGGACCTGCGGCGCATGCACCCCTTCCTCCGAGGGGTGCATGCGCTTGTAGGGCCGCCTGGCGCGAACACTGCCCCGTCGCGCCCTACCCGCATCTACCGGCATGAGACGCGTTTCTCGTCGTCTGGCTTCCGCCTTCCTCGCCGGCGCCGTCCTGGCGGCCTGCCAGAGCGCCCCACCGGCGGAGAAGCAGCCGACCGTCTTCTTCCCCCTTCCCCCTGCCGCCCCGCGAGTGCAGTTCCTGGCCTGGGCCAGCGGATCGGCGGAGGTGGTGGCCGAGCTCAGCGCGCTCGAGCGCTTCACCCTCGGCGGAAGCGAGGAGCCCGAGCAGAACATCAACAAGCCGTACGGCCTCGCCGTCCGCGATGGAGTGGTCTACGTCTGCGACACGAAGAACTTCAACATCGCGCGGTTGGACTTCAAGAGCGGTCGTTACTCCGTGCTGGGAGATCGAGGCCCGGGCCGGCTGCGCAAGCCGATCAACATCGTGGTCGACCCCCTCGGCTACAAGTTCGTGGCCGATCCGCTGCGAGCGCAGGTCGTCGTGTTCGGTCCCGATGACTCCTTTGCGGCCGCCTTCGACCTACCGCCGCCGTGCCATCCGGTGGACGTGGCGTACCACGAGAACGAGCTCTTCGTCCTCGACAACGACGACACGTGCCAGATCGTCGTCCTGGATCGCAGCACGGGCGAGGTGCTCCGCACGTTCGGGGCCCCGGGACAGGCCCCCGGCCAGTTCCACGTACCCAACAGCATCTGTGTGGACCCGGCGGGGAATCTGTACGTGAGCGACACGCTCAACTACCGGATCCAGAAGCTGACGCGGACCGGGGAACCGATCTGGGTCCGCGGGAATCCCGGCTACCGGCTGGGTCAGTTCGGAAGGCCCCGCGGGATCCGCGCCGGCCCGGACGGGGTGATCTACCTTGTGGAAGGGGCCATGCAACTGGTTCAGATGTTCAATGGCGAGGGCGAGGTGCTCATGCGCTTCGGGGGACCCGGAAACGTGCCGGGCGGGATGGTGCTCCCCGCGACCTTGGCCATCGACACGACCTCCCTACCGTACTTCGAGCAGTACGTCCACGAAGACTTCCGGGTGGACTACCTTCTCTTCGTCGCGAACCAGTATGGGAGCCACCTAATCAACGTCTATGCGTTCGGCTCTTTTCCGGAAGGCTACAAGCTCGACGAAACGGAGATCGCCAAGCTGCCCGCGGTCGATCCTGGGATGGGCATTGGTCCGGTGTCCGCTCCGGAGGGGGAACCGCCCGACCTGGAGGGCGCGGATGCCCCCGGCGAGGAGAAAGCCGCGGACGGTCGACCCGAGGACGACCAGGGATAGCCTCCAGGGGACACATCTCGCGGGGAGCAGCACGTGCAGACGCGAAACATGGCGGAGGCGATGCTCGCGGCGTTCCTCCTTGCCGTGCTGGTCGTGCCGGCCTGCTCCTCGAGCCGCCATCATCGGGTTCTGTCGTTCTTCTTCGACGGAGTGCCCCCGCCAGGGGGTCAATCCGATCCAGACGAGCTCCGCGACGGCAGCGGGCCGGCGGAAGACGGCGCAGGCACCCCGGCGGCGCCGGCGGCGGGGGCTTTCTCGGGCCGGCCGGACCTGCGACAGCGGCGCTTCGTTCATGCCCCCTACCGGGAGAGGCGATGCAACGCCTGTCATGACATGCTCGCCGGGGCCCTGAGGAAACAGCCGAAAGACGGGCTCTGCCTCCAGTGTCACGCCGGAATCACGGAGGGTGTGGTGTACTTGCACGGCCCGGTCGCCGTGCTCGACTGCCTGGCCTGTCACCATTTCCACGAATCCACCTATCCCGGGATCCTCCGAACGGATGAGCAGTCGCTTTGCGATCGCTGTCATGCGCGCGACGACCTCGGGCACGATGAGCACCACTCGGGATCCGAGTCCGCCCCGGCACGCGGCTGCCTCGAGTGCCATCAACCCCATGGCGGAGGCGATCCCTTCTTCTTGAGGCCCTCCGGGGTTGAGTGAGGGATTCGTGCGTGCCCGTCCGCCCGCCGGACGCCCGCGACGCGCGGCCCGCCGCCTCCTGGCGTCTGCGGCCTGGATCGTCGTGGTGGGCGCCGCAGGCGCCTCCTCGTGCCGAACCACTCCCGAAGATCTGTCCCGCGTCGGCACCGTGGGGATCACCCGAACCGGAGGGTACGTGGAACTCGCCGGGACGCAGCGCGAACGGGATCAGGAATCGCGATCCTCGGGGACGGGGTTGTCCTCCGCGGAGACGTTGATCGAGGAAAAACTGAAACTCGACACGGCCGGCTATGCATACCACCCCAACCTCTTGTCCTTCGTCGCCGGCACCCTGGTGGGGCTCCAGCAACACGACTACGAGAGTGAGCCGCCCACGGATGCGGCCGAGGGGGGATCCGGGCGGCTGCTCGGTTTCGACGTGAGCACGGACATCCTCAAGCAGAAACGCTACCCGACCACGGTATTCGCTCGTCGCTTTCAGGGTGTCGAGCCCCGGCCCTTCTTCACCAGCGTACGCCGCAAGACGGAGGAGTATGGGCTTCACTGGAGCTACCTGAGCGATCGCCTGCCGACCCGGCTTCAGCTCGACCACAACGCGGTCGAATACTCTCCCTTCGGGGGCACCGAAGAGGATCGCCGCCATCAGAGCGACCAAGTTCGGGTCGACAGCACCTATATCGTCTCCGATTCGAACAAGGCGTCCCTGGTCTACGAGCATCAGTCGATCGAGCGCAGTCCGTTCGAGATCCGGTACGACGTCGACAACTTGCGGCTGACCCACGGGCTCATGTTCGGGGAGAAAGAGCAGCATCGCCTGGATTCCGAGCTCTCTCGCTACGATCAACGCGGCTCTCTCGGCCTGGAACGGAGCGAGCTTCGCGAACGCCTGTCGTTGCGGCACGCGGATTCCCTGCGCTCCTGGTACGAGGTGGATGCGGTGGGGCGAACGCAGGGACGCCCGGAGGATGACATCGTGATCGAGGAGCGGTCGCGCGCACTATCGGCCGCCGTGGAACACCGCCTCTACGAGAGTGTCATCACCGAGATCGGGGGATTCGTGCAAGATCAGGACTTCGACGGCGCCGCGGATACGGACCAGGAGGGACTGCATGCCGACGTGCACTATCGGAAGCGCAACCGCTGGGGGGTGTTCGAGAGCACGTACGGGTACTCGCGACGGAATATCGGCCGCCATGGATCGGACGAGGTGGTCACCGTGCTCGACGAGAGTCACGTCTTCGAGGATCCGGATCCAATCGTTCTCGATGGGCCGGGAATCATCCTATCCACCATCGTGATCACGGACGAGACGGGGACGGAGACCTACACGCTGGATCTGGACTACGGCGTGGTGGAGTTCGGGAACCGCGTCGAGATCCACCGCCTTCCGGGGGGCCTGATCGTGGACGGTCAGGCGGTCCTCGTCGACTTCGACCTGCTCAACGTGGGCGAGTACTCGCTCGACACGACGGGACAGCGGATCGGTGTCCGGCAGACATTCTCGTTCGGACTGGCACCGTACTACCGGTTGAGTCTTCAGCGCCAGAGCGTCCATCCGGCGGAAGCGATCGCCACGCTCGGGGAAGACGTGGAATCTCGTACCCTGGGTGTGGAATACCGGAAGGACGGCTTCCAGGCCATGGTGGAACGCGAGGAGTACGCCTCGAACATCAGTCCCTACACCGCGCGCCGAGCGGGGTGCGGCTACTCCCATCGGTTCGAGGGCGGTTCGACGGCGCGGGTGGGGGTAGGCTGGTCGGAGTTGCACTACGAGGCGCCGCAATGGCGGAAAACGTCGCACTTCACGCTGGACGGATCCTACCGCCATCGACTCACGGAGCACGCGAGCTTCGAGGGAATGGGGCGATACCTGGACGATTCGGATTCCCTCAGTCTCGACAACCACGGGGTCGACGTGAACCTGGCGCTGGAGTGGGCAAGAAGGGGGAGGGAGGTCCGAATCGTCTATGAGACAGGCAGTTTCGAGAACGATTTCACTCGGAACGACGCGTCGCGGCTGTACGTGGAGCTCCGAGCGCATTTCTGATGGAGGGGAGGAACCCATGAGCAGGGCGGCAACGGACCGCGACAGCGATCGGGGGGCAATGGGGCCCCGGCGGACCACCGCCGATACCGCGAACGAGGCCGCCCGGCGAGCGGGACGTGGGCGTCTGCTGGCGGGGCTGGGGGGGCTGGCCGTGGGCGTAGGCCTCTGCCTCGGGGCTTGCCGGCAGACGCCGGAGCGGATCTTCGGGGAGCCACACGATCCCGTCGTCTGGCCGGCGCCACCCGAAGCGGCGCGGATACGATTCGTCGGCTGCCTGCGCTCCTCGGCGGATCTGAACGCCCCGCGGGGGCTGCTGGCGGGGATCGGCGACGTCCTGTTCGGTGCGGAAGAACCGGGAGAGCTGTACGGACCGCGATCCGCCGTGTGCACCGCGGACGGCGATCGTCTCTGGGTCGGGGACCCCGGCGGGCGGTGCTTGCACCGCTTCGATCTCCGGGATCGCTCCTATGCGAAGATCACGCGGATGGGTGGTGCGCCGCTGCTCAGCCCCGTGGGCCTCTGCCGGGGGCCGGGGGATTCGCTCTTCGTATGTGATTCAGAGCAGGGGGCGGTGTATCAGTGCTCTGCGGACACGGGAGAGCTGATTCACGCTCTGATCCTACCGGAGGCCGGGGCTCGTCCGGTAGCCGCGTACTGTGACCGCGCAACGGGAGAGCTCTTCGTGGTCGACATCGCCGCGCACGACGTCAAGGTGCTGGACGCGGAAGGGGACGTGAGCAGGGTCCTTGGACGACGGGGAGAGGAACCGGGAGAATTCAACTACCCGTGCGACATCAAAGGGCAAGGGGACATGCTGTGGATCGCGGATGCGGGCAACCATCGGGTCCAGGGGATCACGCGCAGCGGACAGCCAGTTGTCGCCTTCGGACGGGCGGGCGATGCCCCCGGGGACCTCGCGTTGCCGAAGGGCATCGCCTTGGACACGGATGGCCACGTCTACGTCGTAGACGCGCGATTCGAGAACGTGCAAGTCTTCGACGCCGCGGGTCGCCTACTGCTGTTCTTCGGCGGCGAGGGCGACGGGCCCGGGGAGTTCTGGTTGCCGGCAGGGATCTACATCGATGAACGCGACCGTATCTGGATCTGCGACTCATACAACCGGAGAGTCCAAGTCTTCGACTATCTGCGCCAGGGGGATGTCCATGGTTCCCAGGAGGAGTAGGGATCGTTGGTTGGCCGGCTTGGGACTCCTCGGCGTCGGGCTTCCGCTCGCCACGGCCGGGGCACAAGAAAAGGTAGGCGACACCGTGCACAATCTCTCGGCGGCGGGGCCAGGGGCGCTCCGGGCCCCGGGCGAGGCGCAAGTCTGCGTCTTCTGCCACGCGCCCCACAGCACGCAGGGAATGCGACCGTTGTGGAACCGGGACACCCCCACGGCGACCTACCGCATCTACGAGTCCTCCACCCTGGATGCCCAGCCTCGGCAGCCGACGGGCGCAAGCAAACTCTGTCTGAGCTGTCACGATGGCACGATCGCGCTGGGCAGCGTCCTGAGTCGGGGGGATCGCATCCGGATGAACAGCGGAGAGTTCATGCCGGCGGGGATGGCCAACCTGGGCACGGACTTGTCGGACGACCACCCCATCAGCTTCCCGTACGATCCGGGCCTGGCGGTCCGCGATCGGCAGCTCGCCGCCCCTTGGGAACTACCGCCCGAGGTCACTCTCGACGGGGCTCTCGAGCTGCAGTGCACGACCTGCCACGACGCGCACAATGACGTCTACGGCGACTTCCTCGTGATGGAGCCTCGGGACGGGGCCCTGTGCAGGGCGTGCCATCGCCTGGGGGGGTGGGCTACCAGCTCCCATGGGCTGTCGCGTGCTCCAATCGGCGCCGTCCAGACGGTGGAGTGGGAGTACCCGTCGATGTCCGAGAACGCATGCGCCATCTGCCACCGCGCGCATACCGCCGGGGGCCACGATCGGCTGCTCATCTTCGAGAAGGAAGAGGACAACTGCCTGCTCTGCCATGGCGGTGGCGTCGGGGGAGCGAACCTCCGCTCGGAGCTTCGGAAGAGAAGCGCCCATGACCCGAGCCGGTATCAGGACCTTCACGATCCGCTGGAAAGCGGCGCCGGGCGGGCGGCACACGTGGAGTGCTCGGATTGCCACAACCCTCATGCCGCCGAGGAGCCTCCGCCCCGGGGAACCGGAGCGTTCCTGCCCATCGGGGGCACGCTTCGCAAGGTGATCGGGGTGAACTCCGTCGGTGCCGCGGTACCCGAAGCCATGTACGAGTACGAAGTGTGCTTCCGGTGTCACGGCGATTCGCCAGTGCAAATCCGACATCGACCCCAGAGGCAGTGCGACACCGACAACATCCGATTGAAGTTCAGTCCCACGAATCCGAGCTTCCATCCCGTCGTGACATCCTCACCGAGTACGACCACGGTGAGTCTGGTCCCGGGCTTGTCGCCGGGAACGATGGTGCGCTGCTCGGATTGTCACAACAACGACGAAGGGCCTGGTGCCGGAGGGGCGGGTCCCGACGGACCGCACGGGTCGATCCACGCCTTCCTGCTCGAGCGTAACTACACGACCGACGACAACGTACCAGAGTCTCCTTTCGAGTACGCACTGTGCTACAAGTGCCATCGCCGATCCAGTATCGCGAATGACGAGAGCTTCCCGCTGCACAAACTGCATGTCATGGATGCCCGCGCGCCGTGTGCGGCGTGTCACGACGCCCACGGCGTCAGTCCCACCGCGGCCTCGGGATCGGACCACACGCACTTGATCAACTTCGACACGGTGATCGTCCAACCCGAATCGAGCACCGGAGCGATGGAGTTCAGGGACCGGGGCCGTCTTGCTGGCAGTTGTACGCTCGTCTGCCACGGGGTGACGCATCTGGAGGCGGAGTACGATTGATGGGGCCGCGGATCCGTGACGTTCTGCGGGTGCTGGGATCGCTGCGGATCGGGGTCGTGCTTCTCGCGGTCCTGATGGTGGCGATGGGAAGCGCCACCGTGTACGAGTCGCGACATGGCACGGAACAGGCTCTCGCGGCCTTCTACCAGGCATCGTGGTTCCAGATCGCTCTGGCCCTGTTGGGGGTGAACATCCTGGCGGCGGTGATGGCCCGGCTACCGCTATCGCGGGGGCAGACCGGGTTCGCGCTGACCCATGGGGGGATCCTCGTCATCCTGGCCGGCGCGTGGATCACGGACCGCTGGGGCGTGAATGGCTCGATGGCCATTGCCGAAGGCGAGACCGCGGACGTGTTCCAGGTTCCTGGGGACACCCTGACCGCGGTGAGCGGAGAGGGAGGCGTTCGCGCGACGATGGCCCTCGATTCGCGGGTGTTCCGCGGTTTCGTGGCGGTGAACGATCCGGAGACCGAGAGCTTGCAGTGCGATGCGGGGGCTTCCGTGGATGTCCTGCGGTACGTTCCCGACCTGATCGAGAAGGAGGAGGTCTGGAACGACAACCCAGACCCCAACCTCGCCGTGGAGGTCGCTCTGTCGTCGAGCAAGGGCACGGAGTCGGCCTGGGTCCGGCCGGATCACCGCGTACGGCTGGGAGCACTGAGTGCGACGGTCCGTGTGGTGGAGAACAGGGAGGATCTGGATCGGCTCGTGGCTTTCGATGGCCGTCACCCGCCTTCCCACGGAACGGTGCGGGTGAAGGTCCAGGACGCCGCCTTTGAGTTCCAGGTGGAGGAATGCGGGGAGGAGGCGGTTCTTCTGGGTGAGACGGGCCGCACGATCCGGGTGGTTCGCTATCTTCCGCACGCGGTCATCGGGACGGACGGCAGGATCGCGAACGCGTCGGCGCAGCCCATGAACCCGGCCATCGAGGTGGAGATCGGCGGTCCAGACGGGGTCGAGCGACAGCCGGTGTTCGCCCGGTTCCCCGCCCTCGGAGCCGTGCATCCCGCGCCGCGCGGCGACATCGACATCGTCTTCGTCTCTTCCGTGCCGCCGATGCCCCAGGATCCAGTGGAGGTGCTGTCCGGCCCCGATGGCGAGTTGTACGTGCGGTTCTCGTGGGAGGGGACCGGTATCAGCACGCGAGCGGTCGACCTCGACGAGCCCGTGGCAACTCCTTGGCCGGGAAAGACGTTCACCGTGCGAAAGCGCATCGCCCATGCCCGGATCGCATCGGTGCCCGTGCCGCTCGAAACGGCGCGGATCCGGCGCACACCGGCCGTTCTCGTACGACTCGCTGCCGGCGAGGAGGCTCGCGAGCTTTGGCTCAGGAAGAACGAAACTGCGGTAGGAGAGGTCGGCGGGAGACGATACGAGCTGCGTTTTGGGGACAAGGAGGTCCCGCTCGGCTTCGAGATCCTGTTGAGTCGATTCCAGGTCGTCTTCTATCCGGGAGGAGAGACGCCCCGATCCTTCGAAAGCCATGTCTCCCTTGACGATTCATCGCCATCGGGGGAGCAGATGCGGGTGATCCGCATGAATCATCCCATCGAGCACGGTGGGTACACGTTCTTCCAGTCGAGCTACCGGCGACAGGGGGGGCGCCTCGTGAGCATCCTCCAGGTGACGAGGGACCCCGGGCAGGCCGTGACCTTCGCCGGTTACGGGGCGACGGCGGTCGGAATGCTGGCCGTGCTCGGCCTTCGGATTCGACAGCGCGGGCGGGGGGCGGGCGGCCGGCGGGCGAACGCGGAGCGGGAAGGGGTCCAATGCCGGCGCGGACGTTCTTCCTGTTGACCGTGCTGGGCTGCGCCGCGGACGGCACGGTCCCGCCGCTCTCCGCGTCGCTGGACCCGTCGGGCGTACGGGCCGTGGTGGTTCAGCACGACGGACGATGGATGCCCCTGGAGACCGCCGCACGTGACTATGTGCAGGGCATCACCGGCGCGGAGTCCTTCGCGGGTCAGGATCCCGCCCTGATTCTGCTGGCGTGGACATTCGATGCCTCGACCTGGAAGGGGGTTCCCCTCATCGCCGTCGCGAATGCCGAGCTGCGGCGGGAGATCGGGCTGCCGGCGGCGCAGACCGTGTTCTCCTACGACGAACTGGTCGCTCGGAAGGAACTTCACCTCTTGACGGACGAGCTGGCTCTCCTCGAGGAAGGAGAGAAGCTCGACCCGCTCCAGTCGACAGTGGCCCGGATCCACCGGCAGTTGCTCGCGCTGCAGCAGGCATTCCTCGGCGAAGCCCTCCGGCTCGTCCCCGACCCCACGGATGGAGCCGCTCCATGGCGAACCATCGCCTGGCTGATGGAGGCGGAATCTCGAGAGATGCAGCCGGTCCGGGAGGCCTGGCTGTCGGTCCATCGGGCGTTCGTCGCCGGCGATGGCCCGAGTTTCTCCCGTGCCGTGGGCAGCCTGCAAGAGGCCCTCAATGGACTTCCAGCCGCCTACCGTCCTCCGGCGCGGCGAATCGAGATGGAGCTCGAATACAACCGGTTGCGTCCGTTCCGAACGGCATGGATCGCCATGGCGATCGGCCTCGTGCTCGCCGCGGCGGCCATCCTGGTGCGGCGCCGATGGTTCGACGGAGTCGCGTCGATCGCCCTGCTCGCCGGCGTAGGCATCCTCACCTACGGTCTCTACCTGCGGGGATCCATCGCGGGCCGGCTGCCGGCCGCGAACATGTTCGAGTCGCTGCTCTTCCTCAGCTGGGGAGCCGGCGCCTTCGCGGCCGTGGCGTGGGCATTCACGCGCCACCGGGGCGTGCCGCTCACCGCCGCGATCATGGCGGCGTTGTCCCTGTGCCTGGCGGATCTCCTGCCCCTCGATCAGTTCATTCGTCCCGTCCCCCCCGTGTTGTGCGACACCGTATGGATGTCCATCCACGTGCCGGTCATCATGGTCTCGTACTCCGTGCTGACCTTGGCGGTGGCGGTCGCTCACGTTCAGATCGTGGCGATGTCGGTGGCGCCGCGGAGGACGAGAATGGCCGCGGCCCTCGACACGGCTCACGCATGGTACATGCACGCCGGGGCGATCCTGCTCTTCGTGGGGATCGCCACGGGCAGCATCTGGGCGGCATCGTCGTGGGGCCGCTCTTGGGGGTGGGACCCGAAGGAGGTCTGGTCGCTCATCGCCCTTCTGGGCTACATGACGATCATGCACGTGCGCATCGACCACGAGCGCGAGTCTCGCCGGACCACCGCCCTGGGGGCGCTCCTCGGGCTCGCCCTGGTTGCGCCGGCCTTGGCGAGATTCTCCCCCGGCGGGCTCACGCTCGGGGCCGGTGCGCTCGCGCTGGGGGCCGTGGTCTACTTCGTGGCCGCGAAGGGGCCGTTCGCCGTCGCCGTCAAGAGCATCCTGGCCTTCTGGTTGATCCTCATGACGTACGTCGGAGTCAACTACGTCCTCGGGATCGGGCTCCACAGCTACAACTTCGGCACGGGCGTCATCGCGGAACGCGTGTTCCTGATCGGAGGCCTCGACCTGTCGATCGTGGCCGGTTGCGGACTTCTCCGCGCGAGACAGCGCGTACGCGCCCCGGCGTGAGAGGGCCCGGGGCCTCGCCAGCGGATCAGAGATCGTGGCACCCGAAGCAGAGCGCGCTTCCTTGCAGGCTCTCGCGGAGCATGCTGTCGTAGGGGGAGCCGTGGGGGTCGTGACAGGACGTGCACTCCACTCGCGGGCGTCCGTCCACGAGAACGATCTGCACGTCGCCGCGGGGACGGGCGAAGTAGCCCTTCCGAGGGAGGCCGCGCTGGTCCCGGGGAGGGTAGAGGATGCCCACGGGGTGATCGTCGGCGAGATCGGGGCCGATGATGCCGTCGATTCGAGGGGTGGGTCGACCTCGCTCGGCCCCTCCGTGCTGATCCGCGGCGCTGACCCCGTCGTGGCAACCGAGGCACAACTGGCTCGGACCATCCAAGACGCCGCGGACGCCGCTCAGCGGGACGTACATCTCGAAGGTGCGGGCGGTCTCGATCCGGTTCCATCGGACGCCGGCGAGGCCTGCGGAACCCCCGGGGGGCGCGGAATCGGGGACATGGCACGTTGCGCAGCTCATTCGGTGTCCACGCGACAGCCGCGGGGCCGGCCCTTCCGCGCCGCCCGGCCGCGTGTATCCCGCCTCTGTTGTCGCCGACGTGAATCCGCGTGATTCTGCCGCCGCCCGGCCGCTCTCGCCCAGACCAGGGACGGCCGCGAGGAAGGCGAGCAGGAGGAGCGGGCTCCGCGCCCGGGGGGATTCCGGCTTCGGATTCACGAAGCCGCATTTCGACGACCGCTTCCCCCGGGCCGTAGAGCACCCGGGAAAAGCCCCGCGCCTCCCGCGCCGCGGGCTGCCGTCCGTCCCGAGGGCCCTCGCCCCGCTGCCCTCGATTGACGCCCCTCCGGCCGCCGCTATACTGCTCTCCCTTCCGGGCGGGGACGTAGCTCAACTGGTTAGAGTACCGGCCTGTCACGCCGGGGGTTGCGGGTTCAAATCCCGTCGTCCTCGCCATCCTCCCAACCCCGCCCTCGGTTCCGAGGGCGGGGTTTTTCGTTCCCGAATACGGTGCCGGAGCAATCCTTCCACGATTCGCCGCCACCACGGTGGCCTGCCGGCCGGATCCCGTCTGGCGGCGAATCGTGGAAGGATTGCTCCGGCACCGTACTCCGTTCCGCTTGCCGGCCGGATCCCGTCTGGCGGCGAATCGTGGAAGGATTGCTCCGGCACCGTACTCCGTTGCGAATCGTGGAAGGATTGCTCCGGCACCGTACTCCGTTCCGCTGGAGAGCGATGAGCGAATCCTCCCTGGACGATCCCGACCCATCGAGCCGGCTGCGCTCCGCCGTCGCGGCGGCGGGGCGCCTCCTGCCGGCCCAGGGGCCGATCTCCATCTTCATCCACCACAACACGCTCCACGCCTTCGAGGGCCTCCCCTTCGAGGAGGCCGTCGTGCGGGGCGGCGAGCTCCTCGGCTGCGAGCCCTACCTCGCCGAGGACCGCTACCGCGCGGAGCTCGCCCGCGGCCGCATCCGCCCGGCGGACCTCGCGGCCGTCCTGCGGGAGGATCTCGGACCGGCCGCCGGCGAGCTCGTCGCCGGTCGCCTGACCCGCCTCGAGCTCCGGCTGGCGATGCTCGGCCAGCCGGTCCGGGCGATCTCCGGCTCCGAGCTCGAGTGGATCCTCGGGGAGACCGCGGTGCGCAAACACCCCCACCTCTGGCAGGCCGCTCTGCGCGCCGCGGCGGAGGGACCGCCGCCGCCCGCCCCGCGCCTCGTCCGCCACCGCGACTTCCTCGTCGCCGCCGGCCGCGGCGATCCGGACGCGCTCGTCCATCCGCTTCTGATCCGGCTCTGCGCCGCCTTCCTCGACCAGGGCCTGGCGATCTGGCCGATGCCGGACCGGGAAGAAGGGCTCTACCGCGCCTTCCAGCGCCTCTACGGCCGGGGCGGCGGCCCGCCGGAGCCGTGGGCGAGGGGGCTCGCCGCCGAGCTGCGCCGGGCGGCCGAAGAGACCGCGGAGGAGTCCGCGCTCGCGTCGCTGGCGCGCCTCGGGGTCCCCCGGGACGAGTGGGAGCCCTTCCTCACCGCCACCCTCCTCGCCCTGCGCGGGTGGGCGGGGATGATCCGCCAGGCCGAGCTCCGCCCGGACCGGATGCCCGCGCAGGCGCCGCCAGCGTCGCTCGTCGACTTCGTCGCGGTGCGCCTCTTGCTCGACCGCCTGGCGGCCGCGCACCTGGACGGCAGTCCGCCCGAGACCCTGCGCGCCCGCCGCGCGCCTCCGCCTCCTCCGCCAGTCTCGGCCCGGGAACGCGCCTTCTTGCTCTTCCAGGTCGCGCGGAGCCTCGGCTGGTCGCCCGCCGAGGTCTCTCCGATCGGCGGCGAGATCGAGGCTTTCCCGGAGGTCGACCGCCGGCGCGTCTTCCAGCTCGCCTACGAGCGCCGGCACCGGATCGCGATCCTCGACGCGCTCGCCGCCCACGTCTCCTTCCCCGCGCCCGCGCCGCGATTCCAGGCCGTCTTTTGCCTCGACGAGCGCGAGGAATCCCTGCGGCGCCATCTCGAGGAGGTCGACCCCGCCGGCGAGACCTACGGGACGGCGGGCTTCTTCGGCGTCGCGATGTACTACCGCGGCGCCTCCGACGCGCGCGCCGTGCCGCTCTGTCCCGTCGCCATCCGCCCCCGGCACGAGGTCGAGGAGGAGGTCGTCGCGGAGCGCCGCGCCACGGCCCGCCGGCGCGCCCGCTGGCGGGCGGCGTGGGGGCGGTTCGCCCACGGCTTCGAGCTGGGCAGCCGCACCTTCACCCTCGGGGCGATCCTCTCCTGGCTCCTCGGCCTCTACGCGGCGGCGCGGCTCGCCTCCCGCGTCCTCTGCCCCCGGCTGGCGGCGCGGGTCCGCCATCACACCGAACGGCTCGTGGGGACCCCGGAGGAGACGGCGCTCGCGCTGGAGCACCGTCCCGACGTCCGGCCGGCGCTCGGGGAGCAGGCGGGCTTCACGGTCGAGGAAATGGCCGCCATCGTGCGCCGCCTCCTGGAGGAGACCGGGCTCGTGTCTCGCCTCTCGGATCTCGTGCTCGTCGTCGGGCACGGATCGACGAGCTTGAACAACCCGCACGAGTCCGCCCACGACTGCGGGGCCTGCGGCGGCGGGCGCGGCGGCCCCAACGCGCGCGCGCTCGCCCAGATGGCGAACGATCCCCGCGTCCGCCGTCTCCTCGGGATCCCGGACCGCACCTGGTTCGTCGGTGCCTATCACAACAGTTGCGACGACTCGATCGCCACCTTCGACCTCCACCGGGTGCCGGCCCATGCGCGGCCGCTCCTGGCCGCCGCCGGCGCGGCGATGGAGGAGGCGGCCGCTCGGAACGCCCACGAGCGCTTCCGCCGCTTCGAGTTCGCCCCCGCGGCCTCCCTCGAGCAGGCGGTGGCCCACGTCGAGGCGCGTTCCCAGGACCTCGCCCAGCCCCGGCCGGAGTACGGGCACGCCACGAACGCCGTCTGCATCGTGGGCCGACGGGCGCGCACTCGCGGGCTCTTTCTGGACCGGCGGGCCTTTCTGGTCTCCTACGATCCGGACCGCGACCCGGACGGCGCGATCCTCGCCCGCATCCTCGGCGCGGTGATCCCCGTCTGCGCCGGAATCAACCTCGAGTACTACTTCTCCTACGTGGATCCGTCGGGGTACGGGTGCCACACGAAGCTCCCGCACAACATCACCTCCCTGCTCGGCGTGATGGACGGGCACGCGAGCGATCTGCGCACTGGGCTGCCCTGGCAGATGGTCGAGATCCACGAGCCCGTCCGGCTCCTGGTCGTGGTGGAGGCGCCGCTGGAGCGCGTGCGGGCCGTCCTCGCCGCCGAGCGCCTCGTGCGGAATCGCTGGATCCAGCTCGCCGCCCTCGATCCGGCCGCGAACGTCATCCAGGTGTTCGATCCGCGGTCGGGGGAGTTCGCGCCCCACCGGCCGGAATCCGCGGCGCTCCCGCGCGTGTCCTCCTCCCGCCGGTGGTACGAAGGGCGGACCGGACACCTCTCCTGCGCCGTGGTCGGCGGGGGAGTCGAAGGGTGAGCGCGCCGGAGCTCGCGCTGGCGGCGGCCGTCCTGCCGCTCCTCCTGGTGGCGATCCTCGGGCTCGCGCTGTTCGTCCGGCGCCCGCTCTCCGAGCCGGCGACCGGAATCCTCGTCGCGGCCTGCTTCCTCGGCGCGCTCGCCGGCTTCGTCGCCGCGGCCGTCCGGATGGCGGGAATCCCGCGCCGCGAAGTGCCCCTCGGCGAGTGGTTCGGCATCGCCGGGCACCACTTCGAGTTCCGGTTGCTCCTCGACCGCCTCTCGCTGGCGTTCGCGGCCTACGCGGCTCTGCTCTGCGGCCTGGTCGGTGTCTTCGCCCATCGCTACCTGCACCGCGAGCCGGGATACGCGCGCTTCTTCTTCCTGCTCGCGCTTTTCGCGGTGGGGATCCTCATGATAGTCCTCGCCGGCGACATGGAGCTCATCTTCGCCGGCTGGGAGATCGTGGGGCTCTCCTCGGCCCTCCTCGTCGCCTTCTTCCACGATCGGCCGCTGCCGGTCCAGAACGGCCTGCGGGTCTTCGTGGTCTACCGCGTGTGCGACATCGGCTTGCTGGCAGCGTACATCCTCGTCCACCACGAGCTCGGCACGGGCCGGCTGACCGGCCTGTTCGCCGCGCCGATCACGGCGGGGACGCTGGTGAGCTTCCTCGTCCTGCTCGCGGTGGCCGGCAAATCGGCGCAGATCCCGTTCTCGGGCTGGCTCCCGCGGGCCATGGAGGGCCCGACGCCGTCGAGCGCGATCTTCTACGGCGCGCTCTCCGTCCAGGCGGGGGCGTTCGTGCTGCTGCGCCTCTCGCCGCTCTTCGAGCGCGCTCCGGCGGCGCGCGCGGCGATCGTGGCGCTCGGGCTCGTGACGGCGGCCCACGCCGCCCTGGTGGGCCGCGTCCAGACGGACGCGAAGTGCGCCCTCTCGTACGCCTCGATGACTCAGGTCGGCCTGATCCTCGCCGAGATCGGGCTCGGCTGGAACACGCTGGCGCTCGTCCATCTGCTCGGCCACGGCAGCGTGCGCTCGCTCCAGTTCCTGCGCTCGCCCTCGCTGCTCCTCGAGCGCCACCACGCCGAGAACCGCGTCGGCGGCCTGCCCGCGCCGCGCGAGCCGTTCCGATTCCTGCCCGCCGGGGCGAGACGGTGGCTGTATCGGTTCGCTCTGGAGCGCGCGTACCTCGATGCCGCGCTCGAGCGATTCGTGGTCGCGCCGTTCCTCGGGGCCATCCGCCGCCTCGACGGGCTGGAGCGCGCGTGGTCGGCGCGGTGGGGAGGGAGGAGATGATGCTCTCGCTCCTCGCCGCCGTGCCCCTGGCCGGCAGCCTCTTCGTCCCGCGCCTCGCGCCGGGCCCGGCCCGGGCCGCGGCCAGCCTCGCCGCCGCCCTCGCCTTCGCGATCGCCGCCGTCGCCGCCGCATCGCCGGGCCGGGATTCCCTCCTCCCCGTCCTCGCGGTGGACGAGCTCAACGGGCTCCTCCTGCCGTTCGTGGCCCTCCTCTTCGGGGCGGCCCTCCTCGCCACCCCCCGCACGGACGCGCGACCCGGGGCCCTGGGCCGCCTCCTCCTCGTGGAGGGACTGGCGCTCGCCTTCTTCGCCTGCGTCGACGCCACCGCCCTGTGCGTGCTCTGGTGGCTCAACCTCCTGCCGATCGAGCTGGAAGCGCGCCGCCTGCCGCGCGCGGAGCGGCGCGGGATCCGCGTGGCGCGCGTCTATCTCGCCGCCAGCGGGCTCCTCTTTACGGCGGGCGTCGCCGCCGGCAGCCCGCTCCTACTCCTGGCGGCGATCATGATCCGCAAGGGCATCGTGCCCCTACACTCGTGGATGCCGGAGTGGTTCGCGACCGCGTCGCTCCCCGCCGCCGTCCTCTTCGCCGTACCGCAGCTGGGGACGCTCGCCGCCGCGCGACTGATCTTCCCCTTCGCCGCCGGTTGGATCCTGGACGTCCTCGGGAGTGCGGCGGTCCTGACGGCGCTGTACGCCGCCGGCGTCGCGCTCGTCCAGCGGGACGGCCGGCGGGCGTTCGCCTGGATCTTCATGAGCCAGTCGGCGCTGGTCCTGGCCGGCCTGGAGGGCGACTCCGCCGCCGCGCTCACCGGAGGCCTGATCCTCTGGATCTCCAGCGGTCTCGCGCTCGGGGGATTCGGCCTGACGCTCGCGATCCTCGAGGCCCGCCGCGGGCGGGTCGACCTCGCTCGCCACCACGGCGGCCACGAGAGCATGCCGCTCGTCGCCGCCTCCTTCCTGCTCCTCGGGCTGTGCAGCGTGGGCTTCCCGGCGACCCTGGGATTCGTCGGCGCCGAGCTCCTGCTCGACGGCACCGTCTCGGTCCATCCCCTGTTCGGGATCGCCGCCGCCTTCGCGACCGTGTTGAACGGGATCAGCGCCCTGCGGATGTACTTCCTGCTCTTCTGCGGCGCCCGGACCCGGGTGGATCCGGCGCTGCGCCTGCGGCTCCGCGAGCACGCGGCGGTGGCTCTCCTCGCCGGACTCGTGGTGGGATGCGGCCTCTTCCCCCAGCCGATCGTCCATTCGCGGAGCGCGGCCGCCGATCGGTTGATGCACGCCCGCGGATCGGATTGAGCCGGCGGCGAGAGGCGCTCAACGCGGATCGGCGCGCCAGGGAAGCCCGTAGAGGCTTGCGGCGGCCCGATGCGCGGCGAGGATCGCGAGGAGGATCCACACGTCCGGCGGGAGCGCCTCCGATCCCGGCCGCAACGCGCCCCCGGCGTCGTAGGTGGAATCCACCACGAGCGGGGGATCGGCGGCCTGCGCGATCTCCTCCCAGGGCACCAGCTTGAAGTTCTGGTTCGCCCCGGAGTTGGAATCGTCCTGGGCGACGAACACGCCCTGCGGAAAACCGGCGCCGAGCGCCAGGTTCATCACCTCGATGCCGTCCGTGCCGGTGACCTCGTCGATGCCGAGGTCGGAATCGGCGGCGATCCAGAACGAGAGGAGGAACGCGTGGGGGGCGGCGCGCTCGTAGACGGCGAAGGTGCTGTTGCCCTGGCTGGACGCGAGGAGATAGCCGCCGCCGCGGGCCCCATAGTAGATGGCGAGCCCCTCGACGTCGGCCGTGAGGTGCCCGCCGGCCCCGGTCGTGTCGACGGAGACGCGGTTCTCGC
The DNA here is from genome assembly GCA_040754415.1 of Planctomycetota bacterium. GTDB lineage: Bacteria > Planctomycetota > UBA1135 > UBA1135 > JBFMCU01. Next base: position 51,321 of record JBFMCU010000116.1, read on the forward strand.
CGGCGTCCGGCTCCGCGCCATACCGCCAGATCCCCACGCTCTCCTCGCCGATGAACAAGAAGGCGTTCTCGTCGTCGGCTACGCAGCCCTCCGTCTGGCTCCCCACGTCGAAGCTGCGAACCAGCTCGGCGTCGACGGCGCCGGAGCCGTCGTCGAAGAGCCTCCATTGCTCGACGCCGCCGCTCTTGGCGCTCCCGAAGAAGTACGTGTCGCCCGTCGCCGGGCTCCGGTACATGCAGGAGCCGTAGATCTCGATGCCGAGCGTGATCGGCCGGGCGGCGACGTCCTGGAGCGTGCGCGCGCTCGGATCCACGGCGTAGACCGCCAGCCGGTTCGCGCTGCGTTCGCCCGCCGTGGCGAGGGCGACCTCCCCTCCGCCGAGCGGGAAGCGATAGCGGAGGTCGACGCTGTTCATGCTCCCGTCCGCCCGGAACTCGAGCTCGTGCCCGGCGAGGTCGTAGACGGCCAGGCCCGCCTGCTTGTCGGTCCCGATCACCGTGGAGAGCCCGGGGTCGGCCGGGTGGACCCAGATGGCGATGTCGTCCGCCGCGTCCCCGGCCGAAGGGACGGGATCGGTCTCGACGTCGGGGAGGACGGCGGCCGCCGACCCGTCCTCCGGCCAGTGGATCGTGCACGCGGCGAGGCAGAGGAGCCCGAGCGTGGGGAGCGGGGCCCGCGTCGCGCGCCGGGCCGGCCCCCGGAGAGCGGGGGAACACGCCTTCATGGGAAGGACCATCTTGCTATGCGACCTCCTTCGGGCGGCCGAAAAACCACTCCACCCGCCCCCCACCGCTACGTGGCGCCCCGCCAACCCCGGCCCGCGCGGCTCGGCCGGCCGCCCGTCCGCCTCCCTTCCCGCGGGGTCGAATCAAGATAGGCCGGAATCCCTCCGATAGGGCCGGCGGCCGGCGCTCCAGCCGGCGTCCCGACCCCCCCGAGGCTCCTCCGATGGCGGACGACGCAACAGCGGACCCGGAACGTTCGACCGACCCCCTCGACGATTTCTGGCGCTTCCTGGGTCAGGCGGGCACGATCGATCCCGAGGTGATTCGCGAGCACCGGGAGCAGTACCGGGAGCGCTGGGTCCCCCTCACCGTCATCCTCCAAGAGGAGCGCATCCTCGGCATGAGCCAGATAGCCGTGCTCCTGCGCAAGCAGCTCGCCGAACCCCACCTGCGGCTCGGAGACCTGGCGGTGCGGGAGGGGTTCTGCTCCCGGGAGGATGTCGAGCGGGCCCTCGTCTTGCAGGAGGAGCGCTGCACCCACCCGATCGATCTCGTCCTCGGCGACGAGCGCATCGAGCCGGTGGCCGCGGTCGACGCCCTCAAGTGCTATGTCCAGCACCTGGAGGGGCGGGTGCGGTCCCTGGAGCGCCGGCTCGCCGGGGAGTCGGTGCTGCGGGTGCATCGGGGCGGAGCGTAAGACACGCCGGAGCCCCCAAGGGGCAGGGCTCCGGCAAGTTGCCGTAACCCCTGGCCGGGTCGGGATTCCGAGTGGGGACTGGCGTTCGTCGACCACCCTGGTTAGGTTGCGGGAGTGGCGCGGCAGGAGGGACGAGCGCGAGGTGGC
>JBFMCU010000117.1:0-9565 GCA_040754415.1 Planctomycetota bacterium
CCTGCCCTAATCGTCGCGCGGCTGGGCTGGCGCCAGGATGACGAGAAACCCGGGAAAGCCCCCGAAACTCGCGGGGCGGCCAGGCTCAGACCTTAGGCGAACTCCGGGCCGTGGAAATCCAGGCTAGTATCCGGACTCTCGCTCGGCGCCCCGGCACCCCGCGGCTGGGGCCGGGCTCCCCCCTCTTCCTCCCCTAGTCCCTCCGCAAGGAGCCGCCATGCCTTCGTCCATCTCCCGGGGTTCCCTCTTCGCCAGCATCGTCCTCCTGATGGGATCGGCGGCCTTCTTGGCCTGTCGTGCGACCGAACCCGAGTCGCCCGCCGCGGAAGGCGCGCCGGCCTCCGACGCGTGCATCGACTGCCACCGGGAGATCACTCCGAACATCGTTGCCGACTGGGAGGAATCCGCCCACGAGCGGGAGGAGGTCGGCTGCGCCACCTGCCACGGCGAGGAGCACACTTCGGCCGACGACGTCGCGAAGGTGGACACGATCACCGCGGAGACGTGCGGCCTCTGCCACGCCGAGCGGCTCGACCAGTTCAAGCGCGGCAAGCACGCCTTCGCCTGGGCGGCGATGAACGCCATGCCCACGACGCACTGGCTGCCGATGGAGCTGACCGGAGGCATGAAGGGCTGCGGCGGCTGCCACAAAATCGGGCTGAAGAGCGAGGAGGAGATCCGCGAGCTCAAGGCGATGGGGCAGTCGTTCGGACACGCCTCCTGCGACGCCTGCCACACGCGGCACACCTTCTCCCTCGCCGAGGCCCGCGAGCCGCAGGCGTGCATCACCTGCCACATGGGCTTCGACCACCCGCAGTGGGAGATGTACTCGACCTCCAAGCACGGCGTGCGCCACCTCCTCAAGCAGAGCGGCACGCTGCCGGAGGAAACGCCGGCCCCGACCTGCCAGACCTGCCACATGCCCGCCGGCAACCACGAGGTCCGCACGGCCTGGGGCTTCCTGGCCGTGCGCACGAACGGGCTCGCGCCGTACCCCGGCGAGAGCGACGAGTGGTGGGCCGATCGGGTGACCATCCTCCAGGCGCTGGGAGTCCTCGATCCCCAGGGGACCCCGACGGGCCGGCTCGACGTGGTCGGCCAGGCGGACGTGGCCCGGCTCTCGGCCGAGGCCTTCGACCAGGAGCGCGCCCTGATGCTCGCCGTCTGCTCCGACTGCCACTCCGAGAACTTCGCAGCGGGCGAGCTCGCGAAGGGCGACGAGATGATCCGCGAGACCGACCGGCTCCTCGCGGCGGCGATCCGCATCGTGGCCGGGCTCTACGCGGACGGGATCCTGCAGAAGCCCGCGAGCTACGCCTACGACTTCCCCGATCTCCTGACGTTCCACGACTCCCCCACGGCGATCGAGAACCGGCTCTTCGAGATGCACCTCAAGCACCGGATGCGCGCCTTCCAGGGCGCCTTCCACGCCAATCCCGACTACGCGCTGTGGTACGGATGGAGCGAGATGCAGCGCGACCTGCACGAGATCGGCGAGATGGCGGCGGAGATGCGGGCCCGCCGCGGCGAGTAGCGGCGCGGATCAACCTCCCTGTTCTGCCCGCAGGCGTTCCTCGAGGGCGAGAGCCTCGAGCGCCCGCGCGAGCGCCACGTTGATCGGCAGGAGCTCCGTGCCGAGCGTGGGGTGCACGGCCGCGATCGCCACGTGCTCGTCGGCGAAGACCGCCGCCGGGAAGCCCTCCGCCACGAGGGAAGCGGCGCGCGCGGTCTCGCCCGGGCGCTCCTCGCGATGCACGGCGCAGGCGACGAGCTCGGGGCGCCCGTGCTTGTCGCGCCGCGCCGCGAACCCGAAGAGGCGGCAGACCGACGGCCGCCGCTCGTAGAGCGAGCAGCGGCCCCGCGTCCCGTCCGCCGTCAGGGGCGAGTACAGCACGCAGCGCGCCGGGAGACCGGGCGCGGCGAGGCGCGCCAGCCACGCCTCCGCCTCGCCCCGGCGCAGGAGCTCGCGCGCCGCCGGCAGCATCTCGAGCACGGTGGACTCGACCTCGTTCGCGAGGCAGCAGCGCCCGCAGAGCGCGGGGCAGGCGAGCTCGGCAGCGCGGGCGAGCGCCTCCGTTCGCACCGCCGCGGCCCGGAGCAGACCCAGCACTTCGTCGGCGAGGGAAGTGAGCATGCGGCGCCAGACGCTTTCTTTCGTCGGTACGGCGTCAGACACTTTCTTGCGCATCCGGGGGAGTGCCCCCCGGATGTGCAAGAAAGTGTCTGACGCCGTACCGACGAATCAATAGCCCAAACAGAGGTCCTGAGCGTTCGACAGGGCGAAGGGCTGGACGCCGCCGAGGTGCAGGGCCTGGGTGGCGGCCGCGAAGCCGGCGAAGGCGAGGTCGGGCGGGACGGAGAGGTCGTAGGTGGCGAGAGGACCCGGCACGAAGGCCTGGCCCAAGAGCTCGCCGTTCGGGTCGGCGGCGTTCACGAGGAGCACCTGGCCGCCGCCGAGGGTCGCCGTGATCGGCGTCGCGTAGCCGGCGAGCCAGGCGAGGCTGTGGCCGGTGGTGCCGCCGAGATCGATGCGGGCGGTGTACGTGCTCCCGAGCCGGGGCAGGGTTGCCGCGGCATGGCTCGCGGGATTCCCGCCGGCGTTGCGGAAGGCTGCGGCGGCCACCGGCGGCGCGAAGCCGAAGCGGCCGCTGTGCCAGGCGTCGTGGCGGAACATCGGCCAGCCGGGCCCGGTGCCCTCCCCCGCGGTGACGGCGTAGGCGCGCCCGTGGTTGTTGGCGGGCACGGCGTCGGCGTGACCGCCCACGACGAAGGCGTCGAGCTTCCCGTCGCCGTCGAAGTCGGCGAGGACGGGCGCGTGGTCCATCTCGAAGGCCGCGCCGCAGTGGGCGCCGAGGTCGATCTCCCAGATCGCTCCGCCGTCGGCGCCCCGGCGCGCGCGCAGCTTCCCGTCGTCGCACCCGAAGACGAGATCGAGCCCGCCGTTCCCGTCGACGTCGGCGAGGGCCGCCCCGCGGAAGACATTGCCTCCCACCGTGATCTGCCACTGCCGCGTGCCGGTGTGGGACAGGACGCCGACTCGGTCGTAGTCGACGTAGACGATTTCGAGGTGTCCGTCGCCGTCGAGGTCGGCGATCGACGTCGGGGCGCCCATGTAGAAGGTGCCCGGATACGTCCACGCGGTGCTGCCGTCCTCGGCGTTCAGGAGGTAGACCTTCCCGTCGTAGCACCCGATGGCGATCTCGAGCTTCCCGTCCTCGTCCACGTCGGCGAGGGATCCGCCGTGGTACATCCAGTCGCCGGGGGCGTCCGAGTGCCACAGCTCGCCGCCGTCGCTCCCCCGCCGTCCGTAGACGCGGCAGTCGCCCGCCCACTGCGCCACCACCACGTCCAGCGCGCCGTCGCCGTCCAGATCGGCAATCCCGGGCTCCGATTGGATGTGGCTCGTCGCGCCGAGGTCGGCGCGCCAGACCTGCCCCCCGTCCTCGCCGTCGAGGCAGTACACGTGCCCGAAGAACGTCCCGAAGACGATCTCCGGCTTCCCGTCCCGATCGAGGTCGGCCACCGCCGGCGGCGAGTCGATGCTGTTCGTGCCCGTGGACGCCGACCACTCGAGCGCCCCGGTGGCTCCCGCGAGGCAGAACACCCGGCAGACCGACGAGCCGGGGACGACGACCTCGAGCGCGCCGTCCAGATCCACGTCGGCGATCACCGGGGAGGCGTCGTTGCACCCCCCCGTGTCGTAGGTCCAGAGCACGCTCCCGTCCTCGGCGTTCAGGGCCACGATCCGCTCGTCGTTGAAGTACGTTCCGAACACGATCTCGGGCCGGCCGTCGCCGTCGAGATCGCCGACGGCCGCCGATCCGAAGCTCGGGGCGTCGAGGTCGTGCCACCACTGGATCGCGGGGGCCTGGGCCGCCGCCGCGCAGGCGAAGCTCGCGGTCACGAGCGCAGCGGCGAGGATCGAACGGGGAGAGCGCTGGGCAGTCGACATCGGGGTCCTCCGCGGGCCCCCCGCCCCGCCGGCACCGGAGCCGGCCGGCGCGACAGCGGCCGGGCCGCGCTCCTTCCGACGGAGATGAGGCGCCAGGAATCAAACGATTCGCCGCCTTCCCGGCCCCGCGCGCCCCCGCCCGCCGCGGCGGGGACGGCCGGCGCGGCCCCCCGCTACAATGGCCCGTTCCCCGCCGCCTGCGCCCCGTCGCCGTGCTCCCCTCCCGCCCCACCTCCCGCGCCCGTTTCCTCGCCGCCGCCCGGCGCCAGCCCCTGCCCGGGGGCCCGCCGGCGTGGGTCATGCGCCAGGCGGGGCGCTATCTCCCCGAGTACCGGGCCCGGCGGGAGGGACGGACCTTCCTCGAGATGGTGCGGGACCCCGCGGTCGCCGCCGAGCTCACCTGCCAGCCCGTGCGCCGCTTCGACATGGATGCGGCGGTCATCTTCAGCGACATCCTCGTCCCCCCCGCGGCGATGGGGGCCGAGCTCTCCTTCGTGCCCGGCGAGGGGCCGGTTTTTGCCGCGCCGGTGCGGGATGCGGCCGGCGTCGAGGCGCTGCGCGACTTCGATCCGCGGCGGGAGACGGCGTTCCTCGGCGAGGCGATCCGCCGGGTGCGGGACGAGCTGGGGGACGAGAAGGCGATCGTCGGGTTCTGCGGCGCGCCGTTCACGGTGGCGAGCTATCTCATCGAAGGCGGCGCGAGCGAGGCGTTCGAGCACTCCAAGGCGATGCTCCACGGCGACCCCGATCTCTTCCAGCGCCTCGTCGAGCGGATCGTGGACAACCAGATCGGCTACCTCGAGATGCAGGTCGAGGCGGGGGCGGATGTGCTGCAGATCTTCGATAGCTGGGGCGGCGCCCTGGCGGCCGACACCTGGCGGCGCGCGCTCCTCCCGGCGATGTGCCGGCTCGTCGCCGGGGCGAAGGCCACGGGGGTTCCCGTCATCCTCTACGCCAACGGGGCGAGCCACCTGCTCGAGGCCCTCGCCGACGCGGGGCCGGACGTGGTCGGCCTCGACTGGCGGGTCGATCCGGCCGGCGCCATCCGCCGCATCGGGGATCGCGTGGCATTGCAGGGGAACCTCGATCCCAGCGTGCTGTTTGCGCCTCCCGGCGTCGTCGCGGCGGAGACGGCGCGCACGATCGACGCCTTCGCCCTCCAGCGGGGCTACATCTTCAACCTGGGGAGCGGCATCCTGCCCCGCACGCCGCTGGAGAGCATGGAAGCGGTGTTCGCGACGATCCGCGCGCGCCGGGAGGACGGGCGATGAGCGGCGCGGTCCAGGCCCTGAACGTCGCGCTGCCGGTGCTCTACCTCCTGGCCGCGCTGCTGCACGGGATGTCCTTCGGCGGCCCCGAGGCGCCGCAGCCGGTGCGGACGCGGCGTGCCGTCACCGCCGCGGCCCTCGCCGCGCACCTCTCCCTCTTTCTGGTCCACTGGTCGTCGTCGGGGGCCTCGCCGTTCTTCGATCCCTGGACGACCCTTTCCGCGGTGGCGTTCGCCCTCGCCGTGCTCTTCCTCGGCACGTCCTGGCGCGTCGCGGAGTCGGGCGCGGGGGGGATCGTGCTGGGGGTCGTGGGGCTCGTGCAGTGCCTCGCTTCCGCCGCCGGGCCCATGACGGCCCGCGTCGCCGCGGAACCCGCGAACGCGATCGCTTTCGTCCACGCGATCACCAGCATCTCGGCCACCGGCGCTCTCCTGCTCTCCGCTCTGCACGGGACGCTCTTCCTGATCGTGCTGAGCCGGATGAAGCATCACCAGTTCGGCCCCCTCGTGCGCCGCCTCCCGAACCTCCAGACCCTCGCGCGCCTCATGCGCCGAGCGGCGTTGGCCGGCTTCCTCCTCCTCGCCGCCGGCGTCAACATCGGCATCGGCTGGGCCCATCACTCCGACGCCGCGGGCTTCTCGTACACCGACCCGCTGGTGTTCTCGATGATCGCGCTGTGGCTCTTCTTCGGAGTCGTGGCCTTCTCGAGCGCCATCCCCGGGTTCACCGCCCGGCGGGCGTCGATCGCCGCCGCCGTGGGCGGACTCGTGCTCCTCGTCGCCAGCATCGCCGCCGTGCTGCCGATCGCGAGCTTCCACTGGGGAGCCTGACCGATGGCCGCCAAGCTCGATCTCCTCCTCCTCGGCCTCTCCCACCGCACGGCGGCCATGGAGGTCCGGGATCGCGTGGCGATGGCGCCGGCCCAGGTGTCGGCGCGCCTCGAGGCGGTGGCGTCGATCGCCGGCGTGGAAGAGGCGTGGATCATCTCGACCTGCAACCGGACCGAGGTTCTCCTGTCGCTCGTCTCCGCCGACCTCGCCGAGGAGGAGCGGGTGCAGCGCATCGTCACCGAGCTCGTCTTCCCGGGCGTTCCGGCGGAGGCGATCTACGCCTACCGCCGGATCATGGCGGTGATGCACGTGTTCCGGGTCGTCTCCGGTCTCGACAGCCTCGTGCTCGGGGAGAGCCAGATCCTCGCCCAGGTGAAGCTCGCCTTCGCCCTGGCCCGCAAGGCCGGGACGGCGAAGAAGCTCCTGCTGCCGCTCCTCCAGCAGGCGCTCGCCACCGGCAAGCGCATCCGCAAGGAGACGCGCGTCGGCGACGGCACGCTCTCGGTCGCGCGCGCCGGCGTAGACGTGGCGTCCCACGTGTTCGGGCGGTTCGCGGACGCCGCCGCGCTCATCGTCGGGGCGGGGGAGACGGGCAAGCTCGTCGCCCGAAACCTCGCCGAGCATCGGATCGGCCGCCTCTACTTCCTCAACCGCACCCTGCGGCGGGCCGCCGAGGCGGCCTTGCTCTTCGGCGGCCAGGCGGCGCGCCTGGACCAGCTCGCCGACTTCGTGCCGCGGGCCGACGTGATCTTCGCGTGCGTGGACGGCGCCCCCAACCTGATCGGCCCCGCGATCTTCGACCGCAAGCGCCTCGGGCGCCGCGACCGACCCCTGGTCCTGGTGGATCTCTCCGTGCCGCGGGCCGTGGATCCGGCCGTCGCGGCGCTGGGGAACGTGATCAGCTACGACCTGGACGATCTCGCCCGGGTCGTCGACACGAACCGCAACGAGCGCCAGCGGGCGAGCGAGGAGGCGGCGCCGATCCTCCTCGCCGAGGTGCACAAGTTCGTCGGCCTGCGGACCTACGCCTCGTTCTCGCCGGCGATCGCCCGCATGCGCGAGCGGTTCGACCAGGTGCGCGAGCAGGAGCTCGACGCGGTGGCGGGCGAGCACGCCACGCCGGAGATGATCGAGCTCGCCCACCGCCTGTCGCGACACCTCCTCGACGTGGCGCTCGACCAGCTCAAGGAGCGCGCGAAAGAGGCGATCGAGGCCGACGCGATCGGCCGGGCCTACCAGCGGTTCCTGGAGGAGCAGTGACCTTCGTCCTCGCGACTCGCCGCAGCCAGCTCGCCCTCTGGCAGGCGGAGACGGCGGCGCGGCTCCTGCGCGCCGCCTGGTCGGGGCTCGACGTGGAGCTCCTCCCCGTGGAGTCGGCCGGGGATCGGGACCAGAAGGCGGCCCTGGAGCGCTTCGGGAGGATCGGCATCTTCACCGTGGAGGTCGATCGCGCCGTGATCGAGGGGCGCGCCGACGCCGCCGTGCACAGCCTGAAGGACATGACCACGACCCTGCTGGAGGGCGTGCAGCTCGCCGGCGTGCTGGCGCGCGGGCCGGTGGAGGACGCCTGGCTCTCGCCGGCGGGCACGCGGCTCGCCGATCTCCCGCCCGGGAGCCGGGTGGCGACGGGCAGCCTGCGGCGCCGCGCGATGCTCCTCGCCCGCCGGCCGGATCTCGTGACGGTGGGGATCCGCGGCAACATCGACACCCGCCTCGCCAAGCTCGCGGCCGGGGCGGCGGACGGGATGATCCTCGCTCGCGCCGGCCTCGCGCGGCTGGGCCTCGCCGAGCGGATCACGGAGGTGCTCGACACCCGGACCTTCCTGCCCGCCGTCGGCCAGGGGCTCGTCGGCCTCACCTGCCGGGCGGGCGACGAGGCGGCGGCGCGGCGGCTCTTCGCGATCACCGACCTGGAGGCCCGGGACGCGGGGGTCGCCGAGCGGGCGCTCCTCGCCGGGCTGCGCGGGGGGTGCAACGTGCCGGTCGGAGCCCACGCGCGGGTGGTGGAGAGCACTCTCTCCCTGCGGGCACGCGTGCTCTCCCCCGACGGGACGCAGGCGGTCGAGGGCGAGATCACCGGCGCGCGGGACCAGGCCGCCCCGCTCGGTGATAGCCTGGCGAGGGACCTCCTGGAACGCGGCGCCGGCCGCCTGATCGAGGAGGCGCGAGGATGACGCGGCGTATCGTGGTCACCGGTCCTCTGAACTCGCTGGCGGAGTACGCCGACGCCGCGCGAGCGCAGGGGTGGGAGCCGATCCTCTTCCCGCTCCTCGAGATCCGCCACCGCATCGTGCACCTCACGCTCGAGCTGGATCGCGCCCCGGACTGGCTCTGCGTCACGAGCGCGAACGCGCTCCGGTCCATCGAGGAGAACAAGGACAACCTCCTCGAGGTGCCTTGCGCCACGGTGGGCTGGATCTCGTCGCGCCACCTGCAGAAGCTCGGCTTCCGCGTCCCCCTCGACGGGCTCGCCTCGGCGGCGGCCCTCGCGGACGCCCTCCTCGCCCTTCCCGCGCCCCCGCGGCTCGTCCTGTGGCCCCGCGGCTCGATGAGCGACGAGCTCGGGCGCCTCCTCGCCGCGCGCGGCGTCGAGGTCTGCCAGCCGATCGTCTACGAGACGAGCGAGCGCGCCGACACCGGTCCCTTCCCCGCCGCCGAGGCGATCTTCTTCGCCAGCCCCTCCGCCGTGCGCGCCCATTCCCGCCGCGTGGCTCGCGGCGAGCCCGCGGCCGCGGTGGCGATCGCCCTCGGCCCGACCACCCTGCGCGCCCTCCAGTCCGCCGAGACGCACTTCTTCCCCCGCGTCCTCGCCCTCGACCACCCGCTGCCCGCCGAGCTGGGGCAGATCCTCGTGGGGCTGGAGCTGGAGCGGTAGGAGCCATGCGAGGCGTGGTCCTCGGGCTCCCGCGCGACGGCATCCTCGATCCGCCCGCCCGGCAGCTCCGGCCGCTCCCATCCCCGCTGGGTCTGCGCGCCCGCCGCCCACGACCGCCAGGTCCCCTCCGGGCTTCGCAGCGCGATCTCCTCGAGCCAACCCGCGAACTGCCGGTCCTGGCCACCAGCGTCGCCACCCGCTGGGGCGCCCGCCGGCAGCCCAGCGCGCCGACGGCCGGGAATCGACTCCAGCGTGCCCGCCAAGGCCGCTTCCGGCGATCTCGCACGCCCCGGCGTCGTCCATGCCTCCGAATCCAAGCGGACCTGCCGGCCGGCCGCCTTGCGGGGCCCGGGGGGTGGGGGTAGGTTAGCCAAGTGAGGGCGAGACCGGGCGGCCCCCCGTCGGCGCCCGCGGCGTGACGATCCGGGCCGGCGGGCGAGCCGACCGGAAGTCTCGGCCGAGGAACACCGCCATGGCAAGGAGACGAAGAGACGCGGCGGGCGAGACCGAGAGGGTGTAGGCGCGCGTCCTGGTTTTCAGTGGCGTGCGCATGATCGAGTGCAGCGGAGCGGGTCTAGTGCGGTACGTATGGAGGGGCGGGGAAGTTGAGGGATCAGGGTCGGCCGCGGTCGAGATGGGC
>JBFMCU010000118.1:0-21335 GCA_040754415.1 Planctomycetota bacterium
CGCGCGGCTCGCCCCGGGCTCCCCCGCCGCCCGCGCGGCGCTCCTCGTCCTCCTCGCCCCGACCCTCCCCTGCCTCGCCGCGACCTACCTCCTCTTCGAGGAGGGCATGATGCTGCGGGCCGCCTGGGTGCCGGTGCCGCTCTTGGCGCTCGTCGCCGGATCGGCGTGGGCGCTCCTCCGGCCCTTCGGCCGCGCGGCGGTCCTCGCGCCGGCCCTCGGGGCGCTCGGAACGCTCGCCGCCGGGACCGTCCTGTGCCTCGCGTAGCGGCCCAGCGCTACGAATACCACCCGCATTCCCGCGCCGTCCGATACGCGAGCTCGACGCGGTCGAGGGAGGTGTCGGGCTGCACGGTGTGCTCGGTGTTGAAGATGAAGCCGCCGCCCCTCTTGCACGTGAGCACGTTCTCGCGCACGTGGGCGACGAGCTCTGCCTCGCTCGCGCGCGGGAGGTAGTGGCGGATCTCCAGGCCCCCGTGGATCGTGAGGCGATCGCCCCAGGTGCTCTTCACGTCGGCGAGGTCGAAGCCGGCGGATTGCTGCAAGGGGTGGAAGACGTCGATCCCCATCCCGATCAGATCGTCGAGGATCGGCCGGAAGTACCCGCAGGAGTGCAGGGAGAGGGGCAGGCCGCGCGCGCGGCCGGGTGCGACGATCGCCGCGTCCAGGGGCGCGATTCGCTCGCGCCAGGTCCGGGGGCTGACGAGCATCCGCTCGTTCCCCCCCACGTCGCCGGAGATGTGCAGGACGTCGACCCCGAGCTCGACGACGTTCGCCGCCACGCGTGCCGACCAGGCCCCGAGCCGGGCGAAGAGCTCCCGGGTCGCCCCGTCCCAGAGGCCGAAGCAGAGGAGCGTCTGCTCGACGCCGAGGAAGGAGTAGGCGCTCTCGAGCACCCCCCACACGTGGGCGAGCACGCACTTCTCGGCCCCGTAGGTCGCCACGAGCTCGCGCACGCCGGCGTAGATCGAGGGATCGTCGGGATCGAGCCAGTCCGCGGGGGCGATCGCCTCGAGGGCGAGGTTCATCCTCTCCTCGACGAAGGCGGGATTGTGCCGATTGGGAGGGGGGGTCACCGCCATGTGGACGTCGATCCCGAGCTCGGCATGGAAGCGGTCCAGGCTCCCGTAGCGCTCCACCACCCGCGCCCGCATGTCCTCCCGCATCATCCAGATGTTCAGGGGAACGCGGTCGGGCTCCTCGTGGCGAATCGCGCGCCGGACGCGCTCCTTGCCGCTCAGTCTCTCTCGGCGCATGGTCGCGGCCGGCCAGGATACGCCGGGCGGGTCGCGGGCGGGCCGTCCCGGCGGCGAGGCGCGGCCCGATTTCCGCTTCCCCGCGTGGTTCCCGCCGGCCTCGATCGCTAGATTCGCCCCCCATGAGCGAGATCCTGGACATCCGCGGGCGGGAGATCCTCGACTCGCGCGGGAACCCCACCGTCGAGGTGGATGCGACCCTGGAGAGCGGGGCGCACGGGTGGGCGGCGGTCCCCTCCGGGGCCTCCACCGGGATCCACGAGGCCCACGAGCTGCGCGACGGGGGGTCCCGGTACGGCGGAAAGGGCGTCCTGAAGGCCGTCGAGGCCGTGAACGGCGAGCTCGCCCGGCGCCTGGCGGGCTACGAGGCCCTCGACCAGGCGGCGGTCGACCGGGCGATGATCGAGCTCGACGGCACCCGGAACAAGTCGCGGCTCGGCGCGAACGCCATCCTCGGGGTCTCGATCGCCGTCGCCAAGGCCGCGGCGGAGGAGTGCGGGCTCCCCCTCTATCGCTACGTGGGCGGCGCGGCGGGCTGCGTCGTGCCGGTCCCGATGATGAACATCCTGAACGGCGGCCGGCACGCCGACAACAACGTCGACCTGCAGGAGTTCATGGTCATGCCCTTCGGCGCCCCCTCCTTCCGGGAGGGGCTGCGGATGGGCGCCGAGGTCTTCCACGCCCTGCGGAAGGTGATCAAGGAGCGGGGGATGAACACCGCGGTGGGCGACGAGGGCGGGTTCGCCCCCAACCTCGCCTCGAACGAGCAGGCGCTCGAGCTCATCCTGACCGCGATCGAATCGGCGGGGCTCGCCGTCGGCCGCGACGTGCGAGTGGCCATCGACGCCGCGGCGGCCGAGTTCCTGCGGGACGGCAAGTACGTGGTCGACGGCCAGGGACGCGACGCCCGGGAGCTCATCGCCCTCTACGCCGATTGGGGCGAGAAGTACCCGATCTTCAGCCTCGAGGACGGCCTCGACCAGGACGATTGGGACGGTTGGGCCGCCCTCACGACCCGCCTGGGGAACCGGATCCAGCTCGTCGGCGACGACATCTTCGTCACGAACATCGAGCGCCTGCGGATGGGCTTCGAGCGGCGGGTGGCGAACGCCATCTTGATCAAGCTGAACCAGATCGGGACCCTCACCGAGACCCTCGAGACGATCGCCCTCGCCCACCGCCACGGCTACCGCTGCGTGATCAGCCATCGCTCCGGCGAGACCGAGGACACGACGATCGCCGACCTGGCCGTCGCGACGAACGCCGGACAGATCAAGACCGGCGCCCCCTCGCGGACCGACCGCGTCGCCAAGTACAACCGGCTCCTCCGGATCGAGGAGGAGCTCGGGATCGCCGCCCTCTACGGGGCGGCGCACCTCTCCTGAGAGGCTGAGCAAAAATCGATGAACCAGCCTCTCAGATGCCTTCTGGCGCATCGCCTGACGGCGCTGCCGCCCGTTCGCGAGCAATTCTTGCTCGCGCTCTGACGCCCCGTTCCGACGACTCGCCCCGCCATGACCTCCGGCGCCCCCGCCCTCCCGCCCCCCGCGAGCGAGACCCGCTCCGCCGGCGCGGATCGGCGTGGCCCCCGCCGGCGGCAGCGGGCGGCCCGCGTCCTCGCCGGGGCGAGCCGCCGCCTCGCGGGCGGGCTCGCCGCCTGGGCCCCGGTGTGGCTCCCCCTCGCGGTCCTCTCCCAGCTCGCGCTCCTCGGCCTGCGACCCGTCCGGGCGGAAGAGGGACGCCTCGCCCTCCAGGAGGCGGAGCTCGCCGGGCGCGTTGCGGCCCTCCGGGCGGAGCGCTCGTCCCTCCTCGCCGACCGCCGGCGCCTCGCCGACGGGATCTACCGCGAGCGAGTGCGCCGGAGCCGGCGGGCGGCCGGGGCACCGCCCCTGACCCTGGAGCGGGCGCGGGCGGCCGAGGAGGCGGCCGCCCCGGGTCCCGCGGCGGCGGGACGGTGAGCCGGCGTCCCGCGATCCTCCTCGCCGCGCTCCTCTTCGCCGGCGCGGGGGCGAGAGCCTTCCCGCAGGAGGAGGAGCCCCCGGCTCCGCCCACCCTGCCCCCCCTCGCGGAGGGTCCGCTCCAGAACGACTGCTTCCTGCCGACCGCGGCGGCGGCCGGCGAGGCCCTCGCCGCCGGCGACGCGGCGCGGGATCGCGCCCGCGCCGCCCGCGCGGCCGGTCGCCGGGAGGAGGCGGAGCGCGAGCTCGCCGCCGCCTTCGAGGGCTGGCTCGCGGCCCTCGCCGCGTCCCAGCCGGGGGAGGCGGTCTGGCTCGCCCCCGATCCCGCGGAGGCGCACCGGGCGACCGAGGGGGTGGAGCAGGCGGTCCTGCGGCGCCTGGCGGCCCTCGCCGGGGAGGAGCAGGCGGCCTGGATGGCGCGCTCTGCCGCCCCCGCCGCCGCCGAGCTCCGTCGCGTGGCCGGGGCGGCCGCGGCGGCGGCGCGGGAGTCGTCCAGCTCCCTCCCGGCCGCCCTCGCCCGCCTGGAGCGGAGCTTCCCGGGCACCGCCGCCGCCGCCCAGGCCAGCCTCCTCCTCGCCGACCTCGCCCTGGAGCGCGGGGAGGCGACAGCGGCGGCGGAGCACGCGCGGCGGGGGCTCCGCCATGCGGCCCTCGCCGGCTCCCCCTCCCCCCTCCTCGCGGCCCTGGAGGCCCGCCGGAACGGGATCGCGCCCCGGGAACGCCCCGCCGCGGCGCCGGGGCCGGCGCCGTGGGAGACCGCGGCCGCCCTCGAGCCCCTGGGCGCGCTCGTCCTGGCGGAGGAGGAACCAGCGGCGGGCAATTCGCCCTCCCCCGAACGGGGCGTGCGGCCGGGCCTCGTCTTCCTCGACGACCGCCAGCTCGTGGTCCAGACCGCGCTCCGCCTGCACCGGATCGCGGTCTCGCCCGGGGCGGCCCCCCGGCTGCTCGCCACCTACGACCTCCGCGAGCTCGCCTGGAACGCGATCGGCGAGGTGGAGGCGCCCCGCGCCGGCCGGGAGCCGCCGGGATGGGCGCTCGCCCCGGCGGCCGCCGGGGAGCGCCTCCTGCTCGTCCACGGCCGCGCCTCCCCGCGCCCCGGCGGGCCGCCCAACGCTCTTCTCTGCCTGCGCCTCCCGGGCGCCGGCGACTGGTCGCCCGGCCTCTCCGTCCTCGGCCAGCGGCCCGCCGGCCCCGTTCTCTGCTGGGCCGTCTCCGGCGAGCGGCGGGTCGGCCCGGCCGGAGAGGTGGAGAGCCCCTCCTCGCTCGCCGGCTTCGCCGGCCTCGAGCTCCAGGGCGCCCCCCTCGTCGCCGGCGGGCGGGTCCTCGTCCAGGGGCGCCTCAAGGACGGCGACGTGCGGGACTGGCTCCTCGCCCTCGAGCTCGCCGGCGGCGAGCTCGCCTGGAGCCGGCTCCTGGCCAAGGGCGCGGATCTCGGGGGCCCCGCCGGGCGCTTCACGGGCGGGAACGAGCCCCTCCTCGCCCCCCAGCCCCTCGCCACCGCCGGGGGGCGGGTTTTTGCCGGCACCCACCTCGGGGCGGGCTCCCTGGTGGAGGCGCTCGATGGCCGGCTGATCTGGAGCCTGCGCAATCGCCGCCGGTCCCCCGGCGAGGGGGGATGGGGCGGCGGATCGGTGCCCGCCTTCCCCTCCGCGGGGGGTCCCGGGGACGTGGAGCTCCTGTGGGCCCCGGCCGACTCCGACCGGCTCTACCGGCTCGCGGCCCGCCCCTTCGGGGGCGAGCGCCCGGCGCCGGCGGACCTCTTCCTCGCCCCGCCCCGCGCGATCGGGGAGGCGGAGATCCTCGTGGGGGGCGATGCGGAGGAGGCGATCGTGCTCGGCCGCTCCGGGGCCGCCCGGGCGCTCCTCGCCTGGCGCCGGCGGGAGGGGCGCCGCATCGCTTCCGTCCACCTCGGGCCGGAGGAGGCCTTCCGGGGGCGCGGCCTCGCCGGGGCCCGGCGCGCTTATGCCAGCACGGACCGGGGCCTCTATCTCTTCGACCGCGCCGCCGAGCTCTACTGCCTCGACTACGAGCCCCTCGCCCCGGCCGGCGGCCCGGGGGGAGGCGACGTCTTCGCCCGCGGATCCCTCGTGGTGGTGCTCGGGCCGACCGCCCTCTGGGCCTTCCAATCCCATCCCGCTCCGTAGCCCGGGCTAGTGGTCCGATTCACCCATGCGAGGCATTCTGCCGGCCCGGCTGCGCCCGCCGCCGCGTTGCGCCTCCTCCGAGGGTTGTGTTCCTAGCCCGCGTTGTCGGCGCGCCTTGCGGCGAACGCAGGCGGACTCGGCAGAATGCCTCGTATGGGTGAATCGGACCACTAGGCCTCGAACGGGATTGTGGAGGCGGGGATCGGAAGAGCCCGGCGGCGTCCCTCCGCCCCGCCGGCGCGCGCCGCCGAGGGGCCGCGGACAGGACTCATACGGGAATTGCCGCCCCCGTTCCTGTGGGCGGGCTCGCAGAGCCGTAGTACAAGGGAAGCGCCGGCTCCCGGCTCCTCTCCTCCGCCGTCCCTATCCCCCGCCCATGACGAGCTCCCCCGATGTCCTCGCGTCCCTCGCCCGCCTCCGCTCCGCCCACGCCCGCATGAAGGAGGAGCTGCACCGGGCCATCGTCGGCCAGGACGAGGTGATCGACCAGCTCCTCCTCGCCATCCTGTCCCGGGGGCACTGCCTGCTCGTCGGCGTGCCGGGGCTCGCGAAGACCCTCCTGATCTCGAGCCTCGCGCGGACCCTCGACCTCGCCTTCAGCCGCATCCAGTTCACCCCCGACCTGATGCCGGGGGACATCACGGGGACGGAGCTCCTGCACATCGACCCCGAGACGAACGCGCGGCTCTTCCGCTTCGCGAAGGGGCCGATCTTCGCCAACGTCGTCCTCGCCGACGAGATCAACCGCACCCCGCCCAAGACGCAGGCGGCGCTCCTGGAATCGATGATGGAGCGCCAGGTGACGATGGCCGGCCAGCGCCACCCGCTGCCGGATCCGTTCTTCGTGCTCGCGACGCAGAACCCGATCGAGCAGGAAGGCACCTATCCCCTGCCCGAGGCCCAGCTCGACCGGTTCATGTTCATGGTGCACGTGCCCTACCCCTCGCTGGACGAGGAGCGGGAGATCCTGCGCCGCACCACCGGGGCGGAGGTCGTCGATCTCTCCGTCGTGCTGCGGGCCGAGGAGCTCCTGGAGATGCAGTCGGCGGTGCGGGCCGTCCCGGTGGCCGACCACGTCATCGACTACGCCCTCGCCCTCTCGCGCGGCACGCGCGTGCACTCCGAGAGCCCGCTCGCCTCCGTCCGCGAGTGGATCACGTGGGGCGCGGGCCCGCGGGCGAGCCAGTTCCTGATCCTCGGGGCCAAGGCCCACGCCGCGATCGCCGGCCGCCACCACGTCGCCATCGAGGACGTGCGCGCCGTCGCCCACCCCGTGCTGCGCCACCGCATCGTGACGAACTTCTCGGCCGCGGCGGAGGGGATGACCCCCGACCGCATCGTGGACCAGCTCCTCGCCGCGGTGGATCCCGCCGCCGGCGTCGGCGCGGGCGTGCCCGGCCTGCGGCCCGCGGCGAGCCAAGGTTAGACCCGATCCGTGGCCCACCCGTTCGCTTCCCTGGATCCGGCTGTCCTCGACCGCCTGGCGGGGCTCGAGCTCGTCGCCCGCACGGTGGTCGAGGGCTTCATGGGGGGTCACCACCGCTCTCCCCACCGGGGGAGCTCCGTCGAGTTCGCCCAGCACCGCCAGTACGTGCCCGGCGACGAGCTGAAGCGCCTCGACTGGCGCATCTTCGCCCGCTCGAACCGGCTCGTGGTGAAGGAGTTCGTGGAGGAGACGAACTTCGGCTGCCACATCCTCGTCGACGCGAGCGAGTCGATGGCCTTCGCGTCGCGGGAGTGGTCGAAGCTCGACTACGCGCGCTGGTGCGCGGCCGCCCTCGCCTACCTCGTGATCGGCCAGCGGGACGCGGCGGGGCTCGTGGTCTTCGACGCGGACGTGCGCGCGAAGGTCCCCCCCTCGACCGGGGCCCATCAACGCCACGAGATCGTGCGGGCCCTGGAAGGGGTCGAGCCGCGCGGCGCCACCGGCGTGGGCGGCGTGCTGACGTGGCTCGCCGGGCGGCTGAGCCGGCGGGGGATCGTGGCGGTGTTCTCCGACTTCTTCGAGGACCTCGACCGGCTCGTCGAGGGCATCCGGCGCCTCACCTACGCCGGGCACGAGCCGATCCTGTTCCAGGTGCTCGATCCCCAGGAGCTCGATTTCGGCTACGAGCGCCTGCTGCGCCTGGACGGGCTCGAGGGGCTCGGCCGGATCAAGGTGGATCCGAAGTCGCTGCGCGCGGCGTACCGGGAGGCGATCGGCCGCCACAACGCGACGATCTCCCACCAGGCCCGCACGCACCGCCTGGACCATGTCCCGCTCACGACCGCCACCCCGGTCGACGTCGCCCTCTCCACCTACCTCGCGCGGCGCACGGCGCGCGCCCGGGCGAGGAGCTGAACCGTGCCCCTGATCTCCGGCTTCGTCCATGGCTTGCTCGCGTGGGGCGCGCTCCTCGCCGCCGTGCCGCTCTTGATCCACCTGCTGAACCGCCAGCGCCATCAGCCCCTCGCGTGGGCGGCCATGCGGTTCGTCCAGGAGGCCTACCGGCGCACGCGCCGCCACGCCCAGCTCGAGAACCTGCTGCTCCTTCTCCTGCGCATGGGCGCGGTCGCCCTCCTGGCCTTCGCGGTGGCGCGCCCGTTCACCGACCCCGAATCCCCCCTCGCCCCCCTGACGGAGAGCCGGCGCGACGTGGCGCTCGTGCTGGATGTCTCCGCCTCCACCGGCTACCGCGAGAACGTGCGGAGCGTGCACGAGGCGATCGTGGAGCGCGCGCGGGAGCTCTTGGGCGCGCTCGACGGCACGCGGGGGGACCGCGTGCGGCTGATCCTCGCCGCCGCCGACGCGACGGTCGCCGCGGGCCGCTCCCCGGAGGACGCCCTCGCGGTGCTCTCGACCGTGGAGGAGCCCGCGGACGCGCCGTTCGACGCCGCGGCGGCCCTGGGAGAGGTGGCGCGGCTCGCCGCGGACCAGGCCGGCGACGCGGGCCGCGCCCAGCTCGAGGTGCGCCTGCTCACCGACCTGCAGCGCCGCTCGTTCGTGCCCGATCTCGCCGCCGCGCCGCCGGGGGAGTCCGCGCCGAGCGCGACGCCCTCCCTCCAGACCGTTCTCGATCGCCTGGAGGAGCTCGGGGTCACCGTGGTCGTGGAGGACCTCGGGCCCGCGGCGCTCACGCCGCCCAACCTGGGGGTCGCCGCCGTCCTTCCCCTCGGGGACGTGCTCGGGGCGGGACTGCCGCTCGAGATCGGCGTGCGGGTGCAGAACTTCGGCACCGCCGGCCGCAACGCGGTGCGCGTCGCCCTCGAGGTGGACGGCGAGCGCCAGCCCAGCCGCGCGGTGGACGTGCCGGCGCGCGGGGCGGCCCAGGCGGCGTTCCCCCTCGTGCTGCGCGAGCCCGGCGATCACACCCTGCTCGCGCGGCTGGAGGGCGACCGCCTCGCCGCCGACGACACGCGGGCCGGCGTGCTCCGCGTCCCGCCCCCGGTGCGCGTGCTGCTCGTGGACGGCGATCCCCGCGACGAGATCGACCTCGACGAGGTCGGCTATCTGCGGGCGATCCTGGATCCGCCCGACGACGCGGGAGTCCTCGCCGGCCCCGGCGGTCGCCTGTACTCCCCCTTCGCCGCCCGCACGATCACCGCCGCGGCCCTCGGCGACGGGGAGGCCGACATCCAGGAGGCGGACATCGTCGTGCTCGCCAACGTCGCCGGCCTCTCCCGCCCGGCGATCGAGGCCCTGGAGGGCCGAGTGGCGGCGGGGGCGGCGCTCCTCGTGACCGCCGGAGATCGGCTGGCGGAGGAGGGGGCGCTGGAGGCCCTGAACGCGCGGCTGTGGCGAGCGGACGGGAGCGGGCTCCTGCCGGCCCGCCTCGTGCGAATCGTCCAGGTGGCGGACCGCCGCGAGAGCTACTACCGCCCGGCGTGGTTCGCCGCCGAGCACCCCGCCTTCTCCTTCTTCGCCGACGAGCGCTGGCGGCCCTACCTGACCGAGATCCCGATCTACGCCTTCCTCGCCAGCGTCCCCGGCGAGGGGTCCCGCGTCCTCGCCCGCCTCGACGACGAGCTCGCGAGCCCGCTGCTCGTCGAGCGCGACTACGACCGGGGCCGGGTGTTCCTGTGGACGACCTCGATCGACAAGGGATGGACCCGCCTCCCCGAGTCTCCGACGTCCTTCGTGCCCCTGGTGCACGAGCTCCTGCGCTACGCCGCGGCGGGGGTGGAGACGCCCCGGAATGTGCCCGTCGGAGGGACGCTCGTCGCCGAGGTCGCCGCTTTCCCGCGCGGTCCGGTGCTCGTGCACCCCGATGGCACGCGCCGGGAGCTCGCCGGCGAGCCGGCCGCGGTCGTGGAGGGCACCTGGCGCCTGCCGGACCTCTCGCCGCTGGAGCGGGCGGGGCTCTGGCGGATCGAGATGGAAGGCGCGCCGGCCTTCCCCTTCGCGGTCGAGCTCGATCCCGGCGAGGGCGACCTGGAACGTCTCGACGGCCGCTCGCTCCAAGCGCTGCACCCCGCCCTCGTCTACTTCGAGGTCGGGGCCGAGGGCGGGCCGGACGAGGACGCCGCACCCCCCGACCAGGGCGAGCTCTGGCGCTGGTGCGCGGGGGCCTCGCTCGCCTTCCTGATCCTGGAGACCCTGTGGGCGGCGTGGATCGGCCGCGGTAGGAGGCTCGCGTGAGCCCGCCGTTCCCCCTGGCGATCCTCGCCGCGCCCGCCGGAGAGGCGGCGACCGGCGTGCGGGAGAGCCTGCGGCTCCTGGACCTCCCTCCCTCGTGGGTCATCGTCCTCCTGATCCTCCCCCTCTTCGGGCTCGTCACGTGGATCGGTTACGCGCGGGAGACCCTCAGGACGCCCTGGCGCGCCCTCCTCTCGGCCCTCCGGCTCGCCGCCTTCCTCCTGCTCTTCCTCGTGCTGTCCCGCCCCGTCCGCGTCGAGCGGCGCGAGGAGGTGCAGCCCGCCGAGGTGATCGTCCTGCTCGACGACTCGGCGAGCATGAGCCGCACCGATGGCTACGCGGGGGACGAGGCGGCGCGGCGCGCCCTGCGCGAGGCGGTGGGCGCGGATCCCGCCGGCGCGACGCGGCTGGAGCTTGCCCGCCACGCGCTGGAGAAGACGATCCTGCCCCGGCTCGCGAAAGGCGGGTACGTGGCGCGGCTCTTCGCGTTCGCCGCCGCCCCCACGCCGCTCTCCCGCCCCGCCGACGCCACGGGCCGCGGGGGGGCGACCCATCTCGGCGACGCGGTGACCCGCGTGCTCGCCAGCCACCGCGGCCGGCCGGTGAGCGACGTGATCGTGCTCTCCGACGGGCGCTCGAACGGCGGCCTGGACGTGGCGGAGGCCGCGCGCACGGCGGGCACCGTCGGCATCCCGGTCCACACGGTGGTGATCGGGGACACGCGCCCGGAGAAGAACGTCGTCCTCGAGCTCGTCGAGGCCCCCACGGACGCCCTCGAGGACGACGAGCTGGCGGTCACCGTCCGCGTGCTCGGGCGCGGAACCGCCGACCTCGCCCCGGTGGACGTGATCCTCGAGGAGGTGGACCCGGAGACGGGCGAGGTCCGGCGCACGATCGCCACCCAGACCGTTCCCCTCACCGCCGCGGGCGAGCGGATCGCGCTCGTCGCCCCGAGCGAACAGGCGAGTCTGCGCACCGGCGATCGGCGCTTCCGGGTCCACGTGCCGCCGCTCCACGGCGAGACGATGGTGGACGACAACCAGGTCGAGTTCAGCGTCCACGTGGCGCCGGTCCAGATCCGCCTGCTCTACGTCGAGGGCCGCCCGCGCTACGAGTACCGGTTCATGAAGGAGATCTTCCGGCGCGCCGATCCGGAGAAGGACCGCCGGGCCGACGTCTCGATCCAATGCTGGCTCGTGTCCGCGGATCGCGACTTCCCCCAGGACTCCTCCCCCGGACTCCCGTCCCTGCGCGAGCTCCCCACGACCCGCGAGGAGCTCCTCGCGAGCTACGACGTGGTCATCCTCGGCGACCTCAACCCGTTCACGATCTCTCCCGATCCCCAGGTGGGCGAGGCCTTCCTGCGCGCCCTGCGGGAGTTCGTCGAGGCGGGCGGCGGGCTCCTGTTCCAGGCCGGGGAGTTCGACAACCCCCGCGCCTACCTGCAGACCCCCCTGGAGGACGTCCTGCCCGTCGTCCTCGATCCGACCGGGAGCCTGAGCTACCAGGGCGATCGCACGGAGATGTTCCGGCCGGTGCTCGAGGATCCCGGCCACCCCCACGAGATCCTGCGCCTCGATCCCGACCCCGCCGCCAACCGCCGGCTCTGGGAGAGCGCGGCGGAGGGTCTGTCGGGGTTCTACTGGTACTCGCCGGTCCGCCGCGCCAAGCCCGGAACGGCGGTGCTCCTGCGCCATCCGCGCGATCGCACGCCGCAGGACGGAGAGCTCCAGCCCCTGCTGGTGCTCGGCCACTTCCCCGCCGGCCGCACGATCTTCCTCGGGGTCGACGAGACGTGGCGCTGGCGGTGGAAGTACGAGAACCGCTATCTCGCCCCCTTCTGGCGCCATGCCGTGCGGTGGCTCGCCCTCGGGCGCTTGAAGAGCAGCGACCGGCGCCACCGGCTGGAGGCGACGCGCACCGCGTACGACCTCGAGGAGCGGATCGTGCTGGAGGCTCGCGTGCTCGACGCCGACTTCCGGCCCGCGACCGAGCCGTCGCGCACCGCGCGGTGGGCCGGGCCCGACGGGCGCACCCGGGAGCTCGAGCTCGTCCTCGCCGAGAACCGCCCCGGCGTGTACCGCGGCGGCCTGCAGATGGAGCGCCCCGGCCTCTACCGGGCGTGGATCGAGGCCGGCGGAGAGCGCGTCGCGACGGCCGAGTTCGAGGTCCGCCTCCCCTCCCACGAGGCCGCCGACCCCTCCCCCGACCCCGAGGCCCTCGCCCTGCTCGCCCGCAAGACCGGGGGCCGGGCGCTCTCCCTTGTGAAGATCGGCGCCCTGGCCGATGAGCTACCGGGCGGCGAGGAGCGGCGGGAGCCGATCTCCTCGCGGCTGGAGGACGCCTGGGACCGCGGGAGCACCCTGCTCCTCGCCCTGGGCCTCCTCGCCGCGGAATGGATCCTGCGCAAGAGAGTGGAGCTCGTATGACGAGGGCCAGCGGGAAGGAACGCGCCGCCGCGGGCGGCGCCGTCGCGCTCGCCCTCGCCGCGGCCCTCGGCGCCCGGCGCGGGCCGCCGGCTCCGCCGCAGGACGCGGCGGAGGACGAGCAGCCGATCCATGCCTTCGCGCTCCCCCTCACCCAGCGGACTCGCACCGGGGCCGAGGATGCCCGCGAGCACCTCTCCGCCGGGCGCCTCGACGCCGCCCTCACCGAGCTCCAGGGGCTCCTCGAGGAGGGCCGCGGCGACGTGCTCCCCCCCGCCTGGCGCGCCCATCCCGAGCTCACCTCCCAGTTCCCCGCCTACCCCGGGGCGGCCGCTTGGGCCCGGCGCACCCTGCGCGAGCTCCCGCCCGCGGGGCGGGACCTCTACCGCCGGCGCTTCGAGGACGCCGCCCGCGCCGCGCTCGACGAGGCGCGCGCCCGCGGCGGCGCCCGGGGCCTCATGGCCGTGGCGCGGACCTGGCCCTTGACCCGGGCGGCGGAGCTCGCGTGGTGGAGCCTCGGCGACCTGGAGCTCGAGCGCGGCCACCCCGAGGACGCCGTCCTCGCCTGGGAGCGCGCTCGCGAGCTGGCGGCGCTGTTCGGCCCGGAGCTTCCCTCTTCGGCCGCCGCCCGCCTCGATCTGGCGCGCTCGCTCTCCGGCGCGACGCCGGACGCCGCAGAGCCGGGGTCCCGCCCGGCGCGCGGCGCGATCCCGGCCCTGGACGCCGACACGTGGAGCCTCGAGCTCGATCTCTCGCCCTTCGAGGGCGGGCGAAGCCTGCCGGGGTTCTCCTACTGCCTCCATCCGCTCTTCTCCGGCGATCGGGTCCTCGTGAACACGACGCTCCGTCTGTACGCGGTGGATGCCTACGCCGGGCGGCTCCTCTGGAGCGCCGGGCCGCCGGCGGGGTGGGAGCGGATCGCCGATTCCGACGAGTACGACGACTACTTCGAGGTGCTCGCCGCCGAGGATCTGGTGATCCGCCCCGCGGCCCGGAGCGGCGTGGTCGTGGCGGCGATGCAGGTCCCGTTCACCGCGGCGCGGAACGACGACTACATGGAGCACCCGATCTCCCGGCGGATCCCCGAGCGGCGCCTCCACGCCTTCGACATCGCGACCGGCACAGCGCTCTGGAGCCACGATCCCCGGCTCCTCTGGGTTCCCCGGGGGCGAAAGGGCGAGTTCGCGCTCGATCCGGACGACGGGCGGTACGCGGCGCGGATGAACGTCGCCGGTTCGCCGGTGATCTCCGGCGCACGGGTCCTCGTGCC
Source organism: Planctomycetota bacterium (assembly GCA_040754415.1). Lineage (GTDB taxonomy): Bacteria > Planctomycetota > UBA1135 > UBA1135 > JBFMCU01. Next base: position 13,667 of record JBFMCU010000118.1, read on the forward strand.
CTGCTATCGCCTCACGGGTCGCATCGACTACCACGTGGCGTGCTACGAGCTCGCGACCGGCGAGCTCGTCTGGTCGACCCCGGTGATCAGCGGCCAGCGCGAGATCAACATGTTCGGAAATCACCTCGAGGAGTTCGTCGCCGCCCCCCTCACGGTGGCCGGGGACCTGGTGATCGCCCAGACGGAGCTCGGGGCGGTGGCGGCCCTCGACCTCCTCACCGGGGAGATCCGGTGGGTGGCGGAATACGACCAGATCCCGATCCCGGCCAATCCGGGCCGGTCCTATGCCGGCCGGGGCCGGGGACCGGTCTGGCAGGTCGCCCCCCCGGTCGTGGCCGGCGACACGGTGATCGCGGCGCCGAACGACTCCCAGGACCTCGTGGCCTTCGACCTCGTGGACGGCCGCGTGCTCTGGGGCCTCGCGAGCTCCGAGCTCCTCCCCGACGCCGGGCGGGCGGGCAGCGGGCTGGACCTCCTGCTCGGCGTCGAACGCGACACGGTCTACCTCGCGGGATTCCGTCTCGCCGCCCTGCAGCGGGCGGGAGGCCTGCGCACGCGTGCGCCGTTCCAGCCGCGGTGGACGGTCGAGGTGAGCGAGCGGCGGGCGACGAGCCTCGAGCCGCTGGCCGTGCTGGCCGGCGAATCGATCGTCGTCCCGGTCCGCGACGAGCGCCTCGTCGTCGACCGCGGGACGGGCGAGATCCGCGACTCCCTCTCCGGCCCGTGGTCCGCCGCGCAGGCCGGCAACGTCGCGGTCGGCGACGGGGTGCTCTTCACGTTGGGCCGGCGCCACCTGAACGGCTTCTTCGACTGGGAGGTGATGCTCGATCGCCAGCGGGCGATCCTGGCCGCGCATCCGGGCGACCCTGGCGTGGCGGCGAGCACCGCGACGCTCTTCGTGCGCCGGGCGCGGGCCCTGCACGCCGCCGGCGACTCGCTGCGGGCCCGCGACGTCTTGCAGGAGGCCGAAGACCTGCTCGCTCCGCTCGTGGCGACTGCGGGCGGGACGGCCGCGCCGCCGGTCGAACGCGCGCGGCTCGCGGCGATGCACGAGCTCCGCTTCCTCCAAGCCGACGTCTTCCTGGCGCTCGCCGATCCGACCGCGGCGCGGCGGGCCATCGCCGCGGCGCGCCCCTACGCCGACACGCCCTCCCGCCTCCGCGACACGCTGCTGAAGGAGGAGGAGCTCCTGCGCGATGGCCCGCCCCTGCCGCGGCTCGCCGTCCTCGCCGAGCTCGAGGAGCGGTGCGGGGAGCTCCCCATCCCCGACGAGGTGCGGGCGGGGAGCGCCGGCTGGCTGATCGGAGAAGCGATCCGGCGCGACGACGAGCTCGCCGGCTGGCAGGACGCCCGGATCGACGTCGCGCTGTGGGTCCTGCTCACGCGGGCCGATCTCCTGGCCCGCGGACAGGACGGCGCCGGCGCCCTTCGCGACCTCCATGCGGCCCTCGCTCGGTTCGGCGGGGTGGGCTTGAACGACGCCTGGCGGGTCGCCGGCATCGTCGAGGAGCGCATCGCGCGGCGGCTCGAGCTCGACGGGAGAACCGCCTACGAGCCCTTCGAGCGCGCGGCTGCCGAGCTCCTCGCCGCGGCGACGGCGGCGGACGATCCGGCCCGGATCGCGGAGGTCGGACGGCTCTATCCCCACGCCGCGGCGGCGCGCGCCGCCAACCGCGCCCTCCTGCAGCGCGCCCTGCGGGCGGGCGATCCGAGCGGGATCGCGCGCATGCTCTACGGCCCGGCGCCCGGGCCCGGCCTGACGCGGGAGGAGCGCGAGCTCGGCCTCCTCGCGCTGGCGGTCGCCCTCGCGCGCGCCGGCAACCACGAGTTCCTCGCCGGCTTCGCGGCCGATCGCGCGGCCGCCCTCCCGGACCTGGGCCGCGGGCTGGACGAGGGGACGCGGGCCGAGCTCGATTCCCTGCTCGCCGCCGCCGGTGCCGGCCCCCCGCCCTCGCCGGCGCCGGATCGCTTCACCCACGACGTCGGCTACGTGCCACAGGGCCGCTACTCCGGCAGTCTGGAGCGCGTCGCGTCGCTCGCGCGTGCCGGGCCGGGGGGGGAGGTCGAGCGGCTGGACGTCTACCTCGAGGGAGGGGAGGGGCTCCTCGCCTTCTCGAGCGCCGCCCCGACCTCTCTCGCGTGGAGCTTCGAGACCCCCTCCGGCGCCAAGCCCGAGACCTGCGCCGCGGCCGGCGGCCGGCTCTTCGTGGGGAGCCGCGATCTCCTCCTCGCCCTCGACGCGGCGGGAGAGGAGCTGTGGGCACAGGCCGTGGGACGGGACGAGGTCCTCGCCGTGCGGACCGGCGGCGGCGTGGTGGTGATCGAGACGGGCGTGGTCAACCGGCCGGCCCGCGCCGCGGCCTTCGACGGGCGGAGCGGCGTCCCCCTCTGGGACTTCCCGATCCCTCCCTCGACCGCCGTCGCCTGGCGGGCGCCGATCCTCGGCGGCGGAGCGGCGGTCTTCCCCATCCATCCCCATGTGGGCCGGACGCGAGCGGTGGTGGTCGGCCTCTACGGCGGCGAGGAGAGGCTCGAGCTCGACCTCGATCACGTGATCACCGCCCGCCTCGAGGACAACGCGTGGATCGAGGGGGGCGAGCTCGTGGTGCCGAGCTATGGCCGCCGCGGCGAGCAGGCCCCGAGTCTCGCCGTCTACGACCTCGCCGCCGGGAAGCGCGAGTGGCTCGTGAGCTTCGAGGAGGGCGAGGAGTTCCATTCGATCGCCGTGCACGACGGCCGGAGCTATCTCGTGACGCGCACGGCGGAGATCGGCCTCCAGCGCCGGGGCGGCGGCGTGTACGAGCTCGACGTCCCGCTGCGGAGCCGGCGCCGCGTCGTGGCGCTCGATCCCGGCGACGAGGTGATCGGGCTCGCCGAGGGCCGGCGGACGGCGCTCCCCACCCCCCACCTCTTCGTGCGGCCGACGAGCCACGCCGGCAACACGATGCCCATCCGCGCCCTCCACCTTCCGAACGGGCGCTGCTGGGTCTACCACCTGCCCGTCGGGGACGACGAGCTGTACCATGGCCAACCCATGTCGCTGCCCGCGGTCTCCACGGACTGCGTGGCGTTCGCCTACGTCCTGCGGGACCCCCGCACGCGGCTGCCCCAGCGCGCCATGCTAGAGTTCGTCGATCTCGCGGGCGGATTCCGGCTCGACAGCCGCGTCCTGGTCCCGCGCCTGAATGGCGGCGAGGGCTTCGAGCTCCGCGGTCTGGGGGACGCGTTGTTCGTCTTGCGCCGGGAGGGCAGCCGCCTCACCCGCGGCCTGGACGTCCTCGGGAGCTCGCCGGGGGGAGAACGATGAAGCGAAGGAGGATCGCCTTCCGGGCCGGAACCGGGCTCCTCGCCCTCGCGGCGATCCCCGTCCCGCCGGCCGCCCCCCAGTCCGCGGCCGGCGGTTTCCGCGCCGGACGGGAAGCCAAGGCGATCGACGTGACCCCCGCGCATCGCCGCGCCGTCGACGAGGGCCTGCGGTGGCTCGCGGAGCACCAGAACCCCGACGGGAGCTGGTCGGCGATGATCGGCTACAAGCTCAACGAGGACTACCGCGTCACGGGCGACGCGCCCCACGTGGGCGTGACCGCGCTCGCGTGCATGGCCTTCCTCGCCGGCGGCCACCTGCCGGGTCGGGGCGAGTACGGCCAGGCGGTCGAGCGCGGGCTCAACTATGTGTTGTCGGCGAGCCAGAAGGACGGCTACATCACGCAGGAAGGCACCCGCATGTACAGCCACGCCTTCGCGACGCTGTTCCTCGCGGAGGTGTACGGCATGACCCACCGCCAGGACGTCCGCGGCAAGCTGCAGAAGGCGGTGGACTTCATCGTCGATACGCAGAACGCGGAGGGCGGATGGCGCTACGTCCCCTTCGACCCCACCTCCGACATGTCGATCGTGGTGTGCCAGGTGCTCGCCTTGCGCGCCGCCCGCAACATCGGCATCCGCGTCCCGCGGTCGACCGTGGATCGCGCCGCGCGGTACGTGGTGGAGTCGGCGATCACCGAGGAATCGCGGCCGTCTCGCTTCCATCCGTTCTACGAGAGCGACCCCGTGGGTTCCTTCGTCTACCAGGCCCGGGTGAAGGAGGGGTCCCGCTCCTCCTTCCCCCTCACCGCGGCGGGGGTGACGTCGCTCTATGGGCTGGGGATCTACTCCGACGCGGCGATCCAGCGCGGGCTCGACTACCTGCGCCAGAACCTGGAGTCCTTCACGGTGACGCACGGCCGCCTGGGCGGCGGGCACTACTTCTTCTGGTACGGGCACTACTACGCCGTGCAGGCCATGTACACCGCGGGCAGCTCGGCCCAGATCGACTACTGGGAGCCGTATTTCGAGCGCGTGCGCGAGGAGATCCTCTCCATGCAGCTCGCCGACGGCTCGTTCCCGAACCACGTGGGTCCCGGACCGGCCTTCGGCACCGCGGCGGCGGTCCTGATCCTCGAGATCCCCTACCGCTACCTGCCGATCTTCCAGCGCTAGACCCGTGACCGACGCCCCCCTCCGCTCCACTCCCCACCTGGACCGGCTGCTCGCCGGCCTGCGGGGCCGGCTCATCGCCGGGGTCTGGCTGCACGGGACCGGCACGGCGCTCCTGGCGGCGGCCATCTGGCTCGCCTTCGCGTTCGTCGCCGACTGGGGCCTGCGCGTGCCGCACGCGCTCCGCCTCACGCACGGGGTGGTGCTGGTGGCGCTCGGCGCGGCGATCGTCGTCCGCGACCTCTGGCGCCCCCGCCGTCGGGTGCCCGGGCGAGCCGGGCTCGCGGTGCTGCTCGAACGCGGGCATCGCGAGCTCGCGGAGCTCCTGGTGAGCGCGGTCGAGTTCCAGGCCGCCACGCCGCGCGACCTCCCCCCCCACGGCGCCGCGCCGGCGCTGGTCGCCCGCGTGATCGAGGACGCCGAGGCCCGCGCCCGGAACCTCGACGCCGGCGCGGTGCTCGACGGCCGCGGCCCGGCGCGACGGTTCGGCCTCGGCTTCGCCGGCGCGATCGCCCTCGCCCTCCTCGGCCTCTCCCATCCGCTGCACGCCGGGATCTTCCTCGACCACCTCCTCGGCGGCACGCGCCCCTGGCCGCAGCGGACGGTGCTCACCGTGGACATCGACGACCTCGAGGCGGGAACGACGGTGGAGCGCACGGCGGGGCTCATCCGCGCCCGGGTCGCCCGCGGCACCGACGTCCCGGTCGTCGTCCGCGCCGCCGGCGAGGTGCCCGACGAGCTCCTCGTCCACTTCGCCGGGAGCCGCGAGCTGCTCTGGACGACCGGCGGCCGGCCGGTCGTCCGCCGGCTCCTCCCCTCCCTGCAGGAGGACGTCCACTTCTGGATCACCGGCGGCGACGACACGGACGGCGATCCGCGGATCGAGGTGACGGTGCTCCAGCCCCCCGATGTCGCGGGGCGGGCGGTGCGCGTGACTCCCCCGGCCTACTCCGGCCTGCCGGGCGAGCTCGTGTTCGACGCCGATGTCGAGGTGCTCGCCGGCTCGACCCTGCGGATCTATGTCCGCCCCTCCCCGCCGAGCGCCACCGGCGTGGCTCGCCTGCTCGCCCCCGAGAGCGTCCTCCCCTTGACGCCGGAGACGATCGCGCTGGCCCCGGCGGGCGAGGCGGAGAGCGCCGACCCGGCGCGCTGGCTCGCCTTCGATCTCGCGCCGGCGTCGTCGGTCGCCTACCGGATCGAGCTCGTCGACGAGAGCGGGCTCGCCAACCCCGATCCTGGCGTCTATCGCGTGCAGGTGATCGAGGACCGCGCGCCCGAGGTGGCGGTCCTCTCCCCCGCCCGCGCCGAGTTCGAGGCGGTGCCCGGCGGCGCGATCCCCCTGCGGGTGCGCGCCGAGGACGACTTCGGGCTCGTGTCCCTCTTTTGGCGCGTGCGCCCGGCGGGGAGCACCGGCGCCGAGCTCCCGCCCACGGGCGAGGGCGAGCTCGCCGTCGTGCCCCTGGCGAGCGCGGGCGAGGGCCCGGCCGCGCGGGTCCTCTCCGCCTTCGGCGGGCGCCGCCTCGAGGTGGCCGAGCTCGCCGGCGCAGCGGACCCGGTGGCCGTCGATCAGCGCTACGTCTTCGAGATCGCGGCGCGGGACAACCGCCAACCGGTGGCGGGGGAGGGCCAGGCGTCGCCCCTGCGGCTGCGCGTGGTGAGCGCCGAGGAACTCCTGCGCCGCCTGCAGGATCGCCTCGGCAAGGCCCGTCTCGACGCCGTGCGCCTCGCCGAGCTCGAGCGCGAAAAGCTCCACCGCGTCGAGGACCTCCTGGCGGCCGCGGGAAGCGACGAGGGGCTCGGCGCCGCCGACACCGCCGCGGTGCAGGCGGCGGTCGCCGGCGAGCGACGGGTCCTCGGCGACGCCCGGGCCCTGGGCCGCGAGCTCGCCGCGGTGGCGGAGGACGTGCTCTACGCCCGCATCGACGGCAAGGCGGGGGGGCTCCTCGAGTTCTACGACGAGAGGGCGGCGGCGATCGCCGACCTCTCCTTCCACCCCACGCCCTGGCGCGAGCTCGCCGCCGCCCACCGGGCGGGCCGCCTCGGCGCGAGCGGATTCGCGGCCAAGCTCGTGGAGATCGTCGATCTCGAGCTCGAGATCGCCGAGGACCACGCCCTCCCCGCCGCCGCGGCCCTGGACCGCGTCGAGGCGACCCTGGAGACCGGCCGGGCGACGGGCGACCTCCAGGCGGCGATCGGCCACATGACGCGGGCGCTGGAGCGCCTCGACGTCCTCCTGGAGCGGCTCGCCGAGTGGGACAACTTCCAGAACGTCCTCACCCTCACCCGCGACATCCTGAACCGCCAGCGGGCCCTGCGGGAGAGGACCCGCCAGTTCGCCTCCGACCCGGGACCGCCCCGATGATCCTCCCCGCCCTCCGGTGTTCGGCCGTCCTCGCCGCGGCGCTCCTCCTGCTCGCCCCCGCCGGCGCGCGGGCCCAGGGGGGCGACGGCCAGACGAACCCCGAGCTGGCCGGTATCGCCGAGGAGCAGGATCTCCTGATGCGGCAGCTCGGCACGCTGCAGACGACGATGGAGAACCTGCTGGAGCGGATCGAGGCCGAGGGACGGACGCACACCGCCGAGCTCCTGCGCGAGGGGCTCGCCTTGCTCGCGGCGGCCGCCGCGGACAGCGGCCTCACGGTGGAGCGGCGCATGGGGCTCGTCAAGGAAGCGATCGACGAGGGCCGGCTCGTCGCCTCGCTCGAGCACCAGGATCGGCTCGTCGCCGAGCTCGAGCGGCTCCTCGACATCCTGCACGACCGCGAGAACCTCGAGGGCCTGCAGGACCGCATCTCGACCCTGCGCGCCCTGCGGGCGGAGCTCGACCTTCTCGCCGGCGAGGAGGGCACCCTGCGGAAGAACACCGCGGCCCTGCGGGAGGCGGCCACGAGCGAGGAGGAGCGCGCCCTGGCGGCCGGCCTCCGGGAGATGATCGAGCGCCAGCGCGCGCTCCTCGCCGAGACGGAACGGGAGGGGCGGGCGTCGGGGGCGCTCGAGCTCGAACAGCTCGGGGAGACCCTGGACGAGCTGATCGCGGCGCAGCGCGCCGACCACGGCGTGCTCTCCCTCTGGGAGCCGGCGGAAGCCGCGGAGCTCCACGCGGGGGGCGAGGCCGTGGAGCGCGCCCGCGCGGCGGAGGCCCGCGGTGCGCGCCTCGCCGAGGCCGCGGCGGCCGTGCGGCAGGCGGCGGCGG
>JBFMCU010000119.1:0-40530 GCA_040754415.1 Planctomycetota bacterium
TGCAGCCAGTTGGGGCATTTCGCCGAGTGCGGCTGCGTTCGCCGCAAGGCGCACCGACGACGCGGGTTAGAACGACAACCCTCGGAGGAGGTGCAACGCGGCGGCGGGCGCAGACGCGCCGGCCAAATGCCCCGAATGGCTGCATCAGACCACTAGGGACCCCGGGCGCCCCGGCTACAGGAAGTTCAGGAGGCCGAGCCCCTCGGGGTCGTAGAGGGTCGGGGGCGCGGCCCGGTAGTTCGCGTCGACCGCGTAGAGCGTGGTCCAGGGCAGAAGGTCCTCGTCGGCCACCAGGCCGAGCGCCACGGCGGCGAAGGCCCGGGACCCGCTCGTGCCCCGCGCGTCGGTCAGGAGGGCCAGGAGGGGCTCGACCGTGCGGTCGTCCCCGATCCTCCCCAGGGCCTGGGCGATCGACGCCTGGGCGGAGATCGACTGGCTCGCGGCGAGCTTCTCGAGGAGGACGTCGACCACGTCCGGATCCCCGAGCATCCCGAGCGCGATGGCCGCCCCCCGCAGGAGCCAGGGCTGGTATGTCGCCTCCTGGGCCACCTCCTGCAGCGGAGCCAGGGCCGAGGGGACCTGGAGTAGCCCCAGAGCGACCGCCACGTAGCCCCGCGCCACCTCCTCGTCCTGCGCGCCGAGCTGGAGGAAGAGTTCGTCCACCCCGGAGGGATCCCCCAGGAGCCCGGTCGCCGTGGCGAAGGCGCCGCAGTCGGCGGGGGCGTTCGCATCGGCGGTGCAGATGTGGAGCGCCTGGACGACGGCCGGGGCCGGCACCGCCTCGCCCGCGCCTCGCCCGCGCTCCAGGAGGGCCAGGGCCAGGGCGGCCCAGCGCCGGGTCTCCGCGCCCCCGCCGCCCAGGAAGCGCAGGATCTCGGTCCGCACCGCCTCCGCCTCCACGGCCTCGCCCCGTCCCGGGCGGACGGCCACGCGCGAGAGCGAGATCAGGGCGAAGCGCCGCGTCCCCTCGTCGCCGGCCTCGCGGGCCGCCGCGAAGAGCGCCCGCCGCGCCCGCGCGTCGAAGGGATCCCCATCGCCGTCCGCCAGGATCCCAAGGGCGATCGCGGCGGACTGGCGCAGCTCGCGGGGGACCTTGCGGCGGGTGGCGAGGTCCTCCCGTATCTCCTCGCCCACCTCGGCCGCGAGGGCGGCCGGACACCCCTCGCCCGGCGCGACCAGGAGGAAGGCGAGGGAGGTCGCCGCGGCCGCCCGCACGAACCGGTGGGCGTTCTCGTCGCCCACGATCCCCCGCAGGAACGCGATCTGGCCCTCGCGGCCGCTCGAGGCGATCGGGGCCGCGCCGGGATCCGCGGCGCCCGACCAGGTGAGCGGGATCCGGCCCAGGGCGCTGGCGCAGGCGACCGCCAGGTCGGGGGAGGCGGTGCCCGCGCCCTCCAGGGCGCGGCGCAGGGCGTGCACCGCGTAGCGGCGCACGTCCTCGTTCTCCGTCCGGGCTCCCAGGATCCCGAGACCGTAGGCGGCGAAAGCCCGCAGGCGCACGGGGACCTCGTGGGCTCCCGCGGCCCGCCGGCCGCTCTCGGTGTCGAGCACGAGCTCGCCCAGGACGAGCACGGAGGGATCGTGCCCGAGCAGCCCCAGGGCGAGGGCCGCGATCTCCGCGAGCTGGCGGTTGGGCTCCTGGAGGTGGGGGAGGATCGCCGTCTCCAGCGCCGCGCGCTCAGGTCCCGGCCGGTCGTTGCCGATCCGCGCGATCCCGAGAAGCGCGCCGGTCACCATGTCGTTCGAGTCGCGCGCGGCGAGGGCCGCCTGCAGGGCGGGCAGGATCTGCTCCACCACCTGGACCTCCGTCGGCCGCCGATCCGCGCGGGCGCGGCGGACGCGCCGCCCGCGCCCTAGGTAGAAGCCGTCGCTCCCCGATTCCACGCCGGCCGTCCTCTGGTGGGCGCGCACCGCGAGGTAGGGCTCCTTGTTGAACTCCCACCACCACTGCCAGGACGAGAGATCGAGGTCCGTCGAACCCCCGGTCCCCGGTCCGGCCCCGGAATCCCCCGCCGGAAGGCCGGGGTTTCCTCCCGGCGCACCGGGGCTGCCGGCCCCGGTGCCGGGACCGGCCGGCTGGCCGGGGCGGGGGACCGGCGGCCCGGCGGAGTCCCCGGGTCGCCGCGGCGGCTTGCCGGAGTTGTCGGGCGGCACACCGGGGGGGAACACCGAGCCGTGGCCGTGGGCGGCGAGGAGGAAGGCCAGGACGACGGCGAAGGGAGCCAGGGCGCGGCGGAGGTGGTCCATGTCGTTTCCCAGCGGCGATCCACGGGGGCGCGGAGGTTCGCCCGGCCCGCGGTTAGAGGATGTTCAGTACCCCGGTGCTAGCTGCCGCGTCGTTCAGAGTCACCGTGGAGGCACGGTAGTTCAAATCTACGCTGATCTTGGCGTTCCAGGAGAGCTCCTCCGGGTCCGCCAGGATGCCCAGCGCCACGGCGGCGAAGGCCCGCGCGAGCGGTGTCACCTCCTCGTTCTCCAGGAGCGCCACGAGGGGATCGACCGATCGCTGGTCGCCGAGGAAGCCCAGGGCGGTCGCGATCGCCGCCTGGGAGGAGAGGGCCGTCGTCGCCTCGAGCATGCGGACGAGCCGCGGGACGACTTCCTGGTTTTCGAGGAGCCCGAGCGCGATCGCCGCCTGGCGCAGGAGCTCGGGGGCATAGCGGGACTCCTCGAGGACGCGCTCGATGGGGGCGATCGCCGTGCCCTCGCCGAGCAGGCCCAGGGCGAGAGCGACGTAGCCCCGGGCCTCGGGGTCGCGGGTCGTGTCCAGGAGCTCGCGCAGGCGACTCCCGGCCTCCGCCTCCCCAAGGATCCCCGCCCCGAGCGCGATCGCCGCGACCCTCTCCGGGCTCTTCTCCTCCGCCCGCGCCAGGCGCAGGGCGGCCCCGAGATCGCGCACCGTCCCCGGAAGAACCTCCGCGCGGTCCAGACCGGCTCCGAAGAGGCCGACCGCGAGCCCCGCCCACGCCCGGATCTCCCCGCTCCCGTGGGCGAGCTGGTCCAGGAGGTGGCGGGCCGTCGCGTGGATCGACTCTCCGGCGTCACCCTCGCCCGGCCGGCCGCCGGATTGGGCGAGGGCGATCAGGGCGAAGCGGCGGGTGAGCTGGTCCGCGCACGCCGCTGGCACGGCCAAGAGGGCGCGGCGGATCCGCCCGTCGAGATCGCCCTCGCCGGCGCGGCCCAGGAGCCCGAGGGCGAGGACGGCGCTCTGCACGATCTCGTCCGGGGCGCGCTCCCGCCGATCGAGGCGGGACAGGAGGGCCTCGCCGATCTGGTGGCGGAGCTCCTCGCGACGGGGGTACTCGCCCGGGATCCGCGCCAGGAGGCGGCAGACGGCGGTGGGGACGTGCGCCCGCACGAGGGAGTCGGCGGACTCGTCGGCGAAGAGGGCGAGCAGGGCGTCGATCCGCGCCGTCAGACCCGACTCGGGCGGAGCAGTACCCGCCGGCGTCCCCGGGGGCGGGTTGATCGCCAGCGCCGGCACGAGTCCGAGGGCGATCACCCCGGCCACCGGAACGTCGCGGTCGCTCCCCGCGTAGCCATCGACCGCCCGCCACAGGGCGCGCACGATCTCCGCGCGGCGCTCCTCGTCCTGAACCCGGGCCCCGATGAGCCCGAGCGCGTAGGCGGCGAAGGCGCGGGTGCGGACCGGGACCTCTCCTCGCCCCACGAGCGCTCGGCCGGCGGGCTCGTCGGCGAGCAGAGCCGCGAGGGACGCGCAGGCCCCGGGATCGGCGAGGATCCCGAGCGCGATCGCTGCCGTCTCGCTCACTTCCTGCACCGGATGGGGGAGGGTGGCGAGCAGGAGCGCGCGGACGGGGCGCTCCCCCTCCTCGCCGGCCCGTTCCCCGATCTTCGCGAGGGCGATCAAGCAGGCGGTGACGACGTCGTTGTCCTTCTCCGCCTCCAGGGCGCGCCGGAGGGCGGGCGCGATCCGCTGCTGGATCCTCGCCGGATCGAGGCCCCGGGAGAGCGCCGCGAACCGCTCGGCGCCATGCCCGAGGAACCAGCCATCCGTGCCGCTCCGGCGGTGGAGCGCGGCGAGGTGGCGCCGGAGACCGAGGATCGGGTCCTTGTTGAACTCCCACCAGAAGGTCCAGGCCGTGAGATCCACCTCCGGAGCCCCGGCCCCGGTCGTGGGGCTCGGACCTCCGCCCCCGGCGCCGCCGCCGAAGCTTCCCGGCCCGATTCCCGTCCCGCACGGGGTTCCGGGCCCGCCGGGGGTCCCGGGGCCGGCGGGTCCCGGCCGGCCGGAGCCACCGGGGCTTCCCGGAGGCACCGTGTCCCCCGGTCCCTTCCATTGGCCGCCGTGCCCGCGGACCGCCTCCGGCACGAGGAGGAGGACGAGGGCGGCGAGCGTCGCGCCGAGGATTCGCCTGCGCATGGTTCGATCTCCCGTCTCTGGCCCCGGCCGGGGCCTCCCTGGATTGGACTCGCGTTCGCGGGGGGCGAGCGGGCGCCCGCCTCCGCCGCACCGAGAGCGCAAAGTCCATACCGGGGCGTGCCAGCCGCCCGCACGAGTGCGCCCGGCGCCGCGCGCGCGACGCCGCGTTCCGCGGCGGGAACGATTCCGCGCGCCGCGGTCCGGGAGGCCCGGCCGGGCCCACAACGAAGCGCCCGGCCGAGCGGAAGCTCGGCCGGGCGACCTGGATGACCCCGTCCCGATCCGCGGGAGGGTCCGATCAGGCGATCGAGATCAGAGGATGTCGAGGATCCCGGTGCCGGTGTCTTTGCTGGTGAGGGTCTCCGTGGAGGCGCGGTAGTTCAAGTCGACCGCGATCTTGGAATTCCAGGGGAGCATCTCCTTGTCGGCCACGATCCCCAGGGCGACGGCCGCGAAGCCGCGGGCGCTCTCGGTGATGTCCTTGTTCTGGAGCATCTCGACCAGCGGGTCGATGGAGCGCTGGTCCCCGATGAACCCCAGGGCCGAGGAGATCGCCGCCTGGGTGGCGAGGCCCCGGGACTCGGCCAGCATCTCGATCAGCTTCGGCACGAGGTCCTTGTCGCCGAGCAGCCCGAGCGCGATCGCCGCCTGCTGGAGGCGCTCGGCGCGGAACTTCGATTCATCGACGATCTTCTGGATCGACTCGATCGCCTCGCGGGCGCCCATGAGCCCGAGCCCGACGCAGATGTAGCCCTGGGCCTCCGGCTCGCTCGTCTTGAGGAGCTTCTCCTGGAGGATACCCTCCGCCTCGCGGTCGCCGAGGATGCCCGATCCGATGGCGTAGGCCCCGATCAGGTCCCCGCTCTTCTCGGTCTTGAGGGCCATGCGCAGCCCCTCGGCGAGGCTCGTCACCACGCCGGACTCGAGGTCCTTGTCCTTCAGCCGCCGGCCCATCACCCCGACCGCCAGCCCCGACCAGTGCGGGACCTGACCGCGGCCCTTGGCGATCTGCTCGGCGAGGTACTTGTGCGCCTCCCTGACCCCCTCCTCGTACCCCTGGCCCGTCCCGGGGTTGCTGCCGACGTAGGCCATGGAGATCAACGAGAAGTAGCGGCTCTGGGTCTCCGAGATCTCCTTCGGCACGCTGGCGAGAGCGGCGCGGATGCTCTTGTCGAGCTGGTCGGAGTCGGCATCCCCGAGAAGGCCGAGGGCGAGGATGCAACTCTGCACGACCTCGGCCTTTTCGTCGGCCTTCTTGCTCAGACTGTCGAGCAGCGCCTGGGCGATCCTCTCGCGGTAGTCGTCGCGGAGGCTCGACTTCGCGCTTCCCGTGACCTCGGTCGGCAGGCCCTGCACCAGGCGGGCGAGGGCGGTGGGGGCGTGGGCCCGCACGAGATAGCGGTTCTCCTTGTTCGCGAGGTACGCGAGCAAGTAGTCGAGCTGCTGCGTCAGGCACTGGACCTTCGGCGGCTCGTTCTTGCCGGCCGGCTCGTAGCCGGCGGGCGGCAGGATCGTCGCCATCGGCACCATGCCGAGCGAGATGACGCAGGCGACGGCGAGGTCGCGGGAGCTCGTGTCCTCGCTCGAGATCGCGTCCACCAGGAGCTGGACGATCTCCCCGCGCTTCTCCTCGTTCTGCGTGCGGGCGCCGATCAGCCCCAGGCCGTAGGCGGCGAAGGCCCGTGTGCGGTATTTCACCTCGCTCGCCTTCACCATGCCGCGCCCCTCGGGCTCATCGAACAGGAGGGACTTCAGAATCGGGATCGCCTGGTCGTTGGCGAGGATCCCCAGCGAGATCGCCGCGGTCTCCGAGATTTCCTGGTTCGAGTCGGAGAGCCGGCTCTTGAACACCTCCTGGAACTTGGAGACTCCATCTTCGGTCGCCTCGTCGCCGATCTTGGCGAGCGCGATCAGGCAGCCGGTGACGATGTCGTTGTTCGTCTCGGTCTCCAGGGCCGCGAGCAGGGCGGGGACGACCTTCTGGCGGATCTGCTCCGCGGAGGGGCGGAAGGCGTTCTTGCCCTGGTTCTTCTGGCCGCGACCGATGAAGAAGCCGTCCGAGCCGGTGGCGACGGTGCCTTCGTGGATGTGGGACTTCAGGTTGAGGTAGGGCTCCTTGTTGAACTCCCACCAGAAGGACCACAGGGTGAGGTCGGGACCCGAATCGCCGCCGCCCGCGGTCGTGGGGCCGCCGCCGGAACCGGCCGGCGCGCCCGGGCCGGGGGTGCCGGGGCCGCCGGGGCCCGGACTGCCGGGACCGCCGGGTCCGGGGGAGCTCGGTCCGCCGCCGCTGCCGCCGCCCCCGCCGGGGGGAACGGTGTCGCCGGGGCCGCGATACTGGCCGCCGTGGCCGGAGGAGCTGCCCGCGAGGGCGTAGAGGCCTCCGGCGATCAAGAGGGAGGAGACGAGGAGTTTCTTCATGGCACGGGTGCGGGAGGAGGGTTCTGTCCAGGTGGACCGGGACCGTCGCGGCCCCGGCCGCTCGCGAAGGCAATAGCAAAGCACGTTCCACACGCCGAAGCGAGGCCCGCCGCGCCCCCGCGGGCCGCGGGGAGCCGCCGGAACGCGCTCCCGCGCCCGGCCGGGCCCCCCTCGTGCACGGTGGGGGACGGGAGCGTTTCGGGGCCGTAACGGGTGGGAACGAATACGGTGCCGGAGCAATCCTTCCACGATTCGCCGTCCGGGTTGGACCGCAGAGGTGGCCTACTGCGAATCGTGGAAGGATTGCTCCGGCACCGTATTCGTTTACTGCGAATCGTGGAAGGATTGCTCCGGCACCGTATTCGTTCCGTATTCGTTCGTTCTCAGGCCGGTGCGCGGGACGGGCGCTCGCGCAGGAGCGCCGCCAAGTACTGGCGGTTCATGCGGGCGATCGTCTCGACCGAGATCTCCTTCGGGCAGGCCGCCTCGCACTCGTAGTGGTTCGAGCAGATGCCAAAGCCCTCGGCATCCATCGCTCGCACCATCGCCAGGACCCGCCGGTCCCTCTCGACCGCCCCCTGGGGGAGGAGGGAGAGGTGGGCGAGCTTGGCGCCCACGAAGAGCATCGCCGCCGAGTTCGGGCAGGCGGCGACGCAGGCGCCGCAACCGATGCACGCGGCCGCGTCCATGGCGCGGTCGGAGTCTTCCTTCTGGACGAGGATCGCGCTCGCCTCGGGCACGGAACCGGTATGGACGGAGATGAAGCCGCCCGCGGCCTGGATGCGGTCCAGGGCACCGCGGTCCACCACCAGGTCCTTGAGGACCGGAAAGGCCCGGGCTCGCCAGGGCTCGACGTAGATCGTGGCGCCGTCGGAGTAGTGGCGCATGTGGAGCTGGCAGACCGTGGTGCTCCGCTCTGGCCCGTGGGCCTGGCCGTCGATCACCTGCGAGCAGGCGCCGCAGATCCCCTCCCGGCAGTCGTGATCGAAAGCCACCGGGTCGCCGCCCGCCTCGATCAACTTCTCGTTCAAGACGTCGAGCATCTCGAGGAACGACATGTCCGGCGAGACCTCGTCCAGGTGGTAGGTCGCGATCTGGCCCCCGGCGTCGCGGGACGCCTGGCGCCAGATCTTCAGGGTGATCCGCATGGTCTTGCCGCCGCCGGAACCGCTCATTTGTAGCTCCTCTGCGTCAGCGGGACGTGCTCGAACGCCAGCGTCTCCTTGTGCAGCGTTCCCGGCTCCCCGACGCCCCGGTGCTCCCAGGCCGCCACGTAGCAGAAATTCTGGTCGTCGCGCCGCGCCTCGCCCTCCTCGGTCTGGCTCTCCTCGCGGAAGTGCCCGCCGCAGGATTCGGTGCGGTGCAGGGCGTCGTCGACCATGACCTCGGCGAACTCGAGGAAGTCCGCGACGCGGCCGGCGTGCTCGAGGTTCTGGTTCAGCTCCTCGGCCTTCCCGGCGACCTTGAGGTTCTCCCAGTACTCGCCGCGCAGGGCGCGGATCCGCGCCTTGGCGGTGCGGAGCCCCTTCTCGTTGCGCCCCATCCCGCAATGGTCCCACATCGTGCGGCCGAGCTCGCGGTGGAAGCTGTCCACCGTCCGCCGGCCGCCGATCGCGAGCAGCCGGGCGGTGCGCTCGCGCGCCTCCCGCTCGGCCTCCGCGAAGGCGGGGTGGTCGGTGCCGGCCTTCGCGAGCTTGCGGCCCGCGAAGTGCCCGCCGATCGTGCACGGCACGACGAAGTAGCCGTCGGCGAGCCCCTGCATCAGCGCGCTGGCCCCCAGGCGGTTCGCGCCGTGGTCGGAGAAGTTGCACTCCCCGAGGGCGAAGAGGCCGGGGATCGTGGTCTCCAGGTCGTAGTCCACCCAGAGCCCGCCCATCGTGTAGTGCACCGCCGGGTAGATCCGCATGGGAACGCGGTAGGGGTCCTCGGCGGTGATCTTCTCGTACATCTGGAAGAGGTTGCCGTACTTGTCCCGGATCACGGCCTCGCCGTCGCGCTGGATCGCGTCGCGGAAGTCCAGGTACACGGCGAGGCCGGTCGCGCCGACGCCGAAGCCCGCATCGCAGCGTTCCTTGGCGGCGCGGGAGGCCACGTCGCGCGGCACGAGGTTCCCGAAGCTCGGATAGCGGCGCTCGAGGTAGTAGTCCCGCTCCTCCTCCGGGATCTCGGCGGCGGGGCGCCGGTCGCCCGCCTTCTTCGGCACCCAGACCCGGCCGTCGTTGCGCAGGCTCTCGCTCATGAGCGTGAGCTTCGACTGGTACTCGCCGGAGACGGGGATGCAGGTCGGGTGGATCTGGGTGAAGCAGGGATTGGCGAAGAAGGCGCCCTTCTTGTGGGCCCGCCAGGCGGCCGTCACGTTGCAGGCTTTGGCGTTCGTCGAGAGGTAGAAGACGTTGCTGTAGCCCCCCGTGCCCAGGAGGACCGCATCGCCGGCGTGCCGCTCGTACTCGCCCGTGACGAGGTTGCGCAGGATCACCCCGCGGGCGACGCCGTCGACGAGCACGAGGTCGAGCATCTCCCGGCGGGGGAGGAGCTTCACCTTGCCGAGCCCCACCTGGCGCATCATGGCGCTGTACGCCCCGAGCAGGAGCTGCTGGCCGGTCTGGCCGCGCGCGTAGAAGGTCCGGCTGACCTGGGCGCCGCCGAACGAGCGGTTGGCGAGCACCCCGCCGTATTCGCGGGCGAACGGGACGCCCTGCGCCGCGCACTGATCGATGATGTTGTTCGAGACCTGGGCGAGGCGATAGACGTTCGACTCGCGGGCCCGGAAATCGCCGCCTTTCACCGTGTCGTAGAAGAGGCGGAAGATGCTGTCGCCGTCGTTGGGGTAGTTCTTCGCGGCGTTGATGCCGCCCTGGGCGGCGATCGAGTGCGCGCGGCGGGGGCTGTCCGAGATGCAGATCGCGGTGACCTCGTAGCCGAGCTCGGCGAGCGAGGCCGCGGCCGACGAGCCGGCGAGACCGGTGCCGACGACGATCGCCCGGAACCGCCGCTTGTTCGCCGGATTCACGAGCTTGAGCTCGAAGCGGCGCTTGTCCCAGCGCGCGGCGATCGGGCCCGCGGGGCAGCGCGAGACGAGGCGGGGAGAGGTTTCGGCGGCCATCAGTGCGCACCTCCCGCGGTCCAGAAGAAGAGGTAGTAGATCGGGAAGCTGGCGAAGCCCACGGCGAAGAAGACCGCCACCGCGATGCCCAGGCCGCGCAGGAACCTCGTCCAGCGGGGATGGTGGATGCCGAGGCTCTGGAGGGCGCTCTGCGCACCGTGGCTCAGGTGCACGCCGAGCACCGCCATGATCGCCAGGTAGAAGAGCGCCCGGCCGGGGCGCGCCAGCTTGGCCGCCACCGTTCTTCCGTGGTCGCCGTGGAAGCCGGCGTCGAAGCGGAAGTCGAGGAGGTGCACCACGAGGAACGCGAGGAGGGCGAGCCCGGTGAGGATCATCGAGGCCGATCCGATCGTCTTCGCGCCGCGGTCGTTCCGCACCACGTACTTCGTGGGGCGCGCTTCGCGGTTCGCCAAGGTGATGCGGATCGCGTACAGGGCGTGGACGGCGAAGAGCAGCCCCAGCGCGACCTCGGCGACGGGGAGCAGCGGACCGAAGCGCGGGAAGAAGTCCACATAGGCGTCGAAGGGCCCGAAGGCCTCTTCCCCGCCCGGCACGTAGAGGAAGAGGTTCCCGGCCAGGTGCTCGAGCAGGAAGAGGACGAGCAGGATCCCGGTCAGGCCCATCAAGATCTTCTTGCCCACGGAGGAGTCGAGGGCCGAAGCGATCCAGCGGAGCATGCCTGATTCGTTGGCTTGGGGAGCGGGGGACACGGCCGCGCGCGCCGGCCGGGTGGAAGACCCGCCCCGAGGAGAGCGGGCCGGCGAGGAACGTAGCGCCGCCTCCTCCCCGGAGCAACGGAGCCGGCCCGCGCTTGGGCCGCGGCGTCCGGGAGGCTACGGTGCCCGCGATGGCGAGCGATCCTCCCCCGTCGCGCCTCGTACTCGTCCGCCACGGCCGGGTGGCCGAGGCCTGGCGCGGCCGCCTCTACGGCGATCGCGATGTCCCCCTCTCGCCGCGCGGGGAGGAGGAGGCGCGCGCCACCGCCCGTCTCCTGGCGGCCGAGGCCTTCGCCGCGGTCGTCTCCTCCGGCCTCGCCCGCGCCGAGTTCGGGGCCGCCGAGCTCCGCCGCGGCCGCGCCCTCCCGCGCCGCGACGAGCCGGCACTGCGGGAGATCCGGCGGGGGGAGTGGGGGGGCCTGCTCCCGGCCGAGGTTCCCGGCGGCGCCTTCGCCCGCTGGCTCGCGCGCCCGGATCGGGAGCGCCCGCCGGGCGGAGAATCCCTCGCCGACCTCGCATCGCGCGTCCTGCCCCGCCTGGACGAGATGGCCGCGGAGCTCGCCGGCGGGGCGGCCGCCCTCGTCTCCCATCTGTGGGTGATCCGGGTCGCCGCCGCCCACGCCCTGGGGCTCGCCCTGGCTCGCGCCGGCTCGCTCGCGGTGCCCTTCGGCGGCATCGTCGCCCTGGACTGGGCTCCCGGCCACGTCGTGCTCGCCGCGTTCGCCGCCCCGCGCCTGCCGCCGCGCGCCGGCCGCTGGTACCGCGGCCCCGCGCCCCGGCCGCCGGCCTGAGCGACGCCGCGCCGATCGATCATCCGGCAGATCAGTTCGTTGGGAACCCGCCGCCCTTCGGACCCTTCGGGGGGGGAGCGCCGGACGATCCGGCCGATCCCTCCGGCCCCGCCGAGGGATTCCCCATGCCTTCCAGGATCCGCCGCGTCTCGAACAGGGCCTCCCCGAAGTGGTGGGCCAGCCAGATGAAGTAGCAGTCGATGTTGTCGACCGGGTCGTCCACCTCGAAGGCCGACTTGCACGTGAGATCGCACGGGCGCTTCCCGTCCAGGAAGCACATGCGCGCGGGGCTCACGGCTGCACCTCGCCGGCCACGGTCTCGATCGGCCGGGCCGCCGCGCGGGGAGCGCGCAGCATGATCGCGCTCCACGTGCCTTCGCTCACCACCTGGTCGCGCTGGTTCAGCACGTGGGCTCGGTAGACGACCCGCCCCGTCCGCTTCGCCGGGCTCGCGCCGAGCTCGGCGACCTCGAGCCGCAGCCGGATCGTGTCCCCCGGAAAGACCGGGGCCTTCCAGTCGATCGTCACTCCGGAGATCGCGGCGATCGTGCCCTCCAGGACCCCGGTGCGCGTGCCGAGCCCGGTGGCGATCGACTGCACGAGCATCCCGTGGGCGATCCGGCGGCGGAAGGGCATCCGCCGCGCGTACTCCGCATCCGTGTGCACCGGCGTGTAGTCGCCGGACAGCCCCGCGAAGTTCACCACGTCCGTCTCGGTGATCGTCCGGCCGGGCGAGTCGAAGACCTGCCCGACCGCCAGCTCCTCGAACCAGTACCCGCGTCCGGGCCGCCCGGGCCGCACCGCCTCGCCGTCCATGACGCGCCACCTTAGCACCCCCGGGCCGCCGTCCCAGGCCGAGCCAGCCGCGTCCCTGCTCAACGCAACATAACGAACATTATCGGAAGATCAAGGAAGGGGGCGTCCGGGCCGATAAGGCCGGGGCCATGAAGAAGGTTCTTCCCCCCGCCGCCCTCCCCCTGGCCCTCGCCGCCCTCCCCGTCCCCGGTTGCCAGAGCCCGGCGCCCCCGGCGGCGCCTCCCAATCCCCCGGCGCGGATCGTCCCGGCCGGGGCGACCGAGGCTTCCCTCCGCGCGAACTGGAAGGAACGCCTCGACCAGCCCTACGTCTACCTGGAGCACCGCGGCGACTACCGCGCCCTCGGCGGCCGCATGCGCGAGCTCTTCGCCGCCGCGGAGACCGCGGGGATCGCCGCGACCGGGCCGCCCTTCGCCCTCTTCTTCGACGATCCGGGAGCGGTGGCGATCGCCGACCTCACCTCCCGGGTCTGCCTGCCGGTCGACGGGCCCCCGGCGGAGGCCGGGGGGCTCGCCTACGACGTCCTGCCCCCGGCGATGGTCGCCTACGGGCTCGTGCCGGGCGCCTACGACCGGGTCGCCGGCGCCTACCCGGCGCTCTTCGCCTACGTCGAGGACCACGGCTGGACCGCGCGCGGGCCCCTGCGGGAGATCTACCTCGTGAATCCCGCCGACGCGGCGTCCTTCGCCGACCTCCTGACCGAGGTCCAGATCCCCTGGGTGCCGGGGCGCTGAGGCGCCGCGGCCGGGATCAGCTCCGCCGCCGCGGCGGGGCGAGACGGCCCAGGACCGCCGGGTAGACCGCCCCGAGGATCGGCGGCGGGGGCTCGAGGCGAGCCCGCAGCCGGTCCCCCGGCCGCAGGAGGACCAAGAGCGGGGGATCGAGGACCGCGGTCCGCTCGCTCCCCTCCGGATCGCGCAGGACGACCTCCGCCTCCCCCACGAATGCAACTTCGAACGGCGCCAGGCGCCCCGGCGGCCGGGCGGGGAGCCGGGCACGCAGCGTGACGAGCCGGGGCAGGTCCGCCGCGAGCTCCGCGGCGAGGGACGCGAAGCCCGCGCCCAGGACCAGAGCATGCTCGGCATCGCACCAGCGAGAGAAGTCGGCGAGCGCCGCGACGAGCTCGCCCGCGGCCGCCGGGCTCTCCAGGCGCCTCCGGTCGAGGACCCAGCGCCCGGCGAAATCCAGGAGGTCGCGGGGCGAGAGGTTCTCGACGACGCCGATCCGCTGCCCGTACTCGCCGAGGAGGCGCAGGCGGCGGTGACCCGCGGGAACCGCCCGCCCGCGGGCGTGCTCTTCCTCCCAGAGAAACTCCTCGATCAGGGCCCCGACCGCCCCGGGGAAGTCGGGGATCTCCTCGCCTTCGACCTCGACGTCGCCCTCCGCGCAGCCCAGGGCGTGCTCGAGGGTCCGGAAGAGCCCCTCGAGGTCCTCGCCCGCCGCCCGCCCGGCGTCGAACCTCGCCAGGGCCGCTCGCACGCGTTCTTCCGCGGCGCCGGCGACCGGCGGCCCGGGCGCGTTCCCCGGCGCGGCCGTCCCGGCCGTCCCATTCCAGAGCGCGACGAACGCCAGGCGCAGGGCGCCGAGGTCCGCCTCGCTCGCAAAGGCGAGCTCGTCGAGGACCGCGCCGACCACCGTGCCGTCCCCCCGCCGGGCACCTTCCGCCAGACGGGCGAGGATTCCCTCGGTCCGCGCCGAGGAGAGCCCGGCGCCCCGCAGGAGGTCGCGCGCCCGGACCGCGGGATCCCCGGGGCTCGCCGCCTCCGGGCCGCCCGCGGCGCCCCCGAAGAAGAGCCGCTCCAGCTCGAGCTGCCCGATCCGCATCACCCCGCGCCGCGCGCCGTGCATGCGGGCCGCGTCCCGCTCCACGGCGGCGAGCAGGCGGGGGTCCCGGAAGCACGCCGACGCCGGGGAGAGCCGGCACACGCCCTCGGCGGAGGGGAAGAGGCGCCCCACCACGAGGTCCCCCTCCTCCAGCTCCGGCGCCGCCTCCGGTTCCTCCACGGCGTGCTCGCCCGCCCCGAAGAGATCGCGAAGCCACACCCCCTGGAAGCGGTCCACCGCCGTGACCGCGAAGGCGCTCGCCCGGGAGCCGAGGAGGGCTCCGGCGTGGGCGGCCAGCGGGCCGCCCGCGGCCGCGACCCACGCCTCCCGGAGGGCCACCACCGGCACGCCGCCGAGGTGCTCGCTCGGGCGCTCGAGGAGGAACCACTCGCGGTGGCGGCGGGCGGCGAGCTCGTCGGCCCGCCGCGCCGCATCCCCCGCCTCCCTCGCTCGGCCCGCGAACCAGCCGCGGGTCCGCGCGAACTCCTCCGCGAGGGCGGGCTCGTTCCCCAGCAGCTCCTGGAGGAGGTCGAGACCCTGCTCGATGGCTTCCTTGAGGGCGCTCATGGCGGGGGTCAGAATAGCCTGGGATTCTACCCAGAGGGGACGCCGGAGCCCGTGCCGCCCCCCACCCTCCCCCTCTCTCCCGCCTTCCCTCCCCCGCCATGAACCCCTCCGCCGCCCCTTCGGACCTCGCCCCCCTCGACATCCTCGGACTCGCCGTCGTCGCGGTCCTTTTCCTGATCGGGATCTGGCGGGGGCTCTGGTGGCAGGTGATCCGCCTGGCCGGCGTCGTGGCCGCCGTCGCCCTGGCACGGGCGTTCGGCGCCGGGATCGCCGAGCCCCTGCGCGAGCAGTGGCCGTCCGTCTCCCCGCGCCTCGCCAACGGGATCGCCTGGATCGCCATTTTCCTCCTGACGATGGGGGCGGCCACCCTGCTCGGGCTCCTCGGCAATCGCCTCCTCCAGGCGATGCATCTCGGGTTCGCGAACCGCGTCGGGGGCGGCGTCGCCGGGGCGATCACCGGCCTCGTCCTGCACCTGGCGGTCGTCCTCGCCCTCGTGCAGCTCGCGCCGGAGGGCTTCGCGGGCCGCGTGGTCGCCGGCACGTACAGCGAGCGGCTCTACGACACGGTCGGGAGCCGCTGGCCCGTCGTGCTCGACGAGGGCGCGGCCGCGGAGGTGGACCGGCTCCTCCAGCGCGCCGCCCCGCCCCGGGACCCGGGCGCCGCCGCCGAGCCCGCGGTCCGCTGAGAGGCTGAGCAGAAATCGATGATACAGCCTCTCAGATGTCCTCTGGCACATCGCCTGACGGCGCTGCCGCCCGTTCGCGAGCAATCCTCGCTCGCTCTCTGACTCGCGCCGCCGCAAAGAGCGGCCTGCCGCTTCTCCGGGGCGCCGCCGCGGCGTAAAGTGAAGACCAACGGAGCCCGCGCGGACGGGGAAGTCAGGTGCGAAACCTGCACGGTCCCGCCACTGTGAGCCGCGGCGCCCCGCGTTCCTGGTGCAGCCTCGCCTCGAGGCTGCCGGTCACTGGGGATCTCCCGCCGAACCGGCGGGGCCCTGGGAAGGCTCGGGACGCAGGGGCGGAGACGGCGAGTCAGGAGACCCGGCGCGTGGGGCACGGTCTGCCGGATCCCGGGTTTGGATCCCCAGGCCCGCGGTCCTGGCGCCGGCGGGAGGGGAGCCCGGAAGACGGCGTTTCGACGCGGCATCGAACCAGGATCGCCCTTCCATGAAAACGCACTCCCTCCTCGCGGCGGGCACGGCCTTCGCGCTCCTCGCCGCCCCGGCCGGCGCGGACGACCCCGCGGCCGGCTTCTCCCTCGTCGATCTCCCCTACCCCCTCGGCGCCCTGACGGCGACGCTCGCGACCGGCGACATCGTCGCCTTCGACGGGGCGACCGTGGAGCGCTTCGACGCGCAGGGGGCCCACCTCGCCACCCTCGCCACCTTCCAGCCCCCGGTCTGGGAGAGCTTCCTCCGCGTGGATCCCGCCGAGACCTTCGCCCTGCTCGGCGAGAGCACGACCGGCGGTCTCTTCCGCGTGGATCTCGCCCTCGGCGGCGCGGTCCCCGTGGCCACCCTCGCCAACAACTACGACGCCGATTTCGAGGCCCCGCTGCGGGTCCTCGTGAGCGCCGCCACCTGCGGGTGGGGCTGCGGCAACGAGATCTGGCGCGTGGACCTCGCCAGCGGGGCGACCACCCTCGTCGCCCTCGCCGGCGGCGCCTCGGGGCCGGTGGCGGTCGCCGCGGACGGATCCCTCGCCTACGGCACCGTCTCCGACCTCTTTCCCCCTCCCCCCGGCGCGAGCACGATCCTGCGGTGGACCGCGGCCCAGCTCACCGGCCAGCCGGTCGCCACCGAGGCGGACGCCGAGGTCCTCGGCGCCGGCTACGAGGCGGCATCCTCGCTCGCGATCGATCCCGCCGACGGCCGCCTCTACCTCGCGGAGAACGACTTCGGCTCGGGGGCGAATCGCGTGCGCCAGGTCTCTGGCGACGCACCGAGCGCGCCGGTCCTCGTCGCGGGCGCGCCTTTCGCGTGGATGACGAACCTCGAGCTCCTGCCGGGCGATGGGGTGGCCCTGTTCCGCCCCTACCAGCCGGTGGAGGGCGGCCGGCTCCTCTACAACACGACGGACTTCGCCGCGACGTGGGCGCGCCGCGAGCTCGCACCGGCTCGGCCGGCGGCCTTCCTCACCGGTCCCGGCACCCAGGGCGCGGGACAGGTGGACCTCGACGTCGTCGGCGGACCTCCCCTGGGCATCGCCTTCGCCGCCTACGGGCCGTCCGCGCTGTACGATCCCGACGAGCTCCCGATCTGGCTCGCCGCCCAGGGGCTGAACGTCTTCCTGGGGCTCGACCCCTCCACCCTGACCCTCTACCCCGTGCTCATTCCGCTCGACGGAGAGGGGCACGGCGCGACGAGCTTCCTCCACGATGGGACGCTGCTCGGCACGCTCGCCCTCCAGGCGCTCGTGCTCCACGGCGACCTTCGCGTGGCGGCGATCTCCGCACCGGCCTTCCTGTAGCAGGAGGGCGCGGCAGAGCGGTGCCGCTCGGCCTCGCACCGCGAACGTCTGGGAGGCGGGGGAGAGTCGGGTTCTTCCCCGCTTTTCAGACGGCGCGGACGCCCCTCACCCAGCGGCAGGCCTGCCGCAGCCGCGGCTCGAGC
This sequence comes from Planctomycetota bacterium, assembly GCA_040754415.1. GTDB lineage: Bacteria > Planctomycetota > UBA1135 > UBA1135 > JBFMCU01. The sequence goes on from JBFMCU010000119.1 coordinate 17,235, forward strand.
CCGTCGTAGAGGGTCATCGCGCTCGCGTGGCAGCCGCAGCAGGCGCCCTGCAGGCGCACGCTCACCCAGCCGTCCTCCACCGCGACGAGGTGGATGTTCCCGCCGTCCGCCGTCAGGTACGGGCGGATCTCGGCGAGCACCTTCTCGACCTCGGCGATCTTCGCGGGGTCGCCGGTTGGCTCCGGGGCCGCTTCGCCGCCGGAGAAGAAGCCAAGGGGGGATCTAGCGCTCCCGCTCATTCGTCGTCCTCGTCGGGTCGATCCAGGTCTCGGGTAGGTAGAGGGCCGGATGGGGGGCGTCCGCCACCAGGGCGGCGCCGGGGATCCGGGCCAGGAGGGGGCTCCATGCCGGACCGGCCGCCGCGAGGGGCGGAACGTCCGGGCAGGCGAGCACCCGGCCGCCGGCCGAGCGCTCGAGGCACCAGCGTAGCACGCCCTCCGGACTCCCCCGCGCGGCCCGCAAGAAGAAGATCGCCACGGCGAGGGGGAGCTCCCAGCCCTCCCCCATCCGCCGCGCGGGCCGGAGCAGGGCGGTGGCCTCCGGAACGAGCCGGAATCCGGCCCCCTCCGCGACGAGCTCCACCAGGAGCCGCACGCCGTCGCGCTCTCGCCGGGCCCCGAGGAGATCGACGCCCATCGCCGCCGCGACGACCCCGAGGGCCCACCCGAGCTGGCGATCTCGCCCCCCCAGCGCCTCCGCCCCCGCGAGCAGCTCCTCGTCGCCCGTCCAGCCCTCCCCGCGGGCCGCGAGCGCGCCGAGAAGCCGTTCCAGGCTCGTCCCCGCCTCGCGCACCCGGGCGAACAGCGGCGGCAGCACGGAACGGGCGAGCTCTTCGGCGAGCGGGGCGAGCGCAGGGTCGGCATGCTCCACGCCGTCATTCTGCGCGCCCCCGCCGGAGCCGTCACGCGCCCCGCCGCGCGGCCCGCGCATCAGGGCCAGGCGATCCGCGCCCCGAGCGCTTCCGCGCTCGACAGCACGCGCGTGCAACGCCGGCCCGTCGCATCCCGGCCATCCAACCGCAGCTCGGCGTCGTCCGGGACCCCGGCGAAGCGCCAGCGCCCGGGGCCCGCGTCGTGGCGCGGCAGCAGCGTGGGCCCGAGCGCGAGCCCGTCGAGGTCGACGCCCGCGATCCGGATCACCCGGAGGACCGGAGGCGGCGCATGGGGACCGAGCGCTCCCTCGACGGTGATCTCGCCCGCCCCAAGCTGGACCGTCCGCGGACCCGTTTCGTCGTCTTCCCGCGCCACGCCCCAGAGGAAGCCGGAGAGAAGATCCGGATGGCCGACCCAGACGAGGAGGCGCCCGGAGAGCCCTCCCTCCCCGACGAGGCCGCCCTCCGCGACCGGCGCGAAGTGGACCGTCCCGCAGGCTTCGCTTTCCGCGCCGACCGCCACGATCACGGCGCCCCCGCCGGCGGGAACGGGCCGGCCGCGGTAGAGGAGCCGCAGCCGCTTCCGATCCGGCGCGTGGCGGAGCGTTACATCGCGCGACTCGCCCGGGGCCAGGTCGTTCCCCCCGAGCTCGATCGGGTCCACGACCGACGGCCGGCTCTTCCCCACTCGCGGATGCTCCGCGCGGACCCACCATCGTTGAAGGGTGAGCCGCGCCACCGAGAACCGGCCGTGGAGATCGGACACGCACGGCGCGGGATTCCCCTCTCCAACCAGGGACTCGAACGTCACGGTGGCGTCCGGAACGGGGTTCCCGCCCCCGTCGCGCACGATGCCGTGGAGGTCGCCCCATCGCCCCCCCAGGCGGCCCAGGTCGATCGCCTCTCCGGCGGGCACGACGACCTCGGGAAGGTAGACGACTTCGTTCCCGCCGAGCACCACGGACGCGGCGTAGGTCCCCGCCGGGATCGGCCGCGAGCGGAACCTCCCGTCCCCTATCCAGCTCGCCCGCAGCGAGAAGGCCCGCGCGGCAGTCCAGAACCGGGGGGCCGTTCCTACCGGCAGGGAATGCAGGAACAGCAAGGGAGCTTCCCCGGCGATGGCCGCTTCGCCGACCAAGCCCTCGATGACGCCCACGCGATCGTCGATCCAGACCTCGCGGCCCTCGTCGGGAGCCGTGGCCGCCACCCGCGCCACTTCCCCGAGCTCGGTCCCCGGCTGGCGATCGTGGCCTCCCTGGGGGAGAGCCACATAAGGCGTCGATCCCGCCAGCACCCGCAGGAGAAGGGAGCCGGGCGGGACCACCGCGGCAAAACGGCCCTCCGCGTCGGGGAACAGGCGCGCGCCCACGGGCTCGCCCTCCCGCCGGAGCTCGATCGAGAGCAGGGACGGATCCAGCTCCCAGCGGGTGCGGAGCCATCCGGCGAGCGGCGCGAGCTCGGGGATGCGGAACGGGGCGAGCACGAGCTCCTCTCCCGCGCGCACCGTGACATCGACGCCCTCGAGGCCGCAGGCGGCCGGCGCAACGACCACGTCCCCCGGCGGGAGGTCCGCGAAGCGGTATCGCCCGTCGGCGTCCGCGCGCGTCTCGCGCCGGACACCGCTCTCCGAAAAGCGACGCATCTGTACGCGAACGGCCGCGGGATCGCCGTCGGCGTTCAGGACCGATCCAGCGATGCTCCCCCGCGGTTCCCGCACGATTCGCAGCCTTGCCCGGCCCACCGCGGGATCGATCTCGACCTTCGGGAGGTCCGGCCCGAACGCCCAGTCCGTCGAGACGGCGAGGGTCGTGCCGCAGGGGACCTCCTCCAGACGGCAGAAGCCGGCGCCGTCCGTCACCCCCTCGCGCTGCACCGAGGCCAGCTCGCGCGGGGCGCGATCCCAGGAGAGCAAACTCCGCGGAGGAGCGCACCACAGCTCCGCCCCGCCCACGGGCGCGCCGTCCGCATCGACGACCTCGACGTCCAGCGATCCCCAGACCGCCAGATGGACCTCCAGGAAGGCTCCTTCCCCGCGGGGGATCTGCAGCGGCGCGACCGTGCACGGCAGGTGGCGAGCCAGCTCGAAGCGGATCCGCGCGTCGGCGCCGGGGCCCGGCGCCACGAGGAAGCGGCCCTCTTCGTCGGTCACGACCGCCCGCGCTTCGGACTCGCTCTCCCCGCCCCCCGTGCGGTCGTCGGCGGTCACCCGTACGGCGACGCCGTCGCGGTTCCCTCGCCGGCGTCCGAGGGGAGACCGGGCACCTCCCCCGCCGCGTCCAGCGTCCGTTACCACACCCATCCGGCGACTCCCGCCAGGAGGAGGAGAGCGGCGGAGACCTTCGCGGTCGTGGTCATGGCGAGCACTCCAAGGGGCACGGGCCAGGGGACGGGACGGAGACGAGGCGCCGGCCGGAGGAGCGCCAGCCACGCCCCCCGGTCGCCGCCGTGCTCGGCGTCGAAACGCGCGCGCAGGACCTCCAGCCCGCGGCGCAATCGATTGCGCAGGGTCGAGCGCACCGGCTCGTCGAGCGCGAGCACGGCGGCCATCACCCGCTGGTCCATCTCCGCCCGGGCGACGGCGCCGGCCGGGTCGCCGCGCCCCGCGTCGCGGGACTCCCGCGGGTCGGCGCGTCACGCCCGCGGGGCTGGTGCCAGAGAGGGGAGTCGAACCCCTACACCCTCGCGGGTAATGGATTTTGAGTCCATCGCGTCTGCCGATTCCGCCACTCTGGCTCGGGTCGCGTCCGCCCAGCATCGGGTCCGCCCCGCCGGGGGGCAAGGGGTGGCGGTGGGACGGGGGTCAGGGCGGTGAAGGCGGCATCCCGAGCGCGGCGTCGAGCCCGCACGCGACGCCGACCGCCCGGGCCGCGTAGCGCAGGGCGGCGAGGATCCCCGGACCGAAGGCGGCGGGGCTCGCCATGTCGTGGCGCAGGGTGAGCGTCTCGCCGGGGGCGCCGAAGAGCACTTCCTGGTGCGCATAGAGGCCGGGCAGGCGCACGGAGTGGATGGGGATCGCCGCCGGAGCGCCGCCGCGCGCGGCCGCCAGGCGCGCCGCGGTGTCGAGGGCGGTGCCGGAGGGCGCGTCGCGCTTCCGCTCGTGGTGGAGCTCCACGATCTCGCAGGCGGGGAAGTGGGCGGCGGCGAGGAGGGCGGCGCGCTGGAGCACCCACATCCCGGCGCTGAAGTTCGGGACCACGAGCCCCCCGAGCCCCCGGGCGCGGGCGAGGCGGTCGAGGTCCGCCGTCTCGGCGGCGCTCACCCCGCTCGTGCCGATCACCGGGCGCAGGCCGGCCTCGAGGAGGAGCCGCCCATGGGCGTGGCCGCGCCCGGCCACCGTGAAGTCCAGGCCGAGGGTGGCGTCGCAGGCGGCGAGGGCCGCGGGGAGATCGTCGCCGGCGTCGAGGGCCGCCGCCACGGCGAAGTCCGCCTCGCCCGCCAGGAGCTCGAGCGAGAACCGCCCCATCCGCCCCCGCGCGCCGATCACGACCGTGCGCAGGACCACGGGATCACCTCCCCCGGCCGCGGAGCGCGGCGGCCGCGATCCAGAGGCAGAGGGTCCGGTAGTCGATGCCGGCCGTGCGCGCCGCCAGCGGCACGAGCGACCGCGGCGTCATGCCCGGCAGGGTGTTCGCCTCCAGGAAGACCGGCTCCCGGCTCCCCGCCGGCAGGAGGAAGTCGCTCCGCGAGTAGCCCCGGCAGCGCAGGGTCCGGTGGGCGAGCAGCGAGAGGCGGCGCACCCTCTCGCCGATCTCCGCCGAAACCGACTCGGGCGGGCAGAGCTCGGCGGCCCCCGCCGGCGAGTACTTCTCCTCGTAGTCGAAGAAGCGCCCGGGATGGGGTCGGATCTCGATCGCCGGCAGGGCCACCAGCGAGCCCGCCGGATCCTCCACGACGCCGCCGGTCAGCTCGACCCCGACGAGGAGCTCCTCGACGAGCGCCTCGTCCTCGTACCGGAACGCGGTCTCGAGGGCCCCGGGCAGCTCGTCCGCCCGCCGGGCGATCGCCGTGCCCACCGACGAGCCGCCGCAGCGCGGCTTGACGACCCAACCCGCCCCCGGCCAGGAGACGAGCACCGCGAGCTCGCGGTCGGGATCCCGCCGCCAGTCGGCGAGGTCCACGGCCCGGCCGCGCGCCACGGTGCCGCCGGCGGCGCGCACGAGCTCCCGGGAGAAGACCTTGTCCAGGGCGACCGCCGAGCCGCGCACGTCGGAACCGGTCGTGGCGAGCCCGGCCGCGGCGCAGAGCCCCTGGATCGTGCCGCCCTCCCCCTCCCCGCCGTGCAGGCCGGAGAAAACGACGTCCACGCCCGCGAGGGCGGCGAGCGCCTCCCCCACCGCCAGCGACCGGCCAGCGACGATCCAGCGGCCATCCGCCGCGAGCTCGACCTCGACCACCCGGGCCGGGCCGCGCCGATCCTCCGGCCCGGACGGGGTCGCGAGCGCCCGCGCGATCTCCCGGGCGGAGCTGAGCGAGACCTCCCGCTCCGTGGAGCGGCCGCCCGCGAGGACGGCGATGGTCGCGGCCTCCAGGCCGAGCGCGGCGGGCGCCGCGGCGCGCTCACTCGTAGAGATGACCGCCTTCGCAGACACGGAGCCTCCTCCCGGGGCTCGCCAGGAACTCCTCGCGGGTCTCGGCGAGGAGCGGATCGACCTCGACCGGGTGGTTTCCCGCCGCGTCCGGCGGGGGCAGCGGGAGGCCGGCCGCCTCCGCCCAGCCGGCGTACAGCGCGCAGAGATCGCGGCGCACGGTCGCCGGCGAATCCTCCCCCGCCGCGCTCTTCACCGGGCTGAACTCGAGGGCGCGATCGACCTCCAGCACCACGCTCGCCCGCGCCCGCTCCAAGGCGTCGAAGACGAAGGACTCGAACTTGCAGCCCGTAACCTCCGCTGCGCGCCCCCGCTCATCCACGACGCGCATCTTCTTGCGGGCGACGTGCCACGGCAAGAAGAGATCGCCGGCGGTGATCGCGCCCAGGAAGTCGACGCGGAGGACGTGCATCGCGATGTTGCCCGCCCCGAAGCGCAGGCGGCCGTCGGGATCGCGCGCCTCGCGCAGCGGAGCGGGCAGGTCCGAGTACTCGATGCACGAGAGGCGCCCGTTCCGGCGGCCGAGGACGCCGACCTTCTCGCCCGGATCCCGCTTGGCGACCGCCTTGCTCGACATCTCCGCCCCGGCGTGGTGGTGCAGGCCGAGGAAGAGGGGATCCGCCGGGCGCACGAGGGGATTGTCCACCTGGAAGTAGGAAAGCTCCTCGAGGCCGCGCGCCCGCATGTCGTCCAGAGCCCCCGCGCGCCGGAGCCCCCGCAGCACCCCGCCGTGGCCGTCCGGCGCCCGGAACAGGCGATCGGGGGCGGCGAAGAGCAGGCGCCCGTCCTCTCCGAGGGCGGGCAGCATGCCCTGGGGGAAGAGGAACACGTCCGCGGGCGGGATCCCGAACCAGTCGTGGGCGGCGAAGATCTCCCGCGTCGCCGCGTCGTTCGCCGGCGAGGTCATGACGTACCAGGGCGTCCGCACGCCGTAGCGCGCGGCGACGCGGCAGAGCCGCCGGGCGTGGACGGCGAACAGGGGGCGGCCGGTGACCGGGCCCACCGGGAAGATCCCCTTCGGGGCGTCGAAGCCGAGCCGAGACGCCTGGCCCCCGGCGACCGTGACGAATCCCACCCGGCCCGCGGCGAGCAGCCGCTCGCCCTCCGCCGCGGCGCGGCGCGCCTCCTCCGCCTGGGCGGCGGTCCGGCGCAGCGGGAACACCTCCGGCGGCGCGAACGAGCCCCCCCCGGGGCCGGCCGCCGCCGCGTCGATCAACGCGCGAATCTCCGCGAGGAGCGGGAGGTCGATCGCCGCGAGATCCGCCCGGAGCGCGGCGCGGGCGGGCGGAGACAGAACCGCGAGCCGGCCGGCGACGTGGTCCTGGCCGGCGGCCCGCAAGGCGGCGAGGAGCTCGTCGTCCGCGCCCAAGATCCCCCCCCTCTCAACCGCTCGGCGGGTGGCTGGCCGCCTGCGGCACGCTCAGGGCTTCCAGCATCTTCGCGAGGAGATCCTCGAGGGCGAGGACGCGGCGTTCCAGCATCACGTGGTGCTCGATGATCTTCTCCACCACCGGGGGGAGCAGGGCCTCGCGCGTGTAGTTGTTGATCATGTTGATGATCTCCGCGCGGTTGGCGTCCGGCAACTTGTGGTAGTGGAAGTTGAACTTCTGCGAAAGCACCTCCTCGCTGAGGTGCATGCACTCCTTGGTGATGGAGGCGACGTCCTTCTGGCGGTGTTCGAGGTGGAAGATGTCGAGCTTGTATTGGTGGAGCAGTTCCTTGAACTTCCTGTGCACGGGTCGTCTCCGGTGCGATGCTGAGGCGGTGCCGGCGGGAGGGTCAATCGACCTGGCCGATGCAGATCGAGACATTGTGCCCGCCGAACCCGAGCGAGTTCGACAGGGCGTTGCGGATCGCGAGCTCCCGGGCCTCGCCCGGGACGTAGTCGAGATCGCACTCCGGGTCGGGATCCGTCAAGTTGCGCGTCGGGTGGACGCGTCCCTCCTTCACCGAGAGAGCGGTCGCCAGGAGCTCGATCGCCGAGGAAGCGCCGAGGAGATGGCCGACCATAGACTTGGTGGACGAGATCGCCAGCCGGCGGGCGTGGTCGCCGAAGACGAGCTTGATCGCCCGGGTCTCGATGATGTCGTTGTACGGCGTGCTCGTCCCGTGGGCGTTCACGTAGTCCACGCTGCGCGGGTCGACCCGCCCCTGGTCGAGCGCGATCTGGAAGGCGCGGGCCGGGCCGGTGCCGTCCTCCCGCGGCGCGGTGATGTGGAAGGCGTCGTCGGTCGAGCCGAAGCCCTTCACCTCCGCGTAGATCCGCGCGCCCCGGGCCTGGGCCCGGGCCAGTTCCTCGAACACGAGGACGGCCGCCCCCTCCCCCATCACGAATCCGTCGCGCGCCACGTCGAACGGCCGGGAGGCGTGGGCCGGATCCTCGTTGCGGGTCGAGAGCGCCTTGGCGGAGGCGAAGCCGGCGATCGCGAGCGGGATGGTCGCCGCTTCGGAGCCGCCGGTCAGCACGAGGTCCGCCTCCCCGGAGCGGATCGCCATCAGGGCCATGCCCATCGCATGGCCGGCGGACGCGCAGGCGCTCGAGGTCGTGAAGGCGGTGCCGAGCAGGCCGAAGTCGATCGCCACCTGCCCGCTCACGGCGTTCGCCATGATCCGGGGGATGAAGTGGGGACTGACCCGCCGCGAGCCACGCTCCTGCATCACGAGGTGCTGCTCGACGATCCCCGCGATGCCCCCGATCCCCGTCCCGAGGATGGCCCCGAAGCGCGCCCGCTCCTCCTCGCGGGCCTCCCGCGGGTCGATCCCCGCATCGGCGAAGGCTTCTTGCGTCGCCTTGAGGGCGAACATCGTGAAGCGGTCGAGCTTGCGAAAGTCAGGGGGCGCGAACATCTCCTCCGGATTCCAGGCGACGCTCGCCGCGAAACGGACCGGGAGGTCGGAGGCGTCGAACGCCGTGATGGGCGTGACGCCGTTCTCTCCGGCCAGCAGGCGCGGCCAGCTCCTCTTCACGTCGGGGCCGAGGGGATTGACCGTCCCCAGACCGGTGATCACGACTCGACGCATCGGGTACCTCGGGGCTAGGGGCTCGGGGGGGACGCCGCGGGCGGCGGCGTGAGGGGACCCTGGTCCGGGTGCGCCGCGCCAATCCCCGCGCACGGCATCGCCTTCCCCTCCGGAAGAGGGGCGCGATCGAGGAGGAGGATCTCCTCCGCCATTGGGCGGGGGGGCGGGGGCCTACTGCTTGGACCGGATGTACTCGACGGCGGCGCCGACGGTCTGGATCTTCTCGGCATCTTCGTCCGGGATGGAGATCTCGAACTCGTCCTCGAACTCCATGACCAGCTCGACGGTGTCGAGGGAGTCGGCGCCGAGATCGTTCACGAACGAGGTCTCGGGCGTGATCTTGTCCGGCGATGCGCCCATCTGGTTGCAGACGATGCGGGTCACCCGCTCTTCGATCGAGGCTTCGCTCATTGCTCCTTCACGAGGGCTTGCTCCGGGAAGGGGAACGGCGCGTCGCCTGGACCGCCGACCCATTCCACGGGCTATCCGTGGGGGTTCTTGGTCGTTCGTTCGCTCCTCGTCCCCCCGCGGGGAGGGACGGGATCCCCGGCGGCGACGCCGCCGGGGGATCGGCCGGGGGAGGCTGGAGGGCGCGGGGCTCGTTCATGGCTCCGGCTCCTACATGCTGAGTCCGCCGTCCACCACCAGCGTTTGTCCGGTGACGTAGGCCCCGCCGGGGCCCAGCAGGTAGTCGACGGCGAAGGCGATCTCCACCGGTGTTCCCATGCGCTGGAGGGGGATCTCCTCCGCCAAGCGCGCCGCGGCGGCCTCCCCCATCGCCGCCGTCATGTCCGTCCCGATGAATCCCGGCGCGACCGCGTTCACGCAGACGCCGCGCGAGGCGAGCTCCTTCGCCACCGCCCGGGTGAGGCCGATCAATCCCGCCTTGCTCGCCGCGTAGTTGGCCTGCCCGGCGTTCCCCGTGATTCCCACGACGGACGAGATGTTCACGATCCGGCCGCGGCTCTTGAGCAGCGGCCGCGTGGCGGCCTTGATGAAGTTCCAGGCGCCCTTCAGGTTGACGGCGAGGACGCGGTCGAAGTCCTCCTCGCTCATCCGCATGAGGATCTGGTCCCGGGTGACGCCGGCGTTGTTCACGAGGACGTCGAGACCGCCGAGCTCCTTCTGGACGCCGGCGACGAGCGCCGCGACCTCCTCGGTGCCGGCCACGTCCACGCCGAGCGCCAGGGCGGGCGATCCCTCGGCCCGGCACGCTTCGGCCACCTCGGCGCAGTGCTCGGCCCGGGTGGCCACGCAGGCCACCTTCGCCCCCCGCCGGGCGACCTGCACGGCGATCGCCCGCCCGATTCCCCGGGAGGCGCCGGTCACGATGGCCACCTTCCCGGCGAGGAAGCGGGAGGCGTCGGCGGCCGGCGCGGGCGGAGCGGGATGGGGGTTCGACAAGGCGGCCTCGGGGGGGTGGAGCGGCGCGACTATAGTCGGGGCGGGGGGGTGGATCAACTGGGGCCGGGGGGCCCGGACGGTGCGGCCCGGGGCGATTCGCGGGCTATTCGAGGTCCGCGGGGGTGGCCGCCGAGCGCGTGGCGACCTCCACGCCCGCTTCCTTCGCGATGCGGCGGAGCAGGCCGGAGAGCACGTTTCCCGGACCTGGCTCCAGGAAGGAGACGATCCCCGCCGCCAAGGCGGCCCGCATGCTCTTCTCCCAGAGCACGGGGGACGTGACCTGCCGCGCGAGCAGTGAGCGGATCTCGTCCGGATCGCGCACCGGCGCGCCGGTGACGTTGCTGTAGACGGGCACGGCCGGGGGCCGGACCGTCACCTCCGCCAGCGCCGTGGCGAGGCGCTCGGCCGCCGGGCGCATGCACTCGGAGTGGAATCCCCCGGCGACCGTGAGGCGCACCGCCCGGCGGATCCCGTGATCCTTGGCCGCCGCCTCCACCGCCTCCAGGGCGGCGATCTCCCCCGAGAGCACGACCTGGCCGGGACCGTTCAGGTTGGCGATCGCACAGATGCCGCGCGTCCGGCCCACCGCGGCGAGGGCCTCGGCGGTCGCGAGGTCGGCCCCCATGAGGCTCGTCATCGAGCTCGGCGTGGCTTCGCTCGCCGCCTGCATCGCCTCGCCGCGCAGCCGGACGAGCCGCACGGCGTCCGCGAGCTCCAGGGCGCCCGCGCACAGGAGCGCCGTGTACTCGCCGAGCGAGAGGCCCGCGGTCATCGGCGCGCGGCGCGGGTCGAGGCCCCGCTCGCCGAGCACGGCCAGGATCGCCGCGCTCGTGGTGAGGATCCCCGGCTGGGCGATGTCGGTGCGGTGCACGGCGTCGCCTCCGCTCCAGCAGGCCTCGCTCAGGGGGAAGCCCAGGGCCTCGTCCGCCGCCGCGAAGACCCGGCGAGCGGCGGGGTAGGCGTCGCACCAGTCCTTCCCCATCCCGGGGTGCTGGGCCCCCTGGCCCGGGAACAGGATCGCTTCGGCGGTCATCTTCCTGGCGCTCCGCGCGATCCTACCAGCGGATCAGCGAGGCCCCCCAGGAGAGGCCGGCGCCGAAGGCCACGAGCACCACGAGCTTGCCCTTGGCGATCCGCCCCGCCCGCAGGGCCTCGTCGAGGCCGATCGGCACCGTGGCCGCCGAGGTGTTCCCGTAGTGCTGGATGTTGATCACGACCTTCTCGCCCGACATCTCCAGCCGCTCGAGCGCGGCATCGATGATCCGCTTGTTCACCTGGTGCGGGACGATCACCGCGAGCTCGTCGGGATCCGTGCCATCGAGCATCTCCTGGATGAGATCGCTCATGTGCGTCACGGCGAAGCGGTAGACGTCCCGCCCTCGCATGTGGATCGCGTGCTCGTGCCCGGCGAGGGTGGCCGGGGAAGCCGGCCGCCGCGAGCCGCCCGCGGGCACGTGGATGAAGTCCCAGCCCGAGCCGTCGGCGCCGAGGGTCGTGCGCAGGATCTCCCCCTGCCGGCACTCGGCATGGGGCATGAGGACGGCCGCCCCCGCCCCGTCGCCGAAGAGCACGCAGGAGGCCCGGTTCTCGAAGTCCACGATGCGGCTCAGGGTCTCGGCGCCGATGGCGAGCACGCGGTGCGCGCGCCCGGCGGCGATGAAGGCCTCGCCCGTGGCGAGCACGGTCAGGAACCCCGCGCAGGAGGAGTTGCAGTCGAAGGCTGCCGCCCGCTTGGCCCCCAGCCGGTCCTGCACGAGGCAGGCCGTCGCGGGCAGGGGGTAGTCGGGGGTGACGGTCCCGACGAGGATCAGGTCGAGGTCGGCGGGGTCGGTCCCCGCCGCCTCCAGCGCCCGCCGGGCGGCCTCCAGGCATAGATCGGAGGTCGCCTGGTCCTCGGCGGCGTACCGGCGCTCGCGGATCCCCGTCCGCTGGACGATCCACTCGTCGGAGGTGTCGAGGAACTCCTCGAACCAAGCGTTGGGCACGATGCGCTCCGGGGTGTAGGACCCGGTGCCGGCGATGCCCACGCGGACTCTGTGCTCCATGCGGGGAAGGTTCTCCTGGCTCGTTCCGTACGCCCCGGCGACGGGGCAGCCGGGGGTCGAGCGACGCGCTCGCCTCCTGGCCAGCCTACGGGCTCGCCGCAGGAAGGGCACGCCCGGGCGACGTTTTCCCTCCGAAGATCACGGCGAGAGCGCCAGCCCCTGTTCGATGTGGCCGTTGATGCCGGCGTCCACCGCCCGGCAGGCGAGGGCGATGGCGTTGGCGACCGCCGCCTCGTCGGAACGGCCGTGGCCGATGATCACGACTCCGCGCACTCCGAGGAGCAGGGCCCCGCCGTAGGTCGAGTAGTCGATGCTGCGGCGCACGTGGGCGAGCGCGTCCCGCGCCCAGTCCACCTCGTGCTCGGAGAGCTCCCGCATCACGAGCCCCAGCAGGAATCCCGAGAACTGCTCGAGCAGCTTCAGCACCACGTTGCCGGTGAAACCGTCCGTGACCACAACGTCGCAGACGCCGCGGAAGAGGTCGCTGCCCTCGACGTTGCCGACGAAATGGAGATCGCTGTCGGAAAGCAGGGAATAGGCGTCCTTCAGGAGCTGGGGACCCTTGCCCTTCTCCTCCCCCACGTTCAGGAGACCGACCCGCGGATCCCGGACGCCGAGGCAGTCTCGCAGGTAAACGCAGCCCATCGCCGCGTACTGGCGCAGGTCCTGGGCCTGGGTCGCGATGTTAGCCCCCATGTCGAGCAAGGTCAGGGGCGTTCCGGTGAGCTCGAGGGTGACCGCGATACCCGGGCGGCGCACGCCGGCGAGCGTCCCGAGCCCGAGCGTCGCCGCTCCGACGCAGGCCCCCGTGTTCCCCATGCTCACCATCGCGCCGGCGTCCCCGGTGCGGATCGCCTGCACGCAGCCGGCGATCGAGGAGTCGGGCTTCGCCCGCAGGGCCTGCCCCGGCGCCTCCCCCATCCCGATCGCCTGGGAGGCGTGGCGGAGCGGGAAGCCGGGGTTTCCGCCCCGTTCGTCGAGCAGGGCCTCGATCCGGGACTGCTCGCCGACGAGGAGGACCCGCTCGGGGGGGATGCCGAGGGCGCCGTCGGGGGCGCAGGCGGCCAGGGCGCCGGCCACGGTCACCGCCGGGGCCGCGTCGCCGCCCATCACGTCCAAGGCGATGGAGGACGTCGACATGGAAGCGCGGGGCCGGCTAGAAATCCTCCTTGCGGACGACCTCCACGCCCTTCATGTCGTTCTCCTTGGCGAAGCCGTAGTAGCCGCAGGTGTCGCACACGCGATGGGAGCGGATCGCGGCCCCGCAGCGCGCGCAGTGGTTCACCTGGGGCGGCCGCCGGGCGAGGTGGGAGCGGCGGATGCCCTGGCGATGGATCGAGTGACGGCGCTTGGGATTCGGCATGGCGGGCGGGGGTGGTCGACGAGGGATGGGGACCGCGGCGGCCGGATCCCGGGCCGGCGCGCGGGAACCACGCGGTCCGAACGGCCGGCGAAAGAAGCAGGGAATCCTAGGGGGCGCGAAAGAGCCTGTCAACGCGCCCCGCGGCGGCCCTCCCCGCCCGTCCCATCTCCGCGGCCGGCGGCGGCGCCGGCCCCGCCGAAGGCCGCCGCCGGGGCGGCGCGGAGCTCCTCCTCGAGCATCCTCCAGGCCTTCGCTCCCCCCTGCCCCTGCCCCTGGGCGAGCTCCGGCCGCCCGCCTCCCCCACCGCCCAGGCGCGCCCGCAGGAGCTCCGCCGCCTTCCGGGCGTCGTGCCCGCGCGCCAGGGCGGCGCCCTGGACGATCGCGATCCACGGCACCCGCTCGCCATCGAGCCCGACGAGGATCGCGGCGAGATCCGGCTCCGCCCCCTTCAGGCGGGTCGCGAGATCGCGCAGCCCCTCGAGCGGGAGCCCGACGCAGGCGAAGCCGAGGGCGATCCCGTCGCGGCGCTCGAGCCCCTCCCGCACGCCGGCGAAGGCGGCCTCGACGCCGGCCTTCGCGCTCGCCCCCGCCTGTTTGCGGGCCTCGCGCATCCGGGCCTGGAGATCCGCGATTCGCGCCACGAGCTCCTCGCGAGGGGCCTTGAGCGCCCGGGCCGCGCCGGCGAGGATCCGCCGCTCGTCCTGCACGAGCGCGAGCGCGGCGGCGCCGGCCACGGCCTCGATGCGCCGCACGCCGGCCTGGATCGCCCCCTCGGAGACGACCAGGACGAGGCCCACGTCGCCGGTCGAGGCGACGTGGGTGCCCCCGCAGAGCTCAGCCGAGAAGCCGGGCACCTCCACGACGCGGACGCGCTCCGCGTACTTCTCGCCGAAGAGGGCCATCGCGCCCCGCGCCCGCGCCGCCTCCAGATCTTCGACCGATGTCGCGAGCGGGCGGTTCGCGAGGACCTGCGCCGCGACGAGGGCCTCCACCCGCTCGATCTCCTCCGGGGCGACGGCGCGCGGGTGGGAGAAATCGAACCGCAGGCGGTCCGGGCCCACATAGGAGCCCTGCTGGGTCACGTGATCGCCCAGGATCGCGCGCAGGGCGCGGTGCAGGAGGTGGGTCGCCGTGTGGTGGCGGCGGACCGCGGCCCGGCGCGCGCCGTCCACCCGGGCCGTCACCCGCTGTCCGGGGGCCGCCGTCCCTTCGCTCCGGCCGAGGTGCACGACGACCTCCCCGATCCGCTGCGTGTCCTCGACCGCGAAGCGGAACGTGCCGTCGGCGTCCGCCACGCCGCCGCTGTCCCCCACCTGCCCGCCGGCCTCGGGGTAGAAGGGGCTCGCGGCGAGCACGAGGGCGGAGAACCCCTCCTCGCGGGCGAACAGCGCCGCCACCGCGGTCTCGAGCGCGGTCGCCTCCTCGCCCGCGCGATGGTAGGTGCTCGCCGTGGGCGGGAGCCCGGCGAGCTCCTCGGCGGAGAGCAGCGCCCGGAAGCGGCCCTCGGAGCGGCTGGCCGCCTGGTGCGCCTCCCGGGCCGCCTGCCAGCCCGCGGCGTCCACGGCGAGCCCGCGCTCGCGGGCCATCAGCTCCACGAGGTCCGCGGGGAAGCCGTAGGTCGCGTAGAGGTCGTACGCCTCCGCGCCGGGGAGCGCCGCGGCGCCGCGCTCCGCGACCCGGCCCGCGAGCTCCGCGAAGCGCACGAGCCCCCGGCCGAGGGTCCGCCCGAACGCCTCCTCCTCCGCCCGCACCAGGGTCTGGACGTGGGCGGCGCGGGCGGGGATCTCGGGGAACACCGCCCCGAGGGTCTCCGCGACGGCGGGGACGAGGCGCCAGAGGAAGGGCTCCGCGAGGTCGAGCTCGGCGCGGCCGTAGCGCGAGGCGCGGCGCAGGAGCCGGCGCAGGACGTAGCCGCGACCGACGTTCGCGGGCAGCGCGCCGTCCGCGAAGGCGGCGGCGAGGGCCCGCACGTGGTCGGCGATCACCCGGAAGGCGACATCGGCCGGCGCGCGTCCGCCTTCGTAGGGCCGGCCGGCGATCCCGGCGAGGGCCGCGAAGAGGGGCGCAAAGACGTCGGTGTCGTAGTTCGAGGCCCGGCCCTGCAGGACGGCGACCAGGCGCTCGAAGCCCATCCCGGTGTCGACGTGGCGCGCGGGGAGCGGGGCGAGGCTGCCGTCGTCGCGGCGGTTGAACTGGATGAAGACCAGGTTCCAGATCTCGATGAAGCGCTCGTTGCCGGCGTTCACGCCGCGCGCGCGATCCGCGCCGTCCGCGGGGTTCGCGCCGGGGCCGCCGCGATCGAAGTGGATCTCCGAGCAGGGCCCGCACGGCCCGGTCTCCCCCATCTCCCAGAAGTTGTCGGAGCGGCCGAATCGCAGGACGTGGGCGGGATCGACGCCGGTCGAGTCGCGCCACAGCCCCTCCGCCTCCTCGTCCGCCGGCAGCCCGTCCCCCTCGTCGCCGGCGAAGACCGTCACCCACAACCGCTCCGGGGGGAGGCCGTAGACGCCGGTCAGGAGCTCCCACGCCCAGGCGATCGCCTCGGCCTTGAAGTAGTCGCCGAAGGACCAGTTGCCGAGCATCTCGAAGAAGGTGTGGTGGTAGGTGTCGACGCCCACCTCCTCGAGGTCGTTGTGCTTGCCGGAGACGCGGATGCACTTCTGGGTGTCCACCGCCCGCGCGTAGTCCCGCGTCCCGCTCCCCAGGAACACGTCCTTGAACTGGTTCATCCCCGCGTTCGTGAAGAGCAGAGTCGGGTCGTCCTGGGGGAAGACGGGAGCGGACGGCACCACGCGATGGCCGCGGGCGGCGAAGAAGTCGAGGAACTGGCGGCGGATGGCGGGGGCGTTCATGGCGGGCGCGGAATCATACGCGCGCCCCCGGCGCGCTCCACCGGGGACGTCGCTCCCTCCGCCGCGGCGGGAGGGCTACTTCGCGGCCGCGGGAGATTCGGGGCGGGCCGGGGCCGGCGGCGGGGCGGAGGCCGGCGCGACCCCCGCCGGAGCGGCGGGCACCACGGCGGCGAGGAGCGCCGCCGAGAGGGTGTCGGCGAGGTCGAGATTGTCGACGAGGAACTGGCGGGCGCGCTCGCGCCCCTGGCCCAGCCGGATCTCCCCCTCCACGGGGTGCTTGAAGGAGAACCACGTCCCCGACTTCACGACCACCCCGTGGAGCTGCCCGAGGTCGAGAAGGTCGCCCTCCCGGCTGATCCCGCGGTTGAAGAGGATGTCGAACTCGGCCTTGCGGAAGGGCGGCGCGATCTTGTTCTTTACCACCGTCACCTTGGTGCGGTTGCCGACGACTTCCTCCCCCTCCTTGATCTGCCCGATGCGGCGGATGTCGCAGCGCACCGAGGCATAGAACTTGAGCGCCCGGCCCCCCGGCGTGGTCTCCGGGCTGCCGAACATGACGCCGATCTTCTCCCGGATCTGGTTGATGAAGATCACCAGGCACTCGGACTTGGAGATCGAGGCGGTGAGCTTGCGCAGGGCTTGGCTCATCAGCCGCGCCTGCAGGCCCACGAAGGCGTCGCCCATCTCCCCTTCGATCTCCGCCCGCGGCACGAGCGCCGCCACGGAGTCGATCACCACGACGTCCACGGCGTTCGAGCGGACGAGCGTGTCCACGATCTCCAGGGCCTGCTCGCCGGTGTCGGGCTGGCTCACGAGGAGATCGTCGAGGTCCACGCCGAGCTTGCGAGCGTAGGCGGGGTCGAGGGCGTGCTCGGCGTCCACGAAGGCGCAGATCCCTCCCCCTCGCTGGGCGTTGGCGACCACGTGCAGGGCGAGGGTCGTCTTGCCCGAGCTCTCCGGGCCGAAGATCTCCGTCACCCGCCCGCGGGGGAATCCCCGCCCGCCGAGGGCGATGTCGAGGGAGATCGAGCCCGAGGAGATGCCGCGCACCTCCCGGATCGGCCCCTGGTCGCCCAGGCGCATGATCGCCCCCTTGCCGTAGCTCTTCTCGATCTCGGCGAGGGCGGAGGAGAGGGCCCGGGTCCGGGCGGCGGCGGCCGGATCCTCGGGGGGGGCGGCGGGGTTCTTCTCTTTCGTGCGGGAGACGCTCATGGGGCTCTTCGTGGTCAAGGCTCGCCCGGTCTCCGCCGGGCCGCGGTCGGTCCCCCCCGGGTCCAAGACGCCGGGCCGGTCCAGGGCGCCCGAAGCCGCCGGCGCACGCCGGCGAGGCGGATCTTAGCCGGCCGAGCACGGCCGCAGAAGCCGGGGACGGACTTCCCGCGTCGACCGCGCTCGTCCTCCGGCGGTTTCCCGGGCGGAGCCGCGCGCTTCTTATTCGCGGAGGGGGAACACCGCCAGGGGCCGGTAGAGGTTCGGCCCCGCGGCCGCGACCGACTCCACGAGCGCCGCTTCGCGGGGGCGCCAGGGCCGATCCGCCGCGAGGGCGTAGAAGGCCGCCGGCACCCCGGGGCGGCGGGGATCGCGGGGCCGGCCCACGGTGACGTGGGCCCGGAAGGGGCGGCGCACCTCCTCGCCGGGATCGAAGCCGGCCCGGGCGACCGCGGCGAGCACCGACCGGTGGAGCGCCGCGAGGCGCCCCTCGCCCCCCTCCTCCTCCACGCCGACCCAGAGCACCCGTTCGTGCCCGGGCCGCGGGAAGGCGCCGGCCCGGGCGAGCCGGAGCCGCGGGGCCGCCGCCGCCGCGAGCGCCCCGGCGAGCTCCGCGCAGAGGCCGTCGATCGCCGGGGCCGCCACGTCCCCGAGGAAGAAGAGGGTCAGGTGCAGTCCGTCGCCGCGCGGCAGGCGGTGGCGGCGGTGGGCCTCGGCCTCCCCCCCCAGGGCCGCGACGACCGCGGCGAGCACCTCCGCGCCCGCCGGGCCCACCATCAGGGCCACGAAGAGCCGGCGGGGGTCGGCGGGGGCGGCGCTCACGGCGTCACGATCGAGACGAGGGCGTTGTACCGGGACTCGATCGCCGAGCGGCGGAGGGAGGCGAGGGTCTCGATGCCGAACCCCTCGACGCAGAAGGAGGCCGCCACCGTCCCGTAGACCATGGCCCGGCGCAGGGTCGCGGGCTCGAGGTTGTCGACCGCGGCGAGGTAGCCCAGGAATCCGCCCGCGAAGCTGTCCCCGGCTCCGGTGGGATCGACGACCGCCTCCACCAGGAAGGCGGGAAGGGAGAAGTGGAGGTCCGCGCCCGCCAAGAAGGCCCCCTGCGCGCCCTTTTTGACCACGACGAACCGCGGCCCCATCTCCCGGATCGCGCCGGCCGCGCGGACGAGGTCGCGGCCCCCGGCGAGCATCCGGGCCTCCTCGTCGTTGAGGACGATCCCGTCCACGCGCCGCAGGAGCTCGCCCACCGCCTCGCGCTGGGTGTCGATCCAGAGATTCATCGTGTCGGCGACGACGAGCCGCGGCGAGGTGCACTGCTCGAGCGCGCGCATCTGGACCGCCGGCTCGGCATTGGCCAGGAACACGTACGCGGCGGCCCGTTGCGCCGGCGGGACCTTCGGCACGAAGTCGGCGAAGACGTTGAGCGCCGTGAAAAGCGTCGTCCGCGTGTCCCAGTCGGCGGCGTAGCGCCCTCCCCAGCGGAAGGTCTTCCCCGCCACGATCTCGATCCCCGCCGTGTCGATCCCCGCCGCCCGGAAGCCCTCCAGGGCGGCCGAGGGGAAGTCGCGTCCGACGACCCCCACCACGCCCACGGGGCCGAAGTGGCGCGCGGCGTGGGCAAAGTAGGTCGCGGAGCCGCCGAGCGCCTCGGCGCGCCGATCGGTCGGGGTCTCGACCGTGTCGAGGGCGAGGGTGCCGATGACGAGGAGGCTCATGATCGGGAGGCGGGACGGTAGCGGCGCGCCCCCGGCCGGGTCAACCGCGCGGCGCGTCAGGACTCCCGCGCGGCGCCCGGCCGCCGGGCCCGAGCTGGAGGATCCCGCCCACGAGCCCGAGGGCGACTTGGCTCAGGCGGAAGGTCACGCTGACCGCGACCCCGAGGGTCCCGCTCGCCCCGATCCGCTCGAAGAGCCCCTGGTAGACCGCTTCGCCGAGCCCCCAGCCGCCGGGGGTCAGCGGCACCGCGCTGATCGCGTTGGCGACGGGCACCACGACCAGGTACTCGCGGGCCCCCGCCGCGGCCGGGCCCGCGTCGATGCCGAAGGCGAGCCCGAAGGCCAGGACGCCGAAGACGATGCAGAGGTGGTTCCCGAGCGAGAGGAGGACGGCGAAGGCCACCTCGAAGGGATGGCGCAGGTAGAGGACCGCGGCGCGATCGAGGGCGCGCAGCTTGTCCCCGAGTGGCAGCCGATCGACGAGCGCCGAGATCCGGAGCCTCCGGCGCAGGGTCCGGTTCGCGTAGAGGAGCGCCCCGCCGGCGCCGCCGGCCAGGATCCCGAGGAGCGGCGGCCGCAGGGCGGCGAAGGTGTCCCCGGCGGCGAGGATCGCCACCATGGCGAGCAGGGCGAGAGCGGCCATCCCGAGCAGCCGGTCCACCACGATCGAGACGATCGCGTCGGCGCGGCGCCCGGGGTTCTCCTTGGCCGCGATCACCCCCTTCACGAGATCCCCGCCGGTCAGGCCGGGTACGACGAGGTTGTAGAAGCAGCCGAGGAACGTCAGGCGCAGGGCGTGGCCCCAGCTCGTCCGGCAGCCGGAGAGCGCCAGCAGCCGCCACCAGCGCGTGATCCCGAGCAGGAGCCCGAGGCTGATGAGCCCCATCCCTGCCGCGATCCCCCGCGCCTCCATCTCCCGGAAGACCCGGACCATGCTCGGCTTCCAGTCGTAGCCGCTGGCCAGCTCCTCGCGGCCCCGCCGGGCGATCGCCAGGGACTGCTCCGCCCGCGCCGCCGCCGCGAGATCGGCGGGCCAGCGCGGATCGGCGAGAACGGCGGGATCGGCGCGGAAGCGGACGGCGTCTCCCTTCCAGTCGCCGTCGATCGCGCCGGGAGCGGCGAGCTCGCTCCCGTCCGGAGCGCGCCAGGAGACCTGATCCCGCCACGGCAGGCGCCACGCCACGTAGGCCAAGATCGCGGCCCCCAGCCCGATGCGCAGGACCGCGAGGAACCGCCGGCGGCGGCTGGCGGGGACGGCCGGATCGTTCCCCGCCGCCGGTGGCTGGTGGCTCATCCGGACTCCGAAGCGCCTCCCCCGCGGCTCTCCTCCCACCACGCGATCCACTCCTCGGGCCGCAGGGTCGAGAGCGGGGCGTCGCTGATCGCCGCGAGCGCCCGGCAGGCGGCGAGCGAGACGGGGCCCTCGAAGGGATTCCGCAGGAGGTCGACGAGCTGGCGGATCCAGACTTCCTCGTAGCTCGCGCGCTCCGCGGGCGAGGGGTCGCCGGGCGGGCGCGGGATCCCGTGCGTCTCGAGCATCCCGAGCGCCCGCACGAGGACCGGCTCGGCCTCCCCGGGCCGCAGGATCTCGAACAGGGGTCCCGGCTGCGAGTTCCCGCTCGCCTCGACCAGGGCCTGGAGGGCCGCCGCCCGCACCCAGGGGTGGGGATCGGTGAGCCCCTTCCCGAGGCTCTGGGCGAGGAGCTGGCGCTGGAGCGAGCGGTGGAGATCGGGGAGCAGGCCGAGCGCGGCGGGCTCCGCCTGGCCGTCGTAGAGGAGCACGGTGATGAGGTAGATCGCCCGGCGCAGCCCGTCGCGGTCGAGGACGAGGGAGTCGATCGCCGCGCAGGCCTCGTCCACGTCGCTCGCCGCCCCGGGACCCGCCCCGCGCCCGGCCGGGGCCACGACCGCGGCGAGGCGGCGCAGGGCCTCCCCGACCTCCTCCGGCCCCGCCGCGGCCGTGTCCGCCGGCAGGTACAGGGGTTCCGTCACGCCGAGCTTCCGGCCGAGCGCCCCGATCTCGAGCATCGCCCGCTCCCGGGCCAGGCAGTAGGGATCGTCCACCGCCAGCCACCCGAACATCTCGACCTGCAGGGCGCGCGTCCGGGGGTCGCGGGCGGAGAACTCGGCGAGCTCGATCAAGTTCTCCAGGGACACCCCGTCGGGATCCTCGATCGGCTCGGGCTCTTCGTCCCGGAGCCCGAAGAGGTTCCGCCCGCCGAGTCCGGCCGCGTCGGTCGCGGCGAGCAGGATGTGCTGGACGTCGCTGTGGAGCGTCCCCACGCGCGCCGTGCTCCCGTCCCCCGCGTGGACCTGGCGCAGGTTCCAGACCTTGGCGTCGACGCTGCGGCAGCCGGCGGCGAGGAGGAGGACGAGGACCGCGCCGCAGGGGGCGGCACTGGGCCGCGGACGCGATCCGCGGCGGAGGGGCGGTTTCCTTCCCATGCGCGCCGGAGTGTAGCGCCCGCGTCCGGCCAGTCACGCCTCGCCCCCCGCCGGCGGGGTGCCGGCCACCCTGCCCCTCGCGCCCCCGCTACCTTCGGGCCGCCCCGCGGAGATCCGCCATGATCGTCCCGTTCCTCTGCGCGCTCCTCTCCCACCCCGTCCCGTTCCCGGCGCCCGACGAGTGCGTCCCCACCGCCGCCGAGATCGCCCGGCGGGATCGGTGGGTGGCGGAGCACTTCCCGCCCCCCGCGGCCGCGCGCCCCGCGCCGGCCGTTCCCCCGCCCCCGGCGCCGGGCCTCCTCGTCGGGACGAACTACGGCCCCCTCGTCCGGAACGCCCTTTCGGATCGGCCCCTGGCGATCGCCGGCGAGACCTTCGCCCACGGGATCCACACCCACGCCCCGTCTCGGGTCCGGGTCGTGCTGCCCGGACCCGGCCGCGACTTCTCCGCCGTGGTGGGCATCCAGGACAGCCCATCGACCGGCGGGAGCGTCGTCTTCTCGGTCGAGGCGGGCGGGAAGCGGCTCTACGCCTCCCCGATCGCCGTCCGCGGCGAGGCGGGCCGCCCGGTGCGCGTCGATCTCGCCGGCGCCGGGGAGCTCGTCCTCGCCGTGAGCGCCTCCGGCGACCACATCTGCAGCGACCAGGCGACCTGGGGGAATGCCGCGGTCCTCCTCGCCGACGGCCGGACGATCCGCCTGGGCGATCTCCCGGTCCACGATCCGCTCTCGCAACCGCGCGCCGCGGCGGCGCCCCCCTTCGCGTTCGCCTACGGCGATCGCCCCTCCGACGCGCTCCTTCCGGCCTGGGAGCTCCGCGAGGAGAGCGCGCCGGCGCGGCCGGGGACGCGGGCGCGCGTGCGGACGGCCCGCGACCCGGCGACCGGTCTCCAGGTCCGGTGCACGCTCGTCGAGTACGCGGACTTCCCCACCGTGGAGTGGAGCCTCTCCTTCGCGAACACCGGCGATCGCGACACGCCGCTCCTCGCGGGGATCCTGCCCCTCGACACGCGCTTCGCCCGCGACGCCCCCGGCGACTTCCTCCTCCACCACTTCGTCGGCAGCCCCTGCCAGCCGAACGACTACGAGCCGCTGGAGACGGTCATCGGCCCCGGGGCGGCGAAGCGCATCGCCACCCAGGGCGGGCGGCCGACGAACAGCAACCTCCCCTACCTCGACCTGGAGACCGGGGAGGGCGGCCTGATCGCCGCCGTCGGCTGGGCCGGCCAGTGGGCGGCGCACTTCGCGCGGGAGGGAGCGGGCGAGCTCCGCGCGACCGCCGGGCAGGAGGCGACCTCGTTCACGCTCCATCCCGGCGAGGAGGTCCGGAGCCCGCTCGTCGTCCTCCAGTTCTACGACGGCGACTGGCACCGCGCCCAGAACGTCTGGCGGCGCTGGATGCTCGCCCACAACGTCCCGCGCCGGGACGGGAAGCTCCACCCGCCGTTCGTCTTCGTCTGCTTCGGGAACTACTACCCGGGCCTGATGACGGATGCCGCCACCGAGCTCTCCTTCCTGCGCCGCTACGTCGCCGAGGGCATCCATCCCGACTACTGGAACCAGGACGCGGGCTGGTACCCGTGCGCGCCGGTCGGCTGGCCGCTCGTCGGCACGCGGGAGGTCGATCGCTCGCGCTGGCCGCAGGGGCTCCGCCAGGCACGGTCCCGTCAAAGTCGTGGGGGCGGGGGCTCCCTCCGGCGAGTGGAGCATGTGGTAGCCGGGCTAGCGGGGGCGCGCGCGGCGACGGGACCGGGTTCGAGGGGGGTGGGGGTGGCGCCGGGGA
>JBFMCU010000120.1:0-16741 GCA_040754415.1 Planctomycetota bacterium
GGCGGCGCCGCGGCGCCGGAGACGGATCAGGGCCCGGACGAGCGAGCCGTGCTCCGCCTCGAGCTCCGCCATCCGGGGGAAGGAGCTCGCCAGCGAGAGCCGCCGCGCGTCGCCGGCGAAGACGCCGAGCACCAGCGGCGCGATCAGGCGGTCGGCGATCTGGAGGCCGAGGCGCCGGCGCGCGAAGTCCCAGATGCTCTCGTCGGCGGGATCGGCCCGGCGGGGGACGAAGGGCTCGAGGGCGACCCGCAGGAGCCCCGCCGGCGAGAGAAGCCCGCTCCGGGCGAGACGCAGCGGGTGGGCATGGATCTCGCGGGCCACGCCGCCGCGCACGAGGAAGCGGCGCGCCGCCGCCGCGTCGGCCGGGAGCTTCTCTAGGCCCGCCCGCGCGATCAGGCGGTCGAGGACGGGCTCGTTGTCGAGAAAGCCGGTGGGGCCGCCCTCCACGGTCCAGCCGGCGCGGGCGATCGTCCTCGCCTTGCCGCCCACCGCCGGTGCGGCCTCGAGCAGGATCACGTCGTCCGGGGCGGGAGCGCCGGCGGCGGCGAGGACGTCCCACGCCATCCACGCGGCGGCGAGCCCGGAGATCCCGCCGCCCACGACGACCACGCGGCGCGTCCCTCCCCCGGCGACCGAAGCGCTCATCGGACGCGGCCAGCCGCGTTCACCTCGCCGATGCCGCCGATTCGGCGACCGCGGGCGAGGCGATCCGCCACTGGGCGGGGTCGGGGGCCTCGAGGACGAAGCCGCGGCGTTCCCGCGCGAGGGAGCCGCGGACCCATAGGTAGTTCTGGCGGAACTCCGCCGTGGTGGCGGGGAGATCGAGGGCGGCGAGACCCGCTCGCGCCTCGCGCGGAACGCGCACCCGCAGGGCGCCGTCCGGGGCGGGAGAGGCGAAGAGCACGGTCCAGTCGCCGTTCTTCTCCGTGAAGAAGCGCTCGATCGTGCCGAACACCTCGACCTCCTCCCCGGGGGCGCGCCGGCAGAGCTCGACGCCGGCCGCGAGCGCGCCGGAGTCCTCGGCGTCGATCGCCCGGGCCGGATCGGCGGTCCGCCGGGCCCGGAACTCCGCGACGGCCTGCGCGCGCGCGTCCCACCACGGGAGCAGGCGCGCGTAGGGCCGCGCCGCCGCCGGCGCGCCCGGCGTGGCGGGCCGGTTCGTCCGGGGGTCCCAGATCCCGCGCTTCTCCCGCTGCGCGGCGGCCTGGGCGGCGGCGAAATCGGCGTGAGCGATCTCGCTGTAGCCGTACTTCGTGAAGTAGGGGCTCCATCCCTCGCGCACGAGGAGCAGGTTGTAGTCCGTGCCGTCGGGGAGGAGCGCGTGGCAGAGCAAGCGGCCGTAGGCGTCGCGCTCCTCCCTACCGGCGGGGAAGAGGAGCCCGATGCGGGCGGGAGCGCCGCCCGCCGCAAGGTCCGCGAAGAACCGCTCGGCCCAGAGCTTCGTCTGCTCCCCGAAGACGGTCTCCGGCTTGGAGGCGGAGAGATCCGGGTTGGCGGAGATCTTCTCCTCGGTGTCGACGGAAAGCAGGCGGAGCTTCTCGATCCGTCCCGCGCGCCGGACGTGGAGCGTGTCCCCATCGATCACCGCCACGATCTCGTGGAGCGCGGTGGGGGAGGAGGGTCGCCGGGCGGGGCCGGCGGCGGTCTGGCCGGCGGCGGGCGCGAGGGGAGCGGGAAAGGGAGCGACGAGGAGGGCGAAGAGCGCGAGCCCGCGGAGCAGGGGATGGGACATGGGAGCGGCAGAGGGGAATGATGACGCCGGAGATCGCGCCGCGCCATCGGGCCGGGCGGGCGGTGCGGCGCGGCGAGCACTCGTCGCGCCGCGATCTGGTAGCCTGCCGCCCGCGCGCCGGCCTCTCGCGGGCGCGCCGCTCCTCCCAGCGGGTCCTTTTCCCCATGACGAGCCCTCGCCTCCCCGGGTTGCCGGCCGCCGGCCGTTTCCTCGGCGCGATCCTCTTCCTCGCGGCGCCGGTCGCGGCCCAGACGCTCGTCCCGGCGCCGGCCGGCCGCGCGCGGCTCACCCTGGCGACCGGCGCCCTGGCGCGCGGCGGCGGGGCGCGGGCGGCGGGAGTCGCGGCGGTCTGGGCGAACACGGACTGGGCCGGTTTCTACGCCACGAGCGGAGCGGGGCCCTTCGACGAGTGGCTCGACTGGGGCGTGGTGAGCGGCGACACGGGCTCGGACATCGTGGGCCGGATCACCTTCGGGTACGGGACGACCGCGCAGGATCCGGCGGCGGGCGGGCCGGGGGCGGCGCTCACGCTGCGCTTCTACGACGATGCGATCGGGGCGGGCGGCGACGGCGGGCGTCCGCCGTCCGCGGTCTTCCATCTCGCCGGGCTCCCCGGCTCGCCGGACGGGATCGCGCCGGTCGCCTGGATCCTCGATCTCGACCTCGCCGGCGGCTTCGAATTCCGCCAGGACCGCGGCTCGTTCGGCTTCAGCCTGACCGGGGACGACGACGACGGCGGCGGGCAGAGCCGCTCGGGGCCCCTGCTCTGCTTCGCGGGCGACGGCGCGGGCGGAGCGGACGCCAACGGGCAGGTCGACTTCTTCGACATCTGGCGGCCCGACACGTTCGGCGTCTACGACGGCACGTGGAACTTCGGCGGCCCGCCCTTCGACTTCGCCTCCTGGTACCTCGTGCTCTGGACGGCGGACGCCGCCGGGGGGCCGCCCGCCTCGAGCACGATCCGCAACGACGCGGGCGACACGAACCCGCGGGTCTACTCCTGCTCCGCCCCGATCCTCGGCGGCCGCTTCACGGGCAGCGCGCCGCTGGATGGGCACCTCGCCGCGTGGTTCGCGGGCTTCGCCGCGCCGCTCGAGCTCCCCCTGGCCGCCGGAATCGTCCTCGTCGACTTCACCGACCCGGCCGGCGAGCTGCTCCTACTGCCCGCCGCGACGAGCGATCCGGCCGCTTTCGACCTGGCCGTGCCGATC
Organism: Planctomycetota bacterium; assembly: GCA_040754415.1. Classification (GTDB taxonomy): domain Bacteria; phylum Planctomycetota; class UBA1135; order UBA1135; genus JBFMCU01. The sequence goes on from JBFMCU010000120.1 coordinate 2,944, forward strand.
GACCTGACGCTCGCCGGATTCGCGCTCTACACGCAGGCCGTGCGGTTCGGCGGGGGGATCTCCCTGACGAACGCCTGCGACGCGGCGATCGGGTTCTGACCGCCGGCGTTCCGGGCCCGCCGCCGGGACCTCGGCCAGCCGGTGGGGCTGGGCGGCGGCTCGACTTCTTACGGAATCGAAGCCCCCGGATTCCGCGGGCTCGCTAGGATGAGACCGTATCCACTGCCATCGGCGCCTGGGGAGGACTCGCAAGGACTCCTCAGAATGCCATTGGACCCTTCCACCAACCAAGGAACCACAGCATGAAACGCCTGCTTGCATTCGCCTTCGCCGTCGGGCTCGCCAGCGTTCTCGGAGCCCAGCAGAAGTCTGCTGGCACCCACTCCGCGATCGCCCCGAGCCACGACCTCAGCAAGGCCTGGTCTCCGCCCGTGGTCTCCAGCACCACGAACGGCAGATCGACGACCATCGTCCTCGACATCAGCGGGATGCAGAGCTGGGACTACCTGGGCGACCCGTCCAACTCCTGGATCTACGTGCCGATTCCCGTCGGGGACAACATGATCGGCATCGGATGGGACGTGAACCTCGCCACGATCGGCGCGAGCTACTTGAGCGAGGCGGCGTTCCACTTCGATGGATCCGACCAGGTGGACCCCGGTCTCTACCTGACCCCTGGCTCTGCGGACAACTTCCCGGGCACCGGCTACTACTACAGCCCGGTGATCGACCTCACCGACAACGGGATCCCGGACATCCCGATCCTGGCGGACGGCCTGCTCTGGATCGAGCTCTTCGAGTGGTACGACGACGTCAACGACGCCGCCGACGCCGACTGGGTCGCTCCGAGCACCCTGACGATCGTCCACGAGACCCCGGTCGTTCCTCCGCCGAAGTACCCGTACTGGATCGAGGACTTCGACGGCGGCGTGTGGCCGCCCGCTGGCTGGACGACCATCGACAACACCGGCAACGGTGACTGGAACACGAACACCTTCTACTTCGACAGCAACACCACCGGCGGCACCGGCGAGTGCGCCTGCATCGACAGCGACTACATCGGAAGCGTCGACATCGACTGCGAGCTGATCTCCCCGGCGTTCGACATCCCGCCGATCGGGACGACTCTGGAGTTCGACATGGACTACCAGAACTACGCCCTGATCGACTATGCGGACGTCGACATCGACGTGGGCGGCGGCTGGGTCAACCTGGTCAGCTACCACGCCGACAACGGCCCCAACGTCCACGTGGCGCTCGATCTGTCGGCCTATGCCGGCGCGACGGGCGCGAAGGTCCGCTTCCACTACTACCTGGCCAACTGGGCCTGGTGGTGGGAAGTCGACAACGTGGCCCTCTACCCGACCGCCTCGGCCACCTTCCGCAACGCGGGCACGAACCCCGCGAGCTACACGGATGGCCCGCCCATCATGGGCACGGACTTCACGGCCACGATCGACCTGACCACGACCGGCCACACGATGGCCTGGCTCGTGGGCTACAGCGGCCCGACGACCTACACCCTTCCGGGCGGTCAGACGGTGCTGGTCGACACGACGAGCTCGCCGGAGCTGCTCCAGCTCCCGCCGGCCGTGGGCCCGATCGCGACCTACACCTACGCGGTGCCGAACGACCCCGCATTCCTCGGTATCCAGGCCTCCACGCAGGCCGTGCACTTCGGCGGCGTGGTGCCGTTCGCCCTGTCGAACGCCATCGACGTCGTTCTCGGCTACTGACCCCGAGCCTCCGCGCGCGCTCCGCTCCGGCTCCGCCGGAGCGCGGCGGCGCGGGGACGGTGAGCAAGCGGGGGACGGGCTGCCGCCCGTCCCCCGCGCTCTTCGGGGCCCGCGCCGCTCCTACTCCCGCGCCGGCGCGGGAAGCCAGAGCTCGCCGAGGACGGCGAGGATCGCGAGTACGATCGAGATCGAGAAGGCCGCGCCACCAACCACGACGAGCCAGACGAGATCGGCGTGGATCCGGGCGAGCCACATCCCGCCGAGGTCGGCGAGGAGGGCGAGCCCCGCGACGGCGGCGAGGCCGTGGCGCACGAGCCCCGGCCAGCGGGTGGCGAGGAGCAGGCCGGCGACCACGATGGCGAGGCAGCCGAGCGCGAGCGCGTGGGTGTGCGTGGAGATCCGCATGATCTCCGCCGGCGTGCCCTCCACGTACACCGCGAAGGCGGCCTTCTGCACGTCGTCCCAGTACTCGAGCGGGATCTCCTGGCCGATGTCGTCGCCCTCCGTCGCCTGGCGGGCGTGGCAGGAGAGGCAGGCCGCGGCGATCACCTCCGCCGGGGCGCGGTCGCCGAGGTCGAGGTTGTCGTAGTCCTCGCTGATGCGGCGGCCGGCGAGCCAGCCGAGCAGGAGAGCCCGGTCGGCGGGGGCGAGCTCCTCGGGATGCCCGCGCTGGAGCGCGGTGACGAAGGGTGCCGGCCGCTGGATCCCGTGGTAGGCCCCGCGCAGGTCGTCGAGGGTCATCCCCGGCACGGAGTCGCGGTTCTGGTAGTGGTCCTCCACGTGCCGCACCGCGGCCCAGACGCCGAGCAGGAGCACGAGGAGGGCGCCGGTGAGGCCGGCCCGGGTCGCGGCCGGGAGCGAGCGCAGGCGGAAGGAGGGATCGCTACTCATTCGCCAGGAAGAGCGCGGGGTCGAGGGGGATCGTCTCGCCGGTGCGCACGGCCTGCTCGGCGAGGATGCCGACGACCGCCGCGCGCTTGCCCTCCTCCGCGGGGCAGGGGACGGGCCGATCCTCGAGGACGGCGGCCAGGAAGTCGGCGATCGCGTAGTAGAGCGGCGGCTCGGGCAGGCCCACGCCCTCCTTCAGGCGGCCCTGGGCGGCGAGCTGGGTCGCGTCGGCGATCAGCGTGATGCCCTGCTCGTTCGCGAACTGCTGGCGGTTGGCGTAGACCTCCCAGCCCTGGGTCGGCGCGTCCGCCTCCTTGAAAAGCCACCCTGCGGTCCAGGCGAGCTTGATCGCGCCCATCGTCCCGTGGAAGAGCTCGTAGGTGCCGTCGAAAGAGTTGGCGAGGGTTGCCTCGTAGCGGAGCCGGCGCTCGCCCGGGAAGAGGAGCTCGCAGGCCACGGTGTCGGCGAGGGTCCGGCCGTCGGCGTGGAGCTGGATCGAGGCGGCGCCCCGCACGGACGTGGGATAGGCGTCGAGGAACCAGTGGACGACGTCGAACTGGTGCGTGCCCTGCTCGCCGAGGAGCCCGGTGGAGACCGCCGGGTCGAGCCGCCAGTTGAGCGCCGCCTCGTCGGCGGGGTCGCTCGCCGTCATGCGCCAGCTCGTCTTCTTGTGGAACTGGGCGCGCAGCGAGACGACGTCGCGGATGGCCCCCGAGCGCAGGAAGCCCCGCGCGAGCTGGTAGATCGGGTTCGAGCGGCCTTGCATGCCGGTCTGGAACTTCCGGCCGGCCGTCCGGGCCGCCTGGGCGATCGCCTGACAGTCGGCGACCGTGGTGGCGAGGGGCCCCTCGCAGTAGACGTGGGCGCCGGCGGCGAGCGCGGCGAGACAGGGCTCGACGTGGAGGTGGGACGGCGTCGCCACGAAGACGGCGGCCGGCTTCTTCCTCTCCAGCATCTCCCGGTAGTCGGCGAACCCCTCCGCCCCTTGGACCCGGCGCAGTCCGGAGGATAGCCGCGACTCGACGATGTCCGAGACCGCGACGATGCTTGCCGGCTCGAGCTTGGCGAGCTCGCCGAGGATCGCCCGGCCCTGGCGGCCGGCCCCGATGAGCGCCACGTCGAGCTTCGCCCCGCGCGCGAAGCGAGGGGCGGCAAGGGAGAGATCGGGAACGAGGGCCAGGGTCCCGAGCGCCCTGGTGGCGTGCTTCAGGAAGGTCCGGCGGTCGGTGGTGGGCATGAGATCGAGATCGCGAGGGCTGGCTCCCGCGGCGGCGGGAGGACGAATGCAACGGGAGAGGCGCCGGCGACGGTCCAGGCGCCAGCGCGGCCAAGGGCGGCGGTCGCCGCGGGGTCGAGGGTGGCGGGGCGCGCGCCGGCGAGCAGCGCCGTGGACCAGGCGTCGGCGAGGCGCGCCGAGGGAGCGTGGACGGCGGTGGTGAGGTCGGTGGGGGCGAATCCTCCCGTGCGCGGGTCGAGCACGTGGCCCGCCCCGTCGGATCGCGTGCGCCCCCGCGCGGCGGAGACGGAGAGGGCGGCGTCGCGGAGGACGACGACCGGCGCGCCCCGCCCGGGGAGCGCCACGCGCCAGCCGGGCGCGCCGGGGGGAGCGCCGATCGCGACCGCGGCGCTCGTCCCCCCGTGCAGGAGGGCGGTCCGGATCCCGGCCGCGCGCAGCGCGCGCGCCGCGAGGTCGAGGGCATGGCCCTTGGCGATGCCGCCGAGGTCGACCGCGACGCCGGGGGTCGTGAAGGAGACGGTCCGCGCCGCCGGATCCAGGGCGATCCGGCCCCGCGGCGCCCCGGCCCGCGGCGGCGGTCCGAGCTGGGAGCCGGGGTGGAACCCCTCCTTGCGCATCCGCCATGCCACGGTGACGTCGAACGCCCCGCCCGCGTCCCGCTCGACCGCGAGCGCGGTCGCGAAGAGCTCGAAGGTGTCGGCGTCGAGCCGCACCGGGGTCGCGTGGGCGGTGCGGTTGATCCGCGCGAGCAGGCTCGAGCGGTGGAAGAGGGAGAGGAGCCGGTCCTGCTCCTCGATCTCCTCCAGCGCGGCCTCGCCCGCGGCGCGTAGCCGCACGCCGTCCTCGCCGGCGAGGACGAGCTCGAAGCGCGTCCCCATGGCGAACGTGGCCTGGCGCAGGATCACGGCCGCGGGGGAGGGCGGGGTTCAGACGCGCTTGGCGGTCAGCGTCGCGGGGTCGAAGGCGTAGGCGTGGCCGTCCCACATCGAGCGGTGGGCGAGGTCCACGATGACCATGACCTTGAAGCCGAGGTCGACGGGGCTCTTGTTCGGCTCGCGGGTGCGCATGCACTGCCACCAGTTGGCCCTTAGGCTCGGCTGATCGTCGATCCCCTCGCAGGCGACCTCGAAGGGATCCACGTCCTCCTCGTAGGGGCGCTCGGGCCGCACGACGACGTTGTTGCCGCCGAGGAGCATGTTCGCCTTGTTGCCGCGGACCATGACCTCGAGGCCGGTCTCGTTGTTCGTCGCGCCGGCCACGATCATCGTGTGCGCGGAGTCGAACTGGATCGTCAGGTTGACCTGATCGAAGTTGTCCATCTCCTTGTCCACGTAGTGGCCGCCGACGGCGTCGATGCGGATCGGCCAGCCGGCGTCGATGGCCCAGATCAGGGGCGTCATCATGTGGACGAGGAGGTCGCCGATGATGCCGGTCGAGTACTTGCTGTAGCGGCGCCAGCGGAAGTAGACGAGCGGATCCCACTTCGCCGGGCCGAGGGGCCGGCACCACTCCTCCCAGTCCAAGGTCTGGCCGGGGATCACGTCCTCCTCGATCCCGTAGTAGTTCCATTCCCCGCTCGGCGTGTTCCGGCAGTAGGAGGTCTGGCTCCAGAGCGGCTTGCCGAGCACGCCGGCCGCGATCTGCTTCCGCGCCTCGGCGTACTTGGGCAGCATGACGTACTGGGTGCCGACCTGGAGGATCTGCGAGTTGGCGTGGACGGCGTCCATCAGCCGGACCGCGTCGTCGAGGTCGTAGGTCATCGGCTTCTCGCAGTACACGTCCTTGCCGGCGAGGATCGCGTCGATCGCCATCGGGGCGTGCCAGTGCTCGGGCGAGGCGATCAGGACGCCGTGGATGTCGTCGCGAGCGAGCAGGTCCTTGTAGTACTGGTACTGGGCGACCTCGATCTTCTGGCTCTCGCTGCACTCCTTCGCGCAGCGCTCCATGCGCGTGAGCGCGACATCGGAGACGGCGACGATCTGGACCTTCTCCACGCCCGCCTGGATCTGCCGGCAGATCGATCGGGCGTGCTCGCTGCCCATGCCGCCGGTGCCGATGACCCCCATCCGGATCGTCTCGCCGGGGCCGAGGGGGGTGAAGGGCTTGCCCCGCGGCGCCGGAGCCCTCCTCTGGCCTCCGATCGTGGAGCAGCTCCCGAGCACGCCGGCGCCGGCGAGGGCGGCGGCTCCGGCGAGGAACTCGCGGCGCGCGGGATGGAACGGCGGAACGCGGGGATCGGCGGAGTGCTTCATGGCGAGATCCGTGGCGGGCCGGGGAGGGAGGGAACGGCGCCTCGGCGCCGAGGCGGAGCGGTGGATTGTAACCCCGCGGCCGGCCCCGGCGAACGCCGGCGCGGGCGCGAAACCTCTCTCGTACCGACCGCCCGGGCCGGCGGGGCGGGCTACCGCCTCTCGGCGCGGGCGGCGACCCCGCCGGCCGCGAGCGCCTCCTCCAGGCGCGCCACCGCCCGCTCCCGGGCCGCGATCGAGGCGTCGGTGCGGTAGTCGACGCTCACCCCCGCCCGGTGCGAGAGGGCGATCGCCGCCCGCCCCCGCGCCCAGGCGGTGGTGTCGGATACGGCGAAGTCCCGCTCGTCCGCTTGGCCCGCCCAGGTGCCGATCCGCAGCACGGCGAGAAGGAAGGGGACGACCGCGTCCCGGCCGAGCGAAAGGGCGGTGCAGGCGCACTCCACGCGCACCTCGAGGTCGGGGTGCGGGCGCGGACCGGCGGCCAGGGCCTCGATCCGCTCCGCCCAGCGCGCGGCGGCCGGGAACGCGGCGAGCGCGGCCGCGGCGACCGCGTCCCCGGCGTCGGAGGCGCGCTCCGGGCCGAGGGCGCGCTTCTCGAGGCGGGCGAGGAGCGCCTCGCCGGCGCGCGGGGCGCGGCTCCGCCCGAGGATCACCGCCGCGCGCACGGAGAGCGGGTCTTGCCGGTCGAGGGCCTGCTCGCACGCGGCGATCTGGAACAGGTCGAGCTCGGTGATCGCGCCCGCGGGGAGCGCCTCCTCCACGAGCTCCTCGAAGGCGAGCGGCGAGACCTCGTCCCAGCCGAGGAGATCGGGCGCCGGGGGCGGGGGGGCCGGCCGGGCGGCGGTGAGGGAGGGGCCGGGGGGCGCGGCGCTCCGGCAGGCCGGGAGGACCGCCGCGAGCGCGAGGAGGAGCGGGACCGGGGATCGCATCCCGCCATCGTAGCGGAAGGGCGGCGAATTCCGTCCCGGCCCGGCAACCGCCGGCCGCCCCGCGCGTCGTCGGGCCGGAGGTTTCACGAATCATGCACGACACGACGAATCGATCTTCGGGCGGGGGTCGTCCTTCCCGCCTCCTCATCGCCGGCCTCGTCCTGGGCGCGGGGGCCCTCGGGGGCCCGGCGGCGGCCCAGGGGAGCCCGCCGCGGCTGCTCGTCTCGACGACCGACGACGTCGCGGCCAGCGCGACGCACCCCTTCCTCTCCGACGCCTCCCTGACCGCGGTGGCAGGGGGCGGCGAGGTACGCCCGCACCTCGTCGAGGGCCACTGGCTCGGCGCCGGGGGCTTCGTACCCACCGACATCGACGCCTTCGCCCGCCAGCCGGGCTACGCGCCGGGGCGGAACGAGTCGGTCTGCTTCTCGCTCCTCTCCAACGAGTCCGGCGTCCAGGACGGGGACGTCCTCGCCCTGCAAGCGAGCGGAGGGGTCGGGGTGCTCCTCGCCGAGGACGCGATCGTGGCCGCCCTGGGGCTCGCCGGGGTGGACATCGACGTCGACGCCCTCGCCTTCGACGACCAGGGGCGGCTGCTCTTCTCCCTGCAGAACGATCTCGCCGGCACCTACCTCGGTCCGCTGGAGGACGGAGACGTCCTGCGCTACGTGACGAACGGCAGCGTCGAGCTGGTGTTCGAGGAGCCGGCGATCCAGACCATGTTCACCGCGGCGACCGGGCTCACGGGGGCGATCGGCGACGTTCTGGGTCTCGAGTTCTTCAACGGCGAGATCTGGGTGACGACGCAGGGGCCCTCCAGCCATGACGGGGCGGTCCTCGCCTGCACCTTCGTGCCGTACATCGTCGCCGACGAGGCGGCGGTGGGGCTCGAGGGGGAGGAGATCGACGCCCTCTCGATCCTGGCCCCCGGCGAGGAGATCCCCACGCTCTGCATCGATCGGACGGCGGCCGCGGCCGGCGACACCTTCCACGCGACGATGCACGGCGCACCGGGCTCCCTGCACCTGGTCCTCCTGGCTGGGACGGCGGGCTACGTCGATTTCCGCCGCTTCCCCGGCTGGGGCGCGCTCATGATGAGCCTGAGCGATCCCTGGCTCGGCACGGTCCTCGCCGATCCGCCGGCGACCTTCGTCCTGCTGGACGCGAACGGCACGGTGGAGCTCGACTACACGCTCCCGACCGCCGCCGTCTGGGGGCTCGGCCTCGCCGGGGAGGAGGGCTGGAGCTTCCAGATGATCGATCTCCGGTCGCTCGAGCTCGCGGCGCCCTGTCGCGTGAAGCGGGTGTAGCGCGTCCCGCCTCGCGGCGCGCGATCGCGGGAGGGGGTCCGCCATGGGGCGGGCCCCCTCCGGCGCCGGGGCCCCAAGTCCGCGAGCGGGCCCGGCGTGGCCCCCGCCCCGGGCGGGCGGCCCGGGGTCGAGCGGGTCACTCCCCGGCGAGCCCGACGAGGTTCTCCTCGGCGGGCAGGTAGGAGCGCACTCCTGCCTCGTCGGAGACCCAGAGGCGCCCGAGGGGGATCAGCGCCTTGGGGGATTCCCAGGCCAGGTACTGCCAGGTCCCGGTGCGCTCGGCGGTGAATCCCCGGCCGTCGGGAGCGAGGACGCGGTACTCCTCGCCGTGGGCTTCGACCGCCCACTTCGTCCACGGGCTGGTGAGGGACGATCCGCTCTCCAGGCTCGCCTGGAGCACGATCATCGTCGAGCTGCGGTCGAGCCCGCCGCTCTCCACGGGCTGGCCGGCTGCCACGAGCCCGTTCGCGTCGTAGAACGACGGCTCCAGGCGGTCCGTCCACAGGGCGACCCGCCCGTCGGCGAAGCGAGCCGACACGCCTCCCCGGGTGAGGGTCGGCCCCTCGCGCGGCGGGCTGCCGATGTCCCGCGGCCCCTGGGCCTCGCCCGTGGTGGCGTTGATCAGCCAGGTGCGCCCTTCCTCGGTGAGCACGAGGAGGAACCCCGGCTTGCCCGGGAGGAAGATCGGGGTCCGGGCGACGCCCCCCAGGGTCCCGAGCTGGATCTCCCAGCGCGCCTCGCTCTTCTCGTCGAGACGGAGCATCCGCCCCGCCCGGTCGCCCACGATGTGGTCGTCCCCGACCGCCACGGGCACCGCCGTCACCGCGTGGTCGCTCTGCCAGGTGCGCTCGGGGTGAACGTGCATGGACACGCGGAGGTCGCGAGGCCGGGTGATGGTCAGGGTGCGCGACACGCAGCCCCGGAGCTCGAAGGCGAGGGTCACCTCCTCGCCGAAGCCGGAGCGCATCTCGAAGGGAGTCACCCGCACCGAGCCGTCGGACAGCGTCACCCTCGCCCCCGCCGGGCGGGACGCGACGCGCCACGGCATGGGGAAGTCCATCGGACGATCGCCGGCCGCCGCGAGCTCCGCGTAGGCTGCCTCGTGCTCGCCCTGGGCACACAGCTCCTCGGCCCGCTGCACGGCCGTCCACTGCGAGCGGACCGCCTCGATCTCCCGCGCGAGGTCGGGCAGCTCGGCGAGCGCCTGCTCGCTCTGGATCAGGAGATTGTAGGCCTGGAGGGAGCGATCGAGATCCCCGGCCTTGTGGTGAGCGCGAGCCGTGGCGAGGAGGATGCTCTGATCCTTCTCCTTGAGCTCCGCGATCATCTTCTCGCGGGCCACGGCGCGGGCCGCGCGCCGCTCCTGGATCCGGACGCGCAGCTCCTCCATGTGGAAACGGAACGTTGCGATCTCCGGGGAGGGCGTACGCGGCGGGAGGACCGCGAGGGAGGCGGCGAGCTGGTCGAGGAGCCGCTCCTCCTGCGCGAGCTCGTTGTCGGTGGCGAGGGCATCCAGGTCGAGCTCCTCGCTGCGCGCGGCGAAACGTTGGGCCAGGATGCCGAGGAGGTCCTGGCGTTCCTTCCAACTGTCCTCCTCCCCGGAGTGGTCGGGGGGCGGGGGCAGCTCCAGCACGCCGCGCAGGGCGAGCAAGGCGTCGCCGTACTCGCATTGCTGCTGGACGTCCTCGAAGCGCTTCTGCCACACCGCGTGGCGCTTCTCGTCCCCTTCCTTCTTCACCGCGACGAGGCGGCTGCGCAGCTCCGCGATGCGCGGCGAGGGATCGTCCCCGAAGGCGTCCTCGAGCATGGCGAGGGCGATCTCCGGCTGGCTCATGTAGCTCGTGATCTCCGCGAGCTTCCCCTCGACGCGGCGGTAGCCGTGGTACTTCACGAGGGCGGCGCAGGCGAGGACCAACACCGCCGAGAGCGCCGCCGCCGTGTTCCAGCGCCGGCGCTTGCGCTTGGCGAGCACGCTCTGGGTCTGGATCAGGAGCCCGTTCGCCTCGTTGTTCTCCGGCATCTCCCGGAGGACGGCGCGGATCGGGATCAGGGCGCGCTCTCCGTCGCCGGCGTCGAGAAGCTCGCGCGCGGTGTCCAGCAGCCAGCGCCGCCCCTCCTCCTCCAGACCGGTGGCGAGCATCTGCTTGCCGAGCTCGACCCGCGTCTGCGGCCGGGCCGGCATGTGGCTGGACGCGAGCCGCAAGAGGGTGCGCGTGCGCTGCTCGAGTCCCTTCTCCCGGAAGCTGCGGGCGAGGCGCAGGAGGTCGTGGAAGGTCCGCGCCTCCGGCTCGTCGGTCGCCGCCAGGCGCAGGGCCACTTCGTGGAGCAGGACGATGTCGTCGCCGCGGTTGACCTCGAAGAGGTTCTGCCAGCGGCGCCGGGCCGCCCGCACGTCGAGGTGGACGCTGTCGAGCTTGCGCAGGAGCTGGCGGGCGACCGCCGGGCCGAGGGCCGGCAGGAGGTGGACGAGACGGCCGTTCTCCCACTCGCTCACCAGGAGGTCCGCGTCGCCGACGGGCGGGGGACCAGGGGGCGAAGAGACCACCCACCCCCCGAGCCGCATGGCCGCGCGACCGATGCGTCCGAGCTCGAGCTCCCGCTGGGCCGCCGCCAGGAGCTCCCGCGGCTGGGCGAGGCGGAGCTCCCCCGCCGCCAGGTGCGCGCCGATCTTCTGGCGGCACTGGGAGAGGGTCCAGCCGAGCCGATCGGCGATCTCCTGCGCCGTCGAGGACCCGTCGCACTGAGTCAGGAAGTCGCGGGCCTCGACGCCCAGGCGGCTCGCGTCCAAGGCGCGCGGCATGTCGTGGCTCGCGAGGTGCGCCGCGGGCCCCGACGAGCTCTCGTCGGCGATGCGCGCGTGCTCGAGGAGCATGTACTCGACGGTCATCCCCGGCCCCCACGGCGTCTCGGTGCCGTGCGGCCCGGATTCCTCGCCCGCGAGCGCGGCGCCGGCGGAGGTCCGGTGGGCGAAGTTCGTCGGGCTCGGGAGGGGGCCGGGCTCGAAGCGGAAGTGGAGGTTCGAGGCCTCGAGGAGCTGGTAGACGGTCTCCAGCCGCGCGGCGCGGGCGATCAGGTTGCGCCGCGAGGACTCGAGGCCGGGTTGGGGGTTCTCGGCCCACGCGCGCTGGGCGCGCTCGCGCCACTCGGACTCCTCCTCGTCCGGACCGGCGAGGATGTAGAGCTGGCCCTTGCGCAGCCCGATCGCCGAGGAGAGGCGCTCCCCGTAGAGGGTGAGCACCCCGTCGCGCCCGCCCCGCGAGAGCCCCTGCAGGAGCTCGCCCAGGCCGATTCCGGCCACATCGCCCTGGAAACTCATCGGAGGGGGATCCTCATGGACGCGGGAGTGGTCGGATTCGGGCGTGCGCCGGCGGTCGCGGTGGGCTCCCCCGGCCTCCGGGGCGGGGGAGCCCGGCCCCGGCGGTGCGGGGTGCACGACGAGGCGGGGGATGGGCACGGCGCCCATCCCCGCCGCGCGCTTATCGTCCCGGCCGCGCCGGGACCTGGAGCGCTACCGCGGCTCGCCCGCCGCCAGGAGCGCCCGCAGGCGGGGGAGATCGGCGGGCTCGTCGAGGCCGGCGAGGATGGCGGGGGAATCCGTTTCCACCGCCAGGAGCGGGCGGGCCCGCTCCCGCAGCTTCCGGAGCGGCCGATCCGGAGCGAAGCCCGCGAGCTCGGCGGCGAGCTCCCGCCCGATCACGACCGGGTGGCCGTAGCGGGCGGCGGGCCCGGCGCCCAGCCGGGGGGCGAGCCAGCCCCGGGGCGGGTGGCCCGCCCCCCGCCAGGCCTCCGCGAGGAGGGCGAAGACGCGGCGTGGCACCAGCGGCACGTCCACGGGGGCGAGGCAGAGGTCCGCGCCGCCCATGCGGCGGGCGGCGAGCCGGACGCTCCCCGTCCGCCCCGCGGACCACTGGGGATTCCAGAGGAGTTCCACCCCGCCCGGCGCGGCGGCCGCGATGGCGGCGTGATCGGCGCCGGTGACGCAGAGGGGGGGGCGGCCGCCGAGGACCGCGCCGGCCTCCAAGAGGAGCGCCAGCGGGGTGGCCGGGGGGAAGGCCCGCAGCGCCACGAGGGCCTTGCAGGTGTCCAGACGCCGGCTCGCGCCGGCCGCGAGCAGGACGAGGACCGGCGGCGGCCGCTCCCCGGCGAGTTCAGCTCCCGACATAGCGGTCGAAGACGGCCCGCGCCCGCTCAGGATCGTCGGTGCCCTCGACCAGGGCCCGGCCGTCCCGGAAGAGGGTCAGGCGGTAGGATTCGACTCGGAAGCGCAGGAGCACGCCGGCCGCGACGACGTCCGTCGCGACGCCCGCCAGCCGCTGCGCGAGCGCCTCGAGGTCGGGAGGGCGGGGGCCGGGGGGGATCTGGACCGTACGGCGTCCGCACAGGGCGAGGGCCCCGGTGCCCGGGGGCGTGTCGAGCCAGGGGCGCTCGCCGCGGGCGCAGCAGGGGCAGTCGGGGTCGCGGGGAGCGGGGATGCGGCGCACCTCCCCGTTCCACACGTCGATCTCCACCAGCGCCGGGACGAGGTCCTGGGCCGCCGCCGGGCCGGCGAGCAGGCGCAGGGCCAGCCCGGCGGCGAACGAGGCGACCGCGCCGGCGGCGGGGAGCAGGACGCCCGCCGTGTCGCAGGTGGGCAGGATCCCCGGCGGGGGAGGCTCGGGGAAGACGCAGCGCAGGCACGCCCCCCCCCCGGGCCGGACGGGCAGGACGAGCCCCGCCGCGCCCACCACCCCGGCGTAGATCCACGGCCGGGCGTGGTCGACGCAGAAGTCGTTCAGGAGGTAGCGCGTGGCGAGGTTGTCGGTGCCGTCGAGCACGAGATCGGCGCCCGTCGCGAGCTCGCCGACGTTCTGCGCGTCCAGGTGGACCGCATGCGCCCGGCAGCGCGTCGGCCCTCCGAACCGGGCGAGGGCCGCGGCGGCGGCCAGGGCCTTCGGCCGTCCCGCGCGCGCGTCGGCCTCGTCGAAGAGCACCTGGCGGGGGAGGTTCGAGAGCTCGACGATGTCCCGGTCCACGAGGACGAGCTCGCCGACCCCGGCGCGGGCGAGGGACTGGGCGAGCACGCCGCCGAGCGCCCCGCAGCCGACCAGGAGGACCCGGGCGGCCTGCACGCGCTCCTGGCCGGCCCGGCCGAGGGGGGCGAAACGAACCTGGCGGTCGAAGCGGTCGAGGGGATCGGGATCGCCGGGCATCCTCCCACGATCCCCCGCCCGGCCGGCGGACGTCAAGCACCGCGGCCGCGGGCAGGCGGGCGTACGACACGAAAGTGACGCCGGGGGGGTCAAGCGGCGCGTAGGGCCAGGCCCCGGCGGTCCCAGAAGTCAGGGAAGCGGGCGCTGAGGCGGCCCCCGGCGTCAGGGTAGTTGTCGCCTGGGATGAGGGGCCGCGGGGCCCCTGCCCGGCCACCGGCCGGGTAGGGCGCGGCACCCTTCCTCCTGCCCGCCAGGGCAGG
>JBFMCU010000121.1:0-7095 GCA_040754415.1 Planctomycetota bacterium
GACTGAACAATCTCCGGCCTACCCGGCTACCACGCTCGGTCCAGCACAGCACGTCCCTCCTCGCTCAACGCACAGTCCCATCTCAGTGAGACGCCTGGTCCCAAAGAGCGTGAGACGCGACAGCCAGCTCTTCGATGGAGTCACGTACGTCTATCACACGGAGGGCTCTCCGGAGGGTGGGGCGTTCTTACCCGAGTATCTAGGGGACGGGTCGATCCTGCACAGCGCCATCCAGTCCAACCTGATGTCCTTCTTCGGGTGGCTCCGGAACCCGTTCCAGATCTCGCGCTTCGCCTCGCACCGCTACACTGCCACCGAAGGCGAGGGGGTAGTCACGCTCCGAAAGGTGTGGGAGGGCTCCGGCGTCTCCTACGTGGATCGCACCATCGTGATCGATGCGGGGACCTCCTCCTATCCCCGCGTCCTCTCGACCGAGATCCTCGGTCCGCTGATTGGCCCGGACGGCGAGACCGAGATCCGCGAGACGACCTCCTTCGCCGATTTCCGCGAGGTTGCGCCGGGCGTGATGCCGCCCTTTGAGATCGACCACACGGTCTACACCGACGGCCGGTGTGACGGCCCGCGCGTCCGGCGGCACTACCGCATCCAGGAGGCGAGGCTGCTCTCCGACGAGGAGATCGAAGCGATCCCCTTCGGGGCCCTGGAGCCGGGCACGATCTGGACGATCTGGCGGTGAGCCGGGGCCCCGTCCCGGCCGGACGGCGGAGCTCCTCGTTGCACCCCGCGCGCTACTTCCCGTCGGCGGGCATGGCGCTGCGCTCGGGCAGCGGCCCGAGACGCTCGCCCGCCGCGAAGACGCCCTCGTTCTGGATCTCGACCTGCGCACCCGGGGCCAGCGGCCCGTAGCGCCTCGGCCCGATCACGACGTAGGCCTCTTCGACGACGAGGAGGTGGCCGTTGGTGCGCGTCTCGTTCGTGCTCGCCGCTCCCAGGCCCGTCACCAGCGTCTGGCGGTACTCGACGCCGGGTGCGATGTCGACCCACAGGCCCGTGAATCCCGCCGGCGGGCGCTGCCCTCCCCGTTGCCGGCGACCGAGAGGAAGACGTTCGAGCCGGGCGGGGCGCCCGCCGTCTCGCCCGGGCAGGCGCCGGCGGCGAGGGCGGTAAGGAGCGGCAGAGCGCGCATGGCGACTTTCCGGGGAAAGAGGACGCCCTCCAGCCTACCGCGACTCCGGCTCCGTAGCCGCCGGCCATCGCGGGGGATAGGATGGAGAACGACTCGCCGATCCGGCCCCCCGCCGGGGAACCGCCCTGCGCAGCGGCGTGGCCCGCGGGGAGAGGGGGGCGAGGTTTCCTCCTTCCCACCTCGCGCATGCCTTCCCCAACCCCCACGCGGACCGCGGAGCTCCTCGCCGCGTACCTCGGCGGCGATCGGGCGGCCGAGTTCCGGCTCTTCGCGACCCACCGCGCCGCACTCCTGGCCGCCGCGCGCCGCCATCGCCTGGCCCGGGTCGCGGTCCGCTACACTCCGGTGGAGGACGTCGTCGACGAGGTCTTCCTGCGCGTCCTCAGCGCGGACCTCCTGCGGCGCTTCGAGGACCAGGGGCGTGGCTCCCTCGAGCGGCTGCTCCTCACGATCCTGGACCGCGCGCTCAAAGACGCGTGCCGGCGCCACGGCACCCTGAAGCGGGGAGGCTGGCTGCGGCGGGCCCCGGCGGCGAACGGGGAGGAGGACGGCGCGCTGGAGCGGTGCGCTTCCTGCGAGCCCACCCCGACGTCCGAAGCGCGCCACCACGAGCTCCTCGAGCTCGCCCGTACGCGTCTCGACGAGCGGGAGTGGGAGGTCTGGTTCGCGACGGAGGTCGAAGGCCGCCGGTCGCAGGAGATCGAGGCCCGGAGCGGCGTCCCGGCCTCGACCGTGCGCACCATCCTCTCCCGGGCCCGGGAGAAGCTCCTCCTCGTCCTCGAGCCCAAGGCGAACCGGACGTGAGAAGCGACGAGCGGGACGGGGACGAGCGCTCGCGCGTCCTCCAGGAGCTCTTCCGGGCGCGGGAGGAGGGCCAGGAGCCGGACCTCGAGGGGCTCGCCGCGCGGCTCAGCGGGGAGCGGGAGGAGATCGAGCGCCTCGACGAGGCCGTCCGGCGCTACCGGGACCTCGCCGCCGAGCTGCACCGGCCGGCCCCCGGCCCCGCTGACCTCGGGCCCGGCGATCGCCTGGGTGACTTCGAGATCGAGGGGCCCCTCGCCCGGGGCGGGATGGGCGCGGTCTACCGGGCGCGCCAGCGCTCCCTCGGCGGCCGCGCCGTCGCGCTCAAGGCGCTCCCGCTCGGCGCCTGGGACGAGCGCCGCCGCGCCCGCTTCGAGCGCGAGGCGCTCCTGCTCGCCGGCCTGCACCACGAGCACCTCGCGGAGGTCCACGGCTTCGGGGAGGACGGGGGCCACCTCTTCTACGCGATGCGGCTCGTCGAGGGGCCGACGCTCGCCGACGCCCTCGACGTCCTCGTCTCCCTCGGGGATCGGAGCGCCCTCCCCGCCATCCGCCGCGAGACCGTGCGCTGGGGCGCCCAGGTGGCGAGCGCGCTGGCCGCCGTCCACCGCCGCGGGCTCGTCCACCGCGACGTGAAGCCCGCCAACGTCGTGCTCGAGGGCGCCGACCCCGCTCGGCCGTGGGCCGCTCCGGCGCGTGCGGTCCTTGTCGACTTTGGCCTGGTGCATCCCCTCGGGGACGGCGACGCTCGGCTCCCCACGGTGGCGGGGGCGACCGTCGGCTACGCCCCGCCCGAGCAGCTCCTCGGCGGGGCGGTCGCGCCGGCCGCGGACGTGTTCTCGCTGGGGGCGACCCTGCACGACCTCTGCGCGCCGCGGACGCCGGCGCAGCGCGGGCAGGCGTCCCTGGGCCTCGAGCCGCTCGCGGAGCTCGACCCCACCATGGATCCCGACCTCGCGGCGATCGTCGCCAAGGCCGCGGACGTCGAGCCCGCGTGGCGCTATCCGGACGGCGGCGCGATGCTTGCCGACCTCGAGGCCTGGCTCGCCGGCCGTCCGGTCGCCGCCCGCCGGCCGCCCCTGGCCGAGCGAGCCCGGCGGTGGACGCGGCGGAACCCGCAGCGGATCCTTCGCAGTGGCGTATGGGTCGTCGGGGTCGCCGGCGCCGTCCTGGCTGCCGGGTGGCTCGCTCGCGCGGGAGGCGAGGCGGAGGACCTGCGGCGGGCGGTGGAGGCGGGCGACATCCAGGGAGCGGTCGAGGGAGCCCGCTCGCTCCCCAGCTTCCTCCACCCTCTCCTCCTTCCAGAGGCGGAAGTCCGCGACGTTGCCCGCCGCGCGCGCCGCGGCGACGAGCAGGACCCGCTCCACGAGGTCTTCTGCGCCCTCGATCGCCACGATCCGCAAGAGGCCCTGTTCCTGGCCGCCCGGGCCCTCCATGCGCAGGGGCTGCCGGGCGATCCTCCCCTCCTCTCCCGGTTCCTCTGGAGGTCTCTGCCCGCGGTGGAGCCGGAGAGCGCCTACGAGGCGGCTGCGTTGCGGTGGAGCGCGCTCCTGCTCTCGGCGTTCTACGACACGGAGGACGCGCCGGTGGACGTGGACGGCGAGTTCCGGAGCCGCTTCCGCGCGGTGTTCCTGCACTCCCCGGGGCGCCGCTCCCGCCTCTTCGCGCTGCAAGGCCTCTCCGCCTCCGGGACGCCCGCGGACGCCCGGGAGCTCCTCGAGTGGGCGCTCGCGCAGGACTTCCGCGGGGAGGAGCAGCGGATGGGCCTCCAGGCCGTGGAGCGCATCGTGCGCTGGTTGCATCGGGCCGGGAGACTCCGGGAGCTGGACCTCGCGACGATCGGTAACGGGTTGGCGGAGTACGCCCCCCGGGCGCTGGGCGGCGAGGGCGAGCTCGGACCTTCCGAGGAACACTGGGCCCGCAACGCCACGGAGGATCTCGCGTGCGCCTTCCTCCTCGCGAAGCGCTCCCTCGGCGAGCCCTTCGATGCCGCCTCTCTCCTCACCGAGCGGGACCGCGAGAGGCTCCAGGCCGAGGGCCTGTGCTCCGGTCGCGCCTTGTGCATTCTCGCCGGGGGGGGAGACTCGCGGGTGGACGCGATCCTCGCGAGCTCTCCCGAACGCCTCCGCGCGCTCCCGGCGGAGGTGAGCCTGTCGAACTACCGACTCGGCTGGGGCTACGGCGCCCGCGGCGACACACCCGCGCTTGCGGAGGCTTGCGAGCGATACCGGACGGAGTTGGAGGGGCACGAGCTTGCGGAGTTCTGTCGACACCTGGAGGATGGCCGCTCCGCCCGGCGAGGGGACCGCCCGGAACTGAAGGCCCGCACCAACATCTTCCGCGGCGACCGCGGCGGCGAGCCCTTCCCCCTGGAAGTCGAGCGCTCCACCCTTCCCCCCTCGCCGGAGGCCCGGGCGTGGTGGTCCTTCGGCGGCGGGCGCCCTCAGGCAGGCGGATTGGCCTCCGGCGTGCGGGCAGAATCGGCGCTGCTGGCGGACGTCAGGCACTCCGATTCCTACCTTCACCTCCGCGACCCGGGAGGATCGCGGCTCCACCTCCTTTTTCAGGTTTCGTCAGCGGAGGGGCTGCCCAACCTGGCGTTGGATCTCTTCTGCCAGTCCGAAGCTGACCGCTACGCCCCCTACGCCGGCGAGTGCCACCTGACCCTCCATCTAGACGGTCGCGCCCTGGACGAGCGCCGCCTCGTCCCGGAGTGCCATGGCGTCCTCACGACCTGGCTCCTGCCGGGCGAGCTCCTCCTGCGCCCCGGGGAGCACGCGATCACGATCACGCTCGACGCGGCGAGCACGACTTCTTGCTGGTTGCACGAGGCGCGGATCCGGCCGGGCTGAACCTTGCCCCCGGCGACCGCGGGATTCGGTGCGCGGTCCAGGACATGCAGCGGTCCTATCGGCGATAGAGAGGGCGGGGCCGGCCGCGCGCCGGCACCCCGATGAACCTATCCAAGGACCTCGCAAGGGGGAATCTGCGCCCTCAGGACATCGGAATCATGAGAAGTGCCCATGTGTCCATCGCTGGTCTTGTTGCGATCCTGCTGGCCCCCGTCGTCAGTTCCCAAGGGACCGGTCCCGTCTGGAACGAGACGCCCACCGAGGTTGACCCCTCCCACCTCATCCTGTCCGCGGAGACGGTCGCCGATCAGGGAGCCATCCGGATCTTCGATGCGAGGACGGGTGCCTTCCTCCGGAGCTTCAGCCATCCGGCATGGATCGACGGCGGCAAGGGAAGGTCGATGGCAGTGGATCGGCAGAACGACCGGCTCGTCGTGGGGGACGACAAAGGCAGTGGTACGACGCTCTACTTTTTCGACTGCGCCGCCGACCACACCTTCATGAGGCAGATCGACATCGACATCTCCCCCTCCGGCGGGCGTTCGGGCCCAGGGCTTCGCGGCATGGCCTTTGGTCCCGACCCGCGCACCGCGGATCACCTGTACGTCGCGGGCTGCTGGAGCTCCGGCAGCTCGAACTGGCTCTTCGAGGTCGATCCCACCACCGGCCAGTGCGAAAGCTACCTGAACCTGGACTCCATCCCCGAATTGGCGAGCTTCGAGGCCAATGCCGTATCTACAGGAGCGACCCCCGTGCTTCTTGGAGGAGGCTGGAGAACCTACGTCTCCGAATGGGGCTCGCCAGGTGGCCGGATCGCGGTGTTCAAGAAAGGACTCCTCTCGGCGCTAGAGTTCGACCGCGTGTTGGCACCGGTCGAGCTGGCGAACCGGCTGCTGAACCGGCTCAGCGTCCTCGATGACGCCTCGATCTTGGTCGAACGCTGTTCGGACCACGACGTTTGTTGGTCCGACATCTCGCAGACGGCCTGGCTGGAGACCGGGCTGATGGGGTACGGCGGGCTTGCCGCGATCGGAACGCAGACTCGCTACTTCGGCGCCAGCGGAACCTGGCCTTTCTACCGCACGTTCAGCAGCCACTGGCCGTGGGTGGACGTGGACCCGGCGGCGGGCGGCCGCTTCACGACGAGCACCCAGCGGGTGGCCATCCGCTGAAAGGGACGCGCTGGACTCACGGTCGGCCTCGGACCCGGGGCCGACCGTGAGCGTCGTCGCCGTGTGTGCTCGATGGTGTCGAGTCCATGGCGCCGGGCGAAGATGGAAGCCGCTGGGGAATCCAAGGGACGACCCGGACAGGAGAGACCGCCCTCGCGATGGGTGTGGATGACCGCCTCCGTGTCAGGGGTAGCCGCGACGGGAAGGTCTCCGTCGCCTGCACGGGGGAATGGAGTCGCAACGAAGCGAAGGAGTACCGATGCAGATCCGATTCCTCATGTGCGCCCTCCTGCTCCTCCTCTGCGAGCAGACGGCGCAGTCGCAGTGCCAACCGAACCCCAGCCAGGGCAACGCCTTCCTCTATCTCGACAGCGAGTCCGCTCCGCCCGGCATCAACGCGCCCGGATCCACGAGCACCCTGACCGTCGCCGGGCAGCCCTTCTCGCGGGTGATCATCGCCGTCGACGACACGCCCGGCCCCACGTACACCGGCCTGGGCACGCTCTATCTGGGTCCCGACCCGCTCCTTCTCGCGGACGGCTTCGGGTTCCCGTTGTTCCTCCTGGACTCCAACGGCGAGTATCGATTGCCCCTGGTCGTTCCTCCCGACCCCTTGTATTGGGGCTTCTCGTACTTCTTCCAGTCGGCCGTCCATGATGGGCTCCAGTTCCATCTCTCGAACGGCGTCAGCGTCATCGTGGGAGACCACGAGCTCCTCTGGGAGGAGGGCTTCGAGGGCTATGCCTGCGGATCGTTCCCGGCCGCCGAGTGGACCTCGTGGGCGAACTCGGGCGTCGTGGACTGCAACGAGGCGTTCACCGGAACGCATTCCTTCCGCGCGGAAGGCAGCGCCTGCTCCTTCTGGGGCGGCGGAGGCGGGCGCTTGCTGGAGACGTGCCAGAGCTTCTTCCTAGACTTCCGCGTGCTGCTGCGCGACGACGGGTGCTCCGAGGGTCACACCCACAAGCTGCATCTCGAGATCAATGACGGGCCCAACATGTCGCGTCTCACGCTCTTTGGGACCAGGCGTCTCACTGAGATGGGACTGTGCGTTGAGCGAGGAGGGACGTGCTGTGCTGGACCGAGCGTGGTAGCCGGGTAGGCCGGAGATTGTTCAGTCGAG
>JBFMCU010000122.1:0-36572 GCA_040754415.1 Planctomycetota bacterium
GGATCGGGACCGGCACCGGGGCCACGAGCGCCCCGAGCGCCGGGGCGAGCGCCGGGAGCCGGTGCCCGCGGCACCCGCCGCTCTCCCCTCCCGGCCGCGACCGGCCGCGCCGCCCGGACCGTCCGCCCCCTTCGGCAGCGGGGTCCTCGACGAGGCCGCCCCTCCGCCGCCCCCGCCCCCCGCGAAAGCCCCGCCCCCGCCGGTGCCGGCCCCTCCCGCCCGCGAGGAGCGCGCGGAGAGCGAGGATACGAGCTCCTTCGGCGCCGGCCTCTGACGAGCCAGGGCGGGCGAGCCATGGGCCCCGCGCCCTTCTCCGTCGCGCTTCCGGCCGATTGCGAGATGGCGCGGGGCCGGCGGGGGGTGCTCGTGCGCCGGCGCGACGAGAAGGAGGCCCTCGCCTCCGTGGGCTTCGGCCCGGATGGGGGAGAGCGCCTCGATCCCTCGGAGCTCGCCGGCCGCCGCCCCCTCGAGGGTTTTGCCTGGGGGGGGCGGCGCTATGCCGTCCGCCGGTTCACCCACGGCGGGCTCCTGCGCGCCCTCACCGGGGCGCGCTTCGCCGATCCGGGCCGCCCGTTCCGGGAGCTCGCCCATGCCGATCTCCTCACCGCCGCGGGGATCGCCACCCCGCGGGTCGCGGCGGCGCGGGCCGTGCGCGCCTGGCCCTTCGGCTGGCACCTGGCGCTCGTGACGCACCGGGTCGAGAGAGCCGCCGATCTCGCCACCGTGCTCGCGACCTCCTCGCCCCGCTCCGCCCTTCTCTCGCGGGTGGGGGAGCTCGTCGGGCGCCTGCATCGCCTCGGCTTCCTGCACGCCGACCTCCACCCCCGGAACCTCCTCGTCGCGGAGGGGACCCCCGGCCCGGAGGGAGCCCGCGTCTGGGTCCTCGACCTGGATCGCTGCTCTCGGCGCCAGCCGCTCCCCGAGAACCGCCGCCTCGACAACCTCTGCCGCCTCTATCGTTCCGTGCGCCGGACCGCGGCCCAGAGCGGGCGGCCCCTCGGCCGGGCCGACTACCGCCGCTTCCTCGCCGGCTACGCCCGGGGGGCGGAGCGGAACCCCGCCCTCTGGCGGAGCGACTGGCGGGCGATCGTGCGCCGGGAGGCGCGCCGCGCCCCTGGGCACCGCCTGGGCTGGTTCCTCGAGCGCTGGTTCGGCGGGCGGCGGTCCGGACCGGGCTAGTGTTCCGATTCACCCATACGAGGCATTCTGCCGGCCCGGCTGCGCCCGCCGCTGCGTTGCGCCTCCTCCGAGGGTTGTGTTCCTAACCCGCGTTGTCGGCGCGCCTTGCGGCGACCGCAGGCGGACTCGGCAGAATGCCTCGTATGGGTGAATCGGACCACTAGGACGGCGACCGGGATTGCCAGGGCCCCCGTCATCGGAGGCGAAAATCGTGATTTTTGTTGATGTTGAGATTCGATCTCAATTACATTCGCTCCGTGCGACGAGCCGCCATGGAAGCCCGGATCGATCCGCCCCGCACCGCGGGCCGGCGCCCGCCCTCCGGGCCCGCCCGAGGCACGCGGCGCCGGCTCCTCCTCCTGGGCGCCGGGATCGCGGCGGGGAGGCTCGTCCTCGCCTGCGCGGGCCCGGAAGCGGCCCGCTGGCCCCTCCGGGACGCCGCGGGCGAGGAGGTGGTCCTCGTCCGCCGGCTCGCCGGCATGGGGACCGGCCTGGAGATCGCGCTCGCCGGGATCTCCCGCCCCGCCGCCCTCGCCGCGAGCGAGCGCGCGGTCCAGGCCCTGGAGGCGGTCGAGGCCCGGCTCTCGACCTGGCGCCCTGATAGTGAGCTCGCGCGCCTCAACGCCGCCCCCGCCGGCGTGCCCCAGCCCCTGAGCCCGGCCCTGGCTCTGGACCTGATGGCGGCCCGGCGCTGGTGGGAGGCGACGGGGGGGGCCTTCGACCCGTCGGTGGGGGACCTCGTCCGCCTCTGGCGGCTGCGGGAGGGCGGACCGCGGCCCGGGGATCCGCCGCCCCGTCCCCCGGATCCGGCGGACCGGCCCTCCTTCGCCGACCTCGCCCTCGCCGGCACGAGCGCGATCCGGCTCGATCCGCGCCTCGTCCTCGAGGAGGGGGGATTCGGCAAGGGGGTCGGGCTCGACGCGGCGCTCGCCGCCCTGCGCGCCGCGGGCGAGCCCCGGGCGCTCCTCGACCTCGGCGGGCAGCTCGCCTTCCTCGCCGGCGCCCGACCTTGGCGCGTCCGCGTCGCCGATCCGCGGGCGAGGGACCGCGCCGTGGTGGAGCTCGCGGTCGCGGGCGCCGGCTCGCTCGCCACCTCCGGGAGCTCGGAGCGGGGGATCGTCGCGGACGGCGTCCGCCTCTCCCACATCCTCGACCCCCGGACCGCCCGCCCCGCCCCCGCCTTCGGCAGCGTCACCGTGCTCGCGGCGAGCGCCACGGCCGCCGACTGCCTCTCGACGGGCCTCTACGCGATGGGCCCCGACGGCGCCCTCGCCTGGTGGCGCTCCGGCGCCGGGGAGGAGGCGCGGGTCGAGCTCCTCCTCCTCCTCGAGATCCCCGGCGGGCTCCGCGGCATCGCGACCCCCGGGCTGCGGGATCGCCTGCGCGTGCTCGCCGGCGACCTCTCCCTCGCTTTCCTCGACCCCGAGCCCCCCTCCGAACGATGAAGATCCTCCCCGTCCGCTCTTGCGAACTCGCTCTCCTTCTTCTCCCCGCCGGCCTCGCGCTCGGCTCCCGGCCGGGCGCCGGCCCCCAGGACGACGACCTCCCGCAGCGAGTGAGCGAGCTCGAGACGAAGATCGACGTGCTCGCCGACGAAGTGGAGCGGTTCACGCTCGGCGAGCTGGTGCCCACGCTCGGGGAGGGCCGCTACGGCCTCGGCCCCGCGGCCTCCAAGGTCTACGCGAAGGACGAGGGGACCTCGATCGGCGGCTACGGGGAGGCGCTCTTCCAGGAGCACGCCGGCGCCGCGAAGTCCGACGTCTTCGACCTCCTGCGCACGGTGCTGTACTTCGGCTACCGCTTCGGTCCCCACTGGGTGCTCAACTCGGAGATCGAGATCGAGCACGCCTCGACGGAGGAGGAGGGGGCCGTCTCCGTCGAGTTCGCGGCCCTGGACTACCTCGGCACCGCAGCGGTGAACGCCCGCGCCGGTCTCGTGCTCGTGCCGATGGGCTTCCTGAACGAGCTCCACGAGCCGCCGACCTTCCTCGCCGCCACGCGGCCGGAGACCGAGCGCCGCATCATCCCGAGCACCTGGCGCGAGACCGGCGTCGGCGTGTTCGGGGAGACGGGCGATCTCTCCTACCGCCTCTACGTCGTCACGGCGCTGGACGCGCTCGGCTTCACGGGGAGCGGACTGCGCGACGGACGGCAGAACGGGAGCAAGGCGCGGGCCGAGGACTTCGCCCTCACCGGGCGCGTGGACTGGATCCCTGCGCCCGGTCTCCTCGCCGGCCTTTCCGCCCATCGCGGCGACGCCGGCCAGGGCCGGGAGGGGCTCGGAGCGACGGCCACCACGATCGTCGAGGCCCACGGGGAGGTCCGCGCGCGCGGCCTCTGGCTCCGGGGCCTCATCGCGCGCGCGACGGTGGACGACGTCGCCCTTCTGAACGCCGCCACCGGCGAGTCGGTCGGCGAGAGCCTCGAGGGCCAGTACGTGGAGATGGGCTACGACCTCCTGGCCCACCTGGCCCCCGACTCCGGCCTGTCGGCCGGTCCCTACGCCCGCTTCGAGTCCTTCGACACCCAGGCCGAGGTCGCCTCCGGGTCGGCGGCGAACCCCGCGAACGACGAGGAAATCGCCACCTTCGGCGTCGACTTCCGCCCCCTCCCGTCGATCGTGATCAAGGTCGAGTACCAGGACTTCGACCAGGACGTCGACCGCTTCAACGTCTCCCTCGGTTACTCCTTCTGAACCGCCATGCGCACCGCCTTCCTCGCCGCTCTCCTCCTCCTCGCCGCGCCGGCGGAGAGGGTCCACCTCACCGCCGACGAGGCCCTCGCCCTCGCCTTCCCGGGGGCGAAGATCGAACGGAGCCGCGCCTTCCTCACCCCCGAAGAGCGCCAGCGGGCCGCGGCGCTCGCCGGAAGCGAGATCGAGGGGGGGCTGGTGATCCCCTACACCGCCCGCGACGCCGCCGGGAAGCTCCTCGGCACCGCGTACTTCGACGTCCATCGCGTGCGTACGCTGCGGGAGACGATCCTGATCGCCATCGGGCCCGACGAGCGGATCCGGCGCATCGAGCTGCTCTCCTTCGGCGAGCCGCCGGAGTACACGCCGCCGCCGAAATGGTACGGGGAGTTCGTCGGGCGGAAGCTCGACGACGACCTGCGCCTCGGCCGCGGCATCCGCGGGATCAGCGGGGCCACCCTGACCGCGCGCGCCACCACCGACGCGGTGCGGCAGGTGCTCGCCGTCCACCGCGTCCTGACGGCGCGGCCGCCGGGCGGGGCGGGAGGCCGCGGCGGCGGCGGCGCGCCCGCGCCCGCCGGGGGCCGCCGGTGAGGCCGACGCGGCTCGAGAGCTGGTTCGTGCACGCCTCCGCGCTCGCCGTCGCCGGGACGGGGCTCGTGTACGCCGGCCTGCGCTACTTCGTCGCGCCTGCCGATCCCTTCGCGGTCGTGAACCACCCCTGGCAGCCCGCCGTGCAGCACCTGCACGTGCTGGCGGCTCCGCTCGTGGTCTTCGCGCTCGGCCTCCTGTGGCGCGACCACGTCTGGCGAGGGGTGCGCACCGTCTCCGGCGCCCGCCGGATCACCGGGCTCGGGGCGGCGCTCCCCGCCCTTCCGATGATCGCCTCCGGCTACCTCCTGCAGGTGGCGGTCGAGGAGGCCTGGCGCACGACCTGGATCGCCGTCCACGTCGCCGCCTCCGTGCTGTGGCTCGCCGCGTACGTCGCCCACCTGCCGCTCCTCTCCCGGTGGCGCAGGCGATCGCGCGCCCGCGGCCCGGGAGCGGAGGAGGATCAGGGCGGCGGTTCCTCCGCCCCCGGCGACGGCGAGCGCGGCAGCACCGGTCCTTCCGGCGAGAGCACGCCGTCCAAGAGGCGCGCGGTGTAGTCGGCCTGCGCCTCCCGGAGGGGCTCCGAGAGGATGTCCCGGTTGCTGCGGCGGATGCGCCGGCGCAGGCGGCGCACGAGCTCGGCCGCCTCCGCGGCCCTTCCCGCGCCCTCCAGCACGAGGGCCCGGGTGCCCTCGATCACGATGCGGTCGACGAGCTCCGCGCCGTGCCGGGTGAGGAGGGCCATGGCGAGCCGGCTCTGCTCGAGCGCGGCCTCCACGCGCCCCTCGGCGCGCTGGATGCGCGCAAGCAGGGCTCGCCCCACGGCCTCGGCGCGCGAGAAGCCGATCCGGCTCGCGAGATCGGTCGACTGCTGCACGGAGGAGAGCGCGGCCTCGTCGTCGCCCTCCCAGAGCAGCATTCCGAGCGTGATCCCCGCCAGGACCTCCGCCCGGCGATCCTCGATCTCGCCGGCCACGAGCAGGGCGTCGCGGAGCTGGGTCTCCGCCTCCGCGGTCCGCCCGAGGTCGGCGAGGAGCGCCCCCAGGCGCGCGCGCGCCTCGCAGGCGAGCACGCGCTCCCCGGCGCGCCCGGCGAGGGTCAGGGCCCGCGCCACGCCGCCGAGGGCCCGCCGGGGCCGGCCGGCGGAGCGCCAGATCCGGCCCCGCAGGAGGTGGGCCTGGGCGACCACGCCGAGGCGGGCGCTCGGCTGATGGCGCACCGCGGAGAGCGCCCGGTCGACCCCGCGCAGGGCGTCCTCGACCTTGTCCTCCAGGACGTCGAGCAGGGCCGCCGCCAGGTGGGCGAGGGCCACCTGGTACGATCCGACCGCGGTCTCCAGGGCCCGGCCGGTGAGCGCGCGGGCCTCCCCGAACTCCCCGATCTGCCCCTGCACCTGGGCGAGGCGCCAGGAGGCCTCGCTCTCGAGGTCCTCCCGGCCGGAGGCAGAGGCGAGCTCTCCGGCGTTCCGCAGCATCCCCCGCGCCAGCCCGAGCTGGCCGGTCCCCGCCGCGTACCGGGCGTGCAGGAGGTAGAGGCGCGCCGCCTCCGCCGGCTCCTCCTCGGCGTCGAGGTCGCGGGCGACGAGGCGGTCGAGGAGGAGGCGCTGGTCGTCGCGGTGCCCGAGGCGGTCCGCCGCGTCCGCCGCCACCTCGAGGAGCTCCAGGCGTCGGTCGAGCATCTTCCCCTCGCCGAGGGCGTCGAGGGCCTCGAGGCCCCACCGGGCCAGCGTGTAGAGCCGGCGCGAGGAGGAATGCTCGCCGATCGCCTCGATCAGGGCGCACGCCTCCTCCACGACCGAGCGGTGCTCTCCCGCGGCCCGCAGGTGGAAGATCCGCTGGAAGCGCCGCCCGGGGAGGGAAAGCTCGCCGGAGGGCCCGGATCCGCCCCCTGCCGGGGCGAGGCCGCGGGCGAGCGCGCCGTGCAGCTCGGTCCGCCGCGCGCGGGGCATCGCCTGCAGGAGGGCCTCGCGCAGGGCCGGCCGCTCGAAGCGATACTGGCTGCCTGCCGCCACGAGCCACCCCGCGCGCACCAGCCCCGCGAGGAGGCCGTCGAGCTCCGCCCGCCCGGCGACCGGGAAGGCCTGGAGCAGGAAGGCGGGGTCGATGCCCGCCCCGACCGCCGCCATCCGCTCGAGCCACTCCCGCTCCCCCGCGCGCAGGCGCGCGAAGCGTTCGGCCACGATCCCGTCGAGCGAGCGGGGCCGGGGGAGCTCGCTCGGGGCGATGTCCAGGACGAGTCGGCCGTCGGTCTCGCTCCGGGGGCGGGCCACGCCCCGCTCCAGGAGGTCCTTCAGGATCTCGACGATCAGGCCCGGGTTGCCCCGGCTCCTCGTCCACAGGACGCCGGAGAGCCGCCGGCGGGGCGCGGAGGGATGGAAGACCGCCTCGACCAGCTCGAGCATCGCTTCCTTGGGGAGCGGCCCCACGGGAAGGCGGCGGGAGGTGGGCGGACCTTCCCGGCCGCCGAGGCGGTCGAGCCGCCGGCGCAGCCCCTCCAGGAGATCGGGCCGGGCCGCCTCGGCGTCCGCCTGGATCCCGAGCAGGAGCAGGATCCGCGTGTCGTGCAGGGCCCCGAGCAGCACCGAGAGGGAGTCCAGGCTCCCGGCGCCGGCCCGCTGCAGGTCGTCCAGGAACAGGAGGAGGGCCCGCCGCCGCCCCAGGGCGGTCAGCCACGCGGCGAGCGCGGCGGGCACCGACTCCTCGAGGTCGAGGCCGGCGGGAGGGCCGAGGGCGGCGAGCAGGGTGCGCGCCGTGCCCCGGGCGACGAGCTCCCGCAGGCGCGCTTCCTCCCGGGGGCCGGGCGAGGTCTCGGGGGGGAGCTCGAGCCAGCGGTGCAGGAACAGGAGAAGGGCCCCGCCCGGCCGCACCTCGGAGGCCTCCGAGGCCCGGGCGTAGAGGTAGAGGGGCGGGCGCTCGGTCTCCCGGATCCGGGCCACGAACTCCTTCACGAGCCGCCACTTGCCGCTGCCCATCGTCCCCTCGAGCGAGACGATCGCGCTCCGTCCGGGCGGGGATTCCTCCCCCCACACCTCGTTCCAGGCGGCGCCGAGCACCGCGAGCTCCGCACCGCGCCCGATCAGGGGCACGAGCCACGGGCCCGAGGGCGGCGGGGCGGAGGGAGAGGGGACGGGGGACGCCTCGCCGACGCGGGCCCGCCACCAGGCCCCCGCCTCCCCCTCCGCGAGGCGCCGGGCGAGCTCGCTCGCGGCCGGGCGGGCCGCGGGGGACCGGGCGAGGCAGTCGGCGAGGACGGCGTCCAGGAGCGGGGTGATCTCGGGCGCGAGGCGCGAGGGGATCTCCGAGCGGCCGGTGCCGATCGCCGCGAGGAGGCGATCGGCGCCGGGCTCCTCGATCGAGCGGCGCACCAGCGACCCGCTCGCCGAAGCCAGGCCGAAGAGCGCCCGGGGCACCTCCGCTCCGGTCCGGCGGGCGATCCAGCCGAAGGGGTGGACGCCGGTCGCGAGCTCGTAGAGGACGATCCCCAGGGCGAAGACGTCGGCCGTCGGGGCCGGCGCGCCCCCCTCCGCGCGCTCCGGGGAGAGGTAGGCGAGGCTGCCGGCGTGGCCGGCGGGCGGGACCGCGAGGCCCTCGCTCCCGCCGTGCACCGCGAAGCCGAGGTCGAGCAAGACCGCCCGCCCCTCCGCGTCGAGGCGCGCGTTCTCCGGCTTCACGTCGCCGTGCACGATGCCCGCCTCGTGCAGCGCGGCGAGGGCGCCGGCGAGCTGGGCTCCGGTCCCGCGCACGAGCGGCTCGGGGAGGCGCCCCTCCGCGTCCAGGATCTCCCGCAGGCTCCGGCCCGGGACGTACTGGAGCACGAGGACCGGGTTCTCCCCGGCGAGCTCGGCGCCGAGGACGCGCACCAGGGAGGGGTTCCGGATCCGCTCTCCCGCCTCCGCCTCCGCCGCCAGGGCCGCGCGGGCGGCGGGATCGGCGCGCCGGGAAGGCGCCAGGGTCTTGACCGCCACCTCCGCCCCCGCGGGCAGGTCGCCCAGCGGCGCCAGGAGCCGGCAGAGGTCCACCGCGCCGCTGGCGCCGGAGCCGAGGGGACGGATGCGCTCGAAGCGAAGCCCTGACATCGCGAGGGGGCTCGCTATGATTCCACCCCACCCCCGCGGCGCGCGCGGCATTCTCCCGATTCGCCGGGGCCGGCGTGATGCGGCGCGAGGATGAGCTGGCCGTGCCGTTCGTCGTCTACAACACCTACACGAGCGCCAAGGAGGTCTTCGCCTCCCGCGAGCCCGGGGTGGTCCGCATGTACAACTGCGGTCCCACGGTGTACGGCCGCCAGCACGTGGGCAACTTCCGCGCCTTCCTCTTCGCGGATCTCCTGCGCCGGTGGCTCGAGCACGCGGGCTACGAGGTGCGGCAGGTGATGAACATCACCGACGTGGGGCATCTCACCGACGACGAGCACGACGCGGGAGAGGACAAGATCGAGGTCCAGGCGGGTCGGGAGCACCGCACGCCCTTCGAGATCAGCGCCGGCTACGCGGACCTCTTCTTCGCCGACATGCGCGCGCTCGGCGTCCGGCCGGCCCTCGTCTACCCGCGCGCCACCGCGCACGTCCCCCAGATGCTCGCCATCGTCGAGGACCTGCTCGCGAAGGGGCACGCCTACCAGGTCGGGGGCGACGTCTACTTCGACGTGTCGACCTTCCCTCGCTACGGGCGGCTGTCCGGCAACCGCCTCGACGCCCTCGACGCCGGGGCGCGGATCGAGGTCCGGGCCGAGAAGCGCCACCCGGCCGACTTCGCGCTGTGGAAGAGCGATCCCCGCCGCCTGATGAAATGGGCGAGCCGCTTCGGCCCCGACGGCTTTCCGGGGTGGCACATCGAGTGCTCGGCGATGGCCATCGAGCACCTCGGTCCCCGCCTCGACATCCACACCGGCGGCGAGGACAACATCTTCCCGCACCACGAGTGCGAGATCGCCCAGTCCGAGTGCCACACGGGCGAGCCCTTCGCGCGCTACTGGATGCACACGAAGTTCCTGCTCGTGGACGGCGGCAAGATGGCGAAGCGACTCGGCAACGTGTACACGCTCGACGACGTCGCGGCCCGCGGTTTCGAGCCGCGCGTGCTCCGCTATGCCCTGATCCGGGGGCACTATCGCCAGCCGCTCGACTTCACGTGGGACGTGATGGTGGAATCGCGGGCCGCGCTGGAGAAGCTCGACGACCTCGTCGTCCGCCTGCGGCGGGCCGCGGGCGAGACGCTGCCCGACGCGAACGCCGGTCCGGTGCGCGAGGCACGCGCGGCGTTCGAGTCCGCTCTGAACGACGACCTGAACGTTCCGGCGGCCCTTGCCGCGCTCTTCACCCTCCGCCATCGCGTCCTGGACGGCGAGCTCGCGGCCAGCGGCGCCGCGGCGGCGCTCGCCTTCCTCCTGCGGGCGGACGAGGTCCTCGCCGTGATGCGGACGGCGGAAGAGATGCTCGACGGCGAGGTCGAGGCGCGGATCGAGGCGCGCCGCCGGGCGCGCGCCGCGCGGGACTGGGCGGAGGCCGACCGCCTTCGCGACGATCTCCTCGCGCGCGGCATCGTCCTCGAGGACGGCCCAGAGGGCACGACCTGGCGCCGGCGCTGAGCTGCTACCCTCGAGGTTCTCCGCGCGGCGCGGGGGATCTCGTGGTAGCAGGTCCGATGATGCTGGCCCGACATCGGACGATGTTGGAGCTTGCGCGGCCCAGGCGGCTCGGGACCGCTTGGCTGCGGCCGGGCCGGCCGCGCTGGCGAGTCACGGCCCGCGCCGGGGCGCCTTGACTGGCCCCCGGGGGGGTGATATACGGTCCGCGGGCGTTCACGCTCCGCGGCATCGGCGCGCGATTCGGCGGTGCTCGTTCCCGCGGCGATTCCGATTCGAGAGCGACCATGGTGGCGAAGACGCCGTCCGCGGGAGGACACCCTCGATGGTGGTGATCGCAGTCTTCAGCGGTGCGTTCTGCCCGGGCGACGAGGTGAGCGCCGGCGTGGCGGAGAAGCTCGGCCTGCGCCTCGCTGGCGACGATGCGCTCGTCGCGGCTGCCGCGGAGCGAGGCGGCCTCTCGCGGGAGAAGCTGGCCCGAGCCCTGCGCGGTTCGACGACGTTCCTGAACCGCCTCACCCGGGAGCGGGAGCGGTGCGTCGCCCGCCTGCGGGTGGAGCTCGTCGAGCTCATCGCCGCCGATGGGCTCGTCTTCCATGGCTTCGGCGCCCACCTGCTCGCCCGTCCCCCCCGCCACGTGCTGCGGGTCGGGCTGGCGGGCCCTCGCGAGTACCGCCTCCGGCAGGCGGAAGCGCACGGGCTCTCGCCGCGCGAGGCCGCGGCGCGGCTGGCCGAGGAGGACGCCCGCCGCGAGGCGTGGACGCGGTTCCTCTTCGACCGAAGCACGTGGGACAAGGGGCTCTACGACGTCTTTCTCCCCATGCAGAGCATGAGCGCGGCGGAGGCCGCGACCACGATCTCGGAATACGCCGATCAGCCTGCCCTCGGGCTCGACAGCGCGGCGCGCAAGGCCGTGCGGGACGTTCGCCTGGCGGCCCGGGTCGAGCTTTCCCTGACGGAGCGGGGGCACGATGTCGACGTCGACTGCGATGACGGCGTCACGACCATCTTGATCCGCGAGCCGGTGCTTCGCTTCCGGCGCCTCGAGCATTCCCTGGCGCGAGCGGCGCGGGCGGTCGAGGGCGTCACCGCCGTCACCGTGCGGCCCGGTCCCCGCTACCGCCAGCCGAGCATCTATGCCGCGCTGGACCTGGAAGTGCCCTCGCGCATCCTGCTCGTCGACGACGAGAAGGACTTCGTCCACTCCCTTTCGGAGCGGCTCCGGGGCCGGAGCATCGCCGCCGCCGTCGCCTACGACGGCGAAGAGGCCCTGGCCAAGGTGGCCGTCGACGAGCCCGAGGTGATGGTGCTCGACCTGAAGATGCCGGGGATCGACGGGCTCGAGGTGCTCCGGCGGGTGAAGCGGGAACACCCGCGGGTCGAGGTCATCATCCTCACGGGCCACGGCTCGGAGGCCGAGGAGCGGCTGGCCTACGAGCTTGGAGCCTTCGCGTACCTGCGGAAGCCGGTGGAGATCGACGTTCTGACCCGGACGATGCAGGAGGCCTACAAGAAGACCGGGAACGCCGGAGCCCGGACCCCATGGCGCGGATAGGCCGGGAGCAGAAGCCGGCGGGGACGGTCGCCGCCGAGATCCCCGGCCAGATCGGGTTTCAGCGCCTGCGCCGGTTCGTGCTCCTGGCGTCGGTGGCTGTGCTCCTCGTGCCCCTCACCGTGATGGTCGCCTTCGGCTACCAGTTCGACAAGGCGATCCGCAGCGATGCGATGAAGCCCATCGCTCGGATCACCTCGCACATCGCGCAATCGCTCGAATGGTTCTTCGCGGAGAGGCTCTCGATCCTCGACTACACCGTGCGCGGGCGGAGCGCCGAGTCGCTGCGGGACTCGGCCGAGCTGGAGCGAGTGTTGCACAAGATCCGCGCGTCGTTCCCCCACGGGGCCTTCGCGGACCTCGGGCTGATCGATCCGAACGGCGATCAGATCGCCTACAGCGGACGCTTTCCCCTCGAGGGCCTCAACTACCGCGACCAGGACTGGTACCAGGACGTCATCCAGAACGGGACCTGCATCAGCGACGTGTTCCTGGGCTATCGCCGCCTGCCCCACTTCGCGGTGGCCCGGACCTTCGGTGGGTCTGTCGAGGTGGACAACGTCCTCCGGACGACCATCGATGCCGAAACGCTGCGCGATTTCATGGCCACGAGCGAGGCGTCCCACGCCGGGGACGTCTTCCTCATCAACCGCGAGGGGATCCTCCAGACTCTCTCGCACACGTACGGAAAGGCACTCGAGCCCTGTACGCTGCCCGTTCCCCCTCCGATTCCCTCCAGCGATGTCTTCGAGACGACCGGCGCGAGCGGAGAGCCGATCATCGTCGGCTATGCCTACATCAAGGGCACTCCGTACGTGCTGATCGTGATCGAGCGGCCCGAGGACGTGGTGGGCAAGTGGTTCGGCCTCCGGAACGAGCTCGTGGCCGCGTTGTCCCTCAGCTCGATCGTGGTGCTGGGAGTCATCCTCTGGGGCTCGAATCAGTTCGTGAATCGGCTCCGGGAGGCCAACCAGCGGCGGACGGCCCTCCTGCACGAGATCGAGTACACGAACCGGATGGCCTCGATCGGACGTCTCGCGGCCGGCGTGGCCCACGAGATCAACAACCCGCTCGCCATCATCGGGGAGAAGGCGGGGCTCCTCCGCGACCTCGTCACCCAGCAGGAGGGCTCGGAGGAGCGCGAACGGTACGTCGGTCTCCTGGATGGCGTCCTCGGCTCGGTCAAGAGATGCAGCGCGATCACCCACCGGCTGCTCGGCTTCGCCAAGCACATGGACGTGAAGAACGACACGATCGAGCTCGGGCACCTGCTGCGGGAGGTCTACGGCTTCCTGGAGAAGGAGGCGGCCTACCGGCGGCTCGACGTCCAGTTCGACATCCCCGAGGACGTGCCCACGATCGCCAGCGACCGGGGGCAGCTCCAGCAGGTGTTTCTCAACCTCCTCAACAACGCCATCGTCGCCGTGCGGGAGGAGGGCCACATCCGGGTGACGGTCCGCAGCCAGCCCGAGGATCGCGTCTCCATCACCGTGGCGGACGATGGGGTCGGCATCCCCGCCGAGAACCTGCCGAAGATCTTCGAACCGTTCTTCACGACGAAGAGGAAGGAGGGGATCGGCCTCGGGCTGTCCATCACCTACGGCATCGTCCGGAAGCTGGGCGGCGACATTCGAGTGGAGAGCGAGATCGATCGAGGCGCCAAGTTCACGGTCACTCTTCCCACCCGGGCGGAGGGATGAGGCCAGCCATGACGGGATTGCGGGTCCTCTTCGTCGACGACGAGCAAGAGCTGGTGGCAACGATCCTCGAGCGCCTTCGCCTGCGGGGCGTGGATGCCACTGGCGTCACCGAGGCCAAGGAGGCGGTGGAGCTGATCCGCCGCGAGCGGTTCGACATCGTCGTGCTCGACGTGAAGATGCCGGGGCTCGGAGGGCTCGAACTGCTCCGGATCATCAAGAAGGAGAAGCCCTCCCTGCCGGTGATCTTCCTGACGGGATACGGGTCGGAGAAGGAGGCGGAGGAGGGATGCCGAGCGGGAGCCCGCGACTACCTGATGAAGCCGATCGACCTGGATCGGCTCCTCGAGCTCATGCGCACGGCGACGAGCGACGCGCCGGCGGAGAGCGAGAACGGCGCCCCCGAGGATCCCGGCGCGCTGGCGTTCTTCGCCCGGATCGTCGCTGACTTCGACCACGACGTCACGAACGTCCTGAACACGATCAACGAGCTGGTCGGACTGCAGAAGGACATGATCGGCCAGCACCCGGGCGCCTCCCCGGCGGCCGGCGAGCGGCTGGGCGTCCTGGTCGACCGGGTCGCGAACCAGGTGCGCCGCGGAGTGGAGATCGTGCGCCGGATGAGCCGCTTCGCCCACAGCGTCGAAGGAGCGGAGGCGAGCCTGGATCTCGGCGAGGCGGTCGACGGGCTGGTGGCCCTCGCCGCCCGCCGAGTGCGGCTCGCCGGTGCGCGGGTGGAGGCCGCGCACCCCGCGGAGGCCGTCACCGTGCGGGCGAGCCCCTTCGTACTGTACGAGGCCCTGTACCGCGGCGTGGAGGCGTGCCTCGAGGCCGCCCCGAAGCTGACGACCATCACGGTGGGATACGAGCGGCAACGCGACGGCATCCTCCTCTTCGTACGCAGCGAAGGGGAGTCCGGCCCTCGCCCGCCGCTTCGGCCCCGCGAAGATAGGCTGAGGCTCCTCGCCGACCGTTTGCACGGGAGCATCGTCGCTCTCCCCGGCGAGGGCCACGCGAATCGCATCGAACTCCTGCTGCCGGCCGGAGAGCCCCCGCGATGACTCACGCCATGACGACCGATCGACTGTTGCTCGTGGACGACGATGTGGAATTCGTCGAGACGA
Source organism: Planctomycetota bacterium (assembly GCA_040754415.1). GTDB lineage: Bacteria > Planctomycetota > UBA1135 > UBA1135 > JBFMCU01. The sequence continues at coordinate 14,419 of JBFMCU010000122.1, forward strand.
TGGCCGAGCGGATGCGGATCCGCGGCTTGCAAGTGGACGTCGCCCTGGACGGGCCGTCGGCCCTGAAGAGGGTGGCGGAGAAGGACTACGACGTCATGGTCCTCGACGTGGCCATGCCCGGCATGAGCGGGGTCGAGGTGCTCCGGCGCCTTCGCCAGAGCCAGCCGAGCCTGCAGATCATCCTCCTCACCGGCTGCGCCACGGTGCCGATCGCCGTGGAAGTGGTGAAGCTCGGCGCCTTCGACATCCTGGAGAAGCCCGCCGACGTGGATGCGCTCCTGCAGCGCATCCGGGAGGCACGATTGCGCCGGCTGGCCGCCGTCGAGAAGGAGTCCCAGGAGCGCATCGACGACATCCTCCGGCGGCGGGGGTGGTGAGCGCGCCCGCAGACCGATGGCTCCCCGCCTGAAGCGCATCCTGCCTTTCCTCGCGTGGTTCGAGGACCGGGCCCAGGTCGACCTGCGGGCGGACTTCGTCGCCGGGCTGACCGTGGCCCTCGTTCTCATCCCGCAGTCGATGGCGTACGCGCAGCTCGCCGGGCTTCCCGCCTACTACGGGCTCTACGCGGCGTTCCTGCCGCCGATGGTGGCCAGCCTCTTCGGATCCAGCCGCCAGCTCGCCACCGGTCCCGTCGCCGTCGTGTCGTTGATGACGGCGGCCGCCCTCGAGCCGCTCGCCACCGCCGGGAGCGCGCAGTACATCCAGTACGCCATCCTCCTCGCCCTGATGGTCGGGGCGTTCCAGCTCCTGCTCGGGGTGTTGCGGCTGGGCCTGGTGGTCAACCTGCTGTCGCACCCCGTCGTCAACGGCTTCACGTGCGCCGCGGCCCTGATCATCGCCACCTCGCAGCTCTCGAAGATCTTCGGGGTAAACGTCGACAAGGCCCCCCATCACTACGAGACCGTGTACCGGGTGGTCCGGCAGGCCCTGGTGGATACGCACTGGCCCACTTTCGCCATGGCGGTGCTCGCCATCGCGATCATGGCCGGGCTGCGGCGCGTGAACCCGCGGATCCCGAACGTGCTCGTGGCCGTCGTCGTCACGACCGTTCTCGCGTGGGCGACCGGCTTCGATCGGAGGGAGACGGTTCCGCTCTCCGCCGTCCACGATCCGGCCCTCGCGGCGGCGGTGGAGGAGTACAACTCCCTCCTGGCGGAGAAAGAAGCGGTCGCCCGGCTCCGGAAGGACTCGAGCCGAAGCCTGGAAGAGCTGGAGCGCGAGACGGACCTGTGCATCCGGTGCCACACCGACCTCGGCGGCATCGACGTGCTCACGGCCGGCACGCACCAGGAGCGGGTCACCTCGGGACGCGCCGCGTTGATGCACCAGAAGGCGGGACTGCTGGACGATCTGCTCTCGCGGCTGGAAGAGCGGGAGACGGCGGTACGGGAGCGGATCCGGAAGTTCCGGCTCGCGCGGGGGGCCGCGCCGGGCGAGTGGGTTCCCTACGGGGATCGTCGGGCGGAGGACGACCCGCGGTGGCGGGTCCTCGTGGGAAACGGGGCGCTCCGGGGTCCAGCGCCGGACGAGGTCCGCCTGCCGCTCACCTCCGGCGGGGCGGTCGTGGGGACGATCCCGCCCGGGCTGCCGGGGTTCCAGGCGCCCCGCCTCGACTGGCGGATCGTGCTCTCCCTCATCCCCGCCGGGCTCACCATCACGATCCTCGGATTCATGGAGGCGATCTCCATCGCCAAGGCGATGGCGGTGCGGACGCGCCAGCGGCTGGACCCGAACCAGGAGCTCATCGGGCAGGGTCTGGCGAACATCCTCGGGAGCCTCGGCCAGAGCTACGCCTGCTCGGGCTCGTTCTCGCGATCGGCCGTCAACATTCGGGCGGGCGCCGTGTCGGGCCTGTCGAACGTCTTCTCCAGCGGCGTGGTGGTCGTCGTCCTCCTCTTCCTGACCCGGCTCCTCTACCACCTCCCGCAGGCCGTCCTGGCTGCGGTGATCATGATGGCGGTGATCAGCCTGCTCAACGTGCGCGGCTTCGTGCACTCCTGGCAGACGCACCGCTTCGACGGCCTCACCGGCGTGGCGAGCTTCGCCGGAACCCTGGTCTTGGCGCCGCACCTCGAGTGGGGGATCCTCCTCGGCGTGAGCTTGTCCGTGCTGGGCTACATCTACCGCACCATGCATTCCCCGGCCGTCGCGCTGACCGCCCACTCCGACGGTACGTTCCAGGACGCGAAACGCCACGGCCTGCGCCAGTGCGAGCACCTCGCCCTGATCCGGTTCGACGGACCGATGAACTTCGTCACCGCCAGCTACCTGCAGAACGAGGTCCTCGAGATGGTGGCGGCCCGGACCCGCCTGCGGCACGTGCTCATCGCCGCCCACGCCGTCAACGAGGTGGATTCCTCGGGCGTCGAGATGCTCCGCGACCTGATTGAGCGACTGCGCGCCATCGGACTCGAGTTCAGCATCAGCGGCATCAAGGACGAGGCGATCGGCGCCTTCCGGCGGTCCCATCTGTACGAGGTGATCGGCCAGGAGCACCTCTTCTCCACGCAGGCCCAGGGAATCGCCGCGGTGTACGGGTCCAGCCACGAGGGGGTGGAGGAGGCCGAATGCCCCTTCCGCACGGTCATGCCCCGGACCACGGAGCTCTCGCTGCACCCGGACGGCTCGCTGCGCGACGCGCACCGTCACGGCCTCCGCCGCTGCGACAGCATCGCGGTGTTCCGGTTCGACGACGCCGTGAACTACGCCAACGCCAGCTTCCTCGAGGAGGCGGTACGGAGGACGCTCCGGAGCCGGTCCCGGGCGCGCTACGTCGTGTTCGCCGCCCACGGGATCGGGGACATCGATCCGTACGGCGCCCGGCGGCTCGGGGAGCTCGTCGTGGCGCTGCGCGAGGATGGCATGGAGGTGTCCTTCAGCGGCCTCAAGGACAGCGTTCTCGACGTGCTCCACGCGGCGGGCGTCTACGAGCTCATCGGCGAGCGGAACGTCCATCCGACCCAGCTCGCCGCGATCGCGCGTGTGTACGGCCCCGCCCACCGGAACGGGCAGGAGGTCGATTGCCCGTTCGCGGCGCTCATCCCGCGCTGGACGGTCCTCTCCCTGCACCCCGAGGGGACGATGCGCTCCGTCGAGCGGCACGGTCTCGCGGCGTGCGACCACGTCCTCGTGCTGCGTTGCGACGGGGCGATCTCGCTCGTCGATTTCGAGCACTTGGCGGAGAGCCTCCAGCACGACCTGCGGGAGCGCCCCGCCGTCCGGGCCATCGTCCTCGACGCGCACACGCTCGGCAGCATCACGGACCCCCTCGCCGCCGAGCTGTTCGTCGGCTTGGGGCGGGTGATCGACGACGGATACCGCGTGGTGCTGGCCGAGCTTCCCGACCCCGCGGCGGCCGTCCTCTCCCGCCATGCCCGCCAACTCGGCCTGGGCGAGGACGGCGTGTTCCCGACCGTGCCGATGGCGATCGCCTGGGTCTACGAGGAGGCGCATGCGGGTTCGCGCGAGGAGCGCTGCCCTCTACGGCCACTCCTGCCGGAGGTGATCGAGGTCTCGCTGCACCCCGACGGCGCCTATCGGAACGCGAAGCGACACGGGCTCGAGCTCTGCCGGCATATCGCCGCCGTCCGTTTCGACGGACCGATCGACTACGCGCGCGGTCGCTCGCTGGAAGCGCAGTTGGTCCGACTGCTGCAGGCACGGCCGGGCGTACGGAACGTCCTCGTCCTCGCGCACACGATCGCCAACCTGGACTTTCGCGCGGCCGCCCAGATCGCGCACCTCGTCGACCGCGGGAGGGAGCTCGGGTATGCGATCCACTTCAGCGGATTCCGGGACGAGGTCCTCGACGTCCTCCATTCCACGGGCGTTCTCGACCGCATCGGGGCCGAGTTCGTGCACCCCAGCGCGGAACGGGCGATCCAAGCCATCCACCCCGCGACCCATGCGGGGTCGCGCGAGGACCGCTGTCCGCTCCTCGAGGTGGTGCGGCAGGAGTGACCGCGCCCCGATCTACTACTCTCGAGATTCTTCGCGGCCCGCGAAGAACCTCGATGTGGTAGATCAGATGATGCTGGCCCAACATCTGACGATGTTGGAGCTCGCGCGGGCCAGGTCAACCTGCGCCAGCGTGGGTTGCGGGCGTCAGCCCGCGCTATGGGGCCGTCACTCCTCTCGTTCCTGGGTCTCCAGGAAGTCGAGGTACTCCCGGTCGAGGACCTCTTCCTCGGACGGCTCGGCGTCCGGGGCGGGATTCCGCTCCGGATGGGCGGCGGGATTGACCTCGCGATCGCGATCGAGGGCCCGGGAGATCGTGGCTTCCATCTTCTCCTGGAACTCGATCGTGTCGTCGTAGATCCAGGTGAGACGCGGGATGCGGCGGGTGCGCAGGACGCGGCTGAGCTGCTTGCGGATGAAGCCGGTGGCATCCGCGAGCATGCACTCCGTCCGGGTTCGGTCGCCCGCGGTGCCGTAGACCGAGTAGAACACCTTGGCCGTGGAGAGATCCGAGGACACCTCGGCGCGGGTGATCGTGATGAAGGCGGACCGCGGATCGTTCAGCTCGAACTGGACGCAGTAGGCGACTCGCTGGCGGATGCGAGCCTCGATGCGCGCCTTCGTGCGGGAGTTCGCCACGGCACTCGCCCGTGTCTCGGGAGCGGGGATGGATCGGTCACAGGGTCCGCCGGACCTCGATCATCCGGAAGGCCTCGATCACGTCGCTCGGCCGGAGGTCGTTGTAGTCCTTGAGGAGGAGCCCGCACTCGAAGCCCTCCCGGACCTCCTTGGCGTCGTCGGCCTCGCGGCGCAAGGAGGCGATCGCCCCCTCGTACACCACTTGACCGTCGCGCAGGAGGCGAGCCCGGCTCGAGCGGGTGACCTTGCCGTCCAGGACGAAGCAGCCGGCGATGTTGCCGAGCTTGGACGACTTGAACACCCGCCGGATCTCGGCGTGGCCCAGGACCTCTTCCTTGATCTCCGGCGCGAGCTCGCCCTCCATCAGGCGCCGGATGTCGTCGAGCAGCTCGTAGATGACGCGGTACACCTTGATGTCGACGCCCAGGTGCTCGGCCTGCTGGCGGACCTTGTTGGTCGCGCTCGTGTGGAAGGCGAGGATCCGGGCGCTCGAGGTGGCGGCGAGATCGACGTCGCTCTCGAGCACCGAGCCGACGCCCGCGTGCAGGAGGCGGACCTTCATCTCCTCGTGCTGGAGGCTCGCGATCTGCTGCTTGAGGACCTCGACCGAGCCCTGCACGTCGGCCTTGACGATCAGGTTGATCGTGGTCTTCTCCTGTTCCTCCACGGCCTCCTGGATGTCGGTGTGGAGGATGGGCCGCTGCTCGATCTGCGTCAGCAGGCGGTGCTTGTGGGCGCGCTCCATCGCCACCGCCCGGGCCTCGTCGAGGGACTCGACGACGTGGAACGCGTCGCCGACGGTCGGCAGCTCGTTCAGCCCGGTGACCTCGACCGGCATCGAAGGACCGGCGGCGTCGATCTGCCGGCCGCGGTCGTCGTGGATCGAGCGCACCTTGCCGTAGCCCTCCCCGGCGAGGATCACGTCCCCCCGGTTCAGGCTGCCGTCCTTGACCAGGAGGTGGGCGACTTTGCCCTTGCCCTGCTCGATCTCCGCCTCGAGGACGATGCCCTGCGCCGGCCCTTCGGGATGGCACTTGCGCTCGAGCACCTCGCTCTCGAGGACCACCCGCTCGAGGAGGTCCTCGATCCCGTCGCCGCGCAGCCCGCTCACGTGGAGCATGGCCGTTTCGCCGCCCCACAGCTCGGGGGTGAGCCCCAGGGCCGCGAGCTGGTTCATCACCCGCTCCGGCGCGGCCTCGGGCTTGTCGATCTTGTTGAGGGCGACGACGATCGGGACCTTCGCGGCCCGGGCGTGGTTGAGCGCCTCCTCGGTCTGGGGCTGGACGCCGTCGTCGGCGGCCACCACGAGCACGACCACGTCCACCGCCTCCACGCCCCGGGCGCGCATGGCGGTGAACGCCGCGTGGCCGGGGGTGTCGATGATGGTGATCGTGTGCCCCCGCTGCGATTGCACCTGGTAGGCGCCGATGTGCTGCGTGATGCCCCCCGACTCGCCCTGGACGATCCGGCTCTGGCGAATCGTGTCGATCAGCGTGGTCTTGCCGTGGTCGACATGGCCGAGGAACGCCACGGTGGGCGGGCGGTCGACGAGGTCCTCCACGGCCACCGCCTCGCGCTTGTCGCTCAGGGACTTCAGGAGGGACTCCTCGGCCTCCACCTCCTCCACCACCTCGAGCTCGACGTCGAACTCGTCGGCCAGCAGCATGGCGGCGTCCTCGTCGATCAAGCTGTTGATGTTGATGCCGAAGCCGATCTGCTGCACCGCCACCTGGAGCACCTGGTTCTCCTTGACGGCGAGCGTGTTGGCGAGCTTCTTGATCGTGATCGGGGCGTCGATCGCGACCGAGGCCCCGGCGTAGGGCGAAGCGCCCGGCGCGGCCTTGGTCCGCATCGTCCGCGGGCCCTTGCGGGTCGCCTCCGCGCTGCCCGCCGCGCGGCGGCGGCGCAGGAAGCGGCCGGATTCGCGGTCCCGCAGCTCCTGGGCGGTGAGCGTGCCGCGGGTCTGGTCGCCGCGCACCTGCCCCGGCCGGCGATCGCGGCCGAAGGTGGGCTGGACGTCGGGCACGAGGTCGTCGGTCGAGCGCAGGCGGCGCGACTGGGCCCGGCGGGGAGCCGGCTGCTGGAACTGGGCGGGGTCGATGAAGCCGACGACCTTTCCGGTGCGGCGCAGGACGGAGGGCCGGACTACCTTCGTCCCGTCCTCCTCCTCGCCCTCGACCTCCCCGAGGGCGATCTCCTCGCCGGGGACCTCGGCCCCCTCCTCCCGCGCTTCCTCCGCGAGCAACGGCGCCGGCGGCGGGAGGATCTCCTCGGCGACCGCCGCCCCGATCTCGGCTCCCTCCGGGGGGGCCGCCGCGAACGCGTCCTCGGCCGGTCGAACCGGGGCCTCGGCGGCGGCCGGCGCCATCGCGGCGGGGGCGAGCGCTCGGCGCACCTCCGCGGGGACCGCCTCCGGCGGAGGAGCGGGCGCGGCAGGGGCAGGCCGGACCGTCTCGATCCCGGCGCCCGGCGGGGGCGCCGGCCCCTCGGCGGCGGCTCCGCGCTCCGCGAGTTCCTCCACCCCGAGCGGGGGCGCCGCGGGGGGGGCCGCCGCAGCCGCCGGGACAGCGACCGGCGGGGGAGCGGTGGGGACGGCGGGAGCGGCGGGGGCGGCGGGGGCGACCGCGGCCCCCGCCGCGGGAGGAACCTCCTCCTCGCCCTCGGCGGCCTTCCGCTTGCGGCGCTTGATCTTGAGCCCGCCGAGGGCGTCCGGTCCATCGCCGGCGGACTCGCCCACGATCCCGTAGGCCTCGAGGCGGCCGCGGATCTCGAGGATCTCGAAGTCGCTCAGAGCCGTCATGTGGCTCTTCACGGCCGTGAATCCGAGGTCGCGGAGCTTGGCCGCCAGCTCTTGGCCGGTCATGCCGAACTCCTTGGCGAGGTCGTAGACGCGCTGCTTGGTCGTCACGGTTCGTCCTACCCCTCGCCTTCCACCGCCAGGTCGCCGGCGACGGGCTCCCGGCGCTCGACCGCCCCGCCCTCCTCATCGATCGCCGCATCGATCGCCTCGTCCAGGGCGGGGGGCGACAGGAAGGTCTCGCCCTCCGCCGCGGCGGGGGAAGGCACCTCCTCCGTCCCGTTGCCCGCGACGGGGGTGGCGACGGGGCTCGGGGCGGCGCCGGAGGGAGGATGCACCTCCACTGCCGCTCCGAATCCCTCGGCCTCGAACTCCTCGCGGGTCTTGATGTCGATGTCCCACCCGCAGAGCCGGCTGGCGAGGCGGACGTTCTGGCCCTTCTTGCCGATGGCGAGCGACTGCTGGTCCTCCTCCACCACCACCACCACCGCGTGGTTCGTCACGTCGGCGTAGATGTTGTCCAGGTGGATCTGGGCCGGCTTGAGGCCGTTCATGATCAGGGTCTCGAGGGAGTCGCTCCACCGGATGATGTCGATCCGCTCGCCCCGCAGCTCGTCGATCACCGCCTTGATGCGGGAGCCGCGCACGCCGACGCAGGCCCCGATGCAGTCGATCTTGGGGTCCTGGGAGATCACCGCCATCTTCGTGCGGTAGCCGGGCTCGCGGACGACCCGCTTGATGTCGATGATGTTGTCGGCGATCTCGGGCACCTCCAGCTCGAAGAGCCGGCGCACGAGGTCGGGATGGGTCCGGCTCACGACGATCCGGACCCGGGGGCCCTCCTTGCGGACCTCGAGGACGATCGCCCGGATCCGGTCGCCCGGGGAGAAGGTCTCGCCGCGCACGCGCTCCTCCCGCGGCAGGTACGCCTCGGTGCGCCCCAGGTTGATCACCAGGTTGTCGCTGTCGAAGCGCTGGACCGTGCCGTTGACGAGGCTGCCGACCCGGGTCTCGTACTCGTCGTAGAGGACATCGCGCTCCGCCTCCCGGATCTTCTGCAGGAAGGCCTGCTTGCAGGCCTGGGCGGCGATCCGTCCGAGGTCGGCGAGCTCGAACTCGTACTCGCCCTCGTCGTCCTCCACGCCGATCTCCCCGGTCTCGCGGTCGACGCTGACCCGCAGATCCTCGCCCACGCCGAGGCGCTTGCGGATCGCGGCGGCGATCGCCTCCTCCAGGCCCCGAAAGAGGACGTCCTTGGGGATGTCCTTCTCGTAGTGGACCTGTTCGATGTATCGCAGCAGGCTCTCGGGATCCATCGGTGAAGGGGGGGCATGGGGGGGGGGGGAAGGCGCCAAAAGCAGGCAAAACGACGCTTTAACCCGCGCTCGGCGGGACCGTCGTCGGGCGTGCTGGCCGCCTTCCGCCCGGGAATCGAGGCCGCGGAGTCTGCTATATCTAGGGAGCCCAGTCAACGTCCCCGGACCGCCCCCGACCCCCACCCGGGGCCTCGGCGGACCCTCCGCCCGGGCGCCGGCGGCACTCCCCCATGCTCAGTCCCGACGGAGCTTCCGACGCCTACGTGGCCTTCCTGCGCCGGATCGACCGCCTCGCCGCGAGCTCGGCCACCGTGCTCCTCCAGGGCGAGAGCGGCGCGGGCAAGGGGGCGGCGGCGCGGCGCCTGCATTCCGGGGGGCCGCGCCGCGCTGGCCCGTTCGTGATCGCCGACCTGGCGGCCGTCGCCCCGCTGCTCCTGGAATCGACCCTCTTCGGGCACGAGAAGGGGGCCTTCACCGACGCGCATCACGGGCGGGAGGGGCTCTTCCGGCGCGCCACGGGAGGCACGATCGTCCTCGACGACGTCGACCTCCTGGCCCCCGCGCTCCAGGGAAAGCTCCTGCGCACCCTCCAGGAGCGCGTGGTCGAGCCCCTCGGCGCCGCGAGCCCCGTGCCCGTGGACGCCCGCGTGGTCGCCACGACGCGCCGCGATCTCGCCGCCGACGCGGCCGCCGGCCGCTTCCGCTCCGATCTCTACTGGCGGCTCGCCGTCGTCGTCGTCGAGGTCCCGCCCCTGCGCGCCTGGATCGCGGACCTGCCGGCCCTCGCCCTCCACCTCCTGCCCCGCCTTGCGGAGCGGGCCGGGCTTCCCCCGCGGTCCCTCGCGCCCGCCGCCCTGGAGCGGCTGCGGGCCCACCCCTGGCCCGGCAACGTGCGAGAGCTCGAGAACGCGCTCGAGCGGGCCCTCGTCGAGGGCGCCGGCGCCGCGCGCCCCCTGGAGGCCGCCGACTTCGCCTTCCTGGCCGAGGCCACGCGGGGGGTGGAGGAGGAGCTCGCGGCCCGCGCTCTGGCCCACGGGCTCACCGTGGACGCGATGGGCCGGGCGATGATGGAGCGAGCGCTCGTCGAGCAGCGGGGGAACGTCAGCGCCGCCGCCCGTCAGGTGGGCCTGACCCGGCGGGCCTTCGACTACCGCCGCGATCGCCCCGCCGGCGCGGCGGGCGCCGGGGACGGCGAAGAGCTTCCCGGGGCGGGGGACCGGCCGTGAGCTCGGCTCGCCTCCTCCTCGCGCTCGCCCTGGCCCTCCTCCTTCCGGGGGCGCAGCGGAGTTCCGCGCGGCAGGAGGCCCCGGACGCCGCGGAGCTGGAGGGCCTCCTCGCCCGATTGGATGCGGCCGGCCCGGAGGGGGACGAGGCCGCCCTCGAGGCGCTCCTCGCCGCCGGCGAGCCGGCCGCCCGCCGCGCCCTGGAGGGATGGGCGGCGGCCCCGCCCGCCGGGCGGCGGGCCCGGGCCCAGCTCGTCGCCGAGGCCGGGGGGGTGGATTGCATGGGGGGCGCCCTCGCCCTGCTCGCGGCGCCGGCCGCGCTCACCGCCGGGGAACGCTTCGAGATCGTCCGATTCCTGGGCCGCCCCGCCCTGGGGACGACCGAGCTGGAAACGCGCCTGGAGCACCTCGTCGCCGCGGCCCGGGACGATTCCTCCCCCGGGGTCCGGGCGGCGGCCCTCGCCGCCCTCGGGGAGATCGGGGCCGAAGGGGCGATCGCCGGGCTCGATCTCCTGCTCGGCGAGCTTCCCTCCCCCGAGGCGGCGGCCGCCGCGCGGATCCTCGCCCCCCTGCCCGCCGCCCGCGCCCGCCTCGCCGCCCGGGTCCAGGCCGAGCTCGCCGCCGCCCCGGGCAGCGCGCAGCTCGCCCCGGAGACCCTCGCCGTCCTCCTGGCGGCCTACGGGCGGGTTTTGGCCGAACTCACCCGCGGCGGGGAGACGGCCGCCGAGCGGGCCCCCCTCGTGCTCGGACGATCCCATCCGAGCGAGCGGGTGCGCCGGGCGGCCCAGACGGCCCAAGAAGCCCTCGAGGCGCGGCTCGTCGAGTTCCAGGAGTTCGCCCGGGCCGACCGCCTGCTCGCCCTGCTCGCCGCCGATGGGCTCCCTCGCCGGGATCTCCTCTATCGCCGCGCTCACCTGGCCCTCGCCGAGGCCGGGGACCCCGATCTCTGCCGCCGCCTCGCCGAGGCCCTCCTCGCTTCGACCGCGGGCGAGGAGACGGCCGAGGGCCGGACCTGGCGCCTCTACGGGCTCTCTCTCTGGGCGGCCGCCCTGCTCGCCGGCGGCGAGGTGGACGCCGCCCGGAAGGGCTTCGCGGCGATGGAGGATCTCCTGCGCGGGCTCCTCGCCGAGCGCGAGGACCTGCGCCCGAGCCTGCATCGCCGGGCGGACTGGCCGATCTCGCCGCTCGGCGGCTCGCTCCTCGTCGAGCGGCTCTTGGATCGGGGCCTCGTCGAGCTCTGGCTCGCGGTGTGCGACCTCGTCGAGGGGAGCGGGCCGGGGGATCCGCGCGTGCTCTCCCGCCTGCGCACCGCCCACGAGGCGCGGCTGCGCGCCCAGCGCGTCGGAATCGCCACCGACGCCCTCTTCGGGGCGAGCTCCCTCGACGACTTCCTCGACCGGGACCTCGCTCCCCGCCGCCTCCTCCTCGGGAACCCGCGCCTCTGGGGCAGGGCGGGAGAGCGAACGGGGGGGGAAGAGCGACGGGGGCTCGACCTCGAGCTTGCCCTGGGGCGGGCCCTCGCCACCGTGAGCCCGCGGGAGCTTCCCGGCTTCGAGCCGCTCGCCGGGGGCGATCCCCCGACCGGCGATCCGCTCCAGGACGACGTGCGATTCGGCCTTCTCCTGGCGATCCAGGACGCGGAGTTCGACGGCGCCTGGCGGGCGTGGTGGGCGGAAGAGCAGGCTCTGGAGCGGCGCGCGGCCCGCGAGGACGATCCTGCCCTGGCCGATCCCGAGGCGCGCCGCAACAGCCCCGCCTATTGGCGGGTGAGCGCGGCGGGAGAGGCGCGGCGGCTGCAGGACGAGCGCCTCCGGCGGCTCGCGCCCGAGGAGCGGCGGGATCCGGCGCGGCGGAGCGAGATCTACCACGAGCTCGGTCGCTTCCAGATGCCCTCCACCCTCGCGCTCACCCTGGCCGGGGAGCTGCGGGCGAGCGGGCGCGCGGCGGAGGCGCGCGATCTCTCCGCCCGGGCCCTCGCCGGCCTCCGCGACGCCCCGGCGCCGAGCGCCGCGTGGACCGAATGGGTGAGCGCCCGCCTGGAGTCCGCGATCGGCGCCTCGTACATGGACGAGGATCGCCCCGCGGACGCGGAGCGATCCTACCTCTCGGCCGAGGAGCGCCTCGCCGCCCTCGAGAACACCCTGCTCGGCGCCCGCGCGGAAGCCCAAGGCGGCCGGGGAGCGCCGGGACGGGCGGCGGGGGTCGAGAGTCAGCTCGAGCGCACGCGCACGCTGCGCGCCGATGTCCTGCTCTCCCTCGCCGTGAACGCGAACGTGCGCCTCGGCGATCCCGAGAAGGCGCTCGGCTACTTCGAGCGCGCCTTCGCCCTCGACCGGCGCGACTTCATGCGCGGCCTCTTGGCGTGCTACCGGGCGCGCTCGGGGCGCGACGTCGAGGCCCGCTCCGTGCTGCGGCGCCTCCATCCGGCGCCCGACCTCTACTACAACCTCGCCTGCACGTACGCCCTGCTCGGGGAGGCGGAGGAGGCGCTCGACTGGCTCCAGCGCGATCTCGAGGAAAACCACCCCACGGCGGGCTCCCGGCGGCGGCAGCAGGAGTGGGCGCGCTCCGACCCCGACCTCGCCTCCCTGCGCGAGGACCCTCGCTTCGCGCGGCTCGTCGGCGAGTAGGCGGCTGCTACGATCTCCCCCATGGGCGCGATCAAGCTCACCGGCCGCGGCCGCCGCTGGATCCTCGGCGGCCACCCCTGGGTCTACGCCGACGACGTCGCGGGGGGAGAGGGAGAGCCGGGCGAACTCGTCCCCGTCCACGATCCGCACGGCAGCGTGCTCGGGTGGGGGCTCTTCAGCAGCGCGTCCAAGATCTGCATCCGCTTCGTGACGCGCGAGGCCGCCCCGCCCGATCGCGCCTTCTGGCTCGGCCGGGTGCGCCGGGCGATCGAGGCCCGCGAGCGGCTCGGGCTCCTCGTCCCCGGCGGCGCCTGCCGGTTGATCGCCGGCGACGCCGAGGGGCTGCCCGGCTTCGTCGTGGACCGCTACGCCGACGTCCTCGTCCTCTCGAGCGGCTGCCAGGGCTCCGATCGGCTCCGCGACCTCTTCCTCGAGCTCCTCGAGGAGTCCCTCCCGTTCGCCCCCCGCGCCGTGCTCGACCGCTCCGATACCGCCGTGCGGCGGCTGGAGGCGCTCGCGCCCCGCGTCGAGTGGCTCCGCGGCGCGCCGGTCGAGACGGTGGAAGTCGTGGAGGAGGAGCGGGACGGCGATCCGTGCCTCGTCTACGAGGTCGCGCCGGCCGCGGGGCACAAGACCGGCCACTACCTCGACCAGGTCCTGAACCGCCGCCGCGCCGCCCGCCACGCCCGGGGGACGGAGGTCCTCGATGCCTTCTCGTACGATGGCCTCTTCGGCGTCCGCGCCGCCCTGGCCGGGGCGCGCGCGGTCCTGTGCCTCGACCAGTCGGCGGCGGCGGGGGAGCGGCTGGCGCGCAACGCGGAGCGGAACGGCGTCGCCGATCGCGTCGTCTTCGCGCGGGCCGACGCGATGCGCGACCTGCGCCGCCGGGGCGAGGCGGGCGAGCGGTATGGCCTCGTGATCGTCGATCCCCCCGCCTTCGCCCGCAACCGGCGCGAGGCCGCGGGGGCCGCCCGAGGCTACCGCGAGCTGAACCGGCGCGCGATGGGGCTCGTCGCGGAGGGGGGAGTGCTCGTGAGCGCCTCCTGCTCCTACAACGTGCGCCGCGAGGAGTTCCTCGAGCATCTGACCGCCGCGGCGCTCGCCGCCGGAAGGGAGGCGCGGCTCCTCGAGCTCACCGCCGCCGGCCCCGATCATCCGGTGCTCCTCGGCCTGCCCGAGAGCGGCTACCTGAAGTGTGCCTTCCTGCGGATGTGAGGGCCGCGGACATGAAGATCCGGGTGAATGGCGAGGAGCGCGAGGTCGCGGCAGGAACGACGGTGGCCGAGCTCGTCGCCGCGCTCGGCCTGCGGCCGGCACAGGTGGCCGTGGAGGTCAATCGCGTCCTCGTCCCGCGCGCCCGCCACGCGCAGGCGATCCTGCGGGAGGGGGACGTCGTGGAGCTCGTCACGCTGGTCGGGGGAGGGTGAGCGCGGTATCATGCCCGGCCCCCAAAGGCGCGCCATGCCCCCCGGAGAGCCGCACCTCGCCGACGAGCCGCGCGATGAACCGCTCGCGCTCGGAGAGCATCGCTTCGACTCCCGCTTGATCGTGGGCACGGGGAAGTACGCGTCCTTCGAGCTGATGGCGCAGGCGCTCGCGATCAGCGGGACCCAGTGCGTCACGGTGGCGGTGCGCCGCGTCAACCTGGATCCGAAGCAGGGGCCATCGCTCCTCGATTTCATCGATCGGAAGCGCTGCGCGATCCTCCCCAACACGGCGGGCTGTTTCGACGCCGAGAGCGCGGTGCGCACGGCGCGGCTCTCGCGCGAGATCCTCGGCACGAGGCTCGTGAAGCTCGAGGTGCTCGGCGACCCGCGGACCCTCCTGCCCGATCCCGTCGGCACGCTGGAGGCGACGCGCGCGCTGGTGGCGGAGGATTTCGATGTCCTCGTCTACACCTCGGACGATCCGCGGCTCGCGGTGCGCCTCCAGGAGGCGGGCGCGACGGCGGTCATGCCCGCCGGCTCGCCGATCGGATCGGGCCAGGGCGTGCTCAACCCGAACGCCATCCGCATCACCCTCGAGCTCGTCTCGGTGCCGGTGATCGTCGATGCCGGCGTGGGCACGGCGAGCGACGTGTGTCTCGCGATGGAGCTCGGGATCGCCGGCGTGCTCCTGAACACCGGCATCGCCTCTGCCCGCGAGCCGCTGCGCATGGCCGCCGCGATGCGCGACGCCTGCCGCGCCGGCCGCCACGCCTTCCTCGCCGGGCGCATCCCGCGGAAGCTCTACGCGAACGCCTCCTCGCCGGCGGAGGGCCTGATCACCCCGGCCGCCCCGGCGTGACGCGCCTTGCCGAGCTCCTGGGTCTCGCCGGCGGGGAGGGAGCCGCGCTCGTCCTCGCCCTCGCCCTCGGCCTCGCCCTCCTCGCCACCGCCGCCATCGGGGTGCCGGCCGGATTCGCCGTCCTGCGGGGGCTCGGCCCGCGGACCCCTCTTCCGGCGGCGCCCTGGGGAGCCCTCCCCGTCCTGGCCGTCGTCGCGCTCGGAGCCCTGATCCTCTTCGCCGCGGCCCTCGCCCTCGACGAGCCCGGCACCCTGGCCGGGCTGTGGGTGGTCGTCCTGGTGCTAGGCCTCCCCGCGCACCTCGCCCTTCTCTTCGCGGCGGCGCACCGGCCGGCGGGGCCGGCGGCCCTCGGGCTCTCCCGCGGCGGGAATGCGCGGGCCGCCCTCGCCGGCGCGATCGCCTACCTCCTCGTGCTCCCGGCGTGGTACGGGTGGGGCGAGACGTGGGGCGTCCTCGTGGCCCTCGCCGGGCAGGAGATCGCGGCCCAGGAGGTCCTCGTGGGGATCCTCGACCTGGAGGGAGGGAAGCTCGCCCAGGCGATCCTCCTCGCCGTCCTCGTCGTCCCCCTCCTGGAGGAAACGCTCTTCCGCGGGTTCCTCCAGCCTCTCCTCGCCCGGCACCTCGGGCGGGGGGGAGGAATCGCCGCGACGGCGCTCGTCTGGGCCCTCCTGCACGATTTCCTGCTCGCCCCGCCGATCTTCGCCCTCGGGCTGGTCCTGGGGGCGATCCAGGATCGGACGGGGCGGCTCGCCTCCGCGTGGGCCGTGCACGGCCTGCACAATGGCCTGACCCTCGCCCTCTCCCTCCTGGCCTCCGAGGTCCTTCGTCCCGTCTCCTCCCCCTGACCCGGCGCCGCCCCGCCGGAAAGGATTGCCGGGGCGGTCCATTCGAAGGAGATCCTCTCGCCCATGACGAGCTTCCCCCGACGCGGACGGATGCGCCTCGCCGATGGCGGCGCGTGGGTGGCGGACAACGCGGTCGTGACCGGCGAGGTGGTCCTCGCCGAAGACGTGGGGATCTGGTTCAGCTGCGTGCTGCGCGGGGACGATGCTCCGCTCGTCGTCGGCCGCCGGACGAACGTCCAGGACCTGACGATGATCCATGCCGACCCCGGCGTCCCCAACGTCATCGGCGAAGAGGTGACGATCGGGCACCGCTGCGTCCTCCACGGCGCACGGGTGGGAGATCGCTCTTTGATCGGAATGGGGGCCGTGCTCCTCGGAGGCTCCGTCGTGGGGGAGGGCGCGATCGTCGCCGCCGGAGCCGTCGTGCGCGAGGGATTCGCGGTGCCGCCCGCCACGCTGGTGGCCGGCGTCCCGGCGCGGATCATTCGCCCCGTCTCCGCGGCGGAGCGGGAAGGGATTTCCGCCCGCGCCGCGGAGTACGTGGAGAAGATCCGGCTCTACGGGCCGTGATCCCTTCCTCGCCTCCCCCGGGGAGGAGGAGGGATCGAGAGGGCGGTTTGCCCTCGCCGCCGCGCCTGGGGTAGGGTCTACCAGAGGGCGCGGAGCAGGGTTCGTGCTCCGGACGGCGGGTCTCGGCAGGACCGGCCTCCGGCGACCCCGGCTCGCGCTTCCGTTCGCCCATCCGCTCTCCTCCCGCTCGCCTTCCCAACTCCCGACCCCCCGGCCCGCGCGGCGCTCGCGCGCGGCGATCCTCATGAAGCAGGCAGTCCACGCCGGTGCCGAGACCCCCCGCGGGGCCTCCCGGCCCGGCCTCGTTCCTTCCCTTCCGGCCCCCGGCCGCGCCGGCGGCGTCCTCCTCGCGCTCGCGGCGGGCATGCTCGCCGCGGCGTGCGGCAAGGCGGGCGGCCACGCCGACACGAGCGGGGGTTTCGAGCCGCCGCTCACCCAGCTCGCCGTCGACTTCGCGCTGTGCCGCGACCTCCACATCGGCAGCGCCTTCGAGGGAGACGTGCGCGCGGTCGACCTGAACGGCGACGACTTCGTGGATCTGATCGAGTCGAACTTCGGGACCCGGATGATCACCGTCGCCTTCGGGAACCCCGACGGCAGCTTCTCCACCCTCTACGAGCTCGAGACGCTCGGCCACGGCTGGAAGGTGAACGTCGGCGATCTGAACGGTGACGGCCTCGCCGACATCCTGGTGGCCTGCGGCGACTACGTCTTCGGCGAGGGGACCTCCAGCGTCATGGGCTTCCTGCAAGGACCCGCGCTCGGCGAGTTCAGCGCCGCGAACTCCGTGTGCATCGAGCTTCCCGCCGATCCGAAGGACGTCGTGCCCGCGCCGAAGACGCTCGTCGCCGGCGACCCCGGCCCCGACATCCTCTTCGTCCCCCTGCGCGATGCCTGGGAGGTCGTGATCCTCGAGCTCGCCGTCGAGGCGCCCGGGAGCCCCTCCTGCGGCGGCCTGGTGCAGATCGGCAGCCTCGACTCCGCGAGCCTCGGCGCGCGCGGCGGCCCGTTCAGCGCGGCGGTGATCGACGCCGGCGATGACGGTCACCTCGACCTCGCGGTCGGCGAGTCCGAGGTGGAGGGCGGCGGCGACGACCGCGTGATCCTCTACGCGAACGAGGGCGAGGGCTTCCTGCCGCCCGCCGTCGTGCTCGAGCCGGTCTACCTGCCCGTCCTGGAGAACGTGGGGGACGCCAACGGCGACGGCTTCGAGGACCTCGCCGTCGCCCAGGGCGAGGCGGATCACGTCGCCTTCCTGCCCGGGGACGGCGCGGGCTTCAGCACCGTGCAGTACGTGTTCTTCGAGGGGCCCACCTCGTCCGCGATCTTCCCCGACGTGAACGGGGACGGCCTCCTGGACGTCGTCGCGACCGTGCTCAACGAGTCCTACGTGTCGGTGCGCCTGGCCGACGGCGACCTCTCGTGGGCCGATCCCGTGCGCTACAGCGTCGGATACCTGCCCCGGGCGATCACCCTCATGTACCTGCCCGGCGACGCGATCCCCGACCTGCTCTGCTCGAACGCCCAGGACCTGAGCACGCTGCCCGGGATGGGCCAGGGGCTCTTCCGGGGCGCGCTGGGCTTCCCGATCCCCGCCGCGGGGCCGCGGCTCGTGCGCACCGCCGATCTGGACAACGACGGCGACCTCGACGCGGTCGCGGCCTCGGCGGGCGACGATGCCCTGTCCTTCCTGGAAGGCTTCGGCGACGGCACGCTCGTGACGCGGGCCACCGTCCCGGTGGTGCCGATCGACGACGAGACGCCGATCTGCCTCTCGCTCGCCGACGTCGACGACGACGGGCGGGTGGACGTGCTGGTCACCATCCACCAGCTCGACGAGGTCCGGCTCCTGCGCAACCCGGGCGCCATCGAGGACTTCACCGATCCGCCGCCGGCGGACGTGCTCCACGTGGGGGACGATCCCTTCGGCATCGACGTGGGCGACGTCGACGACGATGGCCGGCCCGACGTGGTGGTGGGGCTGGGCGGCGCGGAGGCGATCCAGGTGCTGCTCAACCAGGGCGGCGGGGAGTTCGCCGTCCAGGCGCCGATCCCGGTCGGCCTCCGGCCGGTCATGATCCGGACGATGGACTTCGACAACGACGGGCTCCTCGACCTCGCGATGACGACGGGGGACGTCACCGGGATCGACGAGGACGCCGATCGCTACCTCGTCGTGCTCCAGGGCGACGGGGCGGCCGGCTTCACCGCCCGGGCGGCGCTGCCCATCGTCTCGCTGGCCACCTCGATGGACTTCGGGGACCTCGACGGGAACGACTACCTGGACATCGTCGTCGCCCCCACCGGCTACTCCTACGACAGCGTCCTGATCGCCCCGAACGGGGGGGGCTTCGACTTCGTCCTGGAGACCCTGGTCGTCGGGACCGACCCCGCCAACGTGATCGTGGCCGACGTCGACCAGAGCGGCGAGCTCGACATCCTCGTGCCGTCGGGGTGGGGCGAGCTGAAGGTCGCCTACGGCGACGGCCTCGGCGGCTTCCCGGACATCCTGCCCCTGACGCGGGGCGACCTGCCCCTGCTCCTGGACACGATGTCCGTCGAGTTCGTCGACATGACCACCGACGACCTGCCCGACCTCGTGATGGTCTCGCCTCTCGCCCGGATGGTGTGGGTGGGCCGCAACGCGAGCGTGCCGGTCGAGGTGGAATAGCCGCTCCCGGCCCGAGTCCCGGGCTGGTCGCGAACGGGCGCGCCGGGTAGGGTGCGCGGGTGCCGAGCTCCCGCGCCCCCGCGCCCGGCGCCTTCGCCGGGGCGATCCTCGCCGCCGGCGAGGGGCGCCGGATCCAGCCCTTCAGCGGTTTCGTCCCCAAGCCGCTGCTCCCGCTCCTCGACCGCCCCTTGCTCGTCTGGCAGGTCGAGCGCCTGGCGGAGCTCGGGATCCGCCAGGTGGCGATCGTGATCGGGCACCGCGGCGAGCGGATCCGCGCGACGCTCGGTGACGGTGCGGCCCTCGGCGCGAGGATCGAGTACGTCGTCCAGAAGGAGCTCCTCGGCATCGCCCACGCCGTGGGTTGTCTCGAGGGCGTGGTCGACCGTCCCTTCCTGCTCCTCCTCGGCGACGTCTTCTTCGAGTCCGACCGGATGGGGGAGATGCTCGCGCTCCACGGCGCGGAGGGGGCGCGCGCGGTGATCGCGGTGCGCGAGGAAGCGGACGACGCGGCCTTGCGGCGCAACTTCGCGGTCGAGACGGCGGCGGGCGGCTGGGTGCGGCGCGTCGAGGAGAAGCCGGTGCGCCCCCGCACCCGGTGCAAGGGGACGGGCCAGTACGTCCTCGACGAGTCGATCTTCGCCGCCGTGCGCCGCACGCCGCGCTCTCCCCTGCGCGGCGAGCAGGAGCTGACCGACGCCCTCCAGGTCCTGATCGACTCCGGATCGCGCGTGCGGGCGGCGGACGTGATTCGCTCCGACCTGAACCTCTCCACGCCCGGCGATCTCCTGCGCCTGAACCTCGAAGAGCTCGCGCGCCGCGGGCTGGCGAACTGGGTCGCCCCGGAAGCCGCCGTCGATCCTGGCGCGTCGCTTCACCGCTCGATCGTGCTCGCCGGAGCCCGGATCGCGGCCGGGGCGCGCCTCGAGCGCTCGCTCGTGATGCCGGGCGAGCACGTCGGGCCGGGCGAGTATCGAGACCTCGTGCTCGTCGAAGGGCAGGGGATCGGCGGCGATTGAATCCGGTATCCTGGGCGCATGGCTGGCGATCCCC
Source organism: Planctomycetota bacterium (assembly GCA_040754415.1). Taxonomy (GTDB): domain Bacteria; phylum Planctomycetota; class UBA1135; order UBA1135; genus JBFMCU01. The sequence goes on from JBFMCU010000122.1 coordinate 34,403, forward strand.
ATCTCGCCAAGGTCCGGGCGCTGGAGCGGCGGCTCGCCGCCCTCGACGGCCTCGCCGTCGCCTTCTCGGGCGGCGTCGACTCGAGCGTGCTCCTGCACGCCGCGCAGGCGGCGCTCGGCGAACGGGCGGTCGGGATCGTCGCCGACTCGCCGTCCTTGCCGCGGAGCGAGCTCGCCGCGGCCCGCGCGCTCGCCGCCCGGATCGGCGTGCGGCTGATCGTCGCGCCGACCGCCGAGATGGAGAGCGCCGGCTACCGCGCCAACGCCGGCGACCGCTGCTACTTCTGCAAGCAGGCGCTGTTCGACGCCATGGAGGTCGCGGCGAAGCGGCACGGGATCGCTCACCTCGCCTTCGGGGAGATCGCCGACGACCTCGCCGACGATCGTCCCGGTCGCCGCGCCGCGACCGAGCGCGGCGTGCTCGCCCCCCTGCGCGACGCCGGCTTCACGAAGGAGGACGTGCGCCGCTACGCCCGCGACCGCGCGTTGAGCGTCGCCGACAAGCCCGCCTCTGCCTGCCTCGCCTCCCGGATCCCGGTCGGCACTGCGGTGACGATGGAGGCCCTCGCGCGCGTCGAAGCCGCCGAGGAGGCCGTCCGCCGCCTCGGCTTCCGCGTCCTGCGGGTCCGCCACCACGGGCAGCGCGCGCGGCTCGAGGTCGGCGCCGACGAGCTCGCGCGCGCCGAAGCCCTGCGCCCGGCCCTCGCCGCGGCCCTGCGCGCCGCCGGCTTCGCGGCGCTCGACCTCGCCCCGTACCGGCCGCCCGGGAGATAGGGCGGGAGGGACCGGGAGCCGGGCGATCCCCTTCGCTCCGGTCCGACCTACCGCTGGAAGATCGGCAACAAGCCGCCCGGCAGCGCGAGGACGAGGCAGTTCATCGCGGTGGCGTAGCAGTTGCCGTAGGGGAGGCTCGACCAGGAGCCGTCGGGGCGCTGCTGGCGGACGAGCTCGGTGCGGGTCTCGGCGAACCAGCGGTCGAAGAGGGAGCGGTCGGCGAGCTGCCAGAGGGCCTGGGCGAGGTAGAGGCGCTCGTACTCGGGGTAGTCGGGGCTGTGGCCCTCCTCGCGGCGCAAGGCGAGGAGGTTCCAGATCGCGTCGATGCTGGCGCGGATCACGGCGTCGTCGTAGCGGCCGGCCATGTTGAGCGTGCTCACGCCGGCGGCGGTCAGGGCGACGCTCGAGCGCTCGACGTCGAGCTGGTAGCGGAAGGTGCCGTCCTCCTTGCGCAGGCGCAGGACGTAGTCCTCCGCGCAGTGGATCACCTTCGCGTCGACCGCGATGCCGGCGTTCCGGGCGGCGCGCAGCGCCTGCACGAGGCAGACGGTGACCGAGCCCTCGTGGTTCGCCGAGGCCTCCGGCTCGTAGTACCACCCGCCCTCCGCGCCCTGGGCGGCCTCGATGCGCCGGACCGCCGCCACGAGCACGCGCTCCAGGCGCTCCTCGGGCCGGGCCGACATCCCGTAGACCTGGGCGAGGGCGAGCGTGGCGAAGCCGTGGCCGTGGGTCCGCGAGAGGGGATCGCCATCCACGGCGATGTAGCCGGGGTGCCGGGACCCGGAATCGAGATCGGCGTGCGCCAAGAGGTAGCCGATCGACCGCGACACCTCGGCCCCGTAGGGCCCGCGGCCCGGCGAGCTGCCCCCGGCGAGGAAGGCGAGCGCGGCGAGCGAGGTGACCCCGACCGGCGCCCACTCGCGGGCCTCGAGCTTCGGGAACGAGCCGTCCGTCACGTCCTGCTGGCGGGCGAGCCACGCGAGGCCCCGCGCCAGCGCCTCGTCCCCCGCCCGCTCGGCGGTGCTCGGCCCCTGGCCGGCGTTCGGGGGCGGCGATCCTCCCCCGGTCCGATCCGGGGCGTCGTCGGCCCTCCCCGCGAGGGGGAGCGCCGCGAGGGCGAGGCCAGCGAGGAGCGCGCGCACGAGGGGAGGGGCCGCGGCGTTCAGCCGCCCTGGTTCAGGCGGCGCCAGTAGGCGTCGATCCACTCGCGGTAGCGGACCGGCACGTCGTCCCGGCCCTGGCTCCGGAAGATCTCCTGGGCCCGGGGCGGGAGGTCGCCCCAGCGGTCCCTATCGTCGATAGCCGGCGGAGGTTCCTCCGTCGGGCGCTCCGGCGGCGAACCGGGCCCGTTCTGGCCCGGTTCGGTGCCGCCCCGGGGGCTCTCCGGCCGCTCGCCG
>JBFMCU010000123.1:0-16024 GCA_040754415.1 Planctomycetota bacterium
GAAAGCCGCCTCGCCGGCGGCACGGACGCCGGCGACCCCCCCCCCGACCCCCTCCGCCCCCCCCCGCGTGCCGAAGAAGATCCGCCCGGTGCCCCCCGCCGTAGAGACGGCCGACCTCCCGACGGAAGATCTCTGGGGGCTCTACCGGCGAGAGAACTCCAAGAGCGCGGCGCGCCGGGACCCCGGACGGCTCGAGGAGCTGCGCAACGTCCTGATCGAGAGGCACTACCCGCTCGTGCGGTACATCGCGGAGCGGCTCCTGCAGACGCTGCCCAAGTCGATCGACCTCGACGATCTGGTGAGCGCCGGGCTCTTCGGCCTGATGGACGCCATCCGCGGCTTCGACGCCAGCCGAGGCATCAAGTTCAAGACGTACTGCTCGACGCGGATCCGGGGGGCGATCCTCGACCAGCTCCGCTCGCAGGATTGGGTCCCCCGGCTCGTCCGCCTGAAGGCCAGCCGCATCGAGCGCGCGCTCCAGCGCCTCACCGCCGAGTACGGTCGCGAGCCCACCCACGCCGAGCTCGCCCGCACCCTGGAGATGGACAACCAGGACCTCGTCCGGGAGCTCCAGGAGGCCCGGGCCAAGACGATGTTCTCCCTTTCCGAGAAGTGGGAGGACGACGACGGCGCCGTCGAGAAGGTCGAGGTGCTCGAGGACCGGAACGCCGTCGATCCGGTGCACGAGCTGAACCGGGTCGACCTGATGAACTTCATCACCCGCGCCCTCACCCACAAGGAGCGATTCATCATCGAGCAGTACTACCAGTACGGGCACACGATGCGGGAGATCGGCGAGATGCTGGCCCTGACCGAGAGCCGGGTGTGCCAGATCCACTCGAACGTGATGAGCCGCCTGAAGAGCCTGCTCGGCCAGAAGCGCCCGAACCTGCTCGCCTGATGGGAGGGAAGAACTCGGTTCTTCCCTCCCATCAGGCGATTCTGGCGGACGATCCGATGGCCACGACCCCCGGAGCGGCCTCGCGTATCATCGCCGGGAGCGGGCCCGCCATGGAGGTTCGACTGATCCGGCACGGCATCGTCGATTCGACGAACGAACGCGCCTTCGCCGCCGCCGCGGCGGGCGAGGGACGGCATGGCGACCTCCACGTGGCCGAGGGGCAGAGCGCCGGTCGCGGCCGCCGCGGCCGCCGCTGGGAGAGCGCCGCCGGCGAGGGGATCTACGCGAGCCTCCTGCTCCTCCCCCCCGCTCCCCTGCACCGCCCGGTCGTCCTGACCATGGGCGCCGGGCTCGGGGTGGTGGAGACCGTGCGCGAGCTCGGCGCGGTGGAGGCCGTCCTCGACTGGCCCAACGACGTGCACGTGCGGGGGGCCAAGCTCGCCGGGATCCTCGTGGAGGCGCGCGGCCGCCCGGCCGAGCGCGCCGTCGTCGCGGTGGGCATCGGCATCAACGTGCGCCAGCACGGTTTTCCCCCGGCCCTCGAGGCGGAGCGGCCGGTGACGAGCTTCGCCCGCCTGGGGCTGGCCGTGGCGGTGGATGGCGCGCTCGCGGTGCTCTGCCGCCGCTTGCCGTTGCGCATCGAGGAGGCCCTGACGGCGGGGGAGGGGGTCGCCGCCGACTACCTCTCCGCCACCGGGCTCGCCGGGCGGTGCGTCCGGGCGCGCCGGGGGAGCGAGGAGATCCGCGGCCGGCTGGAAGGGCTCTCGCTCGCGGCGGGGCTCTCCCTGCGGCAGCCGAACGGGCGGCGGCGCTCCCTCCCCCTCGAGCACGTCATCGCGCTCGACCTCGACGCCGCGGGACCGCCGGATCCCCAGTGAACGGCGCGACGTGATCCTCACCAGCCGCGGGTGTGGGCTTCCCACCAGAGCATCGCGTATCCCCACTTGTCCGCTCCGGAGCCCGGGTACGTGCGCAGCCCGAGCGTCCGCAGGAACTCCCCGAAACGCAGATCGTGGAAGCCGTAGTAGTCCATCCACGCGTTCACCGTCTCCGGGGAGACATCGTGCAGGAAGGTGAACTCGACGTACTTCAGGACGTCCGCATGGCGGTCCCAGGCGCGGAAGACCTGCTGCACGAGAAGCGCCTGGGCGAGGTCCGAGCTCCCGCACCACGGCGAGGTGGGGTAGCCGGCCTCGCAGAGGTGGACGCGGCGCCCGGGGTACAGCGCGACGAGCAGGTCGAGGTCGGGGCCGACCACCGCGGGGGACTGGACGGTGAAGTCGGGGTTCAACGGGTAGTAGGTGGCCAGGACGGCGTCGCTCCACAGGTTCACGAGCTGGAGCTCGGCCCATCGCGCGCCCGTGAGCCCGGCATGGGTCGCCTTGCAGCCGACGACCAGCCCGGGGCGCAGGGACCGCGCCCGGGTGCTCGTGAGGGCGTAGAAGCCGTACCAAGCCCCCCAAAGGGCGGGATCGCCGCCGAGGTAGGCGTCGACCTCGTTGCCGATGGAGAGGGCGACGAGGTCGAGGGCGGGGATCTGGGCGAGGACGAAGCCCAGAAAGTCCTCGAAGCGGGAGACGACGAGGGGATGGTCGAAGGGGAGCCCCTGCAGATCGGCGGGGACCCGCAGGACGGTCGTGTCGATGGGATTGACGACGAGGGTGACGGACATCCCCCAGGCTGGGAAGTAGGCGTTCGCGAAGGGGAGCCACCCGGCGTCATAGACCCCCGGGGCGACCTCGACCTCGTCCCAGTAGACGACGAGCGTCGTCGCGTGGGCCCCGGCGAGGCGGGCGCGCCACATCGCGGCGTCGAAGTCGCCGTCCTCGGCCGGATTCACGGAAAGGGCGAGCACCCGGTCGCCGCGGTCGAGCGCGACGGGCACGGGGCGGATCTGCGCGGCGGGGCGGGCCGCCGTCGCTAGGGACGCGAGGGCGGCCAGAGAGGCGGTGGCGAGCAGACGTCGGGCGCGCTTCATGGCGGGATCTCCTTGGACGGGGCGAGGGAGGGGGAGGAGGGGAACGGAGGTTCGCCCCCGGAGACGCGCCGCCGGCCGCGGCGTGAAAGCCGCCGGGCGCGATCGGGCCGCAGGCCGGTCCTATAATGCCGCCCCCTTTCGTCCGCCGCCCAGGACCGCCACATGCCCAGACACGACGGCCGCGCGCCCACGGAGCTCCGCCCCATCCGCTTCGAGCGGGGCTTCACCCGGAGCGCCCCGGGATCCGTGCTTACCGCCTTCGGAGAGACCCGCGTGCTCTGCACGGCGACCTTCACCGACGGCGTCCCGCTCTGGCTGCAAGGGCGGGGCCAGGGGTGGCTCACGGCCGAGTACGCGATGCTGCCCGCCTCCACCGCCGGCCGGAAGGCGCGCGATCGGGTGGGGCACGTGGACGGGCGATCGGTCGAGATCCAGCGCCTGATCGGCCGCTGCCTCCGCGGCGTGCTCGACCTCGCGCGGATGACCGAGCGGACGATCTGGATCGACTGCGACGTGCTCCAGGCCGACGGGGGAACGCGCACCGCCGCGATCAGCGGCGCCTTCGTCGCCCTGCACGACCTGCTCGTGCACATGGACCGCAAACGGGTCCTGCGCGCCTGGCCGCTGCGGACGCCGGTGGCGGCCGTGTCCGTCGGGATCGTCGAGGGCGAGATCGTCTGCGACCTCGACTATCACGAGGACCACCTGGCCGCGGTGGACATGAACCTCGTCATGACCGGCGAGGGAGCGTTCGTTGAAGTGCAGGGCTCCGCCGAGGGAGCCCCCTTCGACCGGTCCCAGGTGGATCGCCTGCTCGACCTCGGCGCGGCGGGGATCCGGGAGATCTTCGCCGCCCAGCGGAACGCCCTGGAGGCGGGATGATGCAGATCCTGGTCGCGACGAACAATGCGCGGAAGTGCGCCGAGCTCCAGGCCCTGCTCGTGCCGCTCGGCCACGACGTGTCGACTCCCGCCGAGGTAGGCGGGGTCCCCCCCGTCGTGGAGGACCGCCCCACGTTCGCCGGAAACGCCGTCAAGAAGGCGGTTTCGGCGGCGCGGGCCCGGAGGACGTGGGCCCTGGCCGACGACTCGGGGCTCGAGGTCGACCATCTCGGCGGCGCGCCCGGCGTGCGGTCGGCCCGCTTCGCCGGGGACGACGGCGACGCCGAGCGCAACAACGATGCGCTCCTCGCCGCCCTCTCCGGGGTGCCGCCGGAGCGGCGCGGGGCGCGCTTCGTCTGCGTCCTGGTCCTCGCCCGTCCCGACGGGACCGTGGCGGGCGAGTTCACCGGCGTGGCGCACGGGCGAATCCTCGAGGCGCGCCGGGGGAAGAGCGGCTTCGGGTACGATCCGCTCTTCCTTTTCACCGAGACGGGATTCGCCGCCACCGGCCGCAGCTTCGCGGAGCTCTCCCGGGCCGAGAAGTCCGCCGTGAGCCATCGCGGCCGGGCCCTCCGGGCCCTCGCCGATCGCCTGCCCGCCCTCCTCTCCGCCGCGGGCCCCGCCCCCGTTTGATCGCCGTGGATCCCCGTCACATCCGCAACTTCTCGATCATCGCCCACATCGACCACGGGAAGTCCACCCTGGCCGATCGGATGCTCGAGGCGTGCGGGGCCATCGACAAGCGGGAGATGCGGGAGCAGGTCCTCGACGACATGGAGCTCGAGCGCGAGCGCGGAATCACGATCAAGGCCCATGCGGTCACGATCTGGTACGAGCACCGCGGGGAGCGGTATCAGCTCAACCTGATCGACACGCCCGGCCACGTGGATTTCAGCTACGAGGTCGAGAAGAGCCTGCAGGCCTGCGAGGGAGCCCTTCTGCTCGTGGACGCCGCCCAGGGCGTGGAGGCCCAGACCGTGGCGAACGCCTACCTCGCCGTGGAGGCCGAGCTCACGATCGTGCCCATCCTGAACAAGATCGATCTCCCGCACGCCCGGCCGGAGGAGATCGCCGAGGAGATCGAGCACTCGATCGGCATCGATGCCACCGACGCGCTCCACGTGTCGGCGAAGACCGGGCAAGGGGTGCCCCAGGTGCTCGACGCCATCGTGGAGCGGATTCCTCCCCCGGCCGAGGATCCCGATGCCCCCCTGCGCGCCCTGATCTTCGATGCGGTCTACGACGAGTACCGCGGCATCATCGTGTACCTGCGCGTCGTCGACGGCACGATCCGCCGGCGCGAACGGATCCACATGCTCAACACCGATAAGGTGCACGATGCGGTGGAGATCGGCCGCTTCACCCCGGCCATGGTGCCCTGCGACTCGCTCGGCGCCGGCGAGGTGGGATACTTCATCTCCAACATCAAGCGCCTCGGCGACGTGCGGATCGGCGACACGATGACGCTGTACAAGGGCCCCGCGGTCGAAGCCCTGCCCGGATACCGCCCCGCCCGTCACATGGTGTTCGCCGACTTCTATCCGACCAACAACGGGGAGTTCGAAGCGCTGCGCGAGGCGATGGGGACGCTCTCCCTATCGGATTCGTCGTTCTCGTTCGAGCCGGTCACCTCCGAGGCGCTCGGTTTCGGCTTCCGGTGCGGCTTCCTCGGGCTCTTGCACATGGAGATCATCCAGCAGCGCATCGAGCGCGAGCACGACATGGACATGATCCAGACCGCCCCCACCGTGACCTACCAGATCGCGAAACGGGGCGGCGAGGTGCAGGAGATCCATTCCCCCGGGCAGCTTCCCACCGCCGACCAGTACGAGCGCATCCTCGAGCCGATCGCCCGCGTCTCCCTCCTCATCCCGGCCGAGCACATCGGCGTGATGATGCAGATCGCCAACGACCACCGGGGCGTGTACGTCCGGCAGGAGTACCTGTCCGCGGCGCGGGTGCAGCTCGTCTACGACCTCCCGCTCGCCGAGATCATCTACGACTTCTACGACAAGCTGAAGTCGGCGACGCATGGCTACGGCACCCTGAACTACGAGATCGTCGGCTTCCGGCCCGACGATCTCGTAAAGCTGCGGATTCTCGTCGCCGGCCAGGATGTCGACGCGCTGTCGAGCATCATGCACGCCTCGCAGGCCGAGTCGCGCGGGCGCGCCACGATCCGCAAGCTGCGCAAGGAGATCCCGCGCCACTTGTTCGAGATCGCCCTGCAAGCGGCGGTCGGCGGCCGGATCATCGCCCGCGAGAACATCGCCCCCCTTCGCAAGGACGTCACGGCCAAGTGCTACGGCGGAGACATCACTCGCAAGCGCAAGCTCCTCGAGAAGCAGAAGGAGGGCAAGCGCCGGATGCGCCAGGTCGGCATGGTGGACATCCCGCAGAAGGCGTTCCTCGCCGTGCTCGGCGACCGGGAGGAGACGAAGTAGGTGGGCGGGGGCGGCCGATCCCCCCGCCGGCTCTGGCGGGACAACATCGAGGCCGTGGCGATGGCCATCGTCATGGCGTTGCTCCTCAAGGGCTTCATCGTCGAGGCGTACAAGATCCCCACGGGCTCGATGCAGCCGACCCTGATCGGGGCCGAGGATCTCGACGTGTTCGATCGCATCCTCGTCGACAAGCTCTCCTTCGCCATGCGCGACCCGAAGCGCTGGGAGGTGGCGGTGTTCCGCTTTCCTCTCGACCACTCGAAGAGCTTCGTGAAGCGCATCGTGGGGATCGGGCCCGAGCAGTTCCGCATCCACCTCGGCGACCTCTGGCACCGCCGGGACGGTTCCGCCCCGTGGGCGATCCTGCGCCGCCCGCGCGCCGTCCAGGAGGCGGTGTGGAAGCGGCTGGACACGGACGCGCCCGAGACTCCCTCCTGGACGGTGACCGACGGCGGGAGGGACTGGACCATCGAGGGACGCTCGATCCGCGCCCGCGGCGCCGGGCACGCGCGGTTTCGGCCCGCGCAGGGCGCCATCCTCGATCGCTACGCCGACGGCTACCCCGAGGCCCTCGCGGAGCGCGTGACTCCCCCCCGTCACGTCTCCTCCGTGAACCATGTCGGCGACCTGCGCGTCGACGGCATCGTGCGGGCCCTCCCGGGGGCGCGGGAGGTCGTGATCGATCTCGACGAGGGAACGCGGCGCTACCGCTTCACGCTCCCCGGACCCGCCGCCGATCCGGAGACGCACCCCGGGGTCCGCGAACTCCGCCGCGGTCCCGCGCCGGCGGCGGCGCCCGTGGAGGCGCGTGCCGCCGCTCCCTGGCGGCTCCCGCCCGGCGAGCGCGTGCGCTTCGGCGTCCAGAACATGGACGACCTCCTGGAGCTCGAGATCGACGGCCGGGTCGTCTGCGCCGCCGAGATCGCCAGCGCGACGAGCCAGAGCGCGGGCGCGGCGCTCGGGGTGATCGGCGAGGGAGCGGATCTCGACGAGCTCATGGTCTACCGCGACATCTACTACACGGCCGACGACATGAAGGACTCGGCGGTGACGATCCCCGCCGGGCAGTACTTCATGCTCGGCGACAACACCCAGGACTCGAGCGACAGCCGGGAGTGGGCCTACGCCGCCTTCCGGGCCCGGTCTGCGGCGGATGGGACGAACACCGTCGTGCGGGGGATCGAGCGACGCGGCGAGAACCCCCGGAGGGTCGGTTCGGGCCGGGAGGGCGGAAACCTCACGCGCTTCGTGGACGAGTGGGGGGAGGTGCACTGGCTGAGCGGGGACGAGATGGAGATGGAGGAGGCGGTGTACGCCCCCTTCGTGCCCCGCCGTCTGATCCTCGGTCGAGCCCTCGCCGTCTTCTGGCCGCTCGATCCGCGCCTCGACCTGTATCGTCTGCGGTGGGTGAATTGAGCATGCCTTCTCCCCAACGAACCGCGGCCGCGGAAGGGGCGCCCCCGAAGGGGCGGCGGCGCTCTCGCCACCCCTGGCGCGAGAACATCGAGGCGCTGGCGATCGCGGTGGTCGTCGCCCTCCTCTTCAAGTACTTCATCCTGGAGATCAGCAAGATCCCCAGCGGCTCGATGCAGCCCACCCTGATGGGCAACCCCGAGGCCGGGGTCTTCGACCGCGTGCTCGTCGACAAGCTCTCCATGCGCTTCCGCGATCCGCGGCGTTTCGAGATCGTGGTCTTCAAGCATCCCTTGGAGCGATCGCGGATCATGGTGAAGCGCCTGGTCGGGATGCCCGGGGAGGACCTGCGCATCGTCCACGGCGACCTCTGGACGCGTCCCGGCGCGAGCGCGGAGTGGACGATCCTGCGCCGCCCCCCCGCCGTGCAGGCGCAGATGTGGAAGGCCCTCGATCTCGACGATCCCCCGCGATCGAGCTGGCGGGTCGCCGCGGGGGGGACCGGTTGGCGCACGCGAGGGCGCGAGATCGAGGCCCTGGGCCCGGGGCGGGTGGATTTCCGGGCCGGTCAGAGAATCCAGGACGGGTACCTCGACGGCTACCCGGACTCCCTGCGCGACGCGATCCGCCGGTACAACCGGAACAACGGCGGCCACGACGTCGGCGACCTGCGCGTCACGGGCGAGATCCGCGCCGCGGCGGATCTCGGAAGCCTCACGATCGAGCTCTCCGAAGGGCCGCGGCGCTACGAGCTCGTCGTCCCCGGCCCGGCGGCTCCCCCGGACGCGCTCGCCGTGCTCCGGATGCGCGGCGGGGCGAGCGCGGCGGAGCCGCCGGTCGAGCGCTTCGTGCCGTTCCGCCTGCCGGCGGGGCGGCGGGTCTCTTTCGCGGGGGAGAACCTCGACGACCGCCTCGCCCTCGAGGTCGACGGCGAGTTGCTCGCCGCGCTCGACGTCCCGCCCGCCGATGGGCTGCCGGCAACGCTCTCGCTGGCGCTCGCGGGCGGGGGGGCGGATCTCGCCGACCTGCAGGTCTGGCGCGACGTCTACTACCAGCCCGAGGATCGCCGGGAGGCCACGTGGGCGGTGTCGATTCCCCCGGGCGAGTACGTGATGCTCGGCGACAACACCCAGGACTCCGCCGACGGCCGGGACTGGGAGGCGATCCCCATCACGTGGATCGATGGAGAGGGGGAGACGCGCGCGGCCCGCGGCAACTCCCGCGACGGGGAGAACCCGATCTCGCACGACCCCGACGGGCCCTCTCCCGCCGGCCCCCTCCCCGCCATCACCCGGTTCCGCGACGAGTGGGGAGAGCTCCACTGGTTCCCCACGGCGAGCGCCCGCCCGGGAACGCCGCTCCACCACTCGACCGTGCCGCGGGAGCTGATCCAGGGGCGGGCGGTGGCGGTCTTCTGGCCCCTGAAGCCCCACCGCGACCTCTGGCGGCTCGCCTGGCTGCCCTGATCTCCGCCCCCCGCCTCGGACCGGGTTGTCCACAGCTCCCGCCCGCGGCCCGGGGCCGGCGCGCGCGGGCCGCCGCGGACCGCGGCCGGGAAACAGCCCAGGCAGCGGGCGGCCGTGCGGGTTCCGCTCACCGCGCTAACTCTCTGTCGGATCTGGAATTGCAGCGACGGTCCGGGAATCGCCCGCCGCGGAGGGCGGGCAATGAAAGAACCTGGAGGCGCGGCGGCGGCCCGGCGCCGGTCCTCGCCGCCCCCGCCCGGCCGATTCTCCACGAGTTGTCCACAGCCCGGATTCCGCCGGAAGTCCCTTGCGTTCGGCCGCGGGGCGGTTCCCGGGACGGCCCCGCGCGCCGTCGAGCGCGGGCTCGGGCTGGGAATGCCCCCGCGCGGCCGTAGGCTACGCGCCATGGCGAGCCCCCCGGCCCGGTCCCCCTCCCCCTCGTCCTCCCCCTCCGCCCTCCTCGCGGTCCGGGGGCTGGTCAAGTCCTACCGGGGCCGGCGGGTCGTGGACGAGGTCTCCTTCGAGGTGGCGGCCGGGGAGATCGTCGGCCTGCTCGGCCCCAACGGCGCCGGCAAGACGACGAGCTTCCGGATGACGGTGGGGCTGGTCCGGCCGGAGGCGGGCCAGGTGTGGCTCGGCGGGCGCGAGTGCTCGCGGCTCCCGATGTACCGCCGGGCGCGGCTCGGGATGGGCTATCTGCCCCAGGAGCCGAGCGTGTTCCGGCGCATGCGGGTCCGCGACAACCTGCTCGCCGTTCTCGAGGCGATGCCGCTCAGCCGGGCCGAGCGCCGGCGGCGTGCGGACGAACTGCTCGAGGAGCTCGACCTCTCGGCTCTGGCCCGCGCCCTGGCGGAGACGCTCTCCGGCGGCGAGCGCCGGCGTCTCGAGATCTGCCGGGCCCTGGCGAGCGAGCCCGCGATCCTCCTCCTCGACGAGCCTTTCGCCGGCGTGGATCCGATCGCCGTGGAGGAGATCCAGGCGCTGATCCGCGACCTTCGCCGTCGCTCGATCGGGGTCCTCATCACCGATCACAGCGTGCGCGAGACCCTGAACATCACCGACCGGGCCTACATCATCCACCAGGGCCGCATCTTGCGTGAGGGAACGGCGCAGGAGCTCATCCGCGATCCGCGGGTGCGCGAGGTCTACCTCGGCCGGAGCTTCGAGTCCGCGGCGCCCGTCGGCGTGTCGGAGGAGGAGCAGCGCGGGCTGGCCGAGCGGTGACGGGGCGTTCCCGGCGGTTGCCCGCCGCCGGGGCCAGCCGCTATCCTCTCCCCCCCTTTCCGGCCGGGATCCGGCCCTCCGAACGCGAATCGCTCCTCCGCCATGAACATCGTCACGTGCATCAAACGGGTCCCCACGACGGACCTGAATCCGAAGGTGGGCGCCGACGGCAAGAGCATCGACGCTGCCGGGGTCCAGTACATGGTCTCCTTCTACGACGAGGTCGCGGTCGAGGAGGCCGTGCGCACGAAGGAGAAGCTCGGGGGCGAGGTGACCGTGCTCACGATCGGCCCCGCCGAGGCCTCGAAGGAGGTCCGCGAGTGCCTGGCGAAGGGGGCGGACCGGGGCGCGATCCTGCTCGATCCCCACTGGCACCAGCGGGACTGCCTCTCCAGCGCGAAGGCGCTGGCGGAGCGCATCCGGGGATCGGGCGCCGACCTCGTGCTCACCGGCCGGCTCGCCACGGACCGCGACCACGCGGCCGTGGGCCCCATGCTCGCCGCGTTGCTCGGCTGGCCCTGCGTCACCGATGTCGTCGCGCTCGAGATCACCGCGGCGGGCGGGACGGCGAAGCGCGAGGCCGACGGCGGAATCGAGTCGTACTCCTTCTCGCTCCCGGTCGTGATCACCTGCCAGAAGGACTTGAACACGCCGCGGTACGCGGGGCTCAAGGGAATCATGGCGGCGAAGAAGAAGCCGCTGGAGGAGGTCGCGTGCCCCTCTTTCCCGGCGCAGGCGGAGATCGTCGCCCTGGCGCTCCCGCCGGAGCGGAAGGCCGGCCGCATCGTCGGCAAGGGACCGGAGGCGGTCCCCGCGCTCGTCGCCGCGCTCCGGAACGAGGCCAAGGTGCTGTAGGAGGATCCGCCATGTCCACGATCGTCGTCTTCGTCGAGCACCAGAACGGCGCGGTCCGCCGTCCGAGCATCGAGGCCCTCGGCGCGGCCGCCGCGACCGGCGCCGCCGTCGTCGCCGTCCTGGGGGGAGAAGGGGCGCGGGCGCTCGCCCCGGGCCTCGGCGCCGCCGGCGCAAGCCGGGCGGTGGTTCTGGCCGGCGGCGGCGCCTTCAGCCCCGACGCTTGCGCAACGGATCTGGCGGCCGTCGCTCGCGAGGAGGGCGCCCGGGCGTTTTTCGCCGCCGCCACCTCCACCGGCCGGGACGTCGCCCCGCGGGTGGCGGCGCTCCTCGACTCGACGCTCCATTCCGACTGCACCGGCCTGACCGGCCAGGGGGACTCCCTCGTCGTGACCCGGCCGTGGCTCGCCGGCAAGGTGATCGCCACCATGCGCTCCACCGCTCCGGTCTTCTGCGCGACGCTGCGCCGCAACGTCTTCGCTCCGGCCACGGGCAGCGGCACGGCCGCGGTGCGGGAGCGACCGGCCACCCCGGGGGGCCGCACGGTCCTCGCCGCCGTCACGGCGAAATCCGGCGGCAAGCTCGACGTCGGCGAGGCGCCGGTGGTGGTCGCCGGCGGGCGGGGGCTCGGGGAGCCGGCGGGCTTCCGGATCCTCGAGGAGCTCGCGGCTGCCTTCGGGAACGCCGCGGTGGGCGCGAGCCGGGCGGTGGTCGACGCAGGCTGGCGCGGCCACTCCGAGCAGGTCGGCCAGACCGGCAAGACCGTGTCGCCGCAGCTCTACATCGCCGTCGGCATCTCGGGCGCCATCCAGCACCTCGCCGGGATGAAGACCTCCAAGGTGATCGTGGCCATCAACAAGGATCCCGACGCCCCGATCTTCAAGGTCGCCGACTACGGCATCGTCGGCGATGCCTTCCAGGTCGTGCCGGCCCTCACCGCCGCCGTCAAGAAGCTCCGCGCCGAGGGGTAGGGCGCCCGGAGCTGCCGGGGGTCGAGGTACCGTCCCGCACTGCGCGGTTCCATGGCGAGGGGCACCGCCGCGAAGGACGACTCACTGGGTATGGCGCCACAGATCCAGCCCCTTGACGAGCACCGCCTCGATCCAGACGCTGAACCTCTCACGCGCCGTGTCCAAGTCCTCGACGTAGTTTACCTGAAACAGTTCCTCGGACAGCGGCATCAGGTCGGCGATGTTCTTCGTATCTTCTGCGGAATCGTCACGCCTGAAGAAGCACGCCGACACCGCCAGCAGGCCGCGAAATACACGCCCAAGCCCGTGGAAGGAGATCAGGATCTCCGACTGCGAGTTCGTCCTCAGTACAAGTCGAACCCAGGAACGGTACTCGGCGAGATCCGCAAAGTAGCCGAGAGTCTTCGCCGTTGCAACGACTTGGTATCTGAAGTAGTAGTCTTGTGCAGTACCGTGGAGGGCTTCACTAACGGAGAATTTCGCATTCGTCAGATGGGATGACACCTTATCCTCCAGCTCCACCCTCACGGACTGGAGCCGAGAGACGGCCTCTTGCTGGAGTCGACTGGCGGTTTCCTTTGCTCGCACCCATTCTCTCCGGGTCCTCTCCCGCCGCTCATCGAGGTCGCCACGCAGAGCATCGATGACCTGAGAGACTCGTCCCACCTTCTCGACTTCCCGCGCAATGCCGAGAGCTCCCACAAGGGCGCGCTTCTCAAGGCTCACAAACAATCCCACAAGGGGTCGGAGATCGCCGTGATCCGCGCTCTCCAGGCTCCGAATGTACAGCAGCCGATCGTCGCGTCGCACGACTACCGGAAAAAGACCCGCGCGTATGGTCACCAGGCTGGCTAGGCACCTGGCCACCCGCCCGTTCCCGTCCTGAAAGGGGTGGATCTGGGTGAATCGGTGATGCAACCAGGCCGCTTCCACTTCGGGAGCAACCCGGCGTTCCCTGTGCTTGGCGTGCAACTGCACGAGTCGATCCATCTCCGAATCGACCTGCTCGGGTGGGCAGTACTCATGTATCCCTCCCCCCGGGCGTCTTGGGTTGTTCGGCAGCTTCTTGAAGGCCCCCCGGACCAGAGACGCCTCGAAGGCTCTGCCAAATTGATCGATTGCGGTCGAGGACTCCTGATTCCGCGTGAGAACCGAGTGCAGCTCCTTGACGTAGCCAACCGATAGCCGACGGTCCCCCTTGACGAAGGCGAAGAGGCCCTCGATCGCAGCTTCGTGATCGCGGATCATCGTCGCCACCTGCCGAGGGTCCTGGTCCGTGGCCTCATCGGGGATGAGAGACGGATCTATGCCCTGCTCGATTAGAACTTCCGTTACGCCCCTATCGAGCTCATAGATGCGCTCGAGGATTCCCGTCTCGATGGCCCACTCCCGCCGCAACCTGCCGCTGAACTCCGCCAGGCTGCCTCTCTGCTCGAGATCGCCACGTTGCTCCTCCCAGATGCGCGCGAGCAGTTCCAGCTCCGGGCTCGCCAGACTCTGGAAGTCGTCGGGAAGGTCTTCGAAGGGGGACCAGGAGGACATGGGGAATGAGGCGATGGGAGGACTTTGAGATGGAGTTCAGAGGGTCAGCATCCCGAATGTCCGGGCTCCGTACAAGGGAGGAAGACCTCCCGCGTGATCGTGGCGATCAACAAGGACCCCCACGCCCCGATCTTCGGGGGGCGCCGACCTCGGCATCGTCGGCGACGCCTTCCAGGTCGTGCCCGCCCGCACCGCGGCGGTCCGGAAGCTCCGCGCCGAGGGGTAGGGCGGCTACCGCCGGCGATCATTGGGGGACGGGTCCCTTCCGGACACCGGAAACGGCGCCGGGGGCCAGGACGGATCGCCGGCGGCAGCGGTCATCGCCGCCACCTGCCGCTCGAGCTCCTCGTTGCGCCGCCGCAGAAGATCGAGCACCGCCTCGCGCTCTTGGAGCAATCCCTCGAGTTGCTCTACCGCGCCTTCCGGAGGGGCCGCGGCGGGCGCGGCGCCGCGGGCGGCGCCCGCCGCCGCCTCCTGAAGGACGGCGACCTCCTCGCGCCACGCGCGCCGCAGGCGGGCGATCTCGTGGGCGTGGAGGACGTCCAGCTCGTCCCGCACCCGCACTCCGCGGGCCACCTCCGCCTCGAGCTCCGCGATCCGCTGCTCGCGACCCCGCTCGGCCCGCAGCTCCTCCTCGAGCTCGGCCAGCCGGCGCTCCACTTCCCGGCGGGACGCCTGGCTGGCCTCCTCGACGTCGCCGCGGCCCTTCTCGAGCCGCTGCGCGCGCTCCTCGAGGCCTTGGATCCGCCATTCGCTCTCCTCGCGCAGCCGATCGAGCTCGGCGCCGTGCTTCGCCTCCATCTCCTCCCGGGCGGCCTCCAGGCGGCGGACCTCCAGCTCCAGCGCGGCGGTGCGCTGCCGGGCCTGGTCCCGCACGCGGGCGACCTCCTCCTCGCGGCGGGCGGCGAAGCTCGCGGGCGCGGCCTCGAGCAGGCGGTTCTGGGTCTCGAGCTCGGCGATGCGGGCCTCGCTCATCCGCCGCAGAACGTCGAGCTCCTCGCGCGCGTGGGCGAGCTCCAGGCCCTCCGCCGCCTCCTTCTCCGCGAGCTTCGTCTCGGCGGCGGCGAGCCGCTCCTGCTGCGTTACGAGCAGCGCCTCCAGCTCTTCCCTCGCCTGGCGGTCCGCGTCCGGATCGCCGGCCGGCGCGGCAAGGGCGGCGCGCAGCTCCACGACCTGCGTCGCGAGGACGGCGACCTCCGCGTCGGCCTGGCGGCGGAGCTCGTCGCGCTCCTGTGCGAGCTCGCGCCCATGCTCCTCCACTTCGCTCTTCAGGGCGTCGAGGTCGACCGTCGCGCGCGCCAGCGCGGCCTCCCGGCGCCGGAGCTCCTCCTCGAGGCGGGCGAGGTCAGCCTCCTTCCGCTGGCACAGCTCGTCGCGGCCTCGCGCATACACCTGCAGCTCCTGCACGCGGGCCCGCAGCTCCGCCACCTCTGCCGCGCTCGCCCCGCCGGCCGGCGGAGGCGTGAATCCCAGCGCCGCGAGGCGCTCGAGCCCGCCGTGCAGGGCGTGGTCGTGCTCGGCGAGCCGCGTCTCGATGCTCCCGAAGAGCTCCTCGGCCCGTGCCACGTATCGCTCGAGCTGCCCGATCCCCTCCGCCGAGCGCTCGAGGCCGGCGCGCAGCCCGCGCACGTCCTCCAGGTCCCCGCCGAGCGCGAGCTGCACCTGCTGGATCTTGCGGCTGGCGAGGATGATCCGCCGCCGCCAGTCGCGCTCCTCGGCGCGCTCGGCCCGCCAGCTCCGCGCGCGACCGATGGGCAGGCGCCAGAGTCGCCGGCCGAGCTCGCGGAGACGGAAGAGCCCCAGTCGTCTGCCCAGAATGGGTTTCACGCGTGCGTGGACCGCGCCCGGAGAGCTCTCTCCGCTCGCCCGGGGTCGGCCTCTCCCTCGCTTACCGCCCCCTATTCGGTCTTTGACACGGTCCGAACTGAGAGGGTACTGGCCGTCTCGTCGGAACGGGAAACCGTTTCCGTCGCGGCTGGTGGGCCATGCTGGATTCGAACCAGCAACTTCCACGCTGTGAAGGCCTGGCCGGCGCCAGGAGTCGGCAGCGCTAACCCTGGGGATTCAAGGGACTTAGGGGAGACTACACCGACCGGCCGAGGGATGCAAGGGGTCGCGGCGGATCGCGCCTGGAGGTGGCGAAAAGCAGGGAGTCGCGCGGCAGGTGTGGAAGTTCCACGGATTCGGGTGCGAGGCCAAGATCTACCTCGGTTCCGGAGCGCACAGCCGCCGGCGGGGACCCGCCGCGGTCGGCGGACTTGTGGCTGCGCAGACGCCCTCCTGGGCGCACCCTGCCCTAATCGTCGCGCGGCTGGGCTGGCGCCAGGATGACGAGAAACCCGGGAAAGCCCC
>JBFMCU010000124.1:0-14053 GCA_040754415.1 Planctomycetota bacterium
GCCACCTCGCGCTCGTCCCTCCTGCCGCGCCACTCCCGCAACCTAACCAGGGTGGTCGACGAACGCCAGTCCCCACTCGGAATCCCGACCCGGCCAGGGGTTACGGCAACTTGCCGGAGCCCTGAGGGTAGCGCCGGGCGAGTGGCCGCCACGCGCGCGCCGGGGTATTCTCGGCCGCCCGGGCCGTCCCCGCGCGAGCGGCCGGCGGACGCGCCCCGGCGGACGAGCCATGCCCTACCTGCGAACCGCACTTTTCGCCGCGTGCCCCCTGCTCGCGGCGCTCCCAACGATCCCCGCGAGGACGAATCCCGTGCAGCCCCTGGCGCCCGAGGTCGGCTTGATCGCCGTGCCCTTCGAGAAGGTCCACATCGCCGACGAGTTCTGGAGTCCCCGCATCGAGACCAACCGCCGCGTCACCGTGGAGGCGAACCTCGCCCAGTGCGCGGAGACCGGCCGGCTGCGGAACTTCGCCGTGGCGGGCGGTCTGGTCGAAGGCCGCCACGAGGGTCGCCTCTACAACGATTCCGACGTGTACAAGGTGCTCGAGGGAGTCGCGTACACGCTCTCCCACCTCCGCGATCCGAAGCTCGAGGCGCGCGCCGACGAGATCATCGCCTGGATCGCCGCCGCTCAGCAGGAAGACGGCTACGTCAACACCTACTACACGCTCGTGGAGCCGGAGAAGCGCTGGCAGAACACGGCCCACGGCCACGAGCTCTACTGCCTGGGCCACATGATCGAGGCGGGGATCGCCTACTGGCAGGCCACCGGCAAGCGCGCGCTGCTCGACGTCTCGATCCGGATGGCGGACCACGTGGATGCGGTGTTCGGCCCGGGGAAGAAGCTCGACCCCCCCGGCCACCAGGAGCTCGAGCTCGCCCTCTTCAAGCTCGCCCGCGCCACGGGGGAGGCGCGCTATCGGGCGCTGGGCGAGTTCTTCCTGCGCATGCGCGGCAATCCGGACCGGAAGGAGCGCTACGGCCCCTACAGCCAGGACGCGGTGCCCGTGCTCCAGCAGCGCGAGGTCACCGGGCACGCGGTGCGGGCGATGTACCAATACTGCGCGATGACCGATGTCGCCCGCGCCACGGGAGCGCCGGAATGGCGCGAGGCCCTCGAGGCCCTCTGGGAGGACGTGGTGCTCCGCAAGATGTACGTCACCGGAGGCATCGGCAACTCGGCCCACAACGAGGGCTTCACGGCGCCGTTCGAGCTGCCCAACGACACCGCCTATGCCGAGACGTGCGCGGCGATCGGGATGGGGCTCTGGAACCACCGCCTGTTCCTCCTCACGCGGGAGGCGAGGTACGCCGACGTCCTCGAGCGCGAGCTCTACAACAACGTCCTCTCCGGCGTGTCGCTCACCGGCGACCGGTTCTTCTACGACAATCCCCTCGCCTCCCGCGGCGATCACCATCGCGTGCCGTGGTTCGACTGTTCGTGCTGCCCGACGAACGTCGTGCGCACCCTGCCGGCGGTCGGCGAGCGGATCTACGCCCACGACGGCCGGCGCGAGGTGTACGTCGTGCTCTACGTCGGCTCCACCACGACGATCGAGCTCGACGGCGTCCCGGTACGGATCGCCCAGGAGACCGAGTATCCCTGGGACGGAACGGTGCGGATCGCCGTGGATCCGGCGCGGGCGATCGACCTCGCGCTCCATCTGCGGCTCCCGGGCTGGGCGGAGGGCCGCTACGCGGTCGAGGGGGCCCTGGCGGAGGCCGTCGCGCTGCCGCCGCGCGATCCGCGCTTCGGCGGCTGGCTGCGCATCGAGCGGACCTGGCATCCCGGCGACGCGGGAGTCCTGACCCTCGCCATGCCGCCCCGGCGGGTCCACGCCGATCCGCGCGTGGCGGCGGACCTCGGCCGCGCCGCCGTGCAGAGGGGACCGGTGGTCTACGCCCTCGAAGGGATCGACAACGCCGGGCACACGGCGAGCCTCGTGCTGCCGCCGGAGGCACCTCTCGAAGTCGTGCGCGACCCCTCCGTGCTCGGTGGCGTTCCGCTCGTGCGCGCCGAGGGACGGCGCATCGTCGAGGGCGATGGCGGAGCGCGCGAGGCAGTGCCGGCCGTCCTGACGGCCGTCCCCTACCACCTGTGGGACAACCGCGCTCCCGGCGACATGGCGGTGTGGATCCCGGAATCCGATGCGCTCGCGCAGCTCCCCGGCGAGAGCACGGTCGCCCGCGCCGGCGGCCGCCTTGTCCGCGCTTCGCATTGCTGGCAGGCCGACACCTTGGAGGCCCTGTGCGACGGTCGCGATCCGCGCTCCTCCGCGGACGAATCGATCCCCCGCCACACCTTCTGGGATCACCGCGGCACGAAGGAGTGGCTGCGCTACGAGTGGGAGACCCGGATGCGCATCAGCCGCGCCGCCGTGTACTGGTTCGACGATCGCGGGAAGGGCGGCTGCCGGGTGCCGGCCGCCTGGCGGCTCCTCTGGAACGACGGCGAGGAGTGGCGCGCGGTCGAGGTGCTCGAGGGCGGCTATGGCACGGCCCGGGACGCCCGGAACGAGGTCCGCTTCGCCCCGGTGCGCACCTCCGCCCTCCTGCTCGAGGTGGAGCTCGCCCCGGGCGCCTCCGCCGGGGTGCTCGAGTGGGAGGTGGACGCCGCCGAATGACCCCCGGCGCACCCCCGGCACCGCCCGCACCGCCTGGCCCCCGCCACCGGCCCCCGGCCACCCGGGGAGACCGCCCCGAGACCGCCGCGTCCGGCCCGCGGTTTCCCGCTTTCGCCCGGCGATTCGCGGCTCGACCGGAACCGAGCGTTTTTTTCCGCCGCGCCTGAACCCCGTGCCCGCCGTTCCGTTGGGGAGCGCGATGCACCACCCTCGTCGCCCTCCGATGAAGCCCCCTGGCCCGGGCCGCCGCCGCGGACCCCCGGTTCCCCTTCGCGTCGCCGCCGCCATCGCCTTCGGCACGATCCTCGTGTCGGCCCTGGTTGCGCCGCCAGCGGCCGGCCAGGAGGATCGCGAGCGGGCCGGCGAGGGCGAGGAGCTGCCGGCGCTCCGCACGACCTACGTCACCGCCACGCGCTCGCCGCACACCTCGCTCGAGACCCCCTACTCGACGGAGGCCGTCGGCGCCGAGCGGATCCTCTGCCGCGCCTTCCGCACGATGCCCCAGGCCCTCCAGGACCTCCCGGGAGTACTGGTGCAGGAGACGGCCCTGGGGCAGGGATCCCCCTACATCCGGGGTTTCACCGGGCTGCGCACGACCTTCCTCATCGACGGCATCCGGCTGAACAACTCCGTGTTCCGCGAGGGCCCCAACCAGTACTGGAACACGGTCGATCCCCTCTCCGTGGAGCGCCTGGAGATCGTGAAGGGTCCGAGCTCGGTGCTCTACGGGTCCGACTCGATCGGCGGGACGGTGAACGCGATCACCCGGAACCCCGACACCTACGGCCCCGGCTTCCGCCACGGCGAGCGGATCCTCTACCGCGGCGCGACCGCCGAGCGCTCCCACACCGGCCGGATCGAGGTGAGCACGACGAGCGGGGACGCCTTCGGCCTCCTCGCGGGAGGCGGGCTCCGGGACTACGGAGACGTGCGCGGCGGGCCCGACGTGCGGACCCAGCCGAACACGGGCTACGAGGAGGGGGACGCGGACGTGAAGGTCGAGCGGTTCCTGGACGCCGACACGCGCCTGGTCCTCGCCTACCAGCGCGTGCGCCAGAACGACGTGCCCCGGACCCACAAGACGATCTACGCCGATCCGTGGGAAGGGACGATCGCGGGCACCGATCTCAAGCGCGACCTCGATCAGGAGCGCGATCTCGCCTACGTCCAGCTCCACGGCCGGAGCGGCGGCGGCTGGTTCGACGACTACCACGTGAGCCTCTCGTGGCATCGCCAGGCCGAGGAGCAAAACCGCATCAAGGGCAGCGGCAGCCATGAGCGGCAGGGCTTCGACGTCGGCACCCTGGGCGCGGTCCTCCAGCTCGGCTCCCCCTCGCCGGTCGGCCTCCTGACGTGGGGTCTCGATCTCTACCACGACTCCGTGGACTCGTTCCTGGACGGGAATCCGATCCAGGGCCCGGTCGCCGACGACGCCACCTACGACCTCTTCGGTC
The DNA here is from genome assembly GCA_040754415.1 of Planctomycetota bacterium. GTDB lineage: Bacteria > Planctomycetota > UBA1135 > UBA1135 > JBFMCU01. The sequence continues at coordinate 4,078 of JBFMCU010000124.1, forward strand.
TCTACCTGCAGGACGAGATCGCGGCGACCGAGCGCCTCACGCTCACCCTCGGCGCTCGCCTCCAGCTCGCGGCGGTCGACGCGGACCGCGTACAGGATCCGGTGACCGGCGAGCCGATCTCGATCGACGAGGCGTGGGGCGCCGCCGTGGGCAGTGCCCGCTTCCTCTATCGCCTGCACGAGGACGTGCGCCACCTCTTCGGGGGCGTCTCCCAGGGCTTCCGCGCTCCGAACCTGAGCGACCTCTCCCGATTCGACTCGGCCCGCAGCAACGAGTTCGAGATCCCCGCCCCCGGCCTCGACCCGGAGCGCGCCACGAGCTGGGAGCTCGGCATCAAGGAGGAACGGGCGGCGGTGTCGGGTCAGGCCGCGGTCTTCTACACCGCGCTCGCCGATCAGATCGTGAAGTACCCCACCGGCAACACCAACGACGAGGGGGACTTCGAGGTCACCAAGGACAACCTCGGGGACGGCTACGTGTGGGGCATCGAGGTGGGCTCCGAGTGGCGATTCGCGACCCGGTGGAGCCTCTTCGGCAATGCCACGTACCTCGAGGGAAAGGTGGACACCTACCCCACCGCCGATCCGGTGGAGGAGCGCGAGTACATCGACCGCCTGATGCCTCCCACCGCCCGTCTCGGCGTGCGCTGGGAGGAGGACGGCGTCTGGTGGGAGGCCCTCGCCGCTTGGGCCGGCGACGCCGATCGGCTCTCGCCGGGCGACGAGGCCGACACGGAGCGCATCCCGCCCGGCGGCACGCCGGGCTACGCCGTCTTCCACGCCCACGGCGGCTGGCGGGTGAACGAGCACGTCGACGTGCGCCTCGGCCTCGAGAACCTCACCGACGAGGACTACCGCATCCACGGCTCGGGCCTGAACATGCCGGGCCGGAGCGTGGTGGTCGGACTGATCCTGACGCGGTAAGCGCCGCGGCGGGGGCGGACGGGCCCGACCCGGAAGGCTATGCTCCCCGCATGCGAAGCCTCCTCCTCGGGACCCTCGCCCTTCTCGTCTCGGCCTGCCAGACCGCCGGTTCCTCCTCCGCGCTGCCCCCGGAGGCGAATCGCCTGCGACCCGACCACGCGCCCACGCCGTTCGGCGCGGAGGAGATCCGAGCGGGCTGCCCCGAAGGCCGCTGGAACCTCTTCACCATGCGGACGACCGGCAAGATGCCGGTCTGGTCGCTCTCGCGTTTCGTGCGCAGCGACGCCGAGGGCGCGGAGTTCTCGACCGAGAACGTCAACGAGGACGGGCTGTTGATCGGCGAGCCCGTGCGCGGCGCTGCCACGTGGACGGAGCTGCAGGGCCACGCCTCGTTCCCCGCCGCGAACACAGAGATCCGCCGCGCTCGGCGCCGCGTGGCGGCGGGCGACTTCGACTGCTGGCTCTACGTCTTCCGCGAGGTGCTGGACGGCAAGTCCCTCGTGCACCGCTTCTGGTTCGCCCGCTCCTTGCCCGGCTCCCCCATCCGCGTCGAACAGGAGGAGGGCGGCCAGCTCATCTTCGAGATGGAGCTCCTGAAGACCGGCCGCGACGAGCCGGCGCCGCGCTGATTCGCGGGGCAGGATGGTCGGGGCGAGAGGATTCGAACCTCCGACCTCTGCAACCCCATTGCAGCGCGCTAGCCAAACTGCGCCACGCCCCGACCGGGAGAGGGCCGAGGTTATAGGAGGGCGAGGGCGCGCCGTCAACGCCCGGGGCGGGTCCAGCTTGCCGCCGAGCGGGGAGGTCGGGGAGAATGCCGCCATGCCGAGGCCCGCCCGACCGCTGTGGGTGCCCCGCACGTACGCGCGCCGCCGCCACCGGAGCTGGATGCTCTCGATGACGCTCGCCAGCCTCGGCTGGGGTACCTGGTGGGTGCTCTTCCTCGTGCACCGCCTGGCGCCCGGATTCCACGTCGATCTCGCGGTTCCCTCCGCGGTGTCGCTGGTGTTCGCGGCGCTCGGCTTCCTGGTCGCGGTGCTCACCCTGCGGGCGCGCCGCTCCTGGCTCCTGTTCGCCCACATCCCGCTCCTCGCCAACGCCGCCCTCTTCCTCATGCCCTGGTTCGCCGCGGAGATGTGGTCCCCCTAGAAGGCCTGGACTGGCGCCATCGGGCGCCAGCCCATGCCTTCTAGGGGTCTGATGCAGCCATTCGGGGCATTTGGCCGGCGCGTCTGCGCCCCCCGATCGCATTCAGTCCCCACCGCCCGGCAGCCGGGCCGCGGTTCCGAGCATCCAGGCTTCGGTGACCGCGGCGAGCGCGGTGAGGAGGAGGGCGAGGGCCGCGAACCGGCCGTGCACCGGACGCACGCGGGGGAAGCGCAGCGTCAGGAGCCCCGCGGCGATCGGCAAGAGGTAAGAGAGGAGGGTGGCCCGGGCGATCGCGAGATGGACGGGCGTGATCCAGCCGGCGGACTCGAGATCGTAGCGGCTCCCGAGCGCCTCGGCGCGCCAGACGGCGACGGCCAGCGCGGCGAGGGCGGCCGCGACGAGGGAGAGATGCGCGCGGCGGCGGCCGGCGCGTCCCGTTACGACCACCGCGACGAGAAGGACGACCGCGACCAGGACGGCGGCGAAGAAGTCCATCCCCGGATCAGAGCACGCCGTTCGTCAGCCCGTTCATCTCCCCGGTGGGCTCGCGGCGCATGAGCTCGAGAACGGCGTCGCCGGGCTCCCGGCCCTCGAAGAGGACGGCGTGCACCTGCTCGGCGATAGGCATGGGGATGCCGCGGGCTTCTGCCTCGGGGCCGAACAGCGCCTTCGTGGTCCATACGCCCTCGGCCACCATGTGCATCCCGCTGAGGATCTCGGGCAGATGGCGGCCGCGGCCGATCTGCTCGCCGACGCCGCGGTTGCGGGAGTGGGGCGAGTAGCAAGTCGTCACCAGGTCGCCGATCCCCGCCAGGCCGAAGAAGGTCGCGGGGCGCGCGCCGTGGGCCTGGCCGAAGCGCGTCATCTCGACGAGCCCGCGCGTGATAAGCGCCGCCTTGGCGTTGTCGCCGAGCCCCAGCCCGTCGGAGATGCCCGCGGCGAGGGCGATCACGTTCTTCAGGGCGCCGGCAAGCTGGGCGCCATGGGGATCGGAGTGCGTGTACACGCGGAAGGAGTCGCTCGTGAGCGCCCCCTGCACGGCCTGCGCGAGGGTCTCATCGGTGCTCGCGGCCACGACCGAGGCGGGCAGACCGCGGGCCACCTCCTCGGCGTGGCTCGGACCGGTGAGCGCGACGAGCGGCCGCTCGCCCAGCACCTCGCCGAGGATCTCGCCCGGCGTGCGGAAGGTCTCGATCTCGATGCCCTTGGTGGCCGTGACGATCGGCACGTCGCCGGCGAGCGCGTCCTCGAACTGCTCCGCGACGCGCCGCAGGTACTGCGTGGGCACGACGCTGAACGCGACATCGGCGCCGGCGGCGGCGGCGAAGGCGTCGGCGGTGATCGCGAGCTCCTCCGGCAGCGGCACGCCGGGGAGGAAGCGGCGGTTCTCGCGCGCGGCCCGGATCTCCTCCGCCTGGGCCGGGAAGGCGCTCCAGAGCGTCGTCGCGATGCCGTTCTTGGTGAGGAGCACGGCGAGGGCGGTTCCCCATCCTCCATCGCCGAGAACGACGGCCCGGCGGAGGCTGGGCGGCTGCGGGTGGATCTTGCTCACGGGGTTTCCTTGGCGCGGTGCGGGGCGCCGATCCGGGGCTCCGTGCCCCGGAGCATGCGACGGATGTTCGCGCGGTGGCGGACGAGGACGAGGACGGCGAGGGCCGCGCCGCCCAGGACCACCTCGAGGCCGTAGCGGCTCCCCCCCATCCGCCAGGCGGCGATCAGGGGGAACGCCGCTCCCATGACCATCGAGGAGAGGCCGACGAAGCGGGTGAGGGCGAGGGTGGCGAGCCAGGCGAGCCCGCCCCCGAGGAAGACGATCGGATCGAGGGCCAGGATGACCCCGCACCCGGTCGCCACGCCCTTGCCGCCGCGGAAGCGCAGGTAGACCGGCCAGACGTGGCCGCCCACCGCCGCCGCGCCGCAGAGGACGGCGAGGGCGAGCCCGGGCCTCTCCGGCGGGGAGAGCCAGGGGGCGAGGAGGCCCGCCGGCGCCCAGCCCTTGGCGAAGTCGAGGGCGAAGGCGACGATCGCCCAGGGGCGGCCGAGCACCCGCCCGGCGTTGGTCGCCCCGATGTTGCCGCTCCCCGCCGTGCGGATGTCGACGCCGCGCACGAGGTAGCCGAGCACGAGCCCGAAGGGCACCGCCCCCAGGAGATAGGAGGCGAGGAGGGCGATCCACTCGGGAGCGGTGGCGAGGAGGGCGGTCGTGGGCATCGCGGGGCGGCCCCGGCGGGGCCGCGCACGGCCAGGGTAGCTCCCGCGGCCAGCGCTGTCGCCTCCGGAGCGGAAACGGGCGAGCGCGGGAAACCGCAGCGAGCGCGGCGCGGTCCCCCTCGGGCGGGCGGGGGCCCGCGGCGGGAGCGGCCCCTCTCCCCGCGTCCCCGGTCCCGCCGTACACTCGCGCCCTCTTGGCCCCGCGCACGATCGGCATCGACACGGGCGGCACCTTCACCGATCTCTTCGCCGTCGAGGGCGAGGAGGTGCGCGTCGTCAAGCTCCCCTCAACGCCGGCCGATCCGCCGCGGGCGGTCGTCGCCGGGCTCGCCCTCTGCGGCGGCGCGCGCCCCGGCGACCACGTGGTGCACGGCACCACCGTCGCCCTGAACGCGCTGCTCACCGCGTCGACCGCGCCGGTCGCCTTCGTCACCTCGGAGGGATTCCGCGACCTCGTCGAGATCGGCCGCCAGGAGCGCCCCGCCATCTACGCGCTCGAGCCCTCCCGCCCCGCTCCGCTCGTCCCCCGCCGCCGGCGCTTCGAGATCCCCCAGCGCATCTGGCCCTCCCCCACCGGCGCGGGCTTCGTCACCATGCGCAGGCCCACGGCGGCGGAGCTCGCGGCCCTCGCCCGCCGCGTGCGCCGGAGCGGCGCCCGGAGCGTCGCCGTCGGCCTCCTCCACTCCTGGGCCGACCCGAGGATCGAGGAGGAGGTCGGCGCCGCCCTCGCCCCCCTCGGCCTCCCGGTCACGCTCTCCGCCGCGATCCTCCCCGAGCACCGCGAGTACGAGCGCTTCTCCACGGCCCTCGTGAACGCCGCCCTCGTCCCGCTCATGCGCGACTACCTGGGCTCGCTCGCCGCGCGCCTCGCGCCCGCCCGTCTCTCCATCCTGCAGTCGAGCGGAGCGACTCTCGCCGCCCACGTCGCGGCCGTCGAGCCGGTCCGCGTCGTCCTCTCGGGCCCCGCCGGCGGCGTGGTGGGCGCGGCGCGGGCGGCGGCGGAGGCGGGGCTCGCCGACTTCGTCGCCCTCGACATGGGCGGCACGAGCACGGACGTCGCCTTCCACCGGGCGCGCACCGGGGACGGCCCCCGTCACGCGCGCCGGCGCGTCGATCCGGTGCGCATCGCCGGCCATCCGATCGCCGTTCCCGCCCTCGACATCCACACGATCGGCTGCGGCGGAGGATCCCTCGTCACGGTCGACGCCGGGGGCATCCTGCACGTGGGGCCGGAGAGCGCGGGCGCCGACCCCGGTCCGGTCTGCTACGGCCGGAGCGACCGGCTCACGGTGACCGATGCCCACGTCCTGCTCGGCCACATCGCCGAGGGTCCCTTCCTCGCCGGCCAGCTCCCGCTCGACACCGCCGCCGTGGCCCGCGCGTTCTCCGCCCTCGGCCGGCGTCTCGGCGTGGAGCCCGCGGCGGCCGCCCGCGGCATCCTCGAGGTGGCGCGCGCGGCGATGGGCCGCGCGATCGGCGTGATGACCATGCAGCGCGGGCAGGACCCGGCCCGGCTCACGCTCGTCGCCTTCGGCGGCGCGGGCGGCCTGCACGGCGCGGCCCTCGCCGCGACGATGGGCATGCCCGGAGCGCTGATCCCCCGCCACCCCGGCGCCCTCTCGGCCCGCGGCATGACGAGCGCCGAGGCCGCCCGCGACCACACCCAGACGGTTCTCGCGCCGCTCGTCGACTGGCCGCGGACCCGGCGGCGGCAGGTCCTCGACGCGCTGGCCGAGAGGGGCCGAGCGGAGCTCGTCGCGGACGGACACGCGGCGGGCTCGCTCGCCAGCGAGCGCTCGCTCGACCTGCGCTACGCGGGCCAGTCCTTCGAGCTCCAGGTGCCGGAGGGGCCCGATCCGGCGGCCGCCTTCCACGCCGCCCACGCCGCCCTCTACGGCTGGCGCCTGGAGGAGCGGGAGATCGAGCTCGTGTGCCTGCGCGCCCGCACCGTCGCCCCGACGCCCGCCCCGGTCCTCCCGCGCGTCCGCCCCCGGCCCTTCGACCCCTCCGCGGTGCGCGGCCATCGCCTCGCCGTCTTCGACCGCCCCCGGCGCGCTCCGGTGATCGACCGCGAGCTCCTGCGCCCCGGCCACTCCTTCCCCGGACCGGCCCTCGTCGAGGAGTACTCCGGAACGACGCTCGTCCCGCCCAGTTGGCGCGCCCGGGTGACGGCCGGCGGGCACCTCCGCCTCGACCGCGCGCTTCGCGGACCTGGCACGCCGCACGGGACTGGCCAGAGGCCTCGAGCCAGGAATTCGTAGACGAGTTCCCGGCTCATCGCGGGCTGACGCCCGCAATCCAGCGTGAGCGGTCTCGGCCAGTGATGCCGGGTCGGACGCTGCCGCGGGCTGACCCGTGTGGTCCGCAGAAGCCAAGCCTCTCTGCCGGCCGGTGGCGTCCAGGAAGCCCGAGACAGAGCACGGCGCGGCTCCTGGTATACGCTGGAGGTTTCGCAGAACACCCAGTCCAGGAGGGACGCGCCGTGCGCCACTTTGTAGCTCGTCACGCCGACAAGATCACGGGAATCCTCAGCGGTTTCGATCGCCTCATCTTCCGCGGACACCTCCGCCCGCTCTGCCACGAGGGTGGGGTCCGCGGCTTCCTCACCGACCAGGGCGTGCTCCTGAAGGACTTCGGTCGCTACGTCGAGAGCACGACCCAGGCCATCCGCAAGGCTGGCGCCGGTGTCCTCGAGCGCCTCGGCCGACCGATCCAGTACTTGGACTCGAGCCGCATCTCCAAGGAGCAGCGCGCCCGCGCCTTCCTCGCCCAAGAGCCGCGGCGGTCCGGGCCGATCTGCCTGCTCTCCGCCGTGGAGCCGTGCCGCAGCTGGCGAGTCTGGCGGTCCCGAGAGCACAAGCACCCTCAAGAGGTCCGTCGCCGCTCGACCAAGTGCTTGCACCTCTACACCTACCTCCTCGATCGCGACTTCGGCTTCATGCACGTCCGCGTCCAGACCTGGATGCCCTACACCGTCCAGGTCTACGTCAACGGCCGCGAGTGGCTCGGCCGCCAGCTCGACCGTGTCCGCATGCGCTACACGCGCGCCGACAACTGCTTTCCCCACCTCGCCGATCCCGAGCGCGCCCAGGACATCTTCGACCAAATGCTGGATCTGCCCTGGGATCGGATTCTCGGTCGACTCGTGCTGCGCGTGAACCCCGCCCTCGCCGACATCATGAACGCCGCTTGCAGCACCTATTCCTGGACGATCCACCAGAGCGAGTGGGCCACCGACATCCTCTTCCGCGACGCCTCCGTCCTGTCGTCCTGCTATCCCGGCCTCGTCCGTCACGCCATGACCGACTTCGCCAGCCCGGACGTCATGCGCTTCCTGGGCCGCAAGCTCACGCCCGCCTACCAGGGAGAGCTCGTCAGCGACTACAAGAACCGCCGCGAGGGTGTCCGCGTCAAGCACGTCGTCGGCATCAACACCCTCAAGATGTACGACAAGGCCCACTCCGTGCCTCCCGTCCGCGGCAAGGTGCCCGCCGCACTGCGCATCGAGAGCACCATGAACGACCCCTCCGACTTCAAGGTCCGCCGCAAGGCCCAAGGCGATCGGACCAGCCCCTCCAAGCTGCGGCCCCTCCGCAAGGGCATCGCCGACATGCGCCGTCGAGCCCGCATCTGTCAGGCCGCCAACGACCGTTACGCCGATGCTCTCGCCGTCGCCGACGACGACACCACGGTCCACGACGTCCTCGAGCCCGTCACCAAACTCGCCGACCTCGCCGGCCGGCGCGTGCGCGCTCTCCGTCCCTGGACCGAGCCCGACCTCTCCCTCCTGCGCGCCATCTCCCGCGGCGAGTTTCTCCTCAACGGCTTCCGCAACCGAGACCTCATCCCCCTGCTCTTCGACGAGAATCCCCAGCCTCCCGACGAACGCCGCAAGCGAAGCGCACCCGTTACCTACCTGCTCCGCATCCTGGGCGGCCACGGCCTGATCGAGAAGCTCCCCGGCACCCACCGCTATCTCGTCACCGCCAAGGGCCGCCGCCTCGCCGCCGCCGTCATCGCCACGGACCAATCGACCATAAGCCACCTCAAGAAAAGCGCTTAGGATTCTTGAACGGCGATCAACATCTCCGGGCCAAGAGGCTCAATGTCATCGAGAGGTTCTTCCGAGACCTGACCGACAAGCGCCTGCGGCGGGGTGCCTTCCGCAGCGTGCGCCAACTGATCGACGCGATGATGGCCTACATCGCGGAGCACAACGACGATCCGAAACCGTTCGTCTGGCGCAAGACCGTCGAGGAGATCCTCGCGAAGGTAGGGCGCGCGCGCGCCGCCCTCAAAATGCCCCAACAGAGTGAATCAGACCACTAGCAAGTCTCGGCCAGCTCAGGGAGTGGGATTCGTGATTCCGCTCGACAACCGGCGCACTCGTTCCCATCGCGGCTCATCGCCACGTCGCTCTCCGCCCGGCAAGCAACGGTCCACATTGGTGGCTGTACCGCCTCTCTCGGCTCCGGGGCGTCGTTCTGGCTGCCTCTCTCCGGCGTTCTCGACGGCGTGAATCCCAGGCCGAGTCGGCCCGAAGGTGGCGTCGAGAGGAGGGCTACCGATACCCCAGGATCAGGTCCTGCGCGTTCGAGAGGGCGAACGGGGTGACGCCGCCCCAGTGCAGGGCCTGCGTGGAGAGAGCGAAACCCGCGAAGACCGCGTCCGCCGGGACCGGCAGGTCGTAGGTCGCCTGGGGGCCGGAGACGAGGTCCAGGCCCAAGAGCTCGCCGTTTGGATCGCCGGGGTTCACGAGCAGCGTCTGGCCTCCGCTGAGCGTCAGCGAGAGCGGCGTCGTGAAACCCACCAGCCAGGCGAGGTTATGCCCGCTCGTGCCCCCGACATCGACGAGCGCGGTGTACGTGCCGCCCAGGATAGGCGTCGTGAACGCGGCGTAGCTCGCGGGGTTCGTGCCGGCGGTGCGGAAGGTGGCGGAGGCGGCAAGCGAACCCGTGCCGTAGATCGCCAGGCTATGAGCCCCGCCCCCCGCCAGCGCCCCGCAGGTAGTACCGGACGGCAGCGCCGGCACGTCGCACTGGTCCTTGTCGTTCAAGCCCCAGGCCACAACCGAACCGTCGCTTCGCCGTGCCAGGCTGTGGTCGCCGTTCCACTTCCCCCCCGCCGCCACCTCGACGTCCCGGATCCCGGGGGGCAACGAGGGCACGTTGCACTGGCCGAAGTAGTTGTCCCCCCAGGCCTCGATCCGGCCGTCGCTGCCAAGCGCCAGGCTGTGCGCGTCCCCCGCCGCCACGTCGATGCAGGTGAGCCCCGGCGGCAGGTCGGGGATCTCGTCCAGGCCGGCCCAGTCGCTGCCCCACGTCACGATCGTGCCGTCGCTGATGCGGGCCAGGCTGTGGGTCCCGCCCCCGGCCACCTCGATGTACGTGAGGCCAGCCGGCGGCGCGGGCACGTTGCACTGGGCGAGGCCGTTCCAGCCCCAGACCGCCACCGTGCCGTCGCTGCGAAGCGCAAGGCTGTGGTAGAACCCCCCCGCGACCTCGACATAGGTGAGGCCCCCCCCCTGTCGGCGCGCACATTATTTTGCAGTGGTGAGGTGCCTTTACGCGCGCTCACTTGCAGTCTGGGAGCTGTTTTCGATGGAGGATTGGCGCTCGACCAGCTTGGCTTGCTGGCGGAGATCTGCGACGAGCTCGGGGTCGCCGTCCTCTGACGCTTCGACGAAGTCTGCC
>JBFMCU010000125.1:0-67074 GCA_040754415.1 Planctomycetota bacterium
ACGCCCCGGTCAAGGTCCCCTGGTGGAATCAACGCACGCTTCGACTGATGGCGTAGCCGCCACGCAAGCCGCCCGCCCGAGGAGCCCGGACCTTAGGCGAACTCCGGGCCGTGGAAATCCAGGCTAGAGCAGACGGGCCGGAGCTTGCCAAGAGCGTTGCGCTTTCGTACGGCTAGAAGCGCATGAACACGCCGAACGCCAGGGAGGCGGAAGAGCGGCTGGAAGTGATCTGGTCGGGGGCTCGCGACGGGCTCTGGGATTGGGACCTCGCCGCCGACCGGCTGCGGCTGTCGGCGCGCTGGCGATCGATCGCGGGGCTCGCGGAGGAGGATGCGGTCGCCGCGCCGCCGGATTGGTTCGCCCTCGTCCATGCCCAGGACGTCGACGGGCTGAAGGCGGCGATCCGGGCCCATCTCGCCGGCGAGACCCCGCATCTCGAGCACGAGTTCCGCCTGCGCCATGCCGATGGCGGCTGGCGATGGGTCCTGTGCCGCGCCGCCAAGCACCCCACCGCGGGTCTCCTCGGCGGCTCGCTCACCGACGTCACGGCCCGCCGAGCGATCGAGGACCGCCTCCGCCATCAGCTCGCCCACGACCCGCTCACGGGCCTCCCCAACCGGGCGCTGTTCCTCGATCGGCTCGCCCAGTCCCTCCTGCGCACCCGGCGGCCCGGCGGCTCGCCGGTCGCGGTCCTCCACCTCGATCTCGATCGCTTCCACCACGTCAACGACAGCCTCGGCGTCGAGGCCGGCGACGCGCTCCTGCTCGACATCGCCGGGGGCATCTCGAGCCTGATGCGGCTCGGGGACACCTTCGCCCGCCTGGAGGGGGACAAGTTCGGGATCATCCTGGACGGCGTTCGCGATGGGCAGGAAGCCGTGGCGCTCGCCGAGGAGATCGGCGCCGTCCTGCGCCGGCCACGGGTCCTCCGCGGGCACGAGATCATCTGCGCCGGCAGCATCGGGATCGCGGTGGCCGCGCATCCGCTGGTGCGCGCCGAGGACCTGCTTCGCGATGCGATGAGCGCGATGCACCGCGCCAAGCAGGACAGCGCCACCCTCTACGAGATCTACGATCCCGAGCTCAGCGCCAAGGCCAAGGAGCGGCTGCGCCTGGAAGGCGATCTGCACCACGCGCTCGAGCGCCGCGAGCTCGTCCTCCACTACCAGCCCATCGTGTCGTTCGCCACGGGCCGGCTCTCGGGCTTCGAGGCCCTCCTGCGCTGGCAGCACCCCGTGCGCGGCCTCGTGCGCCCCGATCGCTTCATCCCCCTCGCCGAGGAGAACGGGCTGATCGTGCCCATGGGCAAGTGGGTGCTCGTCGAGGCCTGCCGCCAGATGGAGGAGTGGCGCCGGGGGATTTCCGGCACGGGCGACCTCGCCATGGCCGTCAACCTCTCCGCTCGCCAGTTCGAGGATCCGGACCTGGTGAACGAGGTGGCGGGCGCACTGGAGTGCACCGGGCTCTCCGCGCGCGGGTTGAAGCTCGAGATGACCGAGAGCGTCGTGATGGCCCGGACCCGCGAGAATGCGGCGACCCTCCAGGCCCTGCGCGACCTCGGCGTGCGCCTCCTGATCGACGACTTCGGGACGGGGTACTCCTCGCTCGCCTCTCTGCACAGCTTCCCGCTCGACTCTCTGAAGATCGACCGCTCCTTCGTGTGCCGGATGGAGTTCGAGGAGGAGAAGGCGGAGATCGTGCGGATCATCCTGGCGCTGGCCGCCAAGCTCGGCCTCGACGTCGTGGCGGAGGGAGTCGAGACCGCCGAAGAGCTCCGGATGCTCCGCGATCTCGCCTGCCAGCACGGCCAGGGCTACTTCTTCTCCACCGCCCTGGATCGCGAGTCGGCTTCCGCCTGGATTCGCGACGCGCCGGTCTGGTGAGCCGCCCGCGCCGGCCGTATCCTCGACCGCCGCTCCCTCGCCCCGCGCCGCCATGGATCCGCTCACCGCCGCCCTGCTCGTCCTGGCCGCTCTCCTGCTCGCGGCCTGCGCGTGGCTCCTGCGCGATCGCTACCGCCTGCTCGCGGCCCGCCAGCTCGCCGAATCGCGCCTCCACGATCAGGACCGCGCGCGGGAGAGCTTCCAGGTGCTCGCCGCCGAGGCCCTGCACTCCTCGAACGAGGAGCTGGTGAAGCTCGCCAAGGAGGCGATGACCGCCAAGCAGGTCGAGGCCGTGGCCCAGATGGACGAGCGGCGCCGAGCGGTGGACCAGTTGCTGGGGCCGATCAAGGAGCAGATCGAGCGCACGAACGCGGAGCTCCAGCGCGCCAGCCGCGAGCGCGCCGGCCTGCGCGAGCAAGTCACGCAGATGGCCCTCTCGAACCAGGAGCTGCGCGGCGAGACGAGCAAGCTGGCCCAGGCCCTGCGCAAGCCGAACGTGCGCGGCCGCTACGGCGAGATCCAGCTCGAGCGCGTCGTCGAGCTCGCCGGAATGCGGCCCTACTGCGACTTCGCGTCGCAGGAGAAGCTCCACGACGAGGAGGGGCGGCTGCAGAAGCCGGACCTCGTCGTGCGGCTGCCGAACGACCGGTACATCGCGATCGACGCCAAGACGAGCATCGACGCGTACATGGACGCCCTGGATGCGGCGAGTCCCGAAGAGGCCGCCGAGCGGCTCGACCGGTACGCGAGCAACGTGCGCCTCCAGACGGAGAAGCTCACCCGCAAGCAGTACTGGGCGCATTTCGACTCCTCGCCCGATTTCGTCGTGATGTTCATCCCGGGCGACCAGCTCGTGGACGCCGCCCTCGAGCGCTGCCCCGATCTGATCGAGTTCGCCGCCCAGCACAACATCGTGATCGCGAGCCCCTCGACGCTGATCGGCCTCCTGCGCGCGGTGGCGGTGGGATGGCGGGAGAAGAACCTCTCCGACAGCGCGCAGGAGCTCTTCGCCCTCGGCCGGGAGCTGCACCAGCGGGCGGCGATCGTGCTCGAGAAGGCGGCCCGGGTCGGGCAAGCCCTCGACGGCGCGCGCCGCCACTACAACGAGTTCGTCGGCTCCGTCCAGAGCCGGCTCGTGCCGACGCTGCGCAAGTTCGAGGAGCGCGACGCCCGCTCGCCGAAACCGCTCGCCGAGCTCGTGCCGATCGACGGGGAAGCGCGCGAGATGCAGGCCCTCGCCCCCGATGCGGACGAGCCCGGCCCCGCCGCGCTCGGGCCCGCCGCGCCCGCCGGGGAGGCGGGCCGCGCGGAGTGAGTCCGGCGCGCGCGGCGCCCGCGGAGCTTCCGGAGACATTCTTCGTAGTACGGGAACGAGCAGGCGGCTAGGGGGACTGATCCAGCTCTCCCGGGGCACCGCCCGCGGCGCGCGACCACGGTTGGCAGGCGTGGCAAGGACGGGCGCCCCGGGGGGCATCCCGTTCCTCGGCAGGCTCGGAAACGGAGGTTCCCGATGCAGCGGTCCCTCGTCGTCTTCGGGACGGCGTTCTTCCTTCTGGCGCCCGCGGTCCTCCCGGCCGCTCCACTGGCAGCGATCCGATCGGATCTCGACTACGAGGCGATCGCGCAGCACTGGCTCGCCGGCAGGGGGCCGGCCGCGGCGCCGGGCGCGCCAGTCGACATGGAGCGGCTCCTGACCGAGCGATTCGCGAGCGTCCGCCTGGGCCTCTTCGACGTGCGCGTCGCGCGGGCGGCCCTCGCCGATCCTGTCTGGGGCCGGGAGATTCCGCGGCTGCTCGCGTCCCTCCTCGACCTTCAGGTGCGGTGGCGCGAGTGGATCGCGCCCGGGGCGGGGGTCGCGCTCGAGGCGGAGGCCAAGACCCTGCGGTCCTGGCTCGCGTCCTGGGACCCCCAGAGCTTCGCGGCGCGCGAGGCCCCGAGCGGCGGGCCGGCGATCGAGGCCGAGGCGGCGAGAGAGTCCGCCGGAGCCGCCCAGGACGCCTTCGCCCGGGCCATGCGCGGGGAGGATCCGGGACGGCGGCCGGCGCGCCTCGTCCTCATCCCGGAGCGGAGGGACTTCGTCGCCTTCACGACGGTGATCGGCCTGGCGGATCCCCGCTACCGCAGCGCGTACTGGCTGCCGGGCATCGTGGAGTGGACGTACCTCGACTACGAGGGGACGCGCGTCGTCGCCCTGCAGTACGCCGCGCCGGGGGCCACGGACTTCACCGCCGGCCTGGCGATGAACGACCGCAATCCGAAGGCCCTGGCGGAACATGTCGTCCAGATGGCCACCCGCTCCCTCCTCGACAACGTATTCGGCGGACGGATGGAGCCGATGGTCGCCGCGGGCCTGGCCAACAACATGGTGATCGAGCTCTTCGGCGAGGTGGACACGCGCACCGACGGGGACACGCGCGCCCGGCAGACGGAGGCGCGGTCCGTCTTCATCCCCGGGGGAAACCCCGATGGCGGTGCGCTCCCGCCGATCCGCGCCGACAGCCGGTGGCGCGAATCGCACGGCAAGGACCATTTCGTGGCGGTCCTCCGCCGCGCGCAGAAGGCCGGGGCCCGATCGGCGACCGCCCGGCGCGAGCGACACCTCGGCTTCGAGCTCGTCGCGGACGGCGGAAGCGCTCGCCATGTCGCCCGGGCGCCGTTCCTGGGGACGGGGGCCGGGGAGCGCCTCTGGCCCGACTCCCGCTTCGAGGGGGACGCCCTCGAGTTTCTGCGCGCCTACCGCTCGGCCTTCCTCTTCTGGCTGCGCGAGCACGCCGCCGGCGACCGGAAGGAATCCCACGCCGCGTTCGCCGCCCTCCTCGCGGGCCTCGCCGTCCCCGGCGCACCCGCCCTCGCCGACACCCTCGCCGCGACCTACGGCGTGCCGCTCAGCGAACCGGTCCCGGGCGAGGGCAGTCTGGAGGGACGGTTCCTGCTCTGGCTGGCGAAGCGGTAGCCCTGCGTCCGACTTCCACCGCTCGTCTCGCGCGCCGTCACCGCGAGCCCGGCCGGAGCGGCATCCCCTCCGACTTCGCGACGAACACTGCGGCGAGGATGTCTCCGCTCACGTTCGGCACCGTGCGAGCCATGTCGAGGATCCGGTCGGCGCCCAGGATCAGCGCGATGCCCTCGCCCGGCACGCCGACCATCACGAGCACCATGACGAGGAGCGGGATGGAGCCGGCGGGCACGCCGGCGGCGCCGATCGCGGTGACGATGGCCAGGACGACGACGATCAACTGCTCGCCCACGGAGAGGTCGATCCCGAAGACCTGGGCCAGGAACAGCACGGTCGTCCCCTCGAAGAGGGCGGTCCCGTTCATGTTCATGGTCGCGCCCAGCGGGATGACGAAGCCGGCGATCTCGCGCGGCACGCCGAACTCCTCCTCCGCGGTCCGGAGGGTCGTGGGCAGCGTGGCGTTCGAGCTCGACGTCGAGAACGCCGTGATCATCGCGTAACGCAGGCGCCCGAAGAACTGACGCAGGCTCAACCCGGCGACGATGCGAGCGAGCGTGCCGAGCACCGCAACCTGGTGGATGAGCAGCCCGGCCAGGACCAGGATCACATAGAGGCCCAGGGAACGCAGAACCTCGAAGCCGAAGCGGGAAGTGACCGCGAAGATGAGCCCCGCCACTCCGTAGGGCGCGAGCCGCATCGCGAACCCGATGATCTCCAGAATGGCCTGCGCGAAGCCCTCGAGGAACTTGAGGACGGGCTCGGCCCGGGGCTTGGACACCCGCGTCAAGGCCACGCCGAAGATCAGGGCGAAGAAGATCACGCCGAGCATGTCGCCGTCGGCCGCCGCCCGCACGACGTTGCGGGGCACGATGGACACGAACGTGTCGATCCCGAAACCGGCGGTCTCGGCCGCGATCACGCGCTCCCCCGCCGCCGTGGAATACTCCGCGAGCAATGCGGCCCGAGTGTCCGGATCCAAGGAGGCACCGGGCCGAACGACGTTGGCGAGGAACACCCCCAGGCCCACCGCGATGCTCGTCGTCAGCACGAAGAAGCCGAGCGTCTTGGCCCCTACCCGGCCGAGCATCTTCAGGTCGCCGAAGCTCGCGACGCCCAGGGTGAGGGTGGTGAACACGAGAGGGATCACCACCATGAAGAGCATCCGCAGGAACACCTGGCCGACCGGTTGGGCGACGTTGCTCGTGAACCACTCGAGCGCCGGCGCTCCGCGCCAGAGGAGGTTCGACGCGACACCCGCGCCGGCCCCGAGAACGAGGCCGAGCAGGATCCTCGTGTGGAGCGCAACGCGGGGCCGCCCGGCCTCAGCGCTCATCGCCCGTGCTCCGGGACCGGCTGGCGAGGAGAAGTCGCATCCGCGGGCAGGGTGCGCGGGGGGCCCCGGCGCGTCAACGGGTCGAACGGCTCCGGGTGGGGAGGGGCGGGAGGCTCTCCGGGAGCGCCCGCCCGGACGGGCGGCCGGGGGGCGAGAGCCGCCCGGCCCGGCGTGGAGGGGACCTCGGCACCGAGTTCGGCAATATTGCCGACTTTTGTCTTGATTCGGCAATATTGCCGAATCAGGCTGTCCGCATGGCCGAGCCTCCGTATGTGGCCTTGATCGGCGACGTGGTCTCCTCCCGGCGCCAGGAGGACCGCGCCCGGTTCCAGTCCCACCTGCTCGACTGGACCCGGGAGTTGAGCGAGGAACTCGGCCCGGCCCGCCTCGCGGCGCCCCTGGTCTTGACCGCGGGCGACGAGTGCCAGGCGTTGTTCCGCAAGCCGGGGTGGATCGTCCACGTCGTGCAGGAGCTCACCGATCGCCTCTTCGGCTCCGCGGGATTCCCTCCCCTGGTCTTCGGCGTGGGGCGGGGGACGATCACCACCGGCCCCCTGCCCGCCCCCCCCGAGCAAGCGTCGAACCCCGCCCTCCTGGACGGTTCCTGCTTCCACGCCGCCCGGGAGGCCCTGCGCGAAGCGCGGTCCCGCCGAGTCTGGGTTCGCTTCCTGGGATTCGGAAGGGAGCGGGACCAAACGCTGAACGCGCTCTTCGACTTGATGGGTGCGGTGCGTGCGCGATGGACGGCGAAGCAAGGCGCGTGCTCCTACCAGAGCCGGCTGCACGACACGCAGAAAGAAGTCGCCCTGCTCCGCGGCATCCGTCCTTCCGTGGTGAGCGAGAGCCTGAAGGCGGCCCACCACGAGACGATCCTGGCCGGTGAGGACGCCGCGTTCGCTCTTCTCTCGGGGAGGGAGAAGTGATGGCAAGTCTCGGCTCGCCGGAGGGGGCGGCGATCCTCGCCCTTCTCTTCGCCGGGCATTCTCTCGCGGATTTCGTCTTCCAGAGCCCGGCGATGGTGGAGGGCAAGCATCGGGACGTTCGCCTTCTCTTTCGCCACGGTTGGCAGGTATTCGCCGTCCACGCTCTCGTGCTGCTGCCGTTCCTTCTCGACGGCGGTCTTGCCGTGCCGGTCAGTCTCGCCGTGGCGATCGCCCACGTCTTCGTGGATGCCGGG
Organism: Planctomycetota bacterium; assembly: GCA_040754415.1. GTDB lineage: Bacteria > Planctomycetota > UBA1135 > UBA1135 > JBFMCU01. The sequence continues at coordinate 7,350 of JBFMCU010000125.1, forward strand.
AAACCGGCGTTGGGGCTGCGCGTCGGCGTGGGGCCGCTGGGGTCGTTCTTCCTCGATCAGGCGCTCCACGCCGCGACCCTCGTGCTCGTGGCCGCGATCTGGGCCTCCTCCGATCTCCCTCCCGAGGAGGGTCCCCTGGTCGTGGATCTTGAGACGCTCCGCGCGCTCGGGGTGGTTACGGCCGCCTACGCCTTCGCGGTACACGGCGGCAGCGCAGTGGTCGCCGCGGTGCTCGCGAGCGTGCGTCCCACCGAGGCGGAGGCCGAGTCCATGGCCACCGGTCCCTCCCCTGGCCGCGTCATCGGGATCCTCGAGCGTCTCTTGGTGGTGACCTTGGTCTGGCTCGGCGAGTGGAGCGCCGTCGGCTTCGTGCTCGCCGCCAAGTCCGTGGCTCGGTTCAAGGAGCTCGATGACCGGAACTTCGCCGAGACCTACCTCATCGGCACCCTGACCAGCGTCCTCGTGGCCGGCGCTCTCGGACTGGCGATTCGGATCCTGCTGAGCTGAATGCGAATCGGGTGCCTCACCTCGCCGCGATCAGCGCGTCGAGGGCCGCGCGCAGGCGGGGGAGGATCTCGTGGTAGCCGTAGGAGCCGAGCTCCACGGGGCCCCGCTTCAGGATGACGCGGGTGGGGCCGCACCAGAGGCCGAGGTCGGCGTCGTCGGTCTCGCCCGGGCCGTTCACGCGGCAGCCCATCACGGCGATCGTCAGGTCGTGGGCGGCGGCGTAGCGGGTGAGCTCCTTGACGTCGGCGGCGAGCTCGATGAAGCGCTCGTTCTCGACACGCGAGCAGGAGGGGCAGGCGATGATGTGCAGGCCGGAGAAGAAATGGGGGGGGACGGAGCGGAAACGGCCTGCCGCGACGTCGGCCAGGATGCGGCGGCCCGCGGCGATCTCCTCCCCCTTGCGATCGAACGGGAGGGTGAGCGAGACCCGCACGGTGTCGCCGAGGCCGCGGGCGAGGAGCTGCTCGAACGCGACGCGCGTGCGGATCACGCCCTCGGGGGGCAGGCCGGCCTCGGTGACGCCGAGGTGCAAGGGCACGTCCGGGCGCGCCGCGGCGAAGCGGGTGTTGGCCTCGATCACGAGCCGCGGATCGGAGTCCTTGATCGAGACGACGTAGTCGGCGAAGTCGAGCGCGTCGATCATCGCGCAGTGGTCGAGCGCCGACTGGACCAGGGGCGCCACGGCATCGTCTCCGAAGCGGCCGGCGTACTCGGGAGCGACGGAACCGGCATTCACCCCGATGCGCAGGGCGAGGCCGTGGACGCGCGCCACCTCCACGAGGTACGCCACCTTCGCGGCGGTCGGCTTCGTCTTCTCGTGGTGGTGGAGGTGGCCGGGGTTGTAGCGGATCTTGTCCACGTGGGGCGCCACCGCCTCGGCCAGGCGGTAGCTCTCCTGGAGATCGACGGCGAGCAGGGCCAGCGTCCGGCGGCGGACTGCGGCGAGAGCGGCGACGTCGGCGGGACCGTCCACCGCGATGCGCACGAGGTCGGCGCCGGCCGCGGCGAGGATCTCGACCTGCCGCACCGTGGCCTCGACGTCCTGCGTGCGCGTCGCCGCCATGCTCTGCACGGCGATCGGGGCATCTCCGCCGATGGCGAGGTGGCGGACGTGGATCGTGCGGCTCCGGCGAGGGGGGATCACGGCCGCGCCTCCGTGCGCTGCAAGGCCCGGAGCTTCGCGTACTTGAGGCGCACGTAGCGGGCGGCGAGCACCGCGAGCTCGAGTCCGCGGCCCCCGAGCAGAAAACCCCGTTTGAGCACGTAGAAGCGCAGGAAGCGCACGGCGGGGTTCACGACGAGATTCCACGGCCGCGCCCGCTTCCCCCGCGCGAACATCCCCGCGGCCATGGTCGTCGTGTACCGCTCGATCGTGCGCAGGTGCTCTTCCCGGCTGCGGTAGGGGACGTGGAGGAGATCCCCGGCCAGCCGGCCGGGCGCACCGTCCAGCTCGACCCGGTCGTGGGGATCGTGCCCCCCCCAGCGCCCGCGGCGGCGGTCGAAAAGGCGGAGCTGCCGGTCGGGGTACCAGGTGCCGTGGCGCACCCAGGTGCCGAGGTAGTTCGACAGGCGGGGGAAGCGCCAGCCGGGCCGGCCCGGGAAGCCCGCGTCGCGCAGGGCGACGATCTCCTCCCGCAGGGCGGGCGAGACCCGCTCGTCGGCGTCCACGCACAGGACCCAGTCGTGGGCGGCGGCGCGGATCGCGAACTCCTTCTGGGCGACATGGCCGGGCCAGTCGCGCTCGATCACCCGGGCGCCGAGCGAGCTCGCCACCTCGCGCGTGCGATCGCGCGAATGGGAGTCCACGACCACGACCTCGTCGCAGAAGGCGACCGAGCGCAGGCAATCGGCGATGCGGTCCTCCTCGTCCATTGCGATGATGCACGCGGAGAGCGGGAGACGGCGGGGGGGAGGAGGGGGCATGGGGACGGGGATCCGGGGGCGCATTATCCGCCCGCCCCGGGCGGCAGTGATAATACGCGCCGGGTCCGATGAAGATCGCCCTGGTCCACCTGCGCCACGCCGGGACGGGCGGCACCGAGGGGTTCCTGAACCACCTCGTCCGCCACCTCGCCGAGCACGGCCACGAGCCCGTCGTGGTCTGCCGCCGGCACGAGGAGCCGCCCCATCCCGCGGTGCGGTTCGTCGTCCGGCGGTCCCTGGCCATCGGAGCGGGAATGCGGCATTGGCGGTTCGCGGTCGCCGTCGAGCGGCACGTCCGGCGCACGGCCTACGACGTCGTCCTCGGGCTCGGGCGCACCTGGAGCCAGGACGTGCTGCGGCTCGGGGGCGGGTGCCATCGCACGTGGCTCGAGACGGGATACGGCGCCGGCCGGGGCCGGGCGATCCGCGCCGCCGGCCGGGCCCGCGCGCGCCATCGCGTGGCCCTCTGGATCGAGGAGCGCGCCCTGCGCCCGGGGGTCAACCGCCGCGTTATCGCCAACTCGGAGATGGTGAAGCGCGACGTGATGGCGCGCTACGGCCTGCCGGCGGAGGAGGTCGCCGTCGTCCACAACGGCGTCGACCTCGAGCGATTCCACCCCCGCCGCCGCTCCGGCGAGGGGCGGCAGTTGCGAGCCGCGCTCGGCATCGGCCCCGACGAGCTCGTCGTGCTCTTCCTCGGTCACGGCTTCGCCCGCAAGGGGCTCGACATCGCGCTCTCGGCTTTCCCCCGCCTGCGGAAGGAGCGGCGCGACGCCCACCTCGTCGTGGTGGGCCACGACTCCGCCGCCGGCGCCTTCGCCACCCTCGCCCGGCGGTTGGGCGCCGGGGAGCGGGTGCACTTCCTCGGCGGCCGGCGCGATCCCGAGGCCTGCTACGCCGCCGCCGATCTCTACGTGCTCCCGACGCGCTACGACCCCTTCGCGAACTCGACCCTGGAGGCCCTGGCCGCCGGCTTGCCGGTGCTGACGAGCGACGCGAACGGGGGCGCCGAGCTGATCGAGCCCGGCGTCGAAGGGACCGTGCTCCCCGCCGCCGCCGGTGCGGCGGAGTGGGGTGCCACCCTCGCCGAATGGAGCGCGCCCGCGCGCCTGACCGCCGCCGCCCCGCTCGCCCGCGCCCTCGCCGAGGCCCATTCGATCGAGTCCAAGATGGAACAGACGACCGCGCTGCTCGAGGAGGTGGCGCTCGAGAAGGGAGCGGCGGGAACCGCGGCGGTCCCGTATGATCCCCGCCGCATCCCGAGGTCCTGACCGGTGGCTGATCCCCTCCTTCGCCGGCGCGTGCCGCTCGTGTGCGGGGACTTCGCGGGCTTCCGCTACGTCGAGCTGGGCCCCGACCTCGAGACACGCCTGCCCGCCTGGCTCGCGGCGGGTCGGGTCGAGGATGGGGAGGAGCTCGCCGGGAGCCACGTCTTCCGCTCCGGCCCCCACGTAGTCAAGTTCTTCCCGGGCCCCCGCCGGCGGCGGGACCTCTTCCGTCCGCCGCGGGCCGTGCGCAGCGCCGATCTCGCCCTCCGTCTCGACGGCATCCGCACGCCCGCGCCCTACGTCGCCCTCGGCCCCCGCCGCCGGGCGGATCGCCGGGCGGGGATGCTCGTGATGGAGCACATCCCCGGCCAGCCGCTTACGGCGCTCTGGCGGCGAGACGAAGCGGCGATGGACGCTCTGCCGCGGTTCCTCGCCGCCATCGCCCGCCGGGGGGTCCTGCTCGGCGACTTCCACCTCGAAAACGCGCTCTGGAACGGCGCGGAATGGGTCCTGCTCGACCTCGACGGCATCCGCCACCGGGGGCACTTCGTCCACCGGTGCAAGCTGATCGAGCGCCAGTGGGCGCGCGTGTGGAACGCCCTCGGCCGCCATCCCCACGTCTTCGCCCTCTTCGTCGCCTTCCTCGCCGAGGCGGGCCTCGACTGGGACGCGAAGGCGGCCTGGACGCGCATCATGCGGCGCGCCGACCGCTGGGGACGGTGAGTACGGTGCCGGAGCAATCCTTCCACGATTCGCCGTTCCGGAAACGGCGAATCGTGGAAGGATTGCTCCGGCACCGTACTCAGTCCACGCTCGTCACGCGCACGCCGTAGCAGTCGTCGATGGTGACGATCTCGCCGTGGGCGACGACCTTGCCGTTCACGAGGATGTCCGCCGGCTCGTGGGCCTCGCGGTCGAGCTCGAGCAGGGAGCCCGGCGTGAGCTTCACGAGCTCGCCCAGGGTGAGGCGGGCCCGGCCCACGTGCACGGTGACCTCCACGGGAACGTCGCGCAGGCTGGCGAGCCCCAGGCCGTCCCCCTCGGGGGCCGCGCCGGTCAACTCGTCCAGCGCGGAGGTGTGCACCGCGACCGCTTCGGCCGCGGCGTCGATCGCCCGCTCGAGGTTGGACTCGGCGGGGCCGGCATCCTTCTGGGTGTCGCTCATCGGGACTCCTCCGTAGGGTCGATGAAATGTTCCACACGAACGGCGAAATGGCCGCGATGGGTGCCCAACCGCGCCGCGGCGAGCGCCTCGCCCTCCACGAGGACGACGGCCGGGGCGCCGATCCGAACCGGCGTCGGGATCACGTCGCCCGCCTCGAGGGCCAGCAGTTGGCTCAGCGGGATCTCGCAGGCGGCGAGGCGGACCTCCACCCCCACCACCACGCGCTCGAGATGGCGCGGCAGCTCGAGGCCCGGGGCGAGATCCGTCCCGGAGGGGCCGTGCAGCTCCTGGAAGCCAGGGAGGTAGATGTGCAGGACGCTCGGCTCTCCCGCTCCCTCCACGCCGAGCTCCACATGCAGGCGATGCGCGTCCGGCCGGCCCGCTCCGTCGCGCCAGCTCCCGATCTGGCCGGCGTCCTCGGCGATCGCGTGGTCGGTCGCTTCCCGGCCGAGGGCGCCGGCGAGGAGGTTGACGACGTGGGTCAAGAAGCCGCCGAGTACGCGCCGTTCCACGCGCGTCAGGCGCCGGGCCTCGACATCGGACGGAGCGGCCCCGAGGATGCGCTCGAGCGCTCCCACCGCCGCGGCGGGGTCCCACGCCGCCCAGGCCGGCTGCCCGCCGACCAGGCAGCGCAGGACGGCCGGGTGCTCGCCGGCGTCGTCGAACAGCCCTTCGGCGCTGACCTCCCCGACGCTGGCCAGCGTGACCTGGCAGGGACTTCCGACGGTCTCCGCCAGGTGCTCGCCGAGGGGAGCGAGGCACTCGGTGAGCTTCGCCGTGATCTCCTCGATCTGCGGCTGGCTCAGGCGGCGAGGGCGGCGGAAGTCCCGCTGACTCACCTGGGCGGCGGCGGAGCCGTTCTGCTCCATCATGCCCAGGATGGCCTGGACTTCCTCGGGATCGACGTTGGCGCTCACGCGGAGTCGGACGAGGGACGGGAGATCTACTGGGAGATGAAATCGCCGAAGAAGATCTGGTGGATCTCGCCGAGCGTGCCGATCGGCACCTCACCCACGAATCCGGGGTCCAGCGCGGTCACGTCGACGTAGACCGTGCGGCCCGCCGCGTCCGCGAGGAGCAGATCGGTCTCCGTTCCCGCGAACTCCACCGCGGGGCCGGAGTCGAGCGCGATCGTCCGCCGGTGGGCGTCCACGTGCAGCACGTGGCTCTCCATCCCCTCTCGCATCGTCGCGCGCCCCGTCGAGGTCCCGGGTTTCAGCCCGCTGCGCGGATCGGGATTCGCAGGATCGGACGCGCGGCCGATCAGGATCGGGAACAGCAGGGGATTCAGGGTCTCCCGGATCATGGCGCGGAACACCTCCTTGCCCGTGGTGTCGTTCAGCTCCTGCTTGGACTTGCTGCTGGAGAGCGTCAGCAGGGCGTCCTTCTGTCGGGCCTGGTACAGAGGGTCCTCCACCCGGCCGGTCACGTGGCCCTCGTCGTAGGCGAGGTACTCGGCGTTCACCGTCATCACGAGGTAGTCCTTGCTGCCCCCCAGCAAGTTCACCGTCACTTTCTCGGGCGTGAGAGGGACCAGGAAGGGGCCCTGGAAGGGGCGGTTCGATCTGCTCCCGGGCACGGCCATCAGGAACAGGAGATAGGCGGTGGCCACGAGGCCCACGATCCCGCCCCCCAGGGCGATTCCCTTCCGGCGGGGGGACGAGACCCTGCTCGTCTCGGCGTCCGTTGCTTCCGTCTTGACCTTGTCTGCCATGGCTGTCGTCCTCTCGATCAGTCGATGCGATCGGGCATCACGAGCCGCGCATCCACGCTGCGCGTTCCCGGTCCGGGGCCGTCGATCTCCGCCGCCCAGGCCCGCACCTCGACGAGCGCGCGCAAGAAACCGTGCTCGCGGATCAAGTACTCGGCCACCGCCTGCGCCCGCGCGAAGGCGAGCCAGCGGTCTTCCTCCCCTTCCGGCGACTCCCCCTCGGCGGCGTGCCCCTCGAGCTGCAGCACCTCCTCCCGCGTGGGGCGGAGGGTGAGAGCCAGGAGATCGAGGTAGCGGCGACTCTCCGGGGTGAGCTCCGCCGACGCCGGGGCGAAGGTGGCCACCGCCGGCTGGGCCAGCTCGCGGTGGGGGGTGAGGGCGGTGGCGAGACTCGCCCGGACGAGCTCGACGTCGGCGGCGTCGAGGATGTTGGCGGGGCGGCGAGCTGCGTCCTCCTCCTCCGGCAGGCCGAACCGGCGGCGGACCTCGTTGAAGATCGAGGCCTCCTCCGCGGCGTCGAGCACCCCGGGCAGCCCGAAGGAGCGCAGCGCCACCAGGAACGATCCCACTCCCTTGGCCAGAAGACCGGCCTGCTGCTCTCGGGAGAGCGAGACGAGCAGGATGAAAAACGTCAGGACGTTGGTCATCATGTCGCCGAACGAGACCATCCAGGGGGGCGCTCCCAGTTTCGGTTCGGGTTGGGGAGCAGCCATCAGCGGCCTCCGCTCTCGAGGAAGGAGGCCCGGACCTTGGACAGCGCGAGCACTCGGATCCGCACGCACCGCGCCAGCCATGCGCCGCCGGCGGCGGACTCGTCCCCCTCCGCGCCGGGAAGGCCCTGGCCGACGATCTGCACGCGCTCGATCGGGAGCCGGCTGGCCTGCAGCATGGCATCGGCGGCCCGGCTGGCGCGCGCGAAGGCGAGCGTCTCGGGAGTGGGGTAGCGACCCGAAGGGGCGGGATCGGGGTCCGGGAATCCCTCGACGACGACCAGGTGCGGATAGGCCTCGAGCGTGCGGCCGATCTCGCCCAGGCTCTGGACGAGAGACGGCGGAGGCACGGCGGAACCGGCCGCGAAGGACTCGGCGGGACCGAACTCGATGACGAGCCCGTCCTGCACGTCGGTGAATCTGAGCTCGAGATCGCCGGCCCGCTTCCGCTGCCCAATCTCCGCGAGCTGCGTGTGGAGATCCTCCGTCGGCCGATCGTGGGGCTGCATGCCCCCGCGCTGGATGTCCGTCGCCGCGATCACGTCATCCTCGGGCGCCTCCACGGCGTGCATTCCCCGGTTGGGCAGGATCCCCACGTTGCCCGTGAGCCAGGCCTCCACCCGGAGATAGTCGTGCTCGTCCACGCTGGAGAAGGTCATCAGGAGCACGAAGAACGTCACGAGCAGGGAGATCATGTCCGTGAACGTGACGATCCACTCGGGCGCCCCGGCCGGCGCGGAGCTGGTGTGCGTGCTCTTGCGGCCCATCGCGCCTCCGTCGTCCTAGTGCACCAAGGCCTCCCGCTCGGCCGGGGCCACGAAGCTCTTCAGCTTCTCCTTGATGAGCTGCGGCCCCTCGCCGGACTGGATGGCCACGATCCCCTCGATCATCAGATCGCGCAGGAGCCCCTCCTCGTTGGCGCGGATCTCGAGCTTGCCGGCGAGCGGGAGGCAGACCAGGTTCGCCGCCAGCGCCCCGTAGAGCGTGGTAAGCAGGGCGGTCGCCATGCCGGCGCCGATGCTGGACGGGTCGCTCAAGTTGCGGAGCATCTGCACGAGGCCGACCAGGGTCCCGATCATCCCGAAGGCCGGCGCATAGGCCCCGAGCGAGTCGAGCATCTTCTTGCCCGTGACGTGCCGCTGGCGCTGCCACTCCGCCTCGAGCTCCATGATGTCCCGCACGGTCTCGGCCGGGAAACCGTCGATCACGAGCTGGATGCCCTTCGCGAAGAAGGCATCGTCGACCTCCTTCAGCTTGCCCTCCAGGGCGAGCAAGCCCTCCTTCCGGGCCAGGTTCGCGTACTCGATGATCCGCTCGATCTCCTGGGCCGGCGAGGTCAGCTTGAAGAGGAGGGTCCGCAGGATGACCTTGACCAGACCCTTCACCACCGGGAGCGGGAAGTTGATCAGGATCACCGCGAACGTCCCGCCGAACACCAGCACCACCGAGGGGATGTCAAGGAAGATGCTCAGCTCAGTCCCCCCCATCCCCATGGCAATGACGACCAGGCCGAAGCCCAGGAGGGTGCCGATGATGGTGGTGATGTCCATGCGGGGACCGGCGGGGAAGCCGGATGGGCGGCCGCGGGGACGGCGCCGGCATCCTTATCGGTCGGGCCGGGAATCCCCTTGATGCCCGGATTCGCCCCGCAATCCCGTCTGGCGGGGCGTCACCGGCAGATGAGAGGAGGGAGGAAGGCGATTCCCCCCCGCTTTTAGCGAACCGGCTCCGCTTCGGCGATGTCGCCGTAGGCCTCGAGGTACTTCCGCAGGAGCGCGGGATCCTCGATGCCCTTCCCGAGCTCGGCCATGACCTCGGCGCGAGTGGCCTCCGTCATGGCGTGCAGGAGCTGGGCCATTTCTTCCGGCGCGTAGAGGCTCCCCGCGAGGATCGCGGCCCGCGCGTCCGGTTTCATCTCCTCCAGGAGCTTCGCCTGGGCGGTCCACTTGCGCTCCAGGCGCTGGCCCATCTCGCTCTGGCGAGCCTCGACCTCGGCGCGCAGGGTCTCCAGCGCCGTCCGCTGCGCGTCCAGACGTCCTTGCAGCTCCCCGAGCCCCTCCATGCGCCCCTGGAGCGTCTCCTCGCGCTCGTCGAGCTGACCCTCCCGCGCGTCCAGCTCGGAGGCGCGAGCGTCGAGCTGGCGCCCGCGCTGCCGCAGGCCGTCGGCGAGCCCCTGGAGCTCCTCCGCGGTGTAGGGGGAGGGCAGGCTCCAGGCGTGCAGGAGGCCGGCCTGGTTCAGGAGAACGCTCTCCTGGCGAGCGTCCGGAGCCGAGGGGTCGCCGGCCGGGACGGAAGCCGCCGCCGTTTCGGCCTCCGGGGAGGTGGGAGCCGGGAAGAGCTTTCCGATGCCGGCGATCCGGTGGAGGGGCACCCCCGACATCACCGCGAACCCGAGGAAGCACACGGTCAGGATGGAGATGCCCCCCAGGACCATGGCGAGGATCTCGATCGTCTTGTTCATCACTCGAAGGGGAGGGGGCGGGTGGAGACCGGGGGTCTATCGGCATTCCGGTTCTCGGCGCTGGAATCGGACTGGAGGGGGGGAGTCCGTTCCTCCTTCCCCTCCGGCGGGCGGGCGCGCTGGCGGCGGCGAGCCTCCCGGGCGATGTTCTGCTCGTCGATCGCGGCGTTCTCGCCGCGTTCCAGGGCGGTGCGGTGGCGCGTGCGGGCCCGTTCTTCGAGCTCCGCGAGGCCCCGCCGCTCCACCTCGCGCTCCCGCCAGGCGACGGCGAGCTGATCGGCTTGGTTGCGCAGCGTCAGGGCGCTCTCCCGGCGCTTGCGCACCCCCTCGATCATGGTCTCGATGCTCGTGAGGGAGAGCAGGACCCGCCGCGGATCCAGGGCGGCCCGCGCGGCGGGATCGAGGACGCTCGAGAGGTCCGCCCGGGCCTGGTGCACCGCGCTCCGGGCTTCCTCGAGCATCTCGGTGGCCTCGCGGGACTCGGCCTCGGCGGCGGTCCACACCGCGCGGGCCACCTGCTCGTCGATCTCCCGCACCCGGCGCAGGCGGGACAGGCGGAACTCGAAATGGCGCTTCATGTCATGATTCCTCCGTCAAGACCGCCCGCATGAGGGAGACGCTCTCCTCGAGACTCGTGAGCTCGCCGGTGCCCTGGCCGAGGAAGGTCTCGATCTTCGGCAGGAGTCGCAAGGCATGGTCGAGGCGCGGGTTCGTCCCCGGCCGGTAGGCGCCGATCTCCACGAGATCGCGTCCCTCCTTCCACTGGGCAAGAGCCTCGCGGATCGATTGCGCCATCTGCAGGTGCTCGCGGGACACGATGGCCGGCATGAGGCGGGAGAGGCTGCCGAGGACGTCGATCGCCGGGTAATGGCCGCGATGGGCGAGGTCCCGGGAGAGCAGCACGTGCCCGTCGAGCAGACCGCGCAGCGTGTCGGCCACCGGCTCGTGGGGATCGTCGCCCTCGAGGAGGATCGTGAAGAGGCCCGTGATGCTCCCCCGCTCCGCGCGGCCGAGGCGCTCCATGAGCTTGGGCACGGTGGCGAAGAAGCTCGGGGGGAAGCCGCGCACCGTGGGCGGCTCGCCCGCGGCGAGCCCGATCTCGCGGCAAGCGGCCGCGAAGCGGGTGACCGAGTCCATCACCAAGAGGACGTCGAGTCCCTGGTCGCGGAAGTACTCGGCGGTCGTGACGGCCACGAAGGGCGCGAGGTAGCGCTCGATCGGCGGGCGGTTCGAGGTGGTGACCACGGTCACGGCCCGGCGGCGGCCCGCCTCTCCGAGCACTTCCTCGAGGAACGCCCGCACCTCGCGGCCCCGCTCGCCCACGAGAGCCACCACGAGGACATCGGCGTCGGTGCCGCGCGTGATCTGGCCGAGCAGCGTCGATTTCCCGACGCCCGAGCCCGAGAAGATGCCGAGCCGCTGCCCGCGGCCGATGGTCACCGTGCCGTCGATGGCCCGCACGCCGGTCTGCAAGGCCTCGGTGATCGGCGTCCGTCCGAGCGGGGCCGGCGCCGGTCCTCGCACCGGCCGGAGCGGGAGCGCGCGCGGCAGCGGAGGGCCGCCATCCATCGGCGCTCCGAAGCCATCGAGCACCCGGCCGAGGAGCTCGCCGCCCACGGGGACGCCGAACGGACGCCCCACGGCGCGCACGATCTGCCGCGGGCCGATTCCCTCCAGATCGCCGTGGGGCATGAGCAAAGTGGTCGCGCCGCGGAACCCCACCACCTCGGCCTCGACCGGACCGAGGCGACCGCGCTCGATGCGGCAGAGCTCGCCCATGGCGGCGGGCACGCCCACCGCCTCCACCATCACGCCGGAGACGATGTCCACCCAGCCTTGCCACGCCGGGTGCGCTCCCTCCCGGATGTGCCGCGCGCACCGCTCCGGATCCAGGAGGGGAGCGCCGGTGCTCACCGCAGCTCCTCCCGCAGCCGCTCGGCGATGGAATCGAGGGCCGCCTCGATCTCGCGCACCATCAGTCCCATGGACGTCTCGACGTGGACATCGCCGCGCGCCACGCCGATGTCCGCCTGCACCGCGGTGCCGGAGCGGAAGGGCACGCCGCGCAGGGATTCGAAGTCCTCCGGATGGACGTGGATCGTGCAGCGGCCGCGTCCGGCGGAGGCGGCGGCGAGCGTCTCGCGCACGATCTTCTCGATGTCGTGCCCGCCGCGATTCACCTCGGCGAGCACGAGCTGGCGGGCGATCGCCACGCCCAGCTCCACGGCAGAGTGGGCGAGCTCGGCGGCGAGCTCCTCGTCCCGGCGGTCGAGCCGCTCGGCGGCGGCAGCGAGGACGCCGGCTTCGCGCTCGAGAGCGCGGGACCTGCCGTGCGCGATTCCCGCGGCGCGCGCGCGAGACCACGCCCGCTCGGCGATCGCGTCGAGCGAATCGCGGCCAGCCAGGTCGACGAGGTGGACCGCGCGGATGCCGGGATGGGCCGGTCCCAGGCGGATCGGCTCAGGCGACAAGGTCCTCTCCCGCCCGCGCGGGGCTGAACTCGCCGGTCTCCATCATGGCGCGGATGTTCTTCATGATGTCGGCGCGCGCTCCGAGCACCTCGGACATGGGGACCGCCCCCGCGAGCTCGCGCTCCTCGGCCACCATCTCCCGCACGCGGTGGCTCAGGTTGCCGAGCACCTTGGCCTCGACCGCGGGGGAGCAGGCCTTGAGGGCCACCGAGAGGGTCTTCGTGTCCACCGTCCCGAGGATCTTCTGCATCGCCCGTTTGTCGATCGTGGCGATGTCCTCCCACGTGAACATGAACTCGCGCAACTCGGCGGCCATGCCGGCGTTCTCCGAGCCGATGGACTCGATGACGACCTTCTCCAGCTCCGGAGGGGTGTGATTCAGGAGCTCGGCGATCGAGCGCAGGCGATCGGAGGGATCGGGCTCCGGCGGCTCCTCGGCCGCGAGCTCCAGGGCCGCGTCGAGGTCGTTGGCCATCGCCCGCAGCACCGCGCGGTTCGGCGGGGACAGGACGGCCATGCGTTTCACGATGGCCAGCGCCTTTTCCTCCTCGTAGCGCCGGATCACCTTGGCGGACACCTCGGGAGGCAGATGGGAGAGGACCAAGGCGGCGACTGCGTCCGACTCGCGGCGCAGCACGCGGAAGATCGTGCCGGGAGGATGGGCCTCCACGTTCAGGAAGGGCCGGTCCAGGCGGCGGCGCTCGTGGATCTCGTTCAGGACCTCCCCGCCCTTCTTGTCCCCGAAGGTGGCGTTCAGGATCGCCCGCAGCTCGCCGCTGTTGCACGCCCGCCCTTGTTTCGGCCCGTGGACGGAGAGCGCGAGCTGGCGGTAGACGTCGTTCACGGCGCTCTCCTCGCCCGCCTTCGGATCGAGTTCGAGCATGGCCCGGGCCACCTGCACGACGACATCCGGCTTCAGGCTCTTCAGGATCTTGGCCGCGATCGCGCGGTCGAGACTGAGCAGGAAGGCGGCGACGCGCTCGTGCCCGGTGGGGGATCCCCGCTTGTTGCTCACGGCTTGGCTCCGGCCTTCGTCTCTTCACGCGCCCAGGCCGAGAGGATCTCGCCCACGCGATCGGGGTCGGCCCGCAGGAGCTCCTCCACCTGCGCGCGGGCGAGTAGCTCGGGATCGATCTTCTGCTCGGCGGCTCCGGCCGCCGCTCGGCTCGCTGCCGCCCGCGAGCTCGCGGCGGCGCCCTTGAGGCTCTTCAAGAGCAGGAAGATGAAGACGAGGGCGGTGAGGATCTCGACCCCGCGCGGCAGGTAGCGCTCGACGAGAGCCATCGGACCGGGAGAGAGGTCCGCGGCCTCGTCCGCGTTCTCGGCGACCTCCGGCACGTGGATCGGCCCGACCACCGGCTGGAAGTCGGCGTCCCGGTCCGCGTCGTAGCCCACGGCGTTCGCCACCAGATCGCGGATCGCCGCCGGGTTCGGGACGCTCTCGTCGACGAAAAGGGCGATGCTGAGCCGGCTCAGGACGTACTTGTTCTGGATCTCCTCGGTGCTCGTCGTGCTGGGGCTGGACTTCGTCTCGCTGTCCGTGGACTTGGCCACCGGCGGCGCGGGCGGTTCGGCGGGCGGAACATCGCCTCCCGTGCCCGTCTCGTCGGCGCCGGGCATGTTGGCGGCGAAGCCAGCCGGTCCGCCGGCCGCGTTCTCGCCGATGGGGGTCTCCGTCGAGCTCGTCGTCTCCGAGATCGTCGCGCCCTTCGAGACCAGGTCTTCGCGCGTGACGCTCTGATCGAGATCCCAGGTGGAGTCGAGGCGGACCACCGCCTTCCGCGGGCCGAGGACCTCGGCCAGCATGGCGTTGACCTCCGTGGTCTTCATCTTCTCCCACCGCTCCTCGTGGGCGGCGAGATCCCGCAGCGGAGCGTGCAGATCGTCCTCGATCTCCGCCATGCCATCGAACAGGAGCGTGCCGTCCTGATCGGAAACCACGATCTTCTCCCGATCGATGCCGAAGCCGCGGCTGACGAGCATCGCCACCGTGGCGCACTGCTGCGCGGTGAGCGCCTGCCCCCGCACCTGCAGGGTCACGGACGCCGTCAGCGATTCGTCCTGCAGGCGGCCCAGCGTGGAGCCGTTCGGCAGCGAGGTGCTGACCTTCGCCCCGAGGACGAAGTCCAGCGTGAGGAGCATCTGCTCCATTTCCTCCCAGCGCTTCTTCCAGGACTTCAGCGTTCGCTGCTGGGCGCTGTCGAAGACGTTGCCGATCCCGCCGTCGGAGCCGATGCCCGGCAGCGGCTTGTCGAGGGCGCCGGCCCGGTAGATCTCCGCCAGGGCGCGGTAGCGGTCGTCCTCATCGACGAAGAGGGTGAACGGGCCCGGCGGTTGGCTCGCGTCGAAGGGGATTCCTGCCGCGCCGAGGGCCGAGCCGACCTGGGCCAGCTCGTGATCGGTGAGGCCCGTGCGCAGGATCTGCATGTACGGCCGGTTCGCCACCAACGCCGTGAGACCGATGGCGGCGACGATCGCCAGGCCCACCAGGACCGCCACGGCCTTCGTGCCGCCGCTGGCGCCCTTGAGCTGCCCGAAGAGAGTCCGGAGGAGATCGTTCATCTACACGTTCATCCGCATCACTTCGCGATAGGCGTCGATCAGCTTGTTCCTGACCTCCATCGCGAAGTTGAAAGTGAGCTCGGCCCGCTTGATCTGCACGGCCACTTCGTGGAAGTCGTCGATCTTCCCGGTGAGGAGATCGACGGGGAGGCGCTCGGCGCTCCGGATCTCCGCCTCGACGGCCCGCAGGCCCTCGACGGCCTTCGCGGCGAAACCGGATCGGCCTTCATCGCCCCCGGCCGGCGCCCGCGGGCTCAGAGAGGGAGCAAGAATTGCTCGCGAACGGGCGGCAGCGCCGTCAGGCGATGCGCCAGAAAGCATCTGAGAGGCTGTATCATCGATTCCTGCCCAGCCTCTCAGGCCGGCGGCGGCGCTGCGGATCTCCTCCGCGGCCCGCGCATGCCGCTTGAGGGCGGAGAGGATGGCGTTGCGGGCGAGCCCGCCGCCGTCCGATCCGATGCGATCGACCATGGGTCAGCGACCTTCGGGTTGAGGTTCCGCCCTAGCGGGCGAGCTCCAGGGCCCGCTCCGCCATGCGGACGAAGTTCTCCTGGGCGGTGAGATTGGCCTCGTACGACCGCAGGGCGGTGATCAGGTCGGCCATCTCGACCACGGTGTTGACGTTGGGATACTCGACCCTTCCGCTCGCGTCGGCGTGGGGGTGCGTGGGGTCCTGGACCGCCTCGAAGGGCGTGCGGAAGTCCTCGATGACCCGCGGCGTCGCCAGCCCGCCCCCCGGCTCCGCGGGGCGACCCGCGAGGGCCTTCCGCAGGAGAGGCTCGAAGACGACGAGCTTGCGCCGATAGGGGTCGCCGGTCGCCGTACGGGTCGTGCGCGCGTTGGCGATGTTCTCCGTGATGACGTCGATGCGCAGGCGCTCGGCGGCGAGGCCGGACGAGGAGATGCGCAGGCCATCGAAAAGGTTCTCGACTCCGTCCATGATCAACCGCGCCCCCGAATGGCCAGATCGAGCAGCGAGAACTGCCCCGACAACATCGCGGCGTAGGTCTCGTAGAGGAGACGGTTCTCGCGGATCGCGTTGAGCTCCGCCTCCAGCGTGACGTTGTTGCCGTCGGGACGGCAGGGCGTCTCGACGTCCGTGCGCACCCGGGGCACCACCGCCCCGAGATCCGGCGCGCCCCGCCCCATCGCCTCGCGGAGGAGACTCTCGAACTCGACGGTCTGGCGCTTGTAGCCCGGCGTGTTCGAGTTGGCGAGGTTCGAGCTCAGGACCCGCATCCGCAGCTCGGCGGCCGAGAGCAGGCGGGTGAGGAGCTGGGCTTCCGGTCCGATGGGTTCCATGGCGATGCCTCCGTTACGCCACCAGGCCGAGCTCGCGCCACAGGCGCATCTTGTTGCTCAACGTGCGCGCGGTGACTCCGAGCCGGCGGGCGGCTTCGGTCTTGTTGCCGCGCGTCGCCTCGAGCGTGCAGAGGATCGCCTCGCGCTCGATGTCGGCGAGGGTCCGGTTGGCGAGCGGCGACGCTCCGCTGATGCAGCCGATGTAGTTGCCCTTGTCGGTGACGAGCGTGAACTGCGGCTTGTGGGCGGTGTGGGGCTGGGGATCGAAGGCGAGCAGATTGCCGTCGATCTCCCCCTCCTCGGCGAGGATGACCGCCCGGTGCACGGCGTTCTCCAGCTCCCGGACGTTGCCGGGCCAGCTCCATTCCCCGAGCCGCCGCTCGGCTCCGGGGGTGAAGACCGGCGCCTCGACGCCGTTCTGCGCGGCATAGAACGCCGCGAAGTGCCGGGCGAGGGGCAGCACGTCCTCGGGCCGCTCGCGCAGCGCCGGCATGTGGAGCGGCAGGACGTGCAGGCGGTAGTAGAGGTCCTCGCGGAACCGGCCCGCCGCCACCTCGGCCGGCAGGTCCCGATTGGTGGTGGCGATGATGCGGACGTCCACGTGGATCGTCGAGGATCCGCCGACGCGCTCGAACTCCTCCTCTTCGAGCACGCGCAGGAGCTTCGTCTGCAAGGCGGACGAGATCTCGCCGATCTCGTCGAGGAGCAGCGTGCCGCCGTCCGCCAGCTCGAAGCGTCCTTGATGGCGACGGTGCGCGCCGGTGAAGGCGCCCTTCTCGTGGCCGAAGAGCTCGCTCTCCAGGAGCTGCGGCGACAGCGCGGCGCAGTTCACACGGATGAACGGACCGTGGCGGCGCGGGCTCGTGTTGTGGATGTGGTGGGCGACCCGCTCCTTGCCCGTGCCGCTCTCCCCGGTGATGAGGGCGGTGCCCTTCGAGGCCGCCACGCGCTCCGCGGTCCGCAGGACGTTCTGCATGGCGGGGGAGACCGCGATGATCTGCTCCTGGCCGGCCGGGTGAAGCTCGGACCGCAGGTACGCGTTCTCCACCTCCAGCCGCCGCGTGCGCGAGATGCGCGAGATCACGAGCTCGATGGTCTCCGGCGAGCACGGCTTCATGAGGAAGTCCGCGGCGCCGAGCCGCATGGCCTCCACCGCGGTCTCGACGGTGCCGTGGGCGGTGACGACGACGGCCGGCAGGTCGGGCGCGACGCGGGCGAGCTCGCGAACGAGGTCGACGCCGCTCAAGCCCGGCATGCGCAGATCCGTCAGCACGAGGTCGACCCCCGGGCGCTGCACGCGATCCAGGGCCTTCTCGCCGCTGCTCACGGACTCCGCCTGGAATCCCCGGGAGCGAACGGCCTCGGTGAGGAACTCTCTGGAGAGGGAATCGTCGTCGACGATGAGGATTCTCTGAATCGACATTGGTGGTTACCGCCGAGGGCTATCCGTGGTTGGGGCTATCCGTGGTTGGGGCTATCCGTGGTTGGGGCTGTCAGTGGTTGGGGCTGTCAGTGGTTGGGGCTGTCAGTGGTTGGCGCCGGCGCCACGGCCGGCTGATAGGGAATGTGGAGGCGGATCTCCGCCCCGCCGAGCGCGGAGGGCCGCGGGCTCACCTCGACGTCCCCGCCGTGCAGGCGGGCGATCGTCGCGACCAGCGCCAGGCCGAGGCCCGTGCCGTCCGCGTGCGTGGTGTAGAAGGGGTCGAGGACCCGGTGCCGTTCGCCGGCCGGGATCCCGGGACCCGCGTCGGAAACGGTCACGACGATGTCCCCGCCGGAGAGGCGAAGATCGACGTCGATGCGTCCGCCGTCGGGTTGCGCGGTGGCCGCATTGGCCACGAGGTTGCGAATCGCCTGCCGCAGCTTGATCTGGTCCCCCGCGAAGACCGGGGCCGCGGCTTGGACGTTCAGGGTCAGCTCCGTGCCCGCCGGGGTCCGCCCCTCTTCCCCCACGGCCAGCCGCACCGCTTCCGCGAGGAGCGCCGTGCCGTCCACGGGGGCGAGCCGCAGCCGCTCGGGACTGCCGAAGCTGAGCATGTTCTGGATGATCTCGTCGGCCTCGTCGACGCCGGCGACGATCAGGGAGGTCCACCGCCGCGCCTGCTCCGAGAGTCCCGCGCTCTCGCGGAGGAGCCCCGCGAAGCCCCGCACGGCGCTGAGCGGGTTGCGGATCTCGTGGGCGATCCCTCCGGCCATCGTGCCGAGGGCGGCCATCTTGTCGGCGGCGTGCAGCTTCTCGATCAGAGCCGTGCGCTCCGTGCGATCGTCGAGGATCTCCACCGAACCCTCCGCGCGCCCATTGGCGAGCCGGACCCGGGAGCAGCTCGCGGCGACCACCAGCCGGCGTCCGTCGTCCTGATGCAGCTCGCGCTCCTGGCCGTCGCTCCGGACGTTCCGCAGGGCGGCAGGGTCGCTCCGTCCGATCAGCTCGTCCGCCGGGACGCCGAGGATCGCGAGTGCGGTCCCGTTCGCCCGCACGACGCGGCCCGCGCCGTCCCGTACGACCACCCCGCAGGGCAGCGACTCGAGAACGGCCTCCAAATGGCGCTTCAGGACGTCGAGCTCCGCCACCCGGCGGGCGAGCTCGCGGTTGGCGTGATAGAGCTCGTTCTCGACCCGCGCGGCGCGCTCCTCGAGCTCCGCGTAGCTCCGGCGCAGGGTCTCAAGGATCGCGGGGAAGGAGCGCACGACCTCCCCGAGGCCGGCGAGGTCCTCCCCGGGCGGGGCGGCGATGGGCGCGAAGTCTCCGCTCATCGCTTCTCCTTTCCGCCGGCGAGCTTCGCGAGGAAGCCCCGCTTCCACTCGACGAACTCCAGATCGGTGCGGGCGCGCTGGCCGGCGAGACCCTCGCCGGCGAGTTCGATCACCCGCCGCAGATCGGCCGCCGCCTCGTCGAGCCGGTCGAGGCGCTCCAGGCAGCGCGCCCGCCAATAGAGGGTTTCGGGATCGTCCGTCGCGCCGGCGAGGAGGGCGGCGCCTTCTTCGTGCCGGCCCGCCCGGTAGCACGCGCGGGCCTGCCGCAGGGGATCGGCGCTGTAGGCCGGCTCTCCGGCGGACGCCGCGGGGCCGGGCGCCGCGCGCGGGGTGTCCGCGGCCGCCTCCGTCGCCGGCCCGGCCGGCGCCTCCGGTCCGGCCAGAACGTGACGCAGGGCATCGTCCAGCCCCGTGTGCACGCGGGGGAGCGGCGGGCCGGCGGGCGGAGCGATCTCGGCCGCAGCGAGGGCGCCTTCCTCCGGGACCGGCGGCCCAGCGAAGGCCGCGCCCTCGAGCAGATCGAGCTCGGTCTGCAGGAGATCCACCTCGTTTCGCAGGGTCACCAGCCGCTCGTCGCGCTGGCGCGCGTCGAGGATCGGCGCTTCGGTCACGGCGACCACGACGCCGGAGGAGGCGCCCTGCCCCGCCTCGAACTGCTGGCGGATCCCGCCGAGGATTTCGAGGGCGCGAGTCGTGTCGGCGAGAGCGGTCTCCAGCGTGCGGACCTCGTCGCCGCCCAAGAGGATCGCCGGCACCACCAGGATCGTGGCGAGCCCCGCGCTCACGGCCATCTGGAATCGCAACATCGCTTCGCGGTCTCCCTCAATAGCGCCCGCCGTAGGCCTCGACGGCTCGGTCGTAGAGCGCCCGGCGCTCGAGGATCGTCGCCGCGCCGAGATCGAGCGTGCTCCGCGCGCCGGAGGACGTGAAGCTCGGACGGAGCTCGGAGAGGATACGGATCGCCTCCTCCAGGTCGCGCCGGCCGTCCACGCAGCGCGCCCAGTCCACACATACCCGCGCGCGCTCCTCCTCGGTCTCGAGGGCGCCGCGGGCGAGGAACAGCGGCTCGAAGACCTCCGCGGCGCGCGCGAACTCGCCGTGGTCGAGCCAACCCTCCGCCAGCTCCATGCGCTCCCGCGCGGTCGTCAAGGCCGCGTCCGCCGGCGGCAGGAGCCCCAGGCGCCGCTCCGCCTCCTGGGCGTACTCGTCGAAGCTCTGCCCGGGAGGGATCGCCTCCGCCTCCTTGCAGATGAAAAGGACGGCCAGCGCGTCATCGGCCAGGAGGGCAAGGCGTGCCGCCTGCCGCAGCGCCGCTTCCCTCTCCGCCGGGCTCACCGCGCGCCCATAGAGCAGCCAGGCCCGGCTCGCTTCCGCGTACTGTTGCAGCCCCTCGAAGCTGTTGGCGCGCACCTTTAGGGCTTCCTTGTTCGCGGCCGTGTCGAGCTCGGGGCCGGCGGCGTCGACCTCGCGCAGGGCTTCTCCGTACCGCCCGGCGGCATTGAGCGCGGTGGCGCGGACGAGCAACCGGGCCTCCTTCTCCACGGCGTTCGTCGCCGGGTACTTCGACTGGAGGCTCTCCAGGATGTAGAGCGCGCTCTGCGGGTCCCCGCGCTCGATCTGGCAGCGTGCGATCTCCAGGCGGGCCGCCGGGTGGTAGCCGAGATCGTGGCCGCGCTCGAGGAGTTCCTCGAACTGGACGGCGGCCTCGCTCCAGCGTCCCATCCGCTGCAGGATCCGGCCCGAACGCATGTAGGCGTCGTCGGCGAGCTCGGCGTGCGGATACGTCTCGACGAGGAGCTGGTACTGGGAGAGGGCGGCCGCGTGATTCCCCCGCAGCTCCAGGATCTCGCCCTGGGACAGTTGGGCCAGGGGCGCGGAAGGGTGCTCCGGAAAGCGCGACGCGGCATTCAGCCAGGCGACCGAAGCCAGGTTGAGCACCTCGTCGCTCGCCGGCGTCTCGGGGGGAACGCGCACGGTGATCGTGTCCGACCGCAGGTCGAACTGCAGTCCCACGCTCCCGAGGACGTACTCGAGCATCTGCGTGAGCCGGCGGTCCCGGAGGTCGGCGGTGACGATGTACGTGCGCTCGAGCGCGCGCAGACCCGCGATGCGGAGGCCTCCCTCCTGTCCGATGCGCGGCAGGAGACGATCGAGAGGGGCGCGCGTGGCGACCACGCTCCACAGCGTCTCCCCGCCGTCCGGCGCCGGGCGGTGCGCGACCTGGATCGTCCCTCCCTGGGCAGCGGCCGGATCGAACACCCCGTCGCTCCGGACGATCCAGCCGGCGTCGTCGCGAGACGAGGCCCCGCCCTCGCGTTGACCCGTCGACGGAGGAGCGAGGACGACGAGGAGGAGGATGGCCGCGGCTCTCATCGGTCGATCCCCAGCCGGTCGTGCGCCTCCATCTGGTAGGCGTGGGCGATCATGTAGTTGGCGCGAGCCTCGATCTTCTCGCGCGCGACAGGATCCATCCGGTCGACCACCGCGAGCAGGGCATAGAGGATGCGCCGGGCCTCGGCGTGCCTCCCCGTCGCGATCTCGGCGAGCGCGGCGTCGAAAGCCTCGTGGTTCGCGGGATCCGTCGGCGTCACCGGCGTGACGCTCTCGCGGTGCGTGCCCAGCTCGGTCATGGCGCGGTTGGCGAACTCGTCCACCGTGCTCTTGACGCCAGTCGTCATCTCGTGCACGCCGCTCGACATCGATCCCGCGACGGCGAGCACGACGATCGCCAGCAGAGCGTTGATGCTGGTCAGGGCGACGAAGATCGCGATCATCGAGCGCGGCACGCCCCCGCTGACCGCGGCCGCGGCCACGGGGGGGGCGGAGACCGGTGCGCGGCGGCCGGCGGGACCGGGTGGGGCGGCCGGCGCGGCGGCGGCTGGCGCCTCCCGCCCGGGCGGGGAAGTCTCGCCGGAGGCGGGGGGCGGGGGCGGCTCCTCCGCTTCGGCCTGCGGCGCACTGCCCGGCTCCTCCGCCTCGTCGACGTGGAACGTGGCGAAGAGCTCGTCGAGGTTGGCCTCGTCCTCCGCGGAGGCGGCACCGCTTCCTCCAACCTCGTCGAAGGCGAACAGGTCCTCGTCGAGGTCGGAGTCCGGGACGGTCGGGGTCAGGAGGCTCTTGTTCGCCACGGGGATCAGCTCCGCAGGGGCGCATCGGCCGGCCGATGCGCGTTCGGGAGGGCCAGGAGACGACCGACGGTGGTGGCCATCGCGGTCGGAACCAGATGCGGCCGGTCGGCGGCCTCGTCGCGCAGCGCGGCCAACAACCGATCGACCACGCGGGGGTCCAGGTAGTCGGCGTTGGAGAGATCGAGCTCGTCCGCCTCGAACGTCACGGGCAGGAGCTCGAAGACGAGCTCCACTTCTTCGTGGGCGCGGTCGGAGACGAGCCGCAGCTCCTCCGCCATCACCCGCGCCCGGGCCAGGTGCTTCGTCTCCTCCGTCCCCTCCTGATCCAGCCGCGGCGCCGGCAGAGGGGGGGGGATCGCCGCCGGATCGGACGAGCCGGCGGCTCCGACCTCGACCCGGACCGCTGTTGCGTTGCGGACCATCTCGAGGCGCAGCGGGGCGTCTCCCCTTCGCGCGTGGAGGTGATGCAGCGCGTGAGCGACGGAGCTCGTGATCCGCGCGCGATGGACCGGGCCGATGCCGCTCTCCAGCAGATGAGCGCTGAGCTCGCGCAGTGCGCGGTCGTGCGACGTCCGGCCGTGGAAGTAGTGGCGGAGGAATCTCGTCGCGCCGCCCGCGGGATCCGCCGTCTCGATGGCTTCGAGCAAGCTCGCCGGCGCGAGGGGGGACCGGAGATAGTCGACGGCGCCGGCGCGCATGGCCCGCCGGCAGCGGTCGAAATCCGCGTTCTCGCCGACGACGATGGCGGGGATTCCCGCCTCCCGCAGCCCGAGCGCGGCCAGCGTGCCGGCGTCGAGGGTGTCGTGGTCGAGCACGACGACGACATCGACCGCGGTGACGACGGAGGCCGCCTCCTCCGGGCCGGCGAGCACCACGTCGCACCCGCGATCGCGCAGCGCGGCGGCGAGCGGGGCCTCGGCCGCCGGCGCGGGGGCGACCAGGAGCACGCGGCGCGGGCGCGGGGAGGCGCTGGGGAAGCTCATGCCGTCACCTCCCTCCCGCACGGGCGGCCGGCGATCGCCGCGGGGAGTCGCGATTCGCGCGCGGGAGCCAGACCGCCGTCGCGGTCGGCCTCTCGCGTCGGACACGGCGCGGCGGGCGCCGACGCGGGATCGACGAAGGGCATGAGGAGAAGTGGGGAAGGGGGGAGAGCGGCCCTCGCCCGCCGGGAGAACCGCGGCGCCGGGGCCAGGCGTCCTTTCGGCCGAAACCGGCGATCCCTTGACCCTCCGCGCCCCCCCGGCGCAGCTTTTTTCCACCCCCCCCCCGCACCCACCCGCGGCCCCCCGCCCACCCGGAGGGGACGTCCAGGACGGCCGCCGGTTCCCGGGGACCGCGCGTTCTCTCCTCCGGTCGCCCGGGGGCGGGTCAGCGGATGCCGAACTGGCGGAGCTTGTGGTAGAGGGTCGAGCGGTTGATGCCGAGCACCCGGGCGGTCCGGCTGCGGTTGCCGCCTTCCTCGGCGAGGACGCGGCGGATCAGCCGCTCCTCCATCGCGCGGAGGCTCCGGTCGGACCCCCCGGCCCCACCGGGGGAGTCCGCGCCGGCGGGCGGGAGGTCGAGGCCGAGATGGCCGGGCTGGATCTCCCCCCCGCGGGCGGCGAAGGCGGCCCGTTCCAGGGTGGCGCGCAGCTCGCGGAGGTTGCCGGGCCAGTCGTGCTCGGCGAGCCGGCGCCAAGCCGCCGCGGAAAGGGATGGGATCCCGCCCGGTGCGGCGACGGGAAGGCGGCGCAGGACGAGGCGGACGAGCTCGGGAAGGTCCTCGCGGCGCTCCCGCAGGGGGGGCACCGGCACGGTGAGGACGTTCAAGCGGTAGAAGAGGTCGCCCCGGAAGAGCCCCGCCGCGGTTCGTGCCTCCAGGTCGAAGCGCGTGGAGGCGACGATCCGGGCGTCGAGCGCCCGCGGCGCCCCGCCGCCGGAGAGGAAGCTCTCCTCCCGGAGGAGATCCGTGAGGAGGTCCTGGGCGGACGGGGGCAGGCCCGCCACCTCGGCGAGATGGAGCGTCCCGCCGGCCGCCTGGGCGAGGACTCCCTCCCGGTCTTCGCCCCCCCGGAGGAGAGCGCGGAGACGGGCGGGCTCCTCGCGCGCGACGTCGAGGATGCGGAACGGCCCGGCGGCCCGGGAGGAGCGCTCGTGGATCGCCCGCGCCACGAGGCCCTTCTCCACCCCCACCTCCCCGGTGACGAGCACCGTGCTCCTCGGCGTGCCCGCCACGCGGTCCACGATCTCGCGCAGCCGGACCGCGGCCGCGGACGAGCCCGCCAGGACCTCCCGAGTGCCGGCGGCGGACCCGGCCCGGAGCTCGTCGCGCTCGCCGCGGAGGCTCCGCCAGCGGGCGAGGCGGCAGAGGCACAGAGAGAGGGCCGGGGCGCTCACCGGAGAGAGGAGCAGCTCGGCGCCCGCCGCCTCGGCGTGGAGCGCGGCGGCTTCGGCCTCCTCGGGCCGGGCGAGAAGCACGAACGGAAGGCTCTCCCCGCGTTCCCCTTCCGGCCCCGGGGTCTCTCCCAGGAGACCGTGGTCCGCCAGGACGGCCGCCGGCCGCAGCTCCCGCAGCCGCTCCTCGAGCTCGCGGCGCGAGCCGACGGCGATCGCCTCGTCGCCCCGGACGCGCGCTAGGGCGAGGAGCTCGGCCCGCAGGGGACTGTCGGCGGCGGCGAGGATCAGGAGAAGCCCCACGTCCCGGATTGTACGGGGTCGGGCGCGGGATGGTCTCCCGGGCGAGGTCCGAACGCGCCCGGCCGCCGGCCTACTGCGCCTCCGGCATCGCGCGGAGCATCGCCAGAAACCGGCGGGCGAGCTCCTTCATCTGCGGCTTCTTGACCTCAAGCCACGCGCAGCCCGTGAGGTCCGCCCGCTGGAGACCGACGACCTTCGCAGCGTCCTCGAGGAGCTTCTCCTCGTCCCGCGCGACGTTCGCGTCCAAGTCGCGGATCAACTCCTTGACGGCCTGCTGCCGGGAGAGCACCCCTTCCCGGATGTACACGCCCAGGGAGCGCGACTGCCCCACCGGATCGCGCGAGAAGAGCTGGAAGCGGCAATCAGGGTGGCCGAGCAGGCCCCGGTCCAGGTTCTTCCACCCCACTTCCTCGAGCTCGCGCACCATCTGGATCTCGTTGTGCCCCATGAAGAAGTAGAAGGGGATGAAGTCGGGGATGCTGCCGGCAGCCACCTGACGGTAGGGGGCGGTGACGGCATCGCAGGCTTGCCGGTCGCCAGACAGGGTCTGGCCGGCCAGGCGAGTGAGGGCGGCGAAGATCTTCGAGTACGTGTTCGCCCACCAGTGCTCGCGCTCTCCGTACTCGAGAGTGTTGTCCCGGTGCCCCTTCCGGATGCCGAGAGCGGTCAGGGTCGGATTGCCATCGAACATCTGGTCGCGAGAGTCCCCCATGATCACGGCGGGGACCCGCAACTCCTGGCCCACCATGACGATGCGGGCAAATACTCCGAGACAGGCGGGGCAGACCGTGCCGATGTCCAGGAAGAGCTGGCGGGCGAACTTCAGTTCGCCCGCCTCCCACCCGCGAACGAACCGGCAATCGACCCCGAAGTGCCGGCACACCCGTTCGACGTTCTCGCGGGCCTGGGGATTCGTGTATTCGGTGAATCCGCTGACGGCCAGCAGCTTCACGTCGAACGCCCTCGAGAGCTTCAGGATCAGGTAGCTCGAGTCCTTCCCTCCGCTCACGGGAACGATGCAGTCGTATTCGGCCTCGTTCTCGACGCGTTTGCGCTTGGCCTGCTCCAGCCGCTCCCGCAGACGGGCTTCCATCGCGGGCCGGTCGTTGAGCTCCTCGCGGATCAGCTCGTAGGCGGTGCAGTAGTTGCACACCCCGTCCGCGTCCAACGTCACGTCGCCGTGGATCTCCGGCACGAGGATGCAGCGCTTGCACATCATGATCGGATTCCTCCATAGCGCGGGCTGACGCCCGCAACCCACGCTGGCGTGGGCCGGCGCGGCCCGCGCGAACTCCAACCTCGTCAGAGGTTGGGCCAGCAACGACGAATCAACTACCTTCGAGGTCCTTCGCGGGTCGCGAAGAATCTCGAAGGTAGTTGATCAGGGATCCCCGGGCGCTGCCCTCCGGTCGGGCTGCGGGAGGAGCCCCGCAGCCCTGATTGTACGCGGTGGGGCGCGGGTTGGTCCCCCGGCCGAGGCCCGCGCGCGCCCGGCCGCCAGGCACCCGGCCCAGAAACGGGAATGGAGGCCGCCGCCTGCGCGCCGGCCTCCCTCTCCAGGATGGAGAGTCACGGACGGAGGGGTCGAGGGCGCACCGCCCCGCACCTTACGGAAGCGGCCCCCACCGGCCGTGAATGATCCCCGTGGTGGCATCCGTGCCGTCCAGCGTCCGGTATCCGCCGTGGAGGGCGACGAAGGGCTCGAGCCGCGGCCGGCCGTCGTCTCCGGGGACCGGGCGCAAGAGCACCGCCCTGAACTCTCCGTTTCCCGGTGCGGTGGGTTGCCAGGAGCCTTGCAGCGGCACGAATTCTCCCTGATGGGGGCCGCCGAGATGAACGGCCGCGCCGACGAGGAGCCCCCGCCCGTAGGGGCCGAGGGGGAGGACCGCGGTCTGGAAGGCGAAGACCGGGCCATGGATCCGGTCCAGGAGGACACCCGCCGCCTGCCCGGGCAGGCCGGAGGCCGGGACATGGAACTGCCCGGCGATCGGGCCGCCGGGGCGACCGGGGTCCGCCGCCGGCGAGTCCGCCCCGGCGGCGAGAGCGACCGAGGAGAGGAGCCCGAGGGCGAGGAGAGGCACGGTGAGGAAGAAGCGTCGGTGGAGCATGGATCGTCGTCTTTTGCTGATGGCCGCGAGATGGCCCTCGTGCTCCCTGGAACCCGGCCTCCCCGCGGCGGGTTCCGGCGGATCGCCGGGAAGGACGATCCCCGGGGGCCCGCCGCCGGCCCCGCTCGGGGTCCCGCCCGGAAGGCGTTTCCCGATCTGCCCTTCGGCCCCGGGCGCGGCCAACAAAAGGGCCCGGTTGGCTCATGCCCTCGCCTCCCCCGTCGAGAACACCCGCGGCGGCCGACGACAGCCCCCCCGGAAGCCGCCACCCCAGCGACACCAACTCTCTGGAGACCGTAGGAGAACAAGAAGCCAGCAATGGGCCTTCGCGTCAACACGAACGTCATCTCCCTGACGGCACAGCGTTACCTCTCGCAGGTGACCGGCCGTCTCGAAGGGAACTACCAGCGCCTGGCCTCGGGCCTGCGTATCGCCACGGCGTCCGACGACCCCGCCGGGCTCGGGATCTCCGAGCGCATGCGGGCCCAGCTCACGTCCCTGGCCCAGGCCGGCCGCAACGGCCAGGACGGCATCAGCCTCGTCCAGACCGCAGAAGGAGCGCTGAACGAGGTCGACAACAACCTGATTCGGATGCGCGAGCTCGCCATCGAAGCGGCGAACGGCACCCTGAACACGGGGGACCGCCTGACTCTGGACGAGGAGTTCTCGGCCCTGATCCTCGAGATCGATCGAATCGCCGATTCGACGACGTTCAACGGGGTCCACCTGCTCGACGGCGCGACGGGATCGATCAACATCCAGATCGGCACCGAGGCGGGCGAGATCATCACGATCAACCTCGTCGACACGACCGACACCGGGCTCGGGCTCGATGGCGCGACCTTCGACCTGACGACCATCTCGAACGCCTCCGCCGCGCTCGACGTGATCGATGCGGCGATCACGTCCGTCACCAGCACCCGCGGCGACCTGGGCGCGGCCCAGAACCGCCTGCAGAGCGCGGTTCGCAGCGTCGCCAACGCCGGACAGAACCTGGCGGCGGCCGAGAGCCGGATCCGCGACGTGGACGTCGCCCTGGAGACGGCCGATCTCACGCGGAACACGATCATGCAGCAAGCGGCCGTTTCCGTGCTGGCCCAGGCCAACCTCCAACCCCAGATCGCTCTGGCGCTTCTCCAGAGCTGACAACCGACTGCGGCCTCTAGGGCCGATCGCTGAGGGAGGGGGATCGCCCTTCGGGGCGATCCCCCCATTCAGCGCCCCCGGACCGAGACCGGTCGCCCCCGATCTCTGACAACGAGGAACGAGCGAAGAGGAACGCGGCGGTTCTGCCCCGCGCGCGCTGCGCCCGACGAACACCTCCTTCCCGGCCGCTCCGGCGGCCGCGGGGGAGGTCGCCCGCTCCGGCCGATCCCCGATCGGCGGGAGCGGCTTCACGACGGCGCGGATCGCGTCGGCTCGCCCGTGCCCCCGCTCCCACGGCGTGCGCCGGGGGAGCGGGCTGGCGAGCGGACGGAGATCCGGGCCTGGTCGCCCCCCCATCGGGGGGGGGCGGCACAGTCAGCCACTGATTCCAATCCAAAGGAAGCCACGTAATGGGACTTCGAGTCAACACGAACCTGTACTCCCTGACGGCGCAACGTCACCTTGCCGACGTGTCCTCGCGTCTGGCGGGCAACTACGCGCGCCTGTCCTCGGGCCTGCGCATCGCGGTGGCGGCGGATGACGCCGCCGGCCTCGGGATCTCCGAGCGGATGCGGGCCCAGATCCGCTCTCTCAACCAGGCGGGACGCAACGCCGCCGACGGGATCAGTCTGGTGCAGACCGCGGAGGGTTCGCTCTCCGAGGTCAACGCCAACCTGACCCGCATGCGGGAGCTGGCGATCCAGTCGTCGAACGGGACCCTGAACACGGGGGACCGCGCGACCCTGAACGACGAGTTCGCGGCCCTGATCGCGGAGATCGACCGCGTCGCTACCCAGACCGACTTCAACGGCACCCAGCTCTTCGACGGCACCATCGCCACGGTGGCCATCCAGGTGGGAACCGAGAGTGGCGAGACCATCTCGATCACTCTGGACGACATGACCGACACCGGCCTGGGCCTCGACGGCGGGACCTTCGATCTCACGACCGTGTCCAACGCCTCCGCGGCCCTGGCGACGATCGACACTGCGATCGACTCCGTCAACAGCTTCCGCGGCAGCCTCGGCGCCACCCAGAACCGGCTCATGAGCACCGCCCGGTCCATCGCTTCCACGAGCGAGAACCTGAGCGGCGCCGAGAGCCGGATCCGGGACGTCGACATCGCCCGCGAGACCGCCGACCTGACGAGGAACGCCATCCTCCAGCAGGCCGCCGTCTCCGTGCTCGCCCAGGCCAACGTTCAACCGCAGCTCGCGTTGAGCCTCCTGGGCTAGGAGAGGATGCGCCCGCGCCCGCGGCCGGGATTCGCCGCGGGCGCGCGCGGGGGACCCGCGAGGGTTCTCCGCCCTCGATGGAGCCTCGTCCCCGACGGGGCTCCATTCCTTTCTCCCCCCTTCGCTCCTTCCACCTCTCCCCCTTCCCCGCCTCCTCGCCCCGCCCGCCCCCGGAACGGGCGGAAGTCGCTTCCGGGCGCGCGAAGAAGATGCCCCCGACGCGCCGGAACGCGTCCGGGCCGGGGATTCCCCCCCCCGCGCGCTCACGCGGGGGAGAGGGACGTCCGATAACGGCGCGGTAGGGGGTTACATCCGGGCGCTCCGCCCGGGAGAAGACGCACCCATGTCGTACGGCTCGATCCAGATCGGAGGCCTGGCCAGCGGCCTCGACACCAGCGCCATCATCAGCGCCCTCCTGGCCCTCGAATCGCGCCCCTTGCAGCTCCTCGAGGCCCAGAAGGAGACCGAACAGGAGCGGATCTCGCTCTGGGGAACGCTGGAGGGGCTGGTCGAGACGCTCCAGCAGAAGGCCCAGGAGTTCACGTCGAGCACGGGCAGCTTCTTCGCCCACACGGTGACCGCGGCCGACGAAGGGCTCGCGAGCTTCACCGTCACCGGCGCGCCGGCGAGCGGGGGCCACACCCTCACCGTCACGAGCCTCGCCTCCGCCGATCGGTGGGCCTTCGACGGCGTGGCCGATGCCGGTACCACGGATCTCGGGGCCGGCACGGTCTCGTTCGACTACGGCGGCACGAGCTACTCGATCGCCGTGGACGCCGCCGCCTCGACCCTGAACGAGATCGCGGCCGCCATCAGCACCGCGGTCGGCGACGAGGTCGCCGTCGCGGTGATCAACGCCGGCACGGAGACGTCCCCGAGCTATCAACTCGTTCTCACCGGGAGCGGCACCGGCGCCGATCACCAGATCACGAACCTCTCGAGCACCGTGGCCGGCCTCGTCAATCCGGTGCAGCTCACGGACGCCAGCAACGCCCAGATCACGATCGACGGCCTGGCGGTGGAGCGATCGACGAACGTCTTCAGCGACGTCGTGGAGGGGCTCTCCTTCACGGTGCAGGGGCTGGGGACGACCACCTTCTCCTCCGAGGTGGACGTGGAGGGCACCAAGGAGAAGTTCCGTGAGTTCGTCGACGCCTACAACGCGGTCATCCAGTTCGTCAACGGTCAGAACTCCTACGACGAGGAGAATGGCCCCGGCGGCCCCTTGTTCGGCGACTACGGACTGCTCCGGGTCGTCAGCGCGATCAAAAGTGCCGTGTTCTCCGCCGATCCGACGGTCGTGCTCGGCGACACGGAAGGCTACTCGACGCTCGGCCTTCTCGGCATCGATATCGAGACCGACGGCACACTGAGCATCGACGACGAGACCTTCGAGGCGAAGCTGACCGGCGACCTCGGGGCCTTCGGCGCGTTCTTCACCGACGAGACGAGCGGCGTGCTCGTGCTGCTCGACGAGGCGATCGACGACATGGTGGATGGCGGGACGAACGCCATCGGCCAGAGCTACGACGGTCTGTTCGATGGCAAGCGGAGCGCCCTGAACAGCCTCGTCAACACGCTCGACGACCGGATCGAGCGCATGGAGTACAACCTCGAGAGGCTCGAGGACCGCCTCGTCGCCCAGTACGCGAACCTCGAGTCCCTGATGACCGGCCTGAACGCCCAGGCCGCCTACCTCGCCCAGGGGCTCGCCTTCCCCACCCTCGGCTGACGATCTCCGGCGGCCCATGGACGCACGATCCGCGGCACTGACCTACCAGGCGGCGACCTTCGAGACCGCTCCTCCGCTCAAGATCGTCCACCTGATGTACGAGGGGGCGCTCAAGTTCCTGGCCCGCGCGGGGGAGTGCGATCCCGCGCGGGAGCCCCTCGAGTTCAATCGGGCCCTGCGCCAAGCGGAGGCCGTCGTCTCCGAGCTCCGGCTCGCCGTCGCCCCCGAGCACGCCCCCGCGCTCGCCGGCCAGCTCGAAGCACTCTATCGGTTCGTCGAGGACGCGATCCGGGAGGCCCTCCTCTCGCGCTCGACCGCTCCCCTCGCCGGAGCGGCGGAGGTCCTGCGCACGCTGCTCGACGCCTGGCGGCAGATCGGCGGGCGGCTCGGCCCGGGGGCGGCGTGATGGACCCCCGCCTCGCGGCCCTCGACCGGCTGCGGGCCGGGGTCGAGGGCCTGCTCTCGCTCCTCGCCGGATCCTCCGACCCCGGGGCGGCGGCCCTCGCTTCGGCGGAGCGGCGGTGCGGGGAGGCCTTCGGCGCGCTCCGGTCCCTCGACATCGCCGCGGACCCCGCGGTGCGAGCGTGGCCCGCCCCCGTTCGCGAGCGGGCGGCCGAGGTCCGCCGGCTCCTGGCCGTCGTCCTCGAGCGCCTCGCGGCGCGGCGGGACGAGATCTCCGCCGCCCGCGCCGGGCTCGCCCGGACCCGCGCGCACCTCGAGGCCCTCGCCGGCGAGGGGCGGACCGGTCGCTCCTGCGACATCCGCGGCTGATCTGGCGGCTCGGCGGAGGGGCGCGTAGCGTACGGGGCTCGATCCCCGATGCTCTCCCCCCCGTTCGTTCCCCACGCCCTCGACAACGCCATCCTCCTGGCGGTGGACGTGGCGCTTCTCCTCGCCCTCGCCCGCCGGCCCGGCCCCCGCGCGCTCGCCGGCGCTCTCCTGGGGGCGGCCCTCGCGACGGCCGGGGCGGCGGCGGGGATCGCCGGCGTCGTCCCTCCGGATCCCCAGGCGGGATCCATCTTCCTCCTCTTTGGTCTTTTGGCGTGGGGCATCTTCCTCCACGGCCCGTTTCTGGCCCTGGCGGCCGCCGCGATCCTGCGCCGCCGCCGCCCGCACTGGGCGGCCGCCTCCGCCGGCCTCGGCGCTCTCCTCCTCCTCCTCGCCCTCTGGTCGATCTGGATCGAGCCCCGCTGGGTCGAGGTGAGCCACCACACGATCGCCTCGCCCAAGCTGACGAGCGCGGTGCGCGTCGTCGTGCTTGCCGATCTGCAGTGCGCCCGGGTCGGGGACTACGAGCGCTCCGTGCTGCGCCGGGCGGCGGCGGAGAAGCCCGACCTCGTCCTCCTGCCGGGGGACTACCTGCACACCTTCACGGCGGAGCGCTACCGGGAGGAGGTCCCCGCCCTGCACGACGCCTTCGCCGCGCTCCCCTGGAATCCGGTCCTCGGGATCTTCGCCGTCGAGGGGAACGTCGACCGGCCGGGCTGGCCGGCGATCTTCGCCGGGCTCGGGGTGGAGACGATGGAGAAGACGCGCACCGTGCGCCGGGGGGAGATCGCCCTCACCGGGCTCTCCTTTGCGGACGCCGCGGACCCCCACTTCGAGCTGCCGGCGGCCGGTGGATTCCACATCGTCCTCGGCCACCACCCCGACTTCGCCCTGGGGACCGTGCCCGCCGACCTCCTCGTCGCCGGGCACACCCACGGCGGCCAGGTGCGCCTGCCCTTCTGGGGGCCGCTCCTCACCCTCTCCCGCGTGCCCCGGACCTGGGCGGCCGGGCGGACGGAGCTCGGCGGCGGGCGGACCCTCGTCGTGAGCCGGGGGATCGGCATGGAGCGCGGCCACGCCCCCCGCGTCCGCTTCCTCTGCCGGCCGGAGATCGTCGTCCTGGACCTCGTGCCCGCTGCGCCCTAGGCCGCAGGAGTACGGCTCCCCAGGTGTTGGAGCGGTCGCCGTGGGGTGGCCCCTGCTGGAGAGAAGCAAGGCAAGGTCCAAGGTAGAGGCGTCGACTCCCGTGACCCAGCAGCCCGGATACCGTGCTCCTCCGCGATCCCCTGCTATCCTGCCGTCCCCGCGGAGAGAAGGCCGCGCGGCGACCGACTCGAGCCCAGCTTCCTTCCTCGTGAGCCATCGATGGCTATCTCCACCGCCTGCAAACCCCGCAAGGAAGTCCTGAAGGGCGACCTCGACGACGCGATCTTCGCCGCGGACTTCGGCGACCTGATCGCCGTCCCCAGCAAGGCCCCGCCCGTCTACCGGGACCCCGCCGCGTTCTTCCAGAACACGCACCCGGCGAGACACCTTCGCAAGGTCATCGAATCCGTCTTCGGGCGGCTGGCCCAGACGAAGGAAGGCGGAGCATCTATCCGCTTGAGCACCGGATTCGGCGGCGGCAAGACCCACACGCTGATGGCGCTCTGGCATCTCGCCCAGCACATCGCGGACCCGGGGATGGGGAGCGAGCTCTTGCCCGGGGCCGGTCGCCCGGAGCAGGTGACCTGCGTGGCGGTCGATGCCAGCAAGGCCGGCGTGCCCACCTTCGCCCGTCACGGCAAGCGCGAGATCCGCAGCCTGTGGGGGGAGATCGCGTGGCAGTTGGCCGGCGAGAAGGGCTGGCGGAGTCTGGGTGACGCGGACGATTCGGAGCGCCAACCGGATGAGTCGCTGATCCAACGATTGTTCCCCGCCGGTCCGGTGCTGTTCCTGCTCGACGAGCTGGTCGTCTACATGGCGACGCTCTCCGAGCGTGGACAAGGGAACCTGCTCGCTTTTCTGAACAAGCTTTCCGCGGTCGTGAACAAGCGCCCGCAGACCGTGCTCGTCGTCACGGACCCTGCCGGTCAGCTCGCCTACGCCAAGGAATCCGCCAAGCTCGGCGACGGACTCACCTCCGCGGCGATCAAGCTCGACGATACGTTCGGCCGCAAGATGACCGACTTCGACCCGATCGGAGACGAGTCCGCCCGCGTGATCGTCCGGCGGCTCTTTGAGAGGGTCGATCCGGCCGCGGCGCAGGCGGCATCCGCGGCCTACCACTTGCTCTACGAGCGCGTCGCTCGCGAGCTGCCGGGCTCGATCTCGCCGCAGGCCTCCACCTCCGGGTATGCGCAGCGGATCGTCGAGTGCTACCCCTTCCATCCTCGCTTGCTGGACACGGCGCAAGGACGACTGGGCGCGCTCCAGGAGTTCCACAAGAGCCGCGGGACCCTCCGCCTGTTCGCCCGGATCCTGCGCACGGTCTTCGAGTCCGGGGTCGACATCGAGTTGGTGACTGCCGGCGAGATCGACTGGTCGAGCGATCGGATCCAGGCCGATCTCCTGCAGCGCCTCAACCGCGACAACTTCAAGTCGGCCGTATCGGCGGACATTGCCATGCACGCCCGGGAGCTCGACGGAGGAGCCAAGTGCGGCATCCACGTTCGCGTCGCATCGGCGCTCCTCCTGGAGAGCATTCCGATGCAGTCGAACAGCGGGCTCGATCCGGCGGACCTCACTCTGGCGGTTCTGCGTCCGGAGGAGGCCGGCCCGGAGCCCAGCGAAGCGCTCGATCGTCTGGTCGGCGTGTCGTGGCATACCTATCCGATGCCTGGCGGTCGCGGCTGGCAGTTCCGCTACGAGCCCAACATCGTCAAGCAGATCGAGGAGGGGATGGGGCAGGTCCCCCGCGAGGATGCGCGGGCGCGGGTGCTTGCGGAGGCGCAGGGCTACTTCTCCGGCCCGACCTTCACGCTCGTGCCCTGGCCGCACAGCGCGAGGCAAGTTCCCGAGAGCGCCGAGCTGCAGCTCGCGCTCTGCGAGGAGGAGCGAACCGCGCGCGCCGTGTGCGCGTTTGCCGACGACAACGATCCGCGGGCGCCCATCCCGCGTGCGTTCCAGAACGCGATCGTCGCCGTCACCGCAACGGCAAGCTCATGCGAGAACGCGATCGACCGCGCGCAGCGGCTCCTCGCCGCCGAGGCGATCGACCGAGAACATCGGAGCGGCGACTCGAACAAGCTGATCCGCGAGCAGCTCAAGCGGATCCTGCCGGAGCTTCTAAGACGGTTCCGCATCCAAACCTGCCGCGCCTTCGACCGCGTGGTGCTCTCCGGCGGCAGCTCGTATCCCCTCGAGGAGGAGTTCCAGGTGCCCGAGGAGCAGATGTTGCAACGCGCGCACGGACAGGCGTGCCTGAAGAAGTTCCTCGACAAGAAGGGGCTCTTGTACCAGCCCGGCGACATGCTCGACACGCCGCGCTTCCTGCGCGACGTGCTCCCGGGCGCCACCCCGCTCTCCGACAAGCCGGGAGTCTACACGACCCGCGCGATCCACACCCGTTTCTTGAGCGCGCCCGGTCTCCGCCTGCTTCCGGACGCCGCTATCGTCCGGCAGACCGTGATGAAGGCGGTGGCGGACGGCAAGGGCGTCGTCCGACTCTCGGACGGCCGCGCGTACGACGCGGCCGGCTGTGTCGAGGGGGCCGAGGGCAAGCGCCGGCGCATGCCGGGCGCCCTGACCAGCTTGCCTCTGGACGACTCGACCTACGTGACGCGGGCCGATTCCGAATTCGGCCTCGCCTGGGTACGGGAAGATGCGCCGGGCTACCAGGAGGACCGTGAGACGAAGAAGACCGATCTGCCTCCGCCGGTCGCGACCCAGGTCGAAGCAGGAAGCTGGGAGGAACTCCTGGCACTCGCCGAGGAACGTCCCCTGATGCGCCTGGAGCTCGGCGTGCGAATGGCCGCGGCGGCGAAGACTCTCGCCGCGCTTGCACAGCCTCTCGGCGCCGAGAACCTGACGCTCAACGTGTCGGTCTCCGGGACTCCGAAGGACGGTGGCTGGTTGAGTTTCCAGGCCACCGACGTGAAGCCCACGCATCCGACGAAGCCGCTCGCCATCGGCGAAACCCTGTTCAACTCCCTCGCGGAGGGGGGAAGCTACGAAGCGGGACTCACGCTCACTTTCGGCGAGAAAGGGCGGACCGGCCTCGCGCCGGCCCTCCAAAAGCTCGCCGAAGCCGCGTCCGAGGACGTCCGACCGGTCGGGACCTTCGACAAGCCGCACCAAGCCTCCCGATGAACCTGCGCAGCGCATCGTTCGCTCTGCGTGTCGTACGCCGCCGCACCGGGGACGCGGCGATCCTGTATCGCCGCCGCTTGACTCCCCGCGGCGACGAGCGGCTCGATCGCATCGCGCCGATCTCCCCGCTCGCTTTGGCGGCGGGATCGGCGCTGCTGCGCGCGTCGATCCGGGCGAGCGAGGGGCCCTCCGCCAAGCTCACGACGGGCCCGTACCACGCGCTCGACGCCGACTGGGGCGCCCGGGTCGCCTGCTACGCCCTCCTCGCCCGGGGGCTCTGCAACGCGGACCGCCTGCACCGTGCCGCCAGCCACTTGCAGCACGCCGACGCGACCGAGGCGGCCTGGTGGTTCGGGTCGATGGCGCGGTCCCAGGGGATGCGCGCCATCCGTGCCCTGCGCATCCTGGCGGAGGCCGTGCGATGAAGGAGGCCGAGCTCCGCGCGCTGCTGCGCAGGAAGGAGTGCGAGTCGGTCGAGTTCAAGCCGCGGCTCCTCGACCGGGAGGAGATCACCGAGTACGCCGTCGGCATCGGCAACGCCGGGGGCGGACGGCTCGTGCTGGGGGTCAGCGATCGGCGGCCGCGGCGGATTCTGGGGATCGAGGAGCTCTCGGAGAAGGAGCTCGGGAAGATCCGCGACAGCGTGGCCGAATCGGCCGGCATCCACATCGAGCTCGAGCTCGTGCGCACCCCGGACGGACTCGTGCTCGTCGTGGAGATACCTTCGCGACCCCGGGCGGTGCCCTTCCACACCAAGAAAGGCAAGTACCTGATCCGCCACGCCGATGCGCTGCGCGGGATGAGGCTCGAGGAGCTCGACGCCGTCCGTCGCGAGGCGGGGGTGGAGCTGACGGCCATCCCGCTGGATGGACAGCCCCAGGACCTCCTGAGCCCTTCGGCCTTCGAGCAGTTGCGCGAGCTGATGGGCGAGGTCGGGGCTCCGGAGGACCTCGCGCGACTGCCGGATCTCGATCTCTTGCGCTCGCTCGGGTTGATGTCGCCGGACGGCCGTATTCTGCTGGGCGCGTTGCTCCTTGCCGGCACGCGCGAGGCGATCGTCGCCCATCTCCCGTACGCGCGCTGGCGTTTCCTGCGCATGGTCTCGGACACCGACTACGACCAGACCGAGGAGGGGATCAGCGCCCTCCCGGTCGCCCTGCGCCGCTTGCGCGAGCTGGTCGCCGCCAACAACCCGATCGTGACGATCAAGGGGTGGCTCGTCCATCCCGAGTTCCCGCGCTACCCCGTGCTGGCGCTGCGGGAGCTGATCGTCAATGCGCTCGTCCACCGCGACTACGTGGCCCCCGGGGATGTGCTGCTCAAGCTCTATCCGGACCGGCTGGAGCTCACGAATCCCGGCGGTTTCGTCGGCGGCGTCACCGAGCAGAACATCCTCCACCATGGACCGGCGCCGCGGTATCCGAGGCTCATGCAGGCGCTGGCGCGCATCCGCCTGGCGAATGCCGCGAACCTCGGCGTGCCCCGGGTGTTTCGCGATCTCCTGGCCGAAGGCAAGGAGCCGCCGCACTACAAGAGCTCCACGGGGGCGGTCGGCGTCGTCGTGCTCGGCCAGGACGCCCGCCGCGAGTTCCTCGAGATCGTCGACCGCCATCCCGGGCTCGACGTGGACCACCTCCTCGTGCTGCACCACCTGACCCGCCACCGGGAGATCGCCGCCCGCGACGCCGCGGAGATCTGCCAGCGATCGCTCGGCCTGGGGCGCGAGATCCTGGGCCAGCTCGCCACCCGATGGCGGCTGGTCGAGGTCGGTGGGGCCGGCCGCGGCCGCTACTGGCGGCTCTCCCGCGCGGCGTACGGGATCCTGGAGGGCGGGTTGCGCTACGACGTGGACCGCCGGCTCAGCGTGGAGAACGCCAAGGCCCGCGTGCTGGAGGCGCTGAAGGGCGGCCCGCTCTCGAACGCGGACGTCCGCGAGATCACCCAGCTCGCTCGCCAGCAGGCCGCCCGCCTGATGGCCTCCCTGCGCGAGGAGGGCCAGGTCGAGCTCCGAGGCGCCCGGCGGGGGGCCCGCTGGGTATTGCACCAGGAGGCATAACTATGACCGCTGGGCATAACTTTACGGAGCCATGACGAACGGCAACGCCACGGACCAGGGCGAGGGGGAGGGAAGCCGATGCATCGGGCGTCCGGCGGAGCCGTGCGCGTGGCCGGTGCACGAGGGAGCCCGCGGATGAGCCGCCCGCCGCCGAGGGTCTTGATCGAGGACTGGTTGCCGGCGGCGGCGATCGGGGTGGAGTGCATGCGGGAGCGTGGGAGCGCCAGCGCTCTGGCTCCGCACACGTACCTCCACGTCTGGTGGGCGCGCCGCCCGCTGACCGCGTCGCGCGCCGCCGTCCTCGGCTCGCTCCTGCCCGCCGACTTTCCGCGCGACGTGTTCGAGCGGCTGCTTGGGTTCGGTCGGCCGGGCAAGGAACTGGTCGCCTTTCGCGAACTGATGGACTCTGGCTATCGCGTGCCGGGCGGCTTCAACGCCCGTCGCGCCTTCAAGGGAGCGCTCCGCGGCGACGACTGCGAGAAGGCACACGCGGCGGCGAGGCGCCTTTGGGGAGGCGACGCGGTCGTGATCGACCCGATGGCCGGCGGAGGGTCGATTCCTCTGGAGTCCGCCCGTCTTGGCTTCCGCACGCTGGCGAACGAATACAACCCGGTCGCGTGCACGGTGCTCGAGGCGACCGTCGACTATCCCTTCCGTTTCGGCGAGACGCTCGCCACGCGCGCCCGACGCTGGGCGAAGGTCTGGGAGGAGCGCATCACGAAGCGTCTCGCCCGGTTCTATCCCGAGCGCCCCTTCGCCTCCGTGCACGCCTACATCTTCGCCCGCACCGTGCCCTGTCCCGACACGCAACGCCCGACGCCGCTCGTCCCCGACTGGCATCTCTCCAAGCCCAAGGGAAAGGAGCGGCGCGTGGTCGCGGAGCCAGTGGTCGATCGCGCGCACGGCACCTGGACGATCCGCGTCCGCGACATCGGCCGGGGCGCCGGGCAGTTGCGGGAGGCGCCGCGGCCAACCTACGCGGACGGCAAGGGCGTCTCGCTCTTCTCCGGCGAGCTCCGCGACGGCGTCTGGCACGGCCGGCAGATCCCCGCCGACTACATCAAGGCCAAAGCGCAGGCCGGCGAGATGAAGAGCGCGCTCTACGCCGTCGCGGTCAAGACCCCGCAAGGACTGACGTTCCAACCCCCGGAACCGGCCGATCTCGACGCGCTCGATGAAGCCGCGGCCGAGCTGGAGCGTCTAAGACCGGGCTGGGAGCGTGGGAACGTGGTTCCGACGGAGACGATCCCCGTCGGCGATAAAACCGGCGAACCGATGGCGCGCGGTATCACGACTTGGGCCGACATGTTCACGCCGCGTCAGCTCCTGTGCTTCGGCGTGCTCGTCGAGGAGCTGCGCAGTTTGCGCGCCGACATCGTCAAGGTCGAACGCGAAGAGCTCGGCGAGGCCGTGGCGCACATGCTGGCCCTCGGCCTGAACAAGTTCGCCAATTGGAATGCGATCCTCTCTTCGTGGAACGCTCCAGCGGCCACTGCTCGAAGCGTGTTCGATCGACACGACTTCGCGTTCAAGTCAACGTTCTGCGAGATGGCTCCCTGCAATGCCGGCGTCGGTTTCGAATGGGCGACGAACAATGTGTTCGACGCGTGGGAGGAGATCGTCAGGCTCCCTCGCGACGAACGGTCCCGTTCCGTCGACATCTCGCTCGGCAGCGCAACCAATCTCCCGCAAATCGCCGACAGCAGCGTCACGGCCGTCGTCGTCGACCCGCCCTACGACGACAACGTGCAGTACTCGGAGTTGGCGGACTTCTTCTATGTGTGGCTGACGCGAACTCAAGGCCACCGGCGGCCGGAGTGGTTCTCGACCTATCTCTGCAAGCACGACGAAGAAGCGGTCGTCAACACCAGGCGCCATCGCGAGGGACAGGAGAAGACGGGGGCTGGTAAGGCCAAAGCGCGCGATCACTACCGCCGCCTGATGACCGAAACGTTCAAGGAATGCCGCCGCACCCTGCGCGACGACGGCGTTCTGACCGTGATGTTCACGCACAAGAAGCAGGAGGCCTGGGAGGCGCTCTTCACTTCCCTGATCCGCTCCGGCTTCACGATTGGCGCGACGTGGCCAGTCAAGACAGAAGGCTGGCACTCGCTCCACCAGGCGAAGAAGAACGCCGCCCAGAGCACGGTGATCCTGGTCGCGCGCAAGCGGCCGGCCGGTGCCGGCATCGGCTACTACGACAGCGCCATGGAGCGCGAGATCCGCGAACGGGCCCGGGCGACCGCCGAGCGACTGCGCAACGAGGGCCTGAACGCCGTCGACCAGCTCGTCGGCTCCTTCGGCCCGGCGATCGAGGTCTACAGCCGCTTCGACGAGGTCCGCACCGACACCGGCGTTCCCGTCGGCGTCGACCGGGCGATCGACGCGGCCTCCGACGCCGTCGGCGCCTGGCGCATCGAGCAGCTCGCCGCCCGCGGCCTCGACGGCGTCGAGCCCGAGGGTCGATTCGCCCTCTTGTGCTGGGACGTGCTCGGCGCGGCCGAGTTCCGCTTCAACGAGGCGAAGCTCCTCGGCCACGCGGTCGGCATGGACGTCGAAGAGCTCGTGGCCGCGGGACTCGTGTCGAAGTCGAGCGACAAGGTGCAGATGCTCTCGGCGCCGGAGCGGCGCCGCGAGCGGGCGCTTACCCCCGACGAGGCGACCGAGACGCTCTTCGGGCCCGTCGTGACCGCCAAGAGGCGCCGGAAGAAGGATGCGCTGAAGATCCACCCCAACGACCCGAGCTTCCGCACCGCGCTCGACGCCTGCCACGCCCTCGCCCTGCGCCACATCGAGGCCGGCGGCGGTGCCGGGGGGGTGGGTGCGGCCAAGGCGCTGATGCTCCAGCAGCGCTGGACCAAGGACTCGGCCGTCGCGCGGCTCATGGCGGCGCTCGTCGGGGCGGCGCCCGAGGCGCTGCGCCGCGAGAAGGGCCGACGCTCGGCGGCGGCCAAGTTCCCGGAGTTCCGCGCCTGGCACGCCCTGCTCGAGCCCCTCTTCGGCGTCGCGCCGCCGGATTGGCGCGAGAAGGCGCCTCCCCAGGGCTTGTTCGCGTTCGAGTCGGAGGCGGACGAGGACGCCAGCGACGACGAGAACGAGGAGCTTGCCGATGGCGAGGAGTAGGTCGACCACCCACGCGCCGGGAGAACGCTCGGCCGAGAGGTCTCCTTCCTCCGCGGGCCTGCGCTCGCACCCCTGGCAGCGCTTCTTGCGCGGTCCCGACGCGGAGCTGGTCGAGGAGCTGTACGTGCCCGCGCTCGGCGAGGCGCTGCGCTACGACCGCTGCTGCGCGTACTTCTCGAGCTCGGTGCTCGCCGCCGCCGCCCGCGGCTTCGCTCGACTGATCGAGCGGCTTCAGGTTCTCGGCGATGCGGCGCCGCGACCGGCGGTGCGACTGGTGGTGAACGAGGAGCTCGCCGAGGAGGACGT
The DNA here is from genome assembly GCA_040754415.1 of Planctomycetota bacterium. Lineage (GTDB taxonomy): Bacteria > Planctomycetota > UBA1135 > UBA1135 > JBFMCU01. Next base: position 48,752 of record JBFMCU010000125.1, read on the forward strand.
GCGCGCCATGGTCGAGACGGGCGACGTCTCCGCCCTCGAGCACGCCCTGAAGACGCGCCTCAAGACGCCCAAGGAAGTGCTGGAGAAGCAGCGCCTCGCGATGCTCGGCTGGCTGGTGGCGCGCGGCCGGCTCGAGGTGCGGGTCGGCGTCATGCGCCGCGGCGGCGGCATCGTTCACGGCAAGTTCGGGATCGCCAGCGATGCAGCCGGCGACGCCATCGTGTTCAGCGGGAGCGGCAACGAGTCGGCCCGGGGCCTCATCGCCAACTACGAGGAGATCGAGGTCTCCGGGTCGTGGACCGATCCCGACCGCTACGACTACTTCCGCCGCCGCTTCGAGGGCTTGTGGAAGGACGAGGATGCCGAGGTCCACACCGTTTCCCTGCCCGAGGCGTTGCGGCTCAAGCTGATCAAGTTCGCCCCCCCGGAGCCGCCGATCGCGGAGCCGTCCAACGCCCTCGCGCGCCAGAAGGCAGCTATGGTCTGGCGGTTCCTCGTCGAGGCGCCGTATCTGGCGAACGGCGGGTCGACTTGCGACGCCACGGCGATGGTCGACATGTGGCCGCACCAGCGGCGGGTCGTCGAGGAGACCGCCGAGGCCTGGCCCGAAGGACGTCTCCTTTGCGACGAGGTCGGCATGGGCAAGACGATCGAGGCGATCCTCGTCCTGCGCCGCTTGCTGGCCGGCCGCGGGGTGCGCCGCGCGTTGATCCTGCTGCCCGCCGGGCTGCTGAAGCAGTGGCAGGCGGAGCTCCGCGAGAAGGGCGGGCTGGTCCTACCGCGGCTGGAGGGGACCACGAACATCGTCTGGCCGGACGAGCGCGTCGAGAGAGTCGATGGCCTCGCGGCGGCGCTCGAGCGCGATCTCCTCCTGATGAGTCGCGAGACCGCCCGGACCGAGAACAACCTGCCGCTCCTGCTCACGGCGACGCCGTGGGATCTGGTCGTGCTCGACGAATCGCACGCCGCCCGGCGGCGCAGCCAGCAGGAGGGCGAGTTCAACAGCGCCACCTTGCTGTTGACGCTGCTGAGAGAGCTGCAACTGCGACGGCGGGCCCGGGGGTTCCTGCTCTTGAGCGCCACGCCGATGCAGACCCATCCGTGGGAGCCGTGGGACCTGCTGGCGGTGCTCGGGGAAGGCGGCCACTGGCTGTCCGAGTTCGGCGGCGTGCGAGAGTTCTACGCGGCGGTCGCCGCGGTAACCGCCGGCCGTTGCGACCCGAAGACGGCCCGCCGGCCGGCCGCGCTCATCGCGACCGATCCCGCGTTTCCACCTCCGCCCGGGGAGTCGAGTCGCTGCCCGGACGCCAAGGCCCTCGCGACGAAACTCGCGTCCGTCCCACCCAGCCGGCGGCTGGAGCTCGCGCAGTGGCTCCGCCGCGGCTCGCCGCTCGCGCGCCGCATGCACCGCAACACGCGCCAAACCCTGCGCGCCTACTACGAGATGGGATTGCTGCCAGATGCGTCCCCCGCGCGCGCCATTCACGACCGGCGTTTCGACTACGCCGATCCCGCCGAGCGCGATCTGTATCGAGCCGTCGGTCGCTACATCGACAAGCGCTTCGCGGAGCTGGAGCGCGAGAAGCCGGGCAAAGGCTTCGTGATGACGATCTACCGCCGGCGCGCCTCCAGCTCGCCGCAGGCGCTCGAACGGAGCCTCCAGCGCCGGCGCGGAGGTCTGATCAGCGTAGCCGAGCGACGCGCCTACGACGCGAACGTGGGTGACGAAGAAGAGATTCCCGCCCGCGATCTCGACGACCACGGCGAATTCGAGGGGCGGATCTCACGGGCGCTGCCCGACGATCCCCAGGTGGCGCGCGCGGAGCTCGCGGAGATCGAGCAGGTGCTCGATCAACTGCGGGCTCTCCACGGGCGCGACAGCAAGCTGGGCGTCTTCTACGAAGAGCTGCGCAAGGCCGTGGACGACGGACGGGCCGCGCTCGTGTTCTCCGAGTACACCGACACGATGGAGTACCTGCGCGATCAACTGGCGGCGCACTACGGCGAACGGCTCGGCTGCTACAGCGGCGAGGGCGGGCAAGTCTGGGATGGCACAGGCTGGAAGGCGGTGACCAAGGACGTCATCACACGCCAACTGCACGACAGACTCCTCAGCATTCTCGTGTGCACGGACGCCGCCAGCGAGGGCTTGAACCTCCAGGCCGCCGGGGCGGTGATCAACTACGATCTGCCGTGGAACCCGAGCAAGGTCGAGCAGCGGATCGGCCGCATCGATCGCATCGGGCAGAAGCTCGGCGAGATCCGAGTCGTGAACCTGTTCCTGCGCGACAGCGTCGACGATCGTGTCTACAGCGTGCTTCGCACGCGCTGCGGACTGTTCGAGCACTTCGTCGGGGCGATGCAGCCGGTGCTGGCCCGTGCCCGCGGCATGCTGCTTGGAGAAAGCGTTGATCCGGACGAACTCACCAGTGCGGCGGCAGAGATCGACCGGGATCCGATGGGGAAGGCGACGTACATCGACAGCGAGGCGGGTCAGGGCGATCCCGATCCGGGCGCCATGGGGCGAGTTCAGGTCGGCAAGGCTCTCGACCTCCTGACCGAGGAGCTCGGATTCAAACGGCGCGCGGTCGAGCCCGGCAATCGGTGGCACATCGTTGGGCCTCCGGGCGTGGGCACCGTGGAGTTCTCCTGCGCCGTGGAAGCGCTCGAAGCGCATCGGCAGTCCGTTCCCCTCAACCCGCTCGAGCCCACGGTGCGGAAGATCGCGGACAGCCTGACGCGGCCTGGCGAGCGGTTGCCCTTGGTCGTCGGGTCGCACCAGCACGGCGCGTTCCGCGTCTCGGAGGTCTACTGGGTCGACGCTTCCGACGTCCGGGCGGTGCACACGATCCACGAGCTCGAGCAATGCGTGAACGGCTGGAGCGGTGCGTATCCCGACCCCGCCCAGCGGCTCGAGGTGGAACGACGTGCGCAGCGCGAAGCGGGGCAGCGGGCCCGCCGACTCGAGGCCAGATCCGGCCAGCGCGAGGCTCACGGCCTGCGCCAACAGGTGGAGGCGGCCCGACTGCGGCTCCTCCGTGAGCTGGGCCGGTACCTCGTGGTCGCCGGCGCGAGCGGGTCGGACTTGAACGCGAAGCTCCAGGCCCTCCTCGAGCGAGACATCGCCACGGCGCAACGGCTGAGGGCGGCTCTGGATCGTCTCGGGGGGTACCCGGAATGGCCTCCCGACCTGGGCGCCGAGCTCGGAGGATTCGCGGCGAGCCTGAGCGAGAACCAGCGCAAGGCCCTGCTGCTCGGCAAGCCGCTCGACGCCGCGCTCGCGGATCCGCGGTGGGCGGCTGCCGAGGGGCGTGGGGACGGTTCCATTCCGGAACGGAAGGCGCGTGCCCCGACCATGGATCCGGCCGGGATGGAGTGACAGCTCCGGCCGGTCCGGCGCTTGCGCTTCGCTTCCTTTCCACTCCCTGGCGCAGCGAGGCGGAGCGTCACGCCGAACGCCGGCGGCGCAGGGAGGGAAGCTCCTGGGCGGCCTCGCCGGGGGAACGGACGCGGTCGATCGCCCCCCGGAGGGCGTCGAGGAGGCGGGCGGGATCCTCGGCGGCCAAGGCGTGGGGGTCGGTCCGGCAGGCCTCCAGGAGCAGGCGGGCCTCCGCCAGGAGGGAGCGCAGCTCCTCCAGGTCCTCCGGGCGAGCCAGCGGGGTGAGGGGGTGGGGAGGCGGAGGAGTGGAGGAAGGCGGGAGCGGGCGGGGGGTGCTGGTCATGGGTCGGCCTCGGCTTCCCTTCTGTCGGCCGGGGGCGTCGGAATCCTGAGCGGTCCCGGAGCGGGGACGAGGTGTCGCGTTTTTCGACACCTGGGCCCCGGGCGACAAGGGTTCCCGCCCCCGGGTCGATGAAGGGGCGTCGCCGGGAGGGTCCCCATCCCTCCGCGACTCCCCCGCGATCATGCTTCCCGGCGCCTCCCTCTCCGTCTTGGCGGCCCTGCCGGCCGCCCTCCAGGACCCCGCGGCGGGGGGCTACGGCGGCCCCGATCTCACCTGGTACCTCGCGAGCTGCGCTCTGATCGTGGGCGGCATCGGGGTTGTCGGCTGGCTCCTGCGGCGCCTCCTCGGCCGCGCGATCCGGATGCGGGCGGCCCGGCGATCCCTCGAGATCGTCGATCTCCTGCCGCTCGGAGGGCGGCAGCGGCTGGTGGTCGTGCGCTGCTACGACCGCAGCTTCCTCGTGGGGCTGGGGGAGAAGGAGGTGCACCCGATCGCCGAGCTCGCCGCCGAGGACGCCCCGGCGCCGGACCTCGCGGGGGCCGAGGAGGAGAAGGGGACGATCCGGTCGCCCCGCGACCCCTCGCTCTTCGCCGCCCTCCTGCGCCAGGGCGCGCGCGCTCCGCGGGGAGGCCCGATCGGGGCGGAGCCTCGCTCTTCCGCGCTCCGGCGCGGCAGGGGGATCTTGGGATGAGCGCCCGCCGCCTCCTCCCCCTCGCCCTCCTCGTCGCGATCCTCGGCCTCCTGGCGCCGGCCGCGGCCGCCCTCCAGGGAGACCCCGCGCCCCCGGTCCGGGCCGAGGATTCCCTCGCCTCCCTCGTCGAGGAGCTGGCCCCGGCGCTCGGCGCGACGGATGACTCCGGCGCGACGCCCGGAGGGGTGCGCATGTCGACCGCGATCGAGATCGCGGTGCTGCTCACCGTTCTCACGCTCCTGCCGGCGATCCTCATCACAGTGACGAGCTTCACGCGCATCGTCATCGTGCTCTCCTTCGTTCGCCGCTCGCTCGCGGTGCAGGAGCTGCCGCCCAACCCGGTCGTCATCGGCCTCGCGCTCTTCCTGACGACCTTCGTCATGGGGCCGGTGTTCACGCGAATCTACGAGACGGCCTACGCTCCCTACCGCGCCGCGGAGATCGACGTCGCGACGGCGGGGGACCGCGCGTGGGGGGAGATGCGCACCTTCCTCCTCGCCAACACGCGCCAGAGCGAGCTGGAGCTCTTCGCGGAGCTGGCGAAGCTCGAGCCGCGCGCCGACGACGGAGGACTCGTGGCGAGCGAGCTGCCGATGCGCGTCGTCGTGCCCGCCTTCGTGCTGAGCGAGCTCAAGACCGCCTTCCAGATGGGATTCCTCCTCTTCCTGCCCTTCCTGGTGATCGACCTCGTCGTCGCCAGCGTCTTGATCTCGATGGGCATGTTCATGCTGCCCCCGATCATGATCTCGACCCCGTTCAAGATCCTGCTGTTCGTCCTCGTGGACGGCTGGCACCTCGTGTGCGAGTCGCTCGTCACCTCGTTCATCGTGTAGGGCCGGACCATGGAAGAGCTGGACCTTCGCGTCATCGATCTCGCCCAGGAGCTCCTGCTCACCGCGCTCCTGATCTCCGGGCCCGTGCTGCTGGTAGGGTTGATCGTCGGGGTCAGCGTGAGCCTCTTCCAGGCGCTCACCTCGGTGCAGGAGCAGACGCTGAGCCTCGTGCCGAAGATGATCGCGGTCGTCTGCGTCGCGCTCCTGATGCTTGCCCCGGCCATCGGGATCCTGCGCGACTTCGCCCTCAAGGTCTTCGGGCAGCTCCAGAGCTTCGGATTGAGCTGATCCATGCCGATCCCGCCGGGAACTCTCGAGGCCTTCGGCCTCTTCCTGATCCGCACCGGAGCGCTCGTGACGTCGGCGCCGGTGCTCGGCTACGGATCGGGATTCTCCGGCTACAAGGTGGGGCTGACCTTCCTGCTCGCTTTCCTGCTCTACGCCGCCAGCGGCGAACCGCTGCCGGCGGACGCGCTCCACCCGATCGGCTACGGCCTGCTGGCGGCCCGCGAGGTGGTGATCGGCGTGTTCCTCGGCTTCTTCCTCCACCTCGTGCTGCTCGCGGTGCGCGTCACCGGCGAGATGATCGGGCACGAGATGGGCTTCATGGTCGCGAGCCAGGTGGATCCGGCGAGCGGGATCCACACGCCGCTGATCACAAGCGTGTACGAGAACCTGTTCCTCCTCGCCCTCCTGACGATGAACGGTCATCACTGGCTCGTGCGCTCGCTGGGCGAGTCGTTCCACCGCGCGCCGGTCGGCCGCCTGTCGCTCGGGGCGGGAGTCGTGCCGGCGGTGCGGACCATGTTCGGCGAGATGTTCGGGGCGGGCATCGTCTTCGCGGCGCCGGTGATGGTCTTCCTGATGCTCGTCTCGATCCTCATCGGCCTGCTCGCGCGGGCCGTGCCCCAGCTCAACGTGCTGGAGGTCGGTTTCACGCTCCGCGTCGCGATCGCTCTCGTGGCGATGTTCCTCTTCGCTCCCTTGCTCGAGCCGGCGATGACGAGGCTCTACGAGGGACTGGTCCTCTGGCTCGACCGCGGTCTCGCCGCTCTGGAGGCGTAGCGTGGCGGAGTTCGAGGACAAGGAGCAGAAGACGGAGGAGGCCACGCCGCGCCGGCGCGAAGAGGCGCGCGAGAAGGGGCAAGTGGCCCTGTCGAGCGAGCTCGTGTCGGCGGTCGCGCTCGGCGTGGGCCTCGCGGCGCTGCTGGTCGCCGGCGGCGCGCTCGTGGAGGCGGTGGGCGAGCTGCTCGTGGAGTCGCTCGCGGCGCTCCCGGTCCTCGGGACCGAGGAACTCAGCGTGCCCGGCTCCTCCGCGCTCGTCCGGACGTCGCTCCTCTCCGTGGCCGGGGTCCTCCTCATGGTGACGCTGCCCGCGGTCGCGATCGGGGCGCTGGCCGGGTACGGGCAGGTGGGATTCCGCGTCACGCCCAAGGCCGTGGAGCTCGATCCGGCCCGGGTCGACCCGGTCAAGGGATTCAGCCGCCTCTTCGGCGCCCGCTCCCTCGTGCGCACCCTCATGGCGGCGGCGAAAGTGCTCCTGATCGTGACCGCGGTGGCGGTGATCGCGTGGCGCCACCTGCCGGAGATCGTCGCCCTGAGCGACTGCGAGGTGGGGCCCCTGGTGGCCGGCGTCGGCCACATCGCCCTGCGGTGCGTCGCCGGCGCGCTCGGCGTGATCCTCGCCCTGGCGCTCCTGGATCTCGCCTTTCAACGCCACCAGCACGGCAAGGATCTGCGCATGACGCGCCAGGAGGTGAAGGAGGAGTACCGGCTGACCGACGGGGATCCCCATGTACGGGCGCGCATCCGCCAGCTCCAGCGCCAGATGGCCATGCGCCGCATGATGGACGATGTTCCGAAGTCCACGGTGGTCGTCACCAACCCGGAGCACTACGCCGTCGCGCTCCGGTACGACCGCGACGCGAAGGACGCGGGCGCTCCCGCGGCCCCGATCGTGACCGCCAAGGGCGCCGATCACCTCGCCCGGCGGATCAAGGAGGTGGCGCGCGCCGCCGGCGTCGTGCTGTACGAGGACGTTCCCCTGGCGCGGGCCTTGTACGCCCAGGGCGAGGTGGGGCGGGAGATTCCCGAGGGCCTCTACGCCGCCGTGGCCATCGTCATCGGCTACGTGTACCGCCTGCGCGGGCTCGTCGCGCGGACGCCGGCCGGAGCTTGATCCATGCGCGCAACCGCCGACGCCCAGCGATTCGGGGTCTTCCTCGCCCGCTACGCCGACTGGCTGATGGGCCTCGGAGTGCTCGGCCTGATGGTCACGCTCCTCACGCCCATCTCTCCGCCGGTGCTCGACGTCCTGCTGGCGACCAACATCACGATTTCGCTGCTCCTGCTCCTGGTCACCATGAACGTGCGGGGCCCTTCCGAGCTCTCCACGTTCCCGACCATCCTCCTCTTCGCGACCCTCTTCCGGCTCGGCCTGAACGTGGCCAGCACGCGGCTCATCCTGAGCGAGGGGCGCGGAGGAGCGATCATCAGCGCCTTCGGGCACTACGTCGTCGGGGAGAACCTGACCGTCGGCCTGATCGTCTTCCTGATCCTGATCGTCATCCAGTTCGTCGTCATCACCAAGGGAGCGGGGCGCATCAGCGAGGTGGCGGCGCGCTTCGTGCTCGACGCCATGCCCGGCAAGCAGATGGCGATCGACGCCGATCTGAACGCCGGGCTCATCGACTCCGACGGGGCGCGCCGGCGCCGGGCGGGGATCGCGGCCGAGGCGGAGTTCTATGGGGCGATGGACGGCGCCTCCAAGTTCGTGCGGGGCGACGCCATCGCCGGCCTGATCATCACCGCCCTCAACATCGTCGGCGGCATCACGATCGGCAGCCTGGCCGGGATCTCCCTGAGCGAAGCGGTCGAGAAGTACTCCATGCTCACCGTGGGCGACGGCCTCGTGAGCCAGATCCCCGCCCTGCTGGTCTCGACGGGATCCGCCATCCTCGTGACCAAGGCCAACAGCGAGCAGAGCCTCGGCCACCACCTGCTGGCCCAGGTGGGCGCGCGGCCCAAGGCCACGCTGATCGCGGCCGGGATGATGTTCGCCATCGGGATCCTGCCCGGGATGCCCGCCCTCCCCTTCTCGATCCTCGCCATCGTCCTCCTGCTCACCTGGCGGAGCACGCGGAGCGTCGAGAACCCCGCGGACCTGCTGGTGAAGGCGGATGGCACGCCCCTCGGCGCCCCGCCCGCCCCGGCGCCGGCCGAGGTCGAGAAGAAGCCGGAGGACGATGCCCTCGAGCTGCTCGCCGTCGATCGCATCGCGCTCGAGATCGGCTACCGCCTGATCCCGCTCGTGCAGGACAAGGCGGGCACCGGCATCCTCGACCACGTCGCCCAGCTCCGCCGCCGGTTCGCGACCCGCGACGGCGTCGTGCTGCCGCCGGTCCGGATCAAGGACAACGTCCGCCTGGAGCCGGGGGCGTATCGCATCCTCCTCGGCGGCCAGGAGGCGGCGGCCGGCACGATCGAGCCGGGCTGTTTCCTCGCCATGGACGGCGGCGCCGCCCGCGGGAGGCTCCGCGGCAAGGAGACCGCGGATCCGGCGTTCGGGCTGCCCGCCGTCTGGATCGCCGAGACCCAGCGCGACGAGGCCGAGCTCGCCGGCTACACGGTGATCGATCCGACCAGCGTCCTCGTGACGCACCTCTCCGAGGTCCTGCGGGGGTCGTTCCACGAGATCCTGAGCCGCGACGACGTGAAGGACCTCGTCGAGAACGTCCGCAAGACGGCCCCCGCCGTCGTCGAGGAGCTCGTGCCCGACAAGATGGGCTACGGCGACATCCAGCGCGTGCTCCGGAACCTCCTCTACGAGAGAGTGCCCATCCGCAACATGTCGCTCATCCTCGAGGCCCTCGCCGATCACGTCGGGAAGTCGCGCGATCCCGAGACCCTGAGCGAGCTCGTTCGCCAGCGCCTGGGGCGCGTGCTCTGCGACCTGCACGCCGATCGCGCGGGCACCGTGCACGCCGTGACCCTGGAGCCGGCGATCGAGTCGCGCCTGGCGGCCGCGGTCGGCGCCGCGAACGATCCCGACGCCGCCCCGGTCAATCCAGCCTGGTTGCAGCGCCTCGTGGAGCGAATGGGCGAGGCGCTGGCCGCGGCGGCCCGCAGCGGCAAGGAGGTCGTCGTGCTCGCGCGTTCGAACGTCCGGCGCTTCCTGAACGAGCTGGTGCGCTCGTCGCTGCCCAAGGTCGCGGTGCTTTCCTACAACGAGGTCCTCCCGGCCAAGGCCGTGGAGACGACCGCCATCGTGAAGATGGAGGATTGACATGCAGACCCGTCCTGCTCGAGTGGAGGCCGTTCCTGCCCTCCGGACCGCGCCGCCGCGGCGGCCCGGGGACCCGCCGGTCCCGGGCGGCGCGGCCGAGGGGCGCGTTCCCCGGCGGTCCGCTTCGCCGCCCGGCGCCGCGGAGGTGCCGGCGACCGAGTTCGAGCTCCGTCCCGCCGAGCTCGAGGCCGGCGCCGCCGAGGTGCGCGCGCGCCTCCTGCGGCACGGGGTCTCGACGGCGTTCGCCGACCGCGTCGTCCGCGCGGTGCTGGAGAGCGAGGCGCGGGGCGCCTACGCGATCGACGCCGCGGCCCTCGCCATCGGGCGGCTCGTCCCCCTGGCGCCGTCGCCGAAACGCTCCGGGGCTCCCCACTTGATCGCGTTCGTGGGTCCGACCGGCGCCGGCAAGACCTCGACCCTCGCCAAGCTGGGCCGGCGGCTCGCGGGAGCCGGCCGCCGCGTCCTCTACGCCACCCTCGATCCGGTGGGCGCCAGCGCCCTCGAGGCGGACGTCGACCGCACGGAGGTGCCGCTCGTGGCGCTGCGCGGGAACGACGACCTGCGCCGCGCCCTCCGTCGCTCCTCGGCGGTGGACGTCGTGCTCGTCGATACTCCCGGGCTGTCGCCGCGGGGGGAGGACGAGCTCGACCGGCTCGCCCAGGAGCTCCCGCGCCTCGGCCGGGACCGCCCGAGCGATGTCTATCTCGTGCTGCCGGCCCCGGCGAGCCGTTCGGCCCTGGGGATCGCGCTCCTCGCCTACGCGCGCATGCGCCCCACGGCGGCGGTGGTCACCAAGCTCGACGAGTCGAGCGAACCCGCCACGGCGATCGAGGAGGCGGTGCACATGCGCCTGCCGCTCGCCTTCCTGTGCGACGGGCAGGACGTGCGCGCCCATCTGGCGCGTCCCTCGCCCGACCGCCTGGCCGACCTCTTCTTGCGCGGGAGGCTCGCATGAACACCCCGCACGGCGTCGTGACGCCCTCCCCGCGGACCGAGCCGCGCGGCTTCGGAGCGCCGTTCGTCCTCGTAACCGGCGGCAAGGGCGGCGTCGGGAAGAGCACCGTGGCCGCCAACCTCGGCATCCTCCTCGCCGCGGGCGGCGCGTCCCCCCTGCTCGTCGACCTGGACTTCGAGCTCGCCAACCTCGATGTCCTCCTCGGCATGCGGCCGGAGCGCAACGTCGAGAGCTTCTTCGGCGGCGAGACGCCGCTCTCGGAGTGCATCCTCGAGGGACCGGCGGCCCTGCGCCTCCTGCCCGCGGGCTCGGGGAACGTCGCGATGGGCCGGCCCGATCCGCAACGGCTCCGCCGGCTCGCCGACGGGCTGCGCCGCCTCCTGCCGCACCCGGGGATCATCCTCGGCGACACGGCGGCGGGGATCGGCCCCGAGGTGACGATCTTCGCCGCCCATGCCGATCGCGTGCTCGTCGTCACGACCCCGGAACCGGCGGCGGTGACCGACGCCTACGGAGTCATCAAGGCCGTCGACGCCGAGGCCGCCGAGCGCGGCATCGAGGTGCCGACCCCCGAGCTCTTGGTGAACTTCGCCGAGGGCGTCGAGGAAGCGCGGCGCGTGGCCGACGGCCTCCGCGGCGTTTGCGAGCGCTTCCTGGCCCGCTCGCCGCGGCTCGTCGGTTGGCTGCCCCGCTCGCGCGCCGTCCGGCAAGGCATCGTCCGCCAGCGCCCGTTCGTCCTCGCCGATCCTCGCTCGCTCGCCGCGCGCTGCCTGCGGCGCCTGGCGGAGCGCTACGCCCCCGCCGGCCGCGGCGGCCCGGTTTCGCCCCTAAAGGCGAAGGAAACCCATGTTCGATAGGGGCTCCGGCGGACTCTCGCTCGCGGCCGCGTGGAGGTCCCTCTCCCACCGTCTGGCGGTCGCGGGAGGGTGTCTCGCCGCCCTCGTCTCGCTCTTGAACCACGTCCCCGTCCGCACCGCCTCGCTGCGGGGGGCGGTGGCCTACGCCGCCGTCCTCGTCGTGGCGAAGCTCGGCCTCTTCGCCCTGGAGAGAGCTCTCGCCCTGGAGGCGCGGAAGGAGACGCCGGAGGAGGAGACGAAGCCATGAGGCTCGATCATCACCATCGCCCGGAGCCCGGACCCCTTCCGGCGAGGATCGCCCCGGCGGAGACGAGGCGCGGGGCGCCCGTGAGCGGGCGGGAGGGCCGCGATGGGTGACGAGCATCAGGTCGGGTACGTGAGCCTGTCCGGCGAGGTCGACCGCGACCAGCTCATCCTCGATCACGTCCCCCTCCTCCACCACATCGTGGGGCGGATGACGTACGACATCCCGGGGCGCGTCGATCGCGACGATCTCCTCGGCTGGGGGATGATCGGGCTCGTGGCGGCGGCCGATTCGTGGGACGCCGGGCGCGGCCTCAAGTTCTCGACCTACGCCTACCCGCGGATCCGCGGGGCGATCCTCGACGAGCTGCGGCGCATGGACTTCCTCCCCCGCGGCCGGCGGGAGAAGGTGCGGGACCTCGAGCGGACGGTGCAGGAGCTCCAGCAGCGGCTGGGCGCCCCGCCGACCCCCGAGGAGATCGCCGCCGCGCAGGGCATCTCGCTCGAGGAGGTGGACGAAATCCTGCAATCGGCCCGCGTGACGAGCAACCTCTCGCTCGAGGACGGTCCCTCCGACGAGCTCGCCTCGCTGCTCCAGGACCCGCGCAGCGAGGATCCCGTGGAAAGCGTCGAATGGCGGGAGATGAAGCGCCTGCTCGTCACGGCGATCAGCACCCTTCCCGAGGCGGAGAAGTCGGTGATCACCCTCTACTACGGCGAGGAGCTCCTCCTGAAGGAGATTGGGGAAATCCTCGGCGTCACCGAGTCCCGCGTGAGCCAGATCCACAGCCGGGCGCTGTATCGCCTCAACCGCGAGCTCAAAGGAACCCGGAACGCATGAGGAGGAGCGCCGCCATGGCCGCCGATGTCCATCCCATCGAACCCGAACCCACGTACCACGGAGCGGCAGTGCGCAAGGTCGGACCGCGCCGGGAGCGCGGCGAGGATCGGCGCGGCTTCGCGGCGGAGGTGGAGCGCCGGGCCGGCGCGGAGGGCGAGACCCCGCCGCCGCCGCCGCCGCGGCAGGTGGATCGAACCGTGTCCCCGCCCACCGAGGAGGACGGGGGAACGCACGTCGACCTTCTCGGCTGACGACCCCGCGGGAGCGAACGAGTGAATCCCATCCAGAGAGTCATCAAGCGGCACCGGGTGCGCGCCGACGCGGCGCCCGGCCGGCCGCGCGCCGGCGCCGCGTCCTCCGGCCATCCGCCGCGGGCGAAAGGGGTCCGGCTCGTCCAGGCGGACGGTCGGGTGCAGGCCATCGAGGTGACCTGCGCCTGCGGGGAGGTGATGGTGATCGAGATCGAGTACGAAGACGCCCCCCAGGAGGCGAGGTCATGAACATCCGCATCCGTCGTTTCCCGCGCGCCCTCGTGCTGGCGCCGGTCGCGGCGACCGTCGCGTGCCTCTCCACGGTTCGGCCCGGCGAGGAGCCCTGGACGATCCCCGCCGCCGACCTCGCCGGCGCCGAGCCCTGGCCCTGGAGCTCCGACGCGCCGGTGCAGCCCACGCGCGCCCAGCTCGATCCCGCCGCCCCACCGGCGGCCAGGCCGGCGGAGACCGCGTCGAGCGCGACCGCGCCGCCGGAAACCACCTCGCCGGCCGCGGCCGCGCCGCCCCCTCCGCCGCTCCTCTCCTGGAGCGGAGAGGTGGTCGATGGCCAGCCGCCCGGCTCCGTGGTGGAGATCGACGGCGAGCGGCGGGGCCTCGGCAAGCCGGGCGAGCGCTGGCGCATCATCGAGCTCTACGAGGCGGCCCTCGAGGAGCGCGACGCGCTCGCCGAGGAGGTCCGCACCCTCGAGGCGACCCTCGAGCGCGTCTACGCGCTCCTGGACCAGTCGGAGGCGAGTGGGCTGGCCCTCACGGGCCGGATCACCGCCCTGGAGGCCGAGGTCGACCGGCTCCGCCAGGAGAGCGGGGACCTCGCCGCGCGCCTGACCACGGCCCAGATCCGGCGTCTCGAGGCGGAGAAGATGCTGCTCGAGGCGCGCATCGAGACCTACCGCCAGCGGGACGCCGCCGCGGCCGGGACCGCCGGCCCGGGGGCCCCCCCGCCGGGTTCCGCCGCGGCGGAGGGGGCGGGGCAGTGATCCGCCGGCTCCCCGGCCTCGTCGCGCTCCTCCTCTGGACCGCGTGCCTGGCGCCGCGGCCGCGGGAGATGCCGCACCTCGCCCGCGCCGAGGTCGCGGGGGACTTCTCCTCCTACCAGATCTCGCGGATCGGCATCCTGCCCTTCGGCGGAGCGGAAGTCGGGCGCGACATGGGCGCCGTCCTGCAGCAGAGCTTCCAGTCCGAGCTCGGCGCTGCCACGCCCTACGAGCTCGTGATGCTCGGGGCACGCGACCTCGAGGAGCTGGAGAGGAGCGAGCCCCACCGCCGCGGCTGGTACGAGCCGCGCACGATCATCGGTCTCTCCCAGCGCTATCGCCTGGACGCCCTGCTCTTCGGCACCATCGTCCAGCAGCGCCCCTTCCCGCCGCAGATCCTGAGCGTGCAGGTGGACCTCGTGTCCGCCGAGACGGGGCTCGTCATCTGGAGCGCCGATGTGCACCTCGACGCCGTGGATCCGCGCGTGCGGGACGGGCTGCAGCTCTTCTACGAGGGCGTGCGGCCGGACGAGAACGCTCCCGAGTGGACGATCGCCCTCTTGTCGCCCGAGCGATTCGCCCGCTTCGCGGCCTACCAGGTCGCCTCTCTGCTCTGATCGGCCGCCCGCGAGGCGCCTCGCGGCGCGCGAAGAGCCGCGGGGGCCGCCGGTCAGCCGCCCAGGAGCCGCTGGGCGGCCCGCTCGACGCGATCCGGCGTGTTCAGCCGCCCCTCGGCATGGGCCCCGGCGAGCTCGCGCACGCGGGCGTCGCGGCCTTCGTCCGGCCGACTCGCGGCCGCCCGGGCGGCCGTCGAGAGCTCGATCTGATCCTGCGGCTCTCGAATCTCCTCGGCGGCCGCGCGGCTCTCGAGGCGGCGCCGCTCCAGCCGCCGGGTAGAGAGGGACTGCAGGACCTCCCGGGCTCGCCGGACGTGCTCGCGGTTCGCGCGGGCGAGCTCCAACTGCGCCTCTCGATAGCGCTGCTGGGCCTCGTCGGCGCCCCCGGGTTGTCGTCCTCTGACTTCCATTTGGCTCACCTTTCCGGGAGGATAGGAAGAGGTTTCCCGGCCCTCTTATCGGAGGGCCGGGGGGCCGGATGAGCGTTTTCCGGGGGATTTTCGGCAGGAAGGTCCTTCCGGTCCATCCCCGGCGCGCGAGGTCCCAACTCCCTGGCAATCATGAGGTTGCGCACTCCATCGCCCCGTGGCGGTCGCTCGCCTTGGCTTCCCGGCGCCCGGGCGGCGTTCCCGCTCCTCGCCGCCGCCCTCCTCCTGGGGGCCCTCCCGCCGGGGATCGGGGCGGCGATGCCCCTCGCCCGTTCCGGCTCCCTCGTCGCCGCGGAGAGCGCGGTCGACTACGTGATCGAGGCCCGGCTGGAGGGCGAGGAGGACGATCCGAAGCTCCTCTTCGGGAAGCTCACGCTCACCTGGACCAACGGCAGCCCGGACACCGTCCGGGATCTCTGGTTCCACCTCTACTTGAATGCCTTCTCCAACAACCGCTCCACGCAGCTCGTCGAGGGGGGGGAGGAGCTCGCCGCGGAGCTCGCGGCGGAGGGGTGGGGCTGGTCGGCGGTGAAGGCCGCCCGCGTCCGGACGCCGGGGAAGAAAGCGGCGGAGGACGTCTTCCACACCTTCCGCTACCGCCAGCCCGACGACGGAAGATCGGACGACCGTACCGTCTTCAGCCTCGAGCTTCCCCGTCCGGTGGCCCCGGGCGAGACGATCGGCGTGGAGCTCGAATGGGAATCCCAGCTCCCCCGCGTGCTCCGGCGCACGGGATCCAAGGGCGACTTCCTCTTCGTGGCGCAGTGGTTCCCCAAGCTGGGGGTCTACGAGGGCGGACGCGGCTGGAACTGTCACCAGTATCACAGCAGCACCGAGTTCTACGCGGATTACGGCACGTACGACGTGACGTTGAATCTCCCCGCGCGTTTCGCGGGCCACATCGGCGCCTCGGGGGTCAAGAGCAACGACTTCGTCCGGGGCGACCGCACCGAGGTTCGCTTCGAGGCCCCGTCCAAGGTCGATCGTCTCAACCCGGATGGAACGGGGAAGCTGCCCCTCGTGCACGATTTCGTGTGGACCGCCGATCCCGCGTATGTCGCCTTGCCGCCGAACGTCTTCCAATACGCGAGGTGGGCCGAGGACTACCCCGAGGAGGTGGAAAAGGCGCGCCGCATCTTCGGCGAGGGGGTGGACGTCGACCTGCGGAACGTGGACGTCACCGTCCTGATCCATCCCGAGCGCCGGCGGCTGGCCTACCGCCACTTCGAGGCCGCGTGCGCCGCCCTCTTCTTCTACGGTCTCTGGTACGGAGAGTACCCCTACGAGCACATCACGGTCGTCGATCCCGCCTGGGGCGCCGGCGCGGGGGGAATGGAGTATCCGACCCTCTTCACCGCCGGGACCGCTCTCCTGGCGGGCGAGGACACGCATCATCCCGAGGGCGTCGTCGTGCACGAGTGCGGCCACCAGTTCTGGTACGGGCTCGTCGGCAACAACGAGTTCGAGGCGGCGTTCCTCGACGAGGGGCTCAACTCCTACACCGACTCCGAAGTGATGCACCGCGTGTACGGCGAGCAGCGGGAGACGACTTCCTACTCGCGCGTCCCGATCGACGGCGTGGCGGTGGGCGGCGACCCCTTCGGCGGCCGGGAAGGCTCGCCTCCCGCCTCCCCCGTGCGCGACGTGCTGCGCCTGCGGCGCATCCCGGTGCCGGTGATCCCCGATCTGCAGCCCCTCTATCCCTCCGGCTTTCTCGCCTACTGGCGGGACCAGCCGCGGTACACCTTCGTGCGCCAGTTCACCGATCGGCGCTGGAGCGATCGTTCCGGCTGGCTGCGCGCCCCGGACCGCGATCCCATCCAGACCAACGGCTGGGAGTTCGCCGACCACGTCAGCTATCGCAGCGCAAGCTACGACAAGACGGCCGTCGCCCTGCGCACGCTGCGCGGGATGATCGGGGAGGAAGCCTTCCTCCGGGGGATGCGCCACTTCGCGACGACCTGGCGCTACCGGCATCCCTATCCCGAGGACTTCTACGCCGCGTTCCAGGAGGGGGCGGACGTGGACGTCGGCTGGTACTTCCGCGCGCTCTTCCAGGGCACCGGCACGGTGGACTGGTCCGTCGCGGTGACCCAGGAGCGGCGCGCGCCCCCGGCCGGGCTGTTCCAGGGCGAGGGCGGTCGTTTCCTGGCCCTGCCCGAGGGGGCCGGCGAGAACGAGGGCGAAGACGAGGAGCCGTGGCGGGTCTCGATCCTCCTGCGCCGGAGCGGCGAGCTGCGGATCGATCTCCCCTATCGGCTCGAATGGGAGGACGGAACGGCGGAGGACGGGACCTGGACCCGCGACGCGCAGGCCCGACCCGCCTGGCTGCGGATCGAGCGGGAATCGCCGCGGAAGTTGAGGTCCGTCGTGCTCGATCCCGAGCGGCGGATCTACCTCGACCGGGACATGTCCAACAACCAATGGCACGACGAGACCGACGCCGTGGCGCCGTGGAGGTGGGGCGAGCGCGTCCTCGCCCAGTACCAGCGGGCCCTCCACTGGATCGGGGGCATCGGAGGTTGACATGGACGAAACCCTCGACCAACCCTCGCGCGCTCCGGTCTTCCTGCGCGCCTTGCGAGCGGCCGTCGGCCGCGCGCCGCTCTGGCTGATCTGCTGGTCGGTCCCGCTCTTGCTCGGCCTGGCGGTGGCTCTGCCGTTCGTGGCGGCGCTCGGCTCCGCCCTGGAGCACGCCTACGCGCCCGGCGCGGTCCTCCCCGGGATGGACGAGGTCTTCCGTCACGATCACGCCGGGGCCATCGCGGCGCTCCGGGGCGATGCGGACGCCGGGGCGGCCTTCCTCGGCTTCGCGATGATCCTCGTCGGCATCTTCACGGCCGGGGGGTGGTTGCAGGTCTTCCTCGAGCGGACGTCCGGCCACTCCGTGCGGCGCTTCGTCTGGGGCGGCGTGAAGTACTTCTGGCGCTTCTTCCGCGTGTTCCTCCTGACCGTCCTCGTGCTGGCCGCCGTGAGCTGGCTCTGCTTCGGATGGCCGTGGAAGGCCCTCGTGCTCGACTTCCTGTTCGGGGCCGAAGACGGCGATCTCCACGCGCTGCACTCGGAGCGCACCGCCCTCGGGCTGACGTGGCTGCAGGACGGGCTCTACGGCCTCGCCTTCGCCCTCGTGCTCGCGTGGGGCGACTACACGCGCACGCGGCTCGCGCTCCACGACACCCGGTCGGCCCTGTGGGCCGGGCTCTGCACGCTCGTCCTGCTCCTTCGCCATCCCGCGCGCACTCTGCGGCCGTTCCTGTTCCTCTTCCTCGTGGAGTGGGTTCTCGCCATCGAGCTCCTGGGGCGCCTCTCGTGGCGCACGAACGCCGGGATCGACGCGGAGAGCACGTGGAAGCCGGTGGCGCTGCTCTTCGTGCTCGGGCAGCTCGCGATGATCGTCCAGGTCATCGCGCGGGCCGCGCGGTACAAAGCCGCCGTCCTCGTGAGCCGGGTGCTCGTCCAGCCCCTCCCGCAGCGCGATCCGTGGGGAAAACGGGTCGGCGGACCCGGCGGACCGCAGTACCCGATCGACGAAACCGACGAGTACGGGATTTCGTTCTAGCGGCCATGGGGGCGCCGTAAGGCGAACCCCATGGCCGCTAAGGCCG
>JBFMCU010000126.1:0-25210 GCA_040754415.1 Planctomycetota bacterium
GACCGGCCCGCGGTCTGGGCGGCGCTCGGCGCGGGATTCGCCCCCCCCGGCCGCGGCGCCGCCGAGCTCGCCGGCCTGGTTCTGGCCCTCCTCGCCGGGCTCGGTCTCGCGGTCCCGGGAATCGCCCGGGGGAGGGGCGGCGGATGAGGTGGCGGATCCCGGGGCGGATCTCGCCCGCCCACCTCGTGGGCTGGCCCCTCGTGCTCCTCCTCCTCCTCGTGCCGGGGCCGGGCCGCGCTCCGGTCCCGCCGGCGAGGGGGGAATCGCCCCTGCGCCGGCTCCTCGCCCCCGCGGCGGAGCTCGCCGCCGCGATCCAGTGGGTGCGCTATCAGAACGCCCGGCTGGCGGGCCGCGCGGAGCTCGCCATCGCCCGCGCCGAGGGCGCCCTCGCCCTCGACCCGCGGAATCCCGCCGGCTGGGAGATCCTCTCCGCCTACCTCGCCTTCGACCTCGCCTCCGCCGAGCGCGAGGCGGATCCCGCGGCGCGCCGGCGCTGGTTCGAGGCCGGGCTCGAGGTGGCCCGCCGGGGGGCGGAGCTCGCCTCCGATCCGCGGCGCCTCGCCCTCTGGCGCGGGGGGCTCTTCGCCGCGAAGGCCCTCACCGACCCCGCGCTCCCTTGGCCGGGCGGCACGCCGGCCCTGTGGCGCGAGGCGGCAGAGGCGTTCGGAGCGGCGGGCGAGGCGGAGGCCGCCCGGGCGGCGCGGGAGCGGGCCTCGGAGTAGCCGCTACCGCGCCCAGCGCGCCGCCTGGCGCAGCGCCGCGATCAGGTTCGCGGGGCGGGCGAGCCCGCGGCCGGCGAGGTCGAAGGCGGTGCCGTGCACCGGGCTCACGCGGAGGTAGGGGATCTCCAGGAGCACGGTGACGCCGGTGTCGGGCGCGAGGAGCTTCACCGGGATGAAGCCCTGGTCGTGGTAGAGGGCGAGCACTCCGGCGAACTCGCCCCGCGCGGCGCGCAGGAACACGGTGTCGGGGGGCTCGGGCCCGGCGACGTCGAGCCCTCTCTCTCGCGCGCGCGCCGCGGCCGGGGCGAGGATCCGCGCCTCCTCGTCGCCGAACCGCCCCCCCTCGCTCGCGTGGGGGTTCAGGCCGGCGAGCGCGAGACGCGGCGCCGCGATCCCGAGCCGCCGGAGCCCGCGGTCGAGGACGGCGAGGTTCCCGGCGATCTCGGAAGCGTCGAGGGCGGCGATCGCCTCCCGCAGGGACCGGTGGCGCGTGTGCACGAGGACGCGGAGTTGCTCGGCGACCGCGAGCATCTGCACGCCCGGCGCGCCCGCCCAGCGGCCGAGGAGCTCCGTCTGCCCCTCGACCTTCTCCCCGGCGAGGTGCAGGGCCTCCTTGGAGACCGGCGCGGTGACGAGGGCGTCGACCCGACGCGCCAGCGCGAGCTCCGCGCCGGAGCGCAGCGCGGCCAGCGCCGCCCGCCCCGCGCTCGCCTGGGCCCGCCCCATCGTCCACTCCCCGGCGACCGCCGTCCCGAGCCACGCGACCTCGCGCCCCGCCGCCATCTCCTCGGGCGAGCGCACCTCCGGCACCGCGGCGGGCCGCAGGGCGCCGGGCCCAAGGACGAGGAGGCGCATCTCCTCGCGCACCGCCCGCTCGGCCAGGGCGTGCAAGGAGATCTCCGGCCCGATCCCGGCGGGATCGCCGACGGTGAGGGCGATGAGGGGGGCGCAGGGCATGGGACGGATCATTCTAGGATCGATTCCGGGTCGGATCGCCGGCGGCGGCAATCGTCGAGCGGCGGCCCTCCCGTTCGTCCCGCCCTATCCGGGCCCCGTGCCCCCCCGTTCCGCCCCCCGGAGCTCGCCGTTCAATCGCCAAAGGTACGCCAGGAGAGCGGCGACGGCGCCGTAGAGGTCGGCGGGGATCTCCTCGCCGACGTCGCAGAGGGCGAGGAGCTGCAGGAGATCCTCGTCCCGCCGTACCGGAATCTGGTGGCGGTCGGCGAGCTCGAGGATCCGGTGCGCGACCTCGCCGCGACCCTTGGCCGTCACGACCGGGGCGGCCACCGCCGCGGGCGCGTAGCGCAGGGCCACGGCCAGGGGCCGGGGACGGTCCTCGTCCTGGCGCGGCGCGTCGCTCATCCCGAGACGTCCATCAGGTGGTGCTCGCGCAGGAACGGGATGTCGAGGGCGTGGGCGGCGACGGAGACCTCGGCGGGCGTGCCCGCGCGGGCGAAGATCGCCACCTCGCGCGCGCCGTCGCCGAGGAGGCGGGCGAGCTCCCCGGCGTCCGCGCGGATCCGCGCCGCCACGTCCTCCCGGGCGGCGAGGATCCGCACCGCCAGCAGGGACTCCGCGCGCGCGAGCTCGATCCTCATCGCCCCGAGGCCCGTGAACGAGACGCCGAGCACCAACCGCGCCGGCTCCTCGCCGCCTTCTCCCTCGCCTCCCTCGGCGTCCCGCTCCTGGCGGCGCGGAACGAGGAGGCGCGCAGTCGTCCAGCCGTCCCCGTCGGGGAAGGGGAAGCTCCAGACCGGCGGCTCGCCGGAGCGCTGGCGGGCGAGGTTCAGGAGCTGCTCGGACTCGAGCCCGGCGAGGGCCTTCCGAACGGCCTCCCGCAGATCGCCCTCCGGGAGCGAGGCGAGGGCCGCGAGGAGCTCTCCCTTGAGGTCGCCCCCGAGCGCGGCGAGGAGCGCGGCGACACCGCCCCCGCGCGCGGCGGCGAGGAGCGCCGCCTCGTAGAAGAGGCCGGAGCGGGCGAGCAGGCGGGCGAGCTCGCTCCCGTTCCCCTCCGGGGCGGCCGCGTGGGCCTCGAGTCCCGCGAGCAGGGCCCGCAGCCCGTCGAAGCCCTCGCCTGGCGCGCGCAGCTCGGCCCGCAACCGCGCCGCGAGCGCGGCGAGGCACTCCCCCACCGGCCGGTCCTCCCCGATCACCCCCCGCAGGGCGGCGAGGAGAGCCGCCTCGTCGGGATCGCCGGCGCCGAGGAGGGTGAGAAGCACCCCGCCCTTCTCCTGGACCTGGACCAGGACGAGGAAGTGCTGGCCCGGCTCGAGCAGGAGGTTCGTCTCCGCCGGCACCTGGTGGCGGCCGATGGCGATCAGGACGGTGCCGTTCCCCGGGCTCGCCAGGACCTCCCCCGCGAGGATCCGCCCGTCCTTGAGGACCGCCGCGAGATCCGCCTTCACCGCCGCCGCCGCCGGGCGGATCACGTGGGAGACGGTGGAGGCGACGATGGGCTCCATGGCCGGACGCGGGGGGGGTCCGGCGTCCATCCCGTTCTCGGACGGCCGCCCGCCGCCATGAGGGCCGGCCCTTCTGGCCGGAAGGAAACGCCGCCCCTACCACACCGCGACGTCGTGCGCGGAGACGACCATCGGCGTGAAGGGCGGCAGGTTGGCCACGTCGTTGAAGTCCTCGTCGTACGACCAGAGGCGCACCGGGGCTTGGTAGCGGTCGCCGCCGTAGACCCAGGTCCCGGTGGCGTAGAAGCTGAACCAGGTGTTCACGAAGGAGCCGGTGAGGACGCAGTTCCGGCCGCTCCAGTTCTCGTGGAAGCGCGGCAGGTTCTCCAGGCCGCCGTTGTAGGAGCTGCCGACCGTCTCGTGGTTGCCGGAGATGAAGGCGAGGTTGTACGTCGTGTTGGACGCCGCGGGCAGCGTGCCGCCGCTCTTCGTGTCGTTCCAGGCGTTCGAGAGGAGGTTCACCGCGTCGGCGATCACCGCCGAGCCCTTCTTGCTCGTCGAGTTGTAGTCCCCCTTCACGTAGATCGCCCCCTCGGTGACCGTCGTCAGGGGCGCCAGGAGCTCGGCGCCGTTCACGAGCTCGACACCTTTGCAGTCCGTTCCCTCGCCGTTCCCGTAGCTCGCCGCGTAGAGGAGCCCGTTGGCGGGGAACTTCCCGGAGGCGTTGAGCAGGCCGACGTT
This sequence comes from Planctomycetota bacterium, assembly GCA_040754415.1. Lineage (GTDB taxonomy): Bacteria > Planctomycetota > UBA1135 > UBA1135 > JBFMCU01. The sequence continues at coordinate 3,866 of JBFMCU010000126.1, forward strand.
CACCTCGATGACCTGGACGGCGCCGCCCTGGCGCGCGTCGTAGAGGCTCTTGGTCCGGACCGCGCCGGCCACCGCGGCGGTGACGTCGGTGCCGTCGCCGTCCTCGGCCTGCCACGTGCCGTCCTCGTGGGCGATCAGGACGAGGCCCGCGGTCGCGTGGAAGAAGCCCTTCGCGTAGTCGCCGATGCCGGGCGCCACCGCCACGTATTCCCCGGCCACCCCGTCCCATACGTAGTCGCCGCCCGCGGAGGGCTCGAACATGGCGATCGAGCCGATGTCCGGCGTCACCGCTTCCTGGACGCCGTGCTCGCCGGTCATGACCGTGGTGCCCGTGCCGCCCGCATAGCCGTCGGGCTCGCTCCAGTATTCGAGGGCCCCCGGGGCGAAGGGGAGCCAGTCGTTGGGCTCGTCGAAGTCGCCGTCCCCGTGCTCGTCGTAGCCGGCGGTGAACGCGCTGTCGTAGCCCGATTCCGTCGCCACGCCCAGCGCCGCCATTTGGGAGATGCTGTTCATCGCGAAGTACTGCACGGGCTCGGCGATGTCGAAGGGATCCGCGACCCACCGGCGGATCCGCACCGTGCCCGACGATTGCGTGGGGTCGTTCTTGCGCACGCGGTACATGTCGCCCACCGCCCGGCAGTAGTTTGTATCGACGGTCAGGGTGTTGCCGCAGCCGAGGTAGATGTCGGCGTTCGAGTGGACGCGGCCCCCGAGGGTCATGCTCGGCCCGGGGAGGATCTCCAGGTCGTCGGAGTAGAACACTGCGAACTGGAAGATGGGCGTGGCTTCGGTGGTGATGATGCGGTGCACGGTCGCCTGGATGCCGTCGCGCTCGGCCGTGGCGGAGATCTCGTAGCCGGTGAGCTGCGACTGGATGCCGCTGGGATCGGTCACCGTCTCCTGGTAGCCGGTCGGAGCGACCGTGTACGGAATGGCGACCCCGCCGATCGCGACCGTTCCTCCCGCCGGCACGCCGGCCCAGCTGGCGATCGCGACCTGCACCGCCTTCTTGCCCGCCTCCACCGCCCCCTCGGCGCGGTAGCTGGCTTCCGCGCGGCGCTGGTTCACCATCGCGACGCGATGGGAGGTCAGGGAGTCCAGGAACATGAGCGAGGACATGCTCGCCGCCACGAAGGCCACGAACACGGCGAACACCAACGCCCAGCCCCTCTCCCCGCCCCCTCTCGTCCCGTGCATCGTTCTCATGGTCGATCACCCGTTGCGGAGCTTGATGGTCGACTCCACGAAGTAGGTGTGGAGCAAACCGGTCCCGTCGTCGCGGCGGAACCAGATCCGGACGCGGATGGCGTCCAGGGGGACGGCGAAACCGGAGGTGGTGGCATCGTCGAAGGCGACGCGCTCCACGTGGCTGGCGACGGGACGGGCATCTCCACCGTTCACCCGCCGCTCCAGAAAGTTGATCCCGTGCTCGGTCACCACGACGAAGCTCGACTCGTCGGCGTCCCATACGAGCGCGCCCCCGGCATCGATGTCGGGAACGTCGTTCCCATCGGCGTCCGCCGGGAAGCAGAAGACGATCTCCCGGTTCGGGCCGAAGTCCGGGTCCCCGGGCTGGGCGGCCTTGTCGGCGGGCGGGTGGGCGTGGGCGGCGAAGGCGCCCTGCGCGTCGCCGTCCTCGAAGAGGTAGGGATAGTCGACGCCGTTCGCGGCGGCGAATCCCGACACCCGCAGCGCGCCGTAGATCTCCTCCATGGCGCGCGTCCCCATGTCCTGCAGAGTGGCGGTCGTCTCGACGGCGGTGCGCTCCGCGGTCAGGGCGGCGAGCGAGCGAGCGAGGGCCCCCACCAGGAGGCAGAAGAGGAGCGAGGCGATCAGGACGTCGACCAGGGTGAGGCCCCGGCGGGGCCCCGGACGGCGCGGCGGGCTCGAGCGGCGGATCATCGAGTCTTCAGGCTCGCGAGCGCGAGCGTGCGCGGCCGCCCGGCGTGATCGGTCCACTGGCAGGTGATGACGATCTCCAGGGGATCGGGGACCCCCCCCCCGCCGAGGTTGGGGTAGGTGGGGGTCATGGTCTCGTCCTCCAGGTGGAGATCGGCAAAGCGGGGGATCGCCACGCCATCCGGGAAGGGCCCGGCCGGATCGGCGAGGGTCTCGATCGGGACGAGCAGCACCTCCTCCATCGCCGCGGAGAGGTCGGCGACCGCCTGGTCCGTCTCCCGGCTCGACTGGGTGAGGTCTCGGCACGTGTTCTGGGTGCCGAGCGTTCCCAGGATGGCCAGGGCGAGCACCTTGATCGCCACGAGGACCTCGACGAGGCTCAGGCCCCGGCGCGCGTCCCCCCCGTCCCTCACGATCGATTCCCTATGGATACCCACGGCTGTCCCCCTCGCCGGCGCCCCGCCTCGCGAGCGCGGGCCGTCCGGCGGCGGTTCATCGGCGGGGGGAGCGGCCGGAATCCAGCCGGGGGCCCGGATTCCGCGGCCCGGGCAGAGCGGGAATCTCCTTCCACCCGGGCGTTCAGCGGGTGAGGACCCGCCCCACGGCCTCCCGCCAGGCCGCCAGCCGCGCGCCGCGGTCCGCGGCGCCGAGCGAGGGGCGGAAGGAATCGAGCGGCTCCGCGAAGGCCCCGGCGCGGGCGGGATCGGCGAGGAGCCCCGCCCCGAGGGCGGCCAGCGCCGCGGCGCCCCGGGCGGTCGCCTCGACGTCGGGCGGCCGGCGCACCTCGAGGCCCGCGAGGTCCGCCTGGAGGGAGAGCAGGAGATCGTTCCGGGCCGCGCCGCCGTCGGCGAGGAGGGAAGGGACCTCCCAGCCGGACTCCTCGCGCAGGATCTCGATCAGCTCCGCGTTCTGGAAGGCGATCGCCTCCAGGCTCGCGCGGGCGATGTGGGCCGGCGTCGTGCCCCGCGTGAGCCCGAGGATCGCCCCCCGCGCGTCGGGATCCCAATACGGGGCCCCGAGCCCGGTGAAGGCGGGCACGACGAAGACGCCGGCGGAGTCGGGCACCGTGCGCGCGAGCGCCTCGACCTCCTCGGCCCGCGCGATCCAGCCGAGCCGATCGCGGAGGAACTGCACGAGGGCGCCGCTCACGAAGACGCTTCCTTCCATGGCGTAGGCGGCGGACCCGTCGCGGGCGACGGCGAGCGTCGTGAGCAGGCCGCGCCGCGAGCTCACCCGCTCCGCGCCGGTGAAGAGGACGAGGAAGGAGCCCGTGCCGAAGGTCGCCTTGAGGGCGCCCGGCGCGAAGCAGCCCTGCCCGAAGAGGGCGGCCTGCTGGTCCCCGGCGAGCCCGGTCACCGGAAGCGCGCGGCCGCCGGCCCGCCGGGGCGAGGTGCGCGCGAGCTCGCCGACCGACCCGCGCACGGCGGGGAGCCAGCCGGGCTCGACTCCGAAAAGGGCGCAGAGCTCCCCATCCCACGCGCGCCGGTCGATGTCGAAGAGCAGGGTGCGCGACGCGTTCGTGGGATCGGTGATCCACTCCCCGCCGCCGGCGAGGTGGTGGAGCACGAGGGAGTCGACGGTGGCGAAGACGACCTCGCCCCGCCGAGCGCGGGCGCGGAGCGCGGGATCCTCGGCCAGCATCCACTCGATCTTCGTCGCGCTGAAGTAGGGATCGGCGCGGAGCCCCGTGCGAGCGGCCAGGAGCTCCCCCCGCCCTTCCGCGGCGAGCGCGCGGCAGCGCGCCGCGGTGCGCCGGTCCTGCCAGACGATGCCGGGCCGCAGGGCCTTTCCTCGCGCGCGGTCGAGGGCGAAGACGGTCTCGCGCTGGTTCGTCACGCCGACCGCCGCGACGCCCGCCGCCGCCGGCGCGGCGAAGAGCGCGGCGAGGACCTCGTCGACCGCGGCGAGGAGGCGCGCCGCGTCCTGCTCGACCCATCCCGGCCGCGGGAAGGCGGTGGGGAACTCGCGGGCGGCGCGGGCGAGGGGACGGAGGTCCGCGTCGAAGAGGACGCCGGTGATCGCGGTGGTGCCCGCGTCGAGGGCGAGGACGGTGGGATCCACGACCCGACGATCGGCTATCCACGCCGCGGGCACAAGCGCCGGCGCGAAGGTGGGGGCCGGGTGGCGCACAGACCGGCCAATGGGTGGGCGCCTGGCGGCACCCCCTTCGGCCTCTGGCGGGCCGGGGGCGGCGCGGGGCGCGCCGACGCCGGTCGGTTAGAAGTTCGTCCGCTGAATCAGTCGAACGACGTCTCCGCGCGCCTGGGCGTCGAGACGATAGCGCTCGAGCTCGCGCCCGACGGCCTCGATCCCGAACCGCGGGACGACCGGCTCCTCCGTCGCGAACATGGCGGCGAAGGGAAGGTCGTACAGCACCTGGTCGATCAGGAACGGGGCGAAGATCGCGTGGTCGACGCCGGCCTGGGCCATGCCGCCCAGGAGCTCGACGCCGCTGAAGAAGTGGACGGTCACGTTGCTCGTCGCGAGGCGGAGGCGATCGATCCGGACGGTGAGATTCCCGTGGAAGAGCACGAGCACCGTCGGGTTCCCCGGCTGCTCGTCGAGCGGGATGACCTCGACCTGGCCGGGGCCGGCGACGGAGACGACCAGCGCGAACACGTCCTCTTGCGGTCCCACCAGGCCGATGCCGGCCGACAGGTCGGCGCCGGCGGGGAGGCTGCCCTCGCCTTCCCCCGCACTGAAGTCCTGGTCGCCGCCGCCCCCCGACGGCCGGCCATCGCCGGAGGCTGGGGTGAGCGGAACCAGGAGGAGGAGCGCCAGGGACACCAGGAAGAGAGACCATTGCCGCAGGGTCGCCCCGGCGATCGAATCGCCGCGAGCGCGACGGAGGCCTGCGGACCACCCGAGGGTCCTGCCGGTCCTCGGGGCGGGTCGAAGGGACTTCATTGGACTGCCTCCTCGGACTCCGTCCCGGAATCCGAATCGTCGAGCGGGGCCGTGAAGATCTCGGGGCAGCGCGCCACGAGAGCCTCGCCGAACCCAGGTTGAGCATCGATCGCCGCGCGCAGCCCCGGAGACCGCCCGAACAGTCGGACGATCTCGGCCACGCGGTCGGGATGGTGATCGATGAGCCCGCGGAAGGCGCGAAGGGAACGCTCGCGCTCCGCGAGATGGGCGTAGTACATCCCGATGTTGAACCGGACGAAGAAGAAGCGGGCGTCCCGCGCCTCCGCGCCGCTGATCGTGACCCAGCGGCAGCAGGCGATGGCCTTCCGATACTCGCCCTCCTCCTCGTAGAGGAGGCCGAGCTGGATGGCGGCGTGGGCGCGGTTGGCGGAGCTCCGGCCGGTGCGGAAGACCTGGCGGAACTGGTTCGCGGCGCGGAGCTTCTTGCCTTCCTTGGCGTCGAGGAAGGCCAGATAGAGGCGGGCCTCCTCGTTGGTCGGGTCGGCCGCGACGGCCTCCTGCAGGAGCCGCTGGCCCTTCTCGAGGGGGTTCTCGATGGACTCGAGCCGGCCGTTGAACAGATGGCGGGCGTGGACCCAATCGACGCTCCCCGCGCCGCTGCGGCCGCTTTCCAGAACGCCATCCACGAATCCCCGGCCGCGGTTCTTGGTCGGCTGGAGGGGAACCGCCCGCTCGAAGACGCGCGTGTGCTGGAAGACTCGCTCGCGGAAGCCGGGATCAGTCCCAGTGAGCACGTAGGCCTTGCCGAGCTGGTAGAAGATCGTGCCGAGCTTGCGAACGAGCTCGGGAGCCTCCCCCGCCGCGCCCGCGCTCCCCACGAGCTGGCCGTAGCGCGCGACGAGCGCCTCGGGGTCGGAGAGATCCCGGTGGGCGCGCACCTGCATCCGCACGTCGTCGAAGAACTCGCCGCAGGCTGCGCAGCCCTCGAGGTGGGTGATCGCGCGGGCGCTGGCAACCTCGTCGAGCTCGCCGTCCACCAGGCACGAGAGGTCGATCTGGAACTGAACGCACTCGGCGCTCAGGTCCTCGACGTACCAGCTCGTTCCGGACGAGCCGGCACCGTGCGACCCGGTGGGGGGGGGTTCCTCGGGATCGTGGGAGCTCATAGGGACCAGTCCTCACTGGCGCCGGCGGTGCCGAGGGGGGCCGGGGCCGGGCGCTCGGTCGCCGCGCAGGTGCTTCGCGGTCGTTTGGATCTCGTGGTCGCCACTTTCCTCGTGAGCGGAGCGGGCGTCTCCTCGAACGCCTCCGGCGCCACCGCGGATCCGGCGGTCTCCGCCGCGCGGGGATCGCGGGCCGGCCGGACGTCGGGGGGAAGCCCCTCGAAGACCCGCTTCATGGACCGGTGGATCTTCCGGCGGGCCCGGAAGATCACCATTTTCAGGTTCTCCAGCTTGATCCCTAGCTCCCGGGCCGCCGCCCGGTAACTGGATCCCTCGACTTCCACCAGGTGGATCGCCCGTTGCTCCCGGTCCGAGAGCATCGAGAAAAAGCGCAGGTAGAGGAAGAGATAGGTGACGTAGATCCGCCGGCACTCCGCCTCGCTCTCCCCCTCGATCACGCCCCGGGAGGGCTCCCCGGCGTAGGGGGCGGGGGGCTCGGGCAGATCGTCGAAGGCGACCTCGGCCCTCCCGCTGCGGGAGAGGGACCGCAGGTGCTTCAGCACCGTGTTGCGCACGATCGTGGAGGTCCAGACCCGGAAGGCGTCGTCCCGCTCGCACCGGAAGCGGTGGGGGTAGCGGTAGATGTTGACGAACACCTCCTGGAGGACGTCTTGGGGATCGGCGGTGCTCTGGTAGCGGCGCAGGCGGCTCGCGACCTGCTGGAGGAGCGGCTGGCCAGAGAGCTCGTAGAGGAGCCCGAAGGCGGCGCGGCTGCCCGTCAGCCGGAACGTCTCCATGAGCTGCGTGGCGAGCAGATCCCGCCGCGCCTCCTCGCCGATCTCTCCGTCGTCGAGCACCCCGAGGAGCTCTCGGGCGTCGCATCCCTCGCCGCCTTCCCGGACCACGTCGAGGAGCTTCTCGCGAAGCAGGCTCTTCGCCGTCTCGCCCGCCAGGCCCCAGGGGGAGGCCGGGGGCGGATCGGAGGCCGGGCCGGTCAGCACGGGCGATCCTCCCGGGGAGGGAAGGTTGCGACTGCTTCCATGGGGTGATCCCACGGCCCCCATCGGGGGGAACGGAGGCCGCAGGCGGGGGACCTACGGTCTAAGATTAGACGAATCGGCGGAAACGGTTACCGCGTGTAGGACCAAGCGGGCGGGATTCCCGGCCCCGAAGCTCCCAACTGCCGTGAAATCAAAGACTTACAGAAATCGGAGAAACTGCGGTTCCCGGCCGGCGGGAGCCCCCGGAGGCCGCGGGTAGTGGCGGGCGGCCCGGAGGCGATCGAGATCGCCCGGGAGGTGGGCTTCGACCTCGCCGGGATCGCCCCGCTCGCCCCTCCGCGGGCGGCGGAGCGCTTCGCGCGCTGGCTCGCCGCCGGCCACCAGGCCGCGATGGCGTGGCTGGAGCGGGCGAGGGAGACGATCCGGGACCCGCGCCGCCTCCACCCGGGGGGCCGGAGCATCCTCGTCGTCGGGCTCTCCCATCGCCGCCCGGCTGCCGCCCTCGCCAGCGGGGGGAAGATCGCCCGCTACGCGCTGGGCGCCGACTATCACGGGGTCCTCGGCCTCCTCCTCGCCCGCCTCGCGGAGCGGCTCCGCCGCGCCGGGGTGGGAGGCCGCCTCCTCTCCTTCGTCGACGCCGCCCCCCTCCTCGAGCGCTCCCATGCGGCAGAGGCGGGGCTGGGCTTCGAGTCCCGCTCCGCGAACCTCCTCCACCCCCGGCTCGGGCCGTGGTTCTTCCTCGGGGAGATCGTGCTCGAGGAGGAGCTCGAGCCGACCCCGGCCCCCCGCCTCCCCTCCTGCGGAACCTGCACGGCCTGCCTGGAGGCCTGCCCCACCGGCGCCCTCGTGGAGCCCGGCATCCTCGACGCCCGCCTCTGCCTGAGCTACCACACGATCGAGCATCGCGGCCCGATCCCCCGCGCCCTGCGCCCCCGCCTCGCGGGCTGGCTCTTCGGCTGCGACGTCTGTTCCGAGGTCTGTCCCTTCGGGCGCCGGGCGGCCGATGCCTCGGCGCGCTACGGCACCCACCCCGCCCTGGAGGCCGTCGACCTCCCCGGGCTCGTCCGGATGCCCCAGGCCGCGGTCGAGGCGAGCTTTGCCGGCTCCGCCCTCCGGCGCCCGGGACGGGTCGGGCTGGCGCGCAACGCGGCGCTCCTCCTCGGGCTCCTCCCCCGGGAGGAGGGGCGCGCGGCCTTGGAGGAGGCCCTGGAACGGGACGCCTCTCCCGTCGTGCGGGAGGCGGCCGCCTGGGCGATCCTCGCCGGCCACGGCGCCGACGCGGGGGTGCGCGAGGCGGTGGAGCGGGCGCGCCGGCGCGAGCCCGTCCCCTGGGCGGAGCGGTCGATGGGGGGAGATCCCGCGGAGAACCTCCCCGCGCCGGCGTCGCGGAATCCGAACGCCGGCGCGGCGCGTTCGGATTCCTGAACGCGGGCGGAGAAAGGCCCCGGACGGGTCCCTCCGGGCCGAGGAGAAGCCGCACGGGCGCCCTTGAGCAGGCCGGGGGCGGGACCTACGGAAGGGGCGGACCCCGCCCGCGTCCATTCCTCCGAACGCGCGACGAGGTCCCACCCCGGTCGGCCCCCGGGCCGCGTGCCTCCCTAACCACCGTATTGACAAGGAGTTGTGTGTATCGTCCGCACCGCGGGGCACCTGGCCGAGCGGTTGCGAGACGGCCCATGGACCCGGGGGATCGCTCGACGAAGGAGAACGCACCATGGAGCCGACCGACTTCTACAACGACCGCAAGTACTGCCAGGCCTGCCGGGCCTACGTTCCCTACTTGCAGTCCCTGGAGCAATCCTGGTGCGCGATCTGCGGTTCTAAGGTGCGGCTCTTCTCCGACGACGACTGGAAGAGCTTCCACAACTCCCTGAAGGACCGGCACAAAGGCGGGCGCCCGCGCCGCGAGCGGCGCGACAAGGAGTCCGCTTGATCCGCGGCTTCCCGCGGGGCTAACCTGCGCTCGCTCCCGCTGGCACGGCGGGAGCGCTTCCCTTGGATTGGATTCCCCTGCGGGATCCGACCAGCCAGGGCCCGGACCGACCGGGCCCTGGTCTTCTTCCCCCCGCATCCGCCGGGGCCGCCGTGATCCCCGCGCCCGATCCCCGCGAGAGGCTGCGCCGCGCGCGCCTCATGTTGCTCTTCACCCCGGCCCTCTGCGGCGGGCGGGACCCGCTGGTCGTTCTCGAGCGAGCGCTGCCCCACCTGGATGCGGTGCAGGTCCGGGTGAAGGACCCCGCGGCTCCGGGCGGCCCCTCTCCCGCGCGCGCCCTCCTCGACTGGACCCTCGCCGTCCTCGCCCGGGCGGCGGCGCGCCCGGAGCCCCGGCCCCTCGTCCTGGTGAACGACCGCGCCGATGTGGCCGCCGCCCTCCGGAGCGAGGGGGTCGACGGGGTGCACCTCGGCGCCGAGGACATGGCACCCGAGGAGGCCCGGGCGCTCCTCGGCCCACGCCCCCTGATCGGGCTCTCGACCCACTCCACCGCCGAGGTCCTCGCCGCCGAGGAGCGGGGCGTCGACTACCTCGGCTTCGGGCCGATCCACCCCACCCCGACGAAGGGATACGCGAGGGGGCTCGGCTGGGAGGCGGCGTGGATCGCCGCTGCCGCCACCCCCCTGCCCGTCTTCCCGATCGGCGGCATCGACCTCCCGAACGCCGATGAGCTCGCGCCGGTGGGTCGCGCGGCGGTCTGTGCGGCGGTGCTCGGCGCCGCGGATCCCGGGGAGGCGGCCCGGCTCCTGCGGCTCGCCCTCGGCGGCTGATCTCACGGGCGCAGGAGGAGCATCGCGTCGCCGTAGCTGTAGAAGCGGTAGCCCCGGGCGATCGCCTCGGCGTAGAGCGCCAGGATGCGCTCCCGCCCGGCGAAGGCGGCGACGAGCATGAGGAGGCTCGAGCGGGGCAGGTGGAAGTTCGTGAGGAGGGCGTCGACGACCCGGAAGGACGAGCCGGGGCGCAGGAAGAGGTCCGTGGTCCCGCTCCGCGGCTCCAGGTTCCCGGCCGGATCCCCAGAGCTCTCCAGCACGCGCACCGAGGTCGTGCCGACGGCGACGACCCGCCCGCCCCGCGCGCGGGCCGCGCGCACGGCCTCGACGGCGGCCGCGGGGAGATCGAAACGCTCGGCCTCCAGGCGGTGTTCCTCGACGATCTCCGTCTTGACCGGCCGGAACGTCCCGGGCCCCACGTGGAGGGTCAGGCTCGTCCGGGAGATGCCGGCCTCCTCCAGGGCCGAGAGGAGCGCGGGCGTGAAGTGCAGGCCCGCGGTCGGCGCGGCGACCGCCCCCGGGCGGACGGCGTAGACGGTCTGGTAGCGCTCGCGGTCCAGCGCGGCGCGGGGATCGTCCGCCCTGCGGTGCACGTAGGGCGGCAGCGGGACGCGCCCGTGCCGCGCGATGAGCTCGAGGGGGGAGGCTCCGGCGGCCCCGGCGAGCTCCACGATCCACGCCATGGCGAGCGAGCCGTCGGGGAGCCGCGGCCGCTCGACCAGGATCGCCTCGAGGGCGCCGCCCTCGAGGGAGATTCGCTCGCGCGGCTTCGGCTTGCGGGCCGGATTCACGAGGGCCCTCCAGGCCCCGGGGGGATCGGGGACGGGCTCCAGGAGCAGGAGCTCCACCCGCCCACCGCTCGCTCGGCGCCCGAAGAACCGGGTGGGAAGGACGCGGGTGTCGTTCAGGACGAGGAGATCGCCGGGATCGAGGTGGTCCGGAAGGTCCCGGACCCGGACGTGGGCGCTCTCCCCGGTCTCCAGGTGGTGGACGAGGAGCCGGGCTCCATCGCGCTCGGGGGAGGGAACCTGGGCGATCCGCTCCGGGGGGAGCTCGTAGTCGAAGTCGCTGGTGCGCACGGCGGGGGGAGGCGGACCCTCCCTTGATAGCGCCCCCGGGGCCCCTCTGCCCGGCCCGACCGGCTCTTTTCGTCCCAGGGGCGGGAAACCCGCCCGATCGGGCGGGTTGGCGGAAGATCCTGGCGAAGGTCTCTCCCCCGCCTGCCGTTGATAGGGGCAAGGAGCAGTTGCTCCCCGGATTCCTGCCCGCGCCCGGGGGGGCCACGGGCAGGGTCCGGATCTCCGTGTAGGGAGATGGACACCGAGAGGCGCCGGCGAGGGACACGGCCGGCGCCTCTCCCCTTCCTAAGACTCGGCGCCGGAGAGGCCGAGCTCCGCCATCCGGGCGGCCAGGGTGTCGGGATCCCACCCGAGGTAGAGCGCAGCCCGGGTCTTGTTGGGGGATCCGCTCGCGCAGCGCGTGGCCCGCAGGGCCGCCCGGAGGTCCGCTTCCCGGGGCCGGCGCGAGGGGAGGCGGGCCTGGAGGTCGAGCGAAAAGCGGCGGGCGAGCGCGCCGAGCCCCTCGGCATCCACGAGCTCCCCCGGATGGAAGACGGCGAGCTTGTAGACGAGCGCCTCGAGCTCCCGGACGTTCTCCGGCCAGGGCTGCCGCCACAGGAGCGCGATGGCCGTATCGGTGAGCCGCGGCGGCGCCACGCCCTCCTCGGCGGCGAAGCGCCCGAGGAAGAGGCGCACCAGGGCCGGGATCTCGTCCCGGCGATCGGCGAGCGGGGGCAGGTGGATCTCGAGGCGCTGGAAGGAGGCCGCCAGGTCGGCGCGCAACCGCCCGCCGGCGACCAGGCTCGCGAGCGGGGTGCAGAGGAGGGCGACGAGCCGGGCGGGGCGATCGCGGCCGGGGGCGGCGGGGAGAGCGAGGTGCTCGCGCAGGCGGATCTGGGCGAGGGGCGGAAGCTCCCCGATCTCGTCCAAGACGAGCGTCCCGCCCCCCGCCGCCGGGGGGAAGCCCCCGCCGTCCCGCGGCGCCAGGGCGCAGGGGAAGGAGACGAGGGGGAGGTCCCGGGCCGGCCCCTCGAAGTGGAGAGTGCGGGCGAGGACCTCCTTGCCCGCTCCCGCGGGCCCCACGAGGGCCGCCGGCGCCCGCGCCCGCCCCGCCGCCCAGAGGGCGCGCACCGCCTCCCCGAGCCCGAGGCCCGCGGGGTCGAGGTGGATGTCATGGCCGAAGCGCTCCCGGTGCCAGGCGCGGAACTGCGCCGCTCGCCACCGCGGTGCGAAGGCCCGGGCGGCGCGGGCGATCCGCTCCACATCGGCCGGGCGGAAGTCGCCCCGCCGGGTGGACTCCACGCCGAGGACGGCCCGCACTTCGCCCCTCTCCAGGAGGGGCACGGCGAGCCCGGAGGCGGCCTCGGCGCACTGGGCGAGGTGGGGATCGGGATCGGCCCACCAGAGCGGGCCGCCGGCGGCCAGGGCCCGGGCCAGGGCATGGCCGCGGCCCCGCGCGAGACGCCAGAGCGGAAAGGCCCCGCCCCCCTCCGCGGCCAGGTGGACCTCCCCGCCCTCGACATCGTGGCACCACCAGCGGCGCTGGGCGGTCTTGAGCCCGAGCTCCGCCCAGAGCTCCCGCGCCGCCGCGGAGCGCGGATCGTCCTCCGGGAGCGTCTCCGGCCGGGCGGAGGGGGGCCGCCCGCGATGCTCCCCTCCGCCGGCCGGCCGCTCGGCCACCGCCTCCACCCGGCTCCGCCAGCCCTGGGCGAGGGCCGCGAGGTGGCGGCCCGCGGGCAGGAGGTGGTGCTCGCATTCGAGGTGGATCCACCCGAGGACCTCCCCCTCGTCGTCCCGGATCGGCTCCCGGGCGATGGCGAGGGAACGCTCGGGTCCCAACGCACCCGCGAGCGGGGTGCGGCCCCGGCGATGGGACCGGACGGGGCGGGCTTCGACCAGGAGGCACCGCTCGGCCTCCCCCGCCCCGGTCCCCTCCTCCCATCCCCGCCGCCAGGCGGCCAGGCGGGGCCCCAGGCCGGGAGCGGCGTCGGCGGCCACGACCCGCGCGGCCCCCGCCGAGGCCCGCGCGAGGACGGCGAGGAAGACCGCGCCGAAGCGGGCGCGCGCCCCTTCCCGGAACGCGATCTGGGCACCGCTCTCGGCGGAGGCTCTCGGAGAGCGCACCGCCCCCGGGAAGAGCGGGGCCCAGTCCGGCACCCGCTCGGCGAGCTCGCGGAGGGGAGAGGGAAGCGCCCCGGCGGGGGGCGCGAGCCCGCGCACGGCCTCGGCGGCCCGCTCGGGCTCCCCCGCGAGGAGGTGGCACCAGGCGAGGAGCCACGCGGAGCCGGGGGCGCTGGCGACGAGACCCAGGTGCTCCTCGAGCCAGTCCCGGGCGGCGCGGACGCCGCCCCGATCGAGCAGGGAGCGCGCGACGCCCTCCACCGCGGCGCGCGCGGCCGGATGGGACGGCGCCTCGGGCCCGGTCTTGGCCAGGATCGCCCGCCAGCCGGCTTCGCCGGCCTCGGGACCGTCCCGGGCGCCCCGGAGGCGGGCCTCCCAGAGGGCGCTCTCCCCGTCCTCTCCCGCGAGGCGCGCGCGCGCGGCCAGGAGGCGTTCGGCGACCGCGAGGGCGCTCTCCCCGGGCGCCGGCACGTCCGGCACCTCCGCCTCCCCGCTCCGGGCGCGTTCCATCTGGCTCCAGCACTCCCGCACCGACCGCCCCGGCTCCCCGGGGTCTTGAAAGGAAGCCGGATCGAGGGCCGCTCGGAGGTGGTGGCGGAGGAGATCCTCCAGGGAGACCACGAGCTCCCGGCGGGTGAGCTCCGCCATCTCTCCCCGCGCCTCTTCCAGGCCCAGGCCGACGGTCTCGCCCGCCCGCCGGCGGCCATCGTCCACCAGGAGACGCAGGAACGTCGTGATCCGCCGGGCGCCGCCGCGGCGGTCCTCCTCCGCCCGGGGCAGAAGCAGCTCGAGGACGTCGGGATCCCGCGCCGCCATCGCTCCACCTAGGCGAGGATCTGCAGGAGCGCCTCGGCCGCCGAAAGGGCCCGGCCGCCCTCCGGCGCGGGCGAGGAGAGCGCAATCAGGGAGGCCGGCCGTCCCGCGCCCGCGGCGTGGCGGCGCACCCGGCCGAGCGCGGCCACGAAGGCCGGCTCATCGGCCTGCACCAGGAGGTCGAGGCGGGCCGCCGCCCGCGCGGCGCGCCGGCGGTCCCCGGCCCGCAGGGCGAGGTACAGGCCAGAGGCCAGCGGGCCGACCCCGCAGCCGGGCTGGTCGGCCGCCGCCTCCATCGCCCCCAGGGCGAGCTGGGTCCGGCCCGCCGCGGCGTGGGCCGCGGCCAGACCCTCCCACGCCCGCCAGCAGAGGGGCGGGGGAGGGTCGGCGTCCAGGACCCGGCGGAAGGAGTCTCCGGCCTCGGCCACGAGCCTTGCCGCCAGCAGGGCATGGCCGTGGCAGAGCTCCCCCTTCCAGCCGGCCCCCGCGGAGAGGGCCGCGCCGGTCAGGATCTCCGAGCTTGGCCAGGCGAGAGGGCTCTCGCGGGAGAGCCGGCGGAGGAGGGCGCTGCACGCCAGGACGAGCCCATCGAGGGCGGCGAGGTGCAGGACGGCCTGCGCGCGGCGCCGCCAGAGGCCGGGGGCGAGGGGTGGAAGGGGATAGGCGGCGAGGCTCTCCCCGGCGAGCGAGCGAGCGAGCCCGATCCCGGCGGCGGAGAGGAGGAGCCCGGCGTGCTCGCGCCGGTGGATCCGGACGAGCTCGCGGCCGGCGTCGCCGACGCGACCCTCCCTCGCCGGCTCCCCGTCCCGCCGGGGGCCGCGGAGAGCGGAAGTGGGAGGAGGAACCGGGAGAAGATCGCCGCGGCGGGCGGAATGGAGCTCGAACACGTCACGCCTCCGGGGGGGAGAGGGTGGAGAGGAGAGGGGGCACGAGGAAGACGTCGAGGGCGCGGCGCGCGGCGCGGGCGCACTCGAGGGCGGACACCCCCAGAGCGGTGCCGGATGCCTCCAGTCCGCGGTCCTCGATCACGAGCAGGAAGAAGGCCTCGCGCTCCCGGCCCGGGAGCCGGTTGAAGGCGCGGCAGGCGCGGGCGAGGTGGGCGGGATCGAGCCCCAGGGGAAGGGCGAGGAGGCGGAAGGCGCTGCCCTCGCCGCTCTCCGCCGCGCCGGCGGGCTCGTCTTCCTCCTCCGCGAGGAGCCCGTCGAGGGCGCCCTCGATGCGGCGGTCGATCCAGGCGTCGAGCGGCGGCCGGCCGCGCCAACCCGGCGCCTCGCGCGCGCACTCGGCGAGCGCCCGCAGGAACGCGCGGTCGGAGTCGACGAGCACGGCGCGGCGGCGCAGGGCGGCCTCGAGGCGCGGCCGCACGGCGAGGGGATCTCCGGGGACGATGCGGGCCAAGACCTCGCGGGGCGATCCGGCGAGGAGCAGGGCGGCGCCGCCCCCCGGATCGCTCGACCGCCTGCCGGGGGGAAGACCGGCGCCGAGGGAGAGAGGGCGATCGGCACGGTGCGTTTCCACGGGGGGCCCGGGCTCGCGGGGGAGGACGCGCCCTCGCGACGCGATCAGTCTAGCCGCGAGCGGCGAGCCCGGGGGCGGCGGCCGGCCTCTTCCCTCCAGCCGGGCTCCAGGAGGCCGCCGGGATCGAGCGATGCCTCGCCGGCGAGCGGAATCCCCCGGATCGGGAATCGGGCGGGACCCGAGGCGAGCCGGGGTTGTCCACATCCCCCCGGCGCCCGAGGAGCTCCGGGGGCGCGAGATGGAACCGGGGAGCGCCGTCGTTAGGATCCCCGCTTCCCTTCCTTCTCCGCTCGGCTCTCCCCCCCGCCCGCCCTCCCCCCCGAAGCCGCCGTGACTGGATTCCTCGCCGGAAAGAAAGGCCTCATCCTCGGGGTGGCCAACAAGCGCTCGGTGGCCTTCGCCTGCGCCAAGGCCCTGCGCCGCGAAGGGATGGATCTCGCCCTGACCTACGCGGACGAGCGGCTGGCCAAGAACGTGCGGGCGCTCGCCGAGGAGCTCGAGGTCGAGCACGTCGTCCCCTGCAACGTCACGAACTCCGACGAGGTCGACCATCTCGTCGACGAGGTCGGGGCGGCCTTCGGGCGCCTGGAGTGCCTGGTGCACGCGATCGCCTTCGCCAAGCGCACCGAGCTCACGGGCACGTACCTGGACGTCACCCGGGACGGCTATCGGCTCGCCCAGGAGATCTCCGCCTTCTCGCTGCCCTTCCTCGCGCGCCGGGCGGTGCCCCTCATGGAGGGCCGCGAGTCCTCGATCATCACCCTCACCTACCTCGGCTCGGTGCGCGTGGTGCCGAACTACAACGTGATGGGGGTCGCCAAGGCCGCGCTCGAGGCGAGCGTGCGCTACCTCGCCTACGATCTCGGGCCGAAGGGCATCCGGGTGAACGCGATCTCGGCGGGTCCCATCCGCACCCTCTCCGCCTCGGCCGTCGAGGGCTTCAGCTCGATCCTGGACACGATCGCCGAGCGCTCCCCCCTGCGGCGCAACATCGACGCCGACGAGGTGGGCGACGCCTGCGCCTTCCTCGCGAGCTCGATGAGCCGGGGGATCACCGGGACCACACTCTTCGTGGACGCCGGATACCACATCATGGGGATCTGACGATCCGGGGGGTTGGACGGCGGGCGGGGGATTCCCTCCCGGAGCGCCAACATCCCCGGCCCCGCCCCCGTACCGGCCGGCCGAACCGGCCGGCCTTGCAGGTCCGGGCCCGGATCGTTAAGAAACCCCCCCTCCGGTCCCCTCCCCGCGGCCCGGAATGCGACCCCGGTCGCGCCCGCACCGGGGAGGAGTCCCGCCGGCCGGCCCCGATCCCCGGGGCGGCGCGCCGGCGGAGCGGTTCCCGGGAAGAGACGGTTATGGAATCGATGATCGAGATTCGCGGCCTCTCCAAGCACTTCGGACCCCTCGTGGCGGTGCGGGACGTCAGCTTCAGCGTCCGCCGGGGCGAGGTCCTGGGCTTCCTCGGCCCCAACGGGGCGGGGAAGTCGACGACGATGAAGATGATCACCGGCTTCCAGGCCCCCACCGCGGGCCGGATCCGCGTCGGCGGGCACGACGTCGCGGAGGAGCCGGTCGCGGTGAAGTCCCGGATCGGCTACCTGCCCGAGGGGGCGCCGGCCTACCCCGACATGAGCTGCCGGGGGTTCCTCCGGTTCGTGGCCGAGATCCGCGGCTTCCACGGGCGGGAGCGCGAGCGGCGGGTCGCGGAGGCGGTGGCCAAGGTGCACCTCGAGGGCGTGCTCCACCAGCCGATCGAGACGCTCTCCAAGGGCTACAAGCGCCGCGTCGGCCTCGCCCAGGCCCTGCTGCACGATCCCGACGTCCTCATCATGGACGAGCCCACCGACGGGCTGGACCCGAACCAGAAGCACGAGGTCCGGAGCCTGATCAAGAGCATGGGGAAGGACAAGGCGATCGTGCTGTCCACGCACATCCTCGAGGAGGTGGAGGCCGTGTGCACGCGGGCCATCATCATCAACCGGGGGAGCATCGTCTTCGACGGGACGCCCGAGGCGATGGCGGCGCGGGCGCCGAAGGAGATCGAGCGGAATCGCCTGGACTGGGTGTTCCGCTCGCTCACGACCAGCGACGTCGAGGCGTGATCGATCCCATGAGACACTTCACGAGCATCCTGAAGCGCGAGCTCGCCGGCTACTTCGCCACCCCGCTCGCCTACGTGTTCATCATCTTCTTCCTCCTCCTCGCCGGGCTCTTCACGTTCCAGCTCGGCGGTTTCTACGAGCGCGGCCAGGCGGACATGGCCCCGTTCTTCGCCTGGCACCCCTGGCTCTATCTGTTCCTGATCCCGGCCGTCTCCATGCGCCTGTGGGCCGAGGAGCGCAAGACCGGCACGATCGAGCTGCTCGTCACCCTGCCGATCACGCTGCCCCAGGCGGTGCTCGGCAAGTTCGTGGCGGCCTGGATCTTCACCGGCATCGCGCTCGCCCTCACCTTCCCGGGTTGGCTGACCGTCAACTACCTCGGCGATCCCGACAACGGGGCAATCCTCGCCGGCTACTGCGGCAGCTTCCTGATGGCGGGCGGCTTCCTGGCCATCGGAGCCTCCGTCTCCGCGCTGACGAAGAACCAGGTCATCGCGTTCATCGTGAGCGTGGTCGCGTGCTTCTTCCTGCTCCTGCTCGGATTCCCGCCGGTGGTCGAGATCTACAGCGGGTATCTCCCCGGCTTCCTCGTCGAGCTCGTCGCCTCCTTCAGCTTCCAGTCCCACTTCGAGGCGATCTCCCAGGGCGTGATCGAGCTGCAGGACCTGCTCTACTTCGTGACGTTGATCGCCCTGTTCCTCTTCGCAAACGGGCTGATCCTCGACCACAAGAAGGCCGCTTGAGCCGCCGGAGAGCTGGCAATGAGCAAAACTTCCTTCACCTTGTCCGGGCTGCTCCTCGTCCTCGTCCTCTTCCTGGCCGTCAACGTCGCCGGCGGGAGGATCCTGGTCGGCGACTGGGCCCGGTTCGACCTCACCGAGGAGAAGCTGTTCACCCTCTCGGACGGCGCCAAGAACATCGCCCGCGACCTCGAGGAGCCGATCACCCTCCAGCTCTACTTCTCGGCGGGGACGGCCAAGGACGTGCCGCAGCTCGACGATTACGGCGAACGGGTGCGCGAGATGCTCCGGGAGTTCGCGCGCTCCTCGCACGGCAGCATCGAGCTCGAGGTCATCGATCCCGAGCCGTTCTCGGAGGAGGAGGACCGCGCCGTCCAGGAAGGCCTCCACGGCGTGCCGCTCGCCAGCGGCGATCGCTTCTTCCTCGGGCTCGTGGGCACGGACCCGCTCGACCGCCGGGAGATCATCGCGCTCTTCGACCCCTCGAAGGAGCGCTTCCTCGAGTACGACATCTCGCGTCTCGTCTACAAGCTCTCCCACCCCGAGCAGAACAAGGTGGCCGTGCTCACCTCGCTGCCCCTGGAGGGCTCCCCCGGCAATCCCATGCTGGGCCAGCAGGGCTCGGACCCCTGGCAGGTCCTCGCCCAGCTCCAGTACTTCTTCGCGACGGACGTCCTGGCCCCGGGCGTCGAGGAGATCCCGGCGGACGTGGACGTCCTCGTGGTCGTCCACCCGCGCGCCTTCCCGCCCGCCACGCTCTACGCGATCGACCAGTTCGTGCTGAAGGGCGGCCGGCTCCTCGCCTTCGTCGATCCCCACTGCGAGTCCGACATGAGCGACGTCGACCCCTCGAACCCCTTCGCGAGCATGGGACAGTCGAAGGGGTCGGACCTGGACTCCCTGTTCCAGGCGTGGGGGCTCGAGGTGGTGCCCGCCGTCGTGGTCGGCGACCGCGAGAACGCCCTGCGCGTCCAGAACAGCTCCCGCGAGCCCGGCGCGCCCCCCGACATCGCCTACATGGTCTGGATGGGGCTCGGCACGGAGGCCATGGACCAGGACGACGCGGTCACGAGCCTCCTCCAGACGATGAACTTCGCCACGCCGGGGGGCCTGCGGGCCCTGCCGGGGGCCACCACGCAGTTCCAGCCCCTCGTGCAGTCGAGCGAGGACTCGATGCTGATCGACGTCAGCTCCGTGCAGTTCATGCCGCGCCCGGACGAGCTGCGGACGAGCTTCGTCTCCGCCCACGAGCGCTACGCCCTCGCGGCCCGGGTGAGCGGAGAGGCGAAGAGCGCCTTCCCGGACGGCAAGCCGGGCGGCGCGGTGCCGGACGATCTCACGGATCCCGAATCGGTCGATCCGGCCGAATCGACCGATTCGACCGATTCGACCGATTCGCCCGCACCCGCCGCGGAGGCGGCGGCGGCCGAGGGCCACCTTGCCGCCGCGACCTCCCCCATCAACGTCATCGTGGTCGCCGACGTGGACATGCTCGCCGACCGTTTCTGGGTCAAGGAGGAGCGGCTGGGTCCCCTCTCGCTCGGCTGGCGCAAGTTCGCCGACAACGGCGACTTCGCGGTCAACGCGGTCGAGAACCTCGCCGGCGGCGACGAGCTGATCTCGATCCGGGCCCGGGGCAAGTTCACGCGCCCCTTCGACCGCGTCGAGGAGATCCGCCGCGACGCGGAGCAGCGCTACCTCGACGAGCAGCGCACGCTGGAGGCCAAGCTCCAGGAGGCCCAGAACCGCATCAACCAGATCCAGCGCGAGAAATCCCCCGACAGCATGCTGATCCTCACCCCGGCCCAGGAGGCGGAGCTGCGCCTGGCCCGCGAGGAGCAGATCGCCACGAACAAGAAGCTGCGAGACGTGCGCCACCGGCTGCGCCAGGATGTGGAGCGGCTCGGGACCCAGGTGAAGCTCGTCAACGTCCTCACCATCCCCTTCCTGATGCTCGTCTTCGCCATCGGGGTGGCGATCCTGCGGGTCCGCCGCCAGGGGACTTGACCGCGCGGAGGACCGCCATGAAGAACCAAAAGAACCTCGCCATCCTCGGCGCCCTCACCATCCTCGCCCTCGCCGCCGCCGGCGTGAGCGCGCTCTTCGGCGGCGGCGACGACCTGCCCGCGGACCTCGGCCGCCTCGTGCCCGCGCTCGAGGAGCGCATCAACGACGTGGCCAAGCTGCGCGTCGCGAAGGCCGACGGCGCCCGGACGTTCGTCCAGAAGGACGGCGTTTGGAGCGTCGAGGAGTGCGCGGGCTTCCCGGCGGACTTCTCCAAGGTCAAGGAGGCGATCTTCTCCGTCGCCAACCTCGAGATCGAGGCCAAGAAGACGAAGGTCCCCGCCAAGCACGCCCAGCTCGGCGTCGAGGATCCCGGGGCGGCGGAGGCGAAGTCGACGGGGGTGACGTTCTGGGACGCCGCCGGCGCGGAGCTCGCCGCGGTCGTCGTCGGCGAGCCGAAGTACCGCCAGGGCGGCCAGTCGGTCTTCGCGCGCCGCGCCGGCGAGGACCAGGTCTACGAGTGCGGCGGACGCGTGAACCTCCACACCGATCTGCGGAGCTGGGTCGATCCCGCGATCCTGAGGATCCCCGCCTCCCGCGTCCGGCACGCGACGATCGCCCATGCCGACGGGGAGCGGGTGGAGATCGAGCGGCAGCCGGGCGAGGGCGACCGGTTCGGGATCGTCGCGATCCCCGCGGGCCGCACCGAGAAGTACGCCGGGGTGGCGAGCTCGCTCGGCAGCACGCTCGCGACCCTCGACCTCGACGACGTGCGGCCAGCGGCGGATATCGCCTTCGAGGGCGATTCGCTTGTGACGAGCGAGTTCGCCGTCGACGCGGGGCTCGCGGTCATCGTTCGCTCCGTGAAGCTCGAGGACAAGACCTGGATCCACGTGGCGGCTCGCTACGACCCGCCCGTCGGCCCGCCCGCGATCGTCCCGCCGCCGTCGGAGGCCGGTCCCCCCGCCGGTGACGGCGTGCCTCCTCCGGGGGAGGCCGGTCTTCCGGCCGATGCCGGCGCTCTTCCTCCGGCGGAGCCCGGCAGCGGATCCGCGGAAGGAGGCGAAGCTCCTCCCCCGGATCCGGGCGAAGCCCTGCGCAAGGAGGCGGACGAGATCAACGCGAAGCACGGCCCCTGGGCCTACGCCGTCCCGAGCTACCGCGGCGACAACCTGCGGAAGCGCCTGGAGGACCTCCTCGCGGCGCCGCCGGCCCCCGAGACGCCGGCCCCGGCGGACGAATCCGGCGGCGAGCCGCCGGGCGGCGAAGCGCCCCCGGCGGAGGGCGCC
>JBFMCU010000127.1:0-12878 GCA_040754415.1 Planctomycetota bacterium
CGTGCCCGCCCGCCCCCGCGCCTGGAGGCGGAGGTAGAGGGGCGCGAAGGCGGCGGTGGCGAATGCCGCGGCCGCGCCGGGGAGGGGGACCGCGACGCCCAGAAGCGTCCCGGCGAATCCGGCGAAGAGCGCCAGGGGCCACGCGAGCTCGGGCGAGCTCCAGAGCTCGCTCCGGCGCGGCGGCCGAGGCGCGGGGACGGGCTCCCCTCGCGGCGATTCCGTTCCGGCGGGCTCGCCCACGGCTCTCCGGCGCTCCTACTCCGCGAAGACGAGCGGCGGGAGGTCCATCTCGGCCGGCACCGCCACGCCGAGGAGATGGAGCACGGTGGGCGCGATCTGCAAAGCGCGCAGGCCCGCGGGCGGCATCTCCACGACGCGGTTCGAGAAGAACACCCCCGGCACGGCGGAGAGCGCGAGCGAGACGTGGTCCCCGGACCACGCCGAGAGGTTGTCCTCGAGGATCGGCCCCGGGACGTGGAGCCCCAGGTCGTCCTTGACGAGGGAGATCCCTCCGGAGGTCGCGGACCAGGAGATGCGGTGGGGCGGGGTGAATCCCACGATCAGCTCGGCCTCCAGGTTCAGGTGGTCCCCGGTGTGGATCTCCTTCGTGACGTAGACGTCGCGGACGAAGTCCTCGGCCAGGAGGTCCGCCTTGATCCGCCGGATCGTGGCGTCGGCGTCCTCCAGGCGCACCGTGCCCTGGAACTCGCGCCCGCGCAGGTTCAGGTAGATGAAGCCCATCCCCAGGCTGTAGGCGGTCGTGTTCGGCCAGTCCACGTAGGCAAGGGCCTGGCTCTCCGACTCGGCCAGGGACGGCTTCACGGCGAGGTAGCCCTTCGCGTGGAGCCAGTTGTTCAGGTGGACCTGGGTGCGGCAGGACTGGAAGCCGTGGTCGGAGCAGACGATCAGGGTGTCCTCCGGCCGCAGGTGCTCGGCGAGGACCGTGCCGACGATGCGATCCATCTGCTCGTAGATGGCGGGGATCGCGTCCCGCCGGCGGATCGTCTTCCCGAAGAAGGTCATCTCGCGGTCCGCCGCCGCCGGATCCCGCTTGTAGCGGGGGTGCTCCTCGTCCCAGAACTGGTACATCATGTGCTGGACGCGGTCGGTCGTGCTGAAGACCTCCATGAGGAGGCGCCAGTCGTCCCGCGCGAGCTCGTGGTAGAGGAGCCTCTCGCGCCACTTCATCGTGAACTCGACGTCCTCCATCAAGAGCTCGGGATCGACCTCCTCGTCCTTGACGGGCATCGTGGCCGTCGACCAGCCGTAAGTCTCGTAGAGACCGCATCCGCCGGCGAGCGCGGCCGAGTAGTCGGCGGGGGAGCTGATCGGCTGCCAGAAGGGGGGCTCGCGGGGATCGATGTCGAGGACGTTCAGGAAGAGCTCGAAGAACGGGTCCCGGAGCGAGATCAGCCGGACCCGGGTGATCGCTTTCACGTCGACGAGGGGGCTCACGGGGAAGTCGAGCGAGTAGAAGTCGGACCACTCGCCCTCCGCCACCTCCTGGGCCTCCCCGCCGATCGTGATGCGCGCGGAACCCTCCCGGAGCTCGATCTCCATCGGCACCGTGACCCCCTCGGCCTTCAGATCCGCGAGCTCGTCCCCGAGCTCGCGCTGGCGGTCGGAGAGCGCCAAGCCCTCCTCGAAGTCGAGGTCCGGGTTCTCCTGCGCCTCGGTCAATCCCGCGAGCTCCGCCTCGATCTGCGGCCGGCGCCAGAAGGCGGCGGGGCCGAAGATCCGGGTCGAGATCCGGCCTTCTTCCCGCTCCTCGACGCGGTAGACGGCTCCGGCCGAGAGCTGGTCGGTTCGGCCGGCCGGGGGAGGATAGAACTCGTCGGGATCCGTCGTGTAGATCGCCCAGCGGCCGAGGTCGTTCGTCGCGTCGGGCACGCCGAGGCCCCAGAGCACGTCCACGCTCGCCGGCGTGGGCATGGCGAAGGCCTGGGCGGGATCGATCACCACGCAGCGTACGCCGGCGTCCCCGGCGTAGTCCCAGAGGTTGCGGGCATGGTTCGGGTTCGAGGTGTGGGGGAAGGACTCCGGCAGGAGGCCGCGCGCATGGTGGCCGGCCCACGCCGCGCCGCCGCCGAGGACGAGGGCCGGGATCGCCGCCCAGAGGAGCCGGCCCCGCAGGAGCATCAGGGCGACGACGAGGACGGCGAGGAAGATCCCTCCCCCGCAGGCCGCCGCGGTCATCGCCGGGCTCCAGCGGGGCAGGGGCGCGCCCTCGACCGCCTCGAGGGGGACGGTGTCCATCACGAGGTGGCCGAGGGCCGGCCCCGGCGGTCCTTCGCCCTTCTTGAGGTCCCGCTTCACGAATCCGGGCACGCCGGTCTTGGCCGGGTTCTGGCCGGTGTTCAGGGCGGCCCACGACACCGGCGATTCGGGGGGCGCGACGACCTCGAGCGGATGGAAGGAGCCCTCCCGGCGCAGGCGCTCGAAGGCGGGGTAGCGGCCCGGGTGCTCCGCCATGAGTTCCTCCACCGTGCGGGCGTCGGCACCGTCGAAGCCGAGGACGATCACCCGGCCCTCTCCCTCCGCCGGCGGGGAGAGAGGGCAGAGAGGGGAGAGAGTGGAGTAGGGTGCCGCGGGGTGGCCGGCGCGGGCGGCCAGGAAGGGGAGGACGAGGAGGGTGACGAGGGTGGAGCGGGGCATGGAGCGCGGGATTCCGCCGGGGGGACGGAGAAGGGCAGGGCCGATGGTCCCCCGCCTACGGGCGGGGTAGGATCGCCGTGAGCGCAGGAAAGGGCGAGATCGCGACCCTCGGCGCGGGCCGGTGCCGGGAGAGCCGAATCGGCAGGATGGGCAGGATAGCGGAAGCGAGGCGATGGACGGCGGCAATTCCCCCTCGCGCGGGCCGCCGCGGCCGCGCCGGGGCGCGCCTCCTCGTCCTGATCCTCGGCCTCGCCGTCCTCGCCCTCGTCGGCGCCTTCTGGGCGGGCGGGAAGCGCGGAGCGGGCGGGGAGGACGAGGTGCGGCCGGCCCCCCCGGGACCGCCGGGAGCGACCGGCGGGCCCGAGTCCCTCGCCGCGGGACGCGTCGCGGCCCCCCCGGGCGAGAGCGATCCCGAGCGGACCGCCGCGCCCATCGCGGAGCCCGGGATCGGCGCTCGGCCCGGAACGGACGATCCCCTGCGCTTCGCGGGCCCGCCGGGGACCGTGCGCGGCCACGTGGAGGCGGCCGGCGATCTGCCTTTCCCGCCGGCGTGGACCCTGGTGCTCGAGCCCAGCCGCTTCCTCGTCGGCCGCGAGCGCGCCGAGCGACGCGAGATCGCCTTCGGAGGCGAGGTCCGGGACTTCGAGGTCGCGGGGCTCCCCCTCGCCGGCTACGACGTGCGCGCCGTCGCTCCCGGCCGCAACGGCCACCCCGTGCCGGTGCTCCTGGAGCGCCGCAGCCCGGAGGCCTACGTGAACCTGAGCCTCGCCCCCGCCGGCTTCCTCGCGGGCGTCGTGCTCGACGCGAACGCCGCCGCGGTGGACGGGCTCGCGGTGACGCTCGAGGCGCTCCCCGGCGGCCCCTCGCTCGTCGCCACGACCGACGCGACCGGGAGCTTCCGCTTCGAGGACGTGCTCGACGGCTCGTACAAGCTCCACTACGGCGACCCGCGGAGCCCGGTGCGCGAGGCGCAGGTCTTGCAGCTCCGCGCGCCGGGGATGGTCCTGCCGCCGGCCACCGTGCCCGAGCTCGCTGGCGTCTGGATCCTCGTCCTCGATCTCGCCGGCGCCTTCGTCGAGGGGGCGACCGTGCGCGGCACCGGAAGCGCCGGCGGGCTCCTCGAGGGCACGACCGGCGCGCGCGGGCTCCTGCTCGTGCGCCACCTGCCCCCCGGCCGCTACCGCATCCGCGTCGAGCACCCCGCGCTCGGCAGCGTGCGGGACACCCTCGATCTCGAGGCCGGGGCGGTGAAGGAAGTCACGGTGCGGATGCGGTAGCGGAAGCCCGGACTCCGGGGAGTCGCTACGCCCGCGTCGCCGCCAGCGCCTGGGCGAGGTCGGCGACGAGGTCGGAGGCGTCCTCGATGCCCAGGGCGAAGCGCAGGAGGCCGGGGCGGATCCCCATCGCGGCCCGCTCCGCCGGCGTGAGGTAGGAGTGCGACATGTCGCTCGGCCGGCACACGAGGCTCTCGACCCCGCCGAGGCTCGCCGCCTCCGCGAAGAGCTCGAGCCGCCGCATCACGGCGAGCGCGCGCTCGTCCCCGCCCCGCACGACCGCGGAGAGGAGCCCGCCGCAGGCGGCGAGGAGCCGGGTCGCCTTCTCGTGGTCGGGATGGCTGGGAAGCCCGCAGTAGTGCACGGCCTCGATCTCGGCGTGGCCGGCGAGAAACTCCGCCACCTGCCGCGCGCTCGCCGACTGGCGGAAGAACCGCAGGGCGAGGGTCTTGAGGCCCCGCTCGATCAGCCACGCGACCTGGGGATCGATGCAGCCCCCGGCGCGGGCCCGCCAGGCCCAGCAGGCCTCGGCGAGCTCCCGCCGGGCGGACACGAGGCCCCCGATCAGGTCGGAGTGCCCGCCGAGATACTCCGTGGCCGAGTGGAAGACGAGGTCAGCGCCCAGGGCGAGCGGCTGCTGGCCGATCGGGCTCGTCAGGGTGGCGTCGACGACGAGGAGGGCGCGGGGCTGCGCGTGGGCGATCGCCGCGATCGCCGGGACGTCCGCCACCGCGGTCAGGGGGTTCGAGACGTTTTCGCACAGGACGAGGCGGGTGCGCTCGTCCGCCGCCGCGCGCAGCGCGGCGAGATCCGCGAACTCGAGCTCGACGAGCGCCACCCCGAGCCGCGGTACGAGGTTCTGGAGGAGGCTCGTCGATCCGCCGTAGAGCTGGCGGGCGGCGAGGACCCGGTCCCCCCGGGCGAGGAACGCCAGGAGCACGGAGTGGAGGGCCGCCTGCCCGGAGGCGAACAGCAGGGAGCGCTCCGCCCCCTCCAGGGCCGCGAGCCGGGCCTCCACCGCCTCGACCGTGGGATTGGTCTCGCGCGAGTAGACCCGGGTCTCGGGGCCGCGCCCCGCGGCGCGGAGCCGGTAGGTCTCGTCCCCCAGCCGATAGATGCTGCTGCGGACGACCGGCAGGACGAGGGGTTCGAAAACGGCGGGCGGAGTGCGGCCGCCGTGCACGCACCGGGTGGAGGGCTCCATGGATCCGACCTCGATCGGGGGTGTTCTGGGTAGCGTGAGGGGCGTACGCTACCCCACCCCCCGCGGCGCCGGAAACCGTCCCCCCTCATGCCCATCGAGCTCCTCGCCGATCTCCAGAGCCTCGACCTCTCCCGGGTCATCGTCACCCACGAGGAGTTCTACTCCCGGCTCCAGCACCGGGGCACGTTCGCGGTGATCGATGGGGTCCTCTACCACGACCCCGAGAAGAGCATCATCGTCGGATACAAGGACATCACCCCCGACCAGTGGTGGTGCGCCGACCACATCCCGGGCCGCCCCATCTTCCCCGGGGTGCTCATGGTCGAGGCTTCCGCCCAGCTCGGCACCTACGAGTTCTACGAGCGCCGTCCCGAGACCCGGAACGTCTTCCTCGGGTTCACGGGCATCAACCACACGCGCTTCCGGGCCGTGGTCGAGCCGACGTGCCGGCTCACCTTCGTCGGCAACCTCTGCCGGGTCCGCAGCAACCTCTTCACCTACCGCAGCCAGGCGTTCGTCGACAAGAACCTCGTCTTCGAGGGCGAGGTGACGGGGATGGTGATCGGCTAGCTGGCAGGGGGGCGCCGCCAGGCGCCGCGAATCGGCCGGTTCGTGCGGCGCCCGGCGCTAGCCAAGACCATCCCCGAAAACGGGCGGCGCGTGGGCGGCCGGCTCTTCCTCCCGCCCGCCCTCCTCGTCGAGGATGGCGAGGACGTCGAGGCTCTCGCAGAGGCAGCGCACCCCGAGGAGGCTCTCGAGGGAGGGCGTGGTCCGGCCCTCCTCCCCGCTGATCACCTCCTTCACGTAGGTGCCGTGCTGGGAGAGCAGCCGGACCGTCCAGAGCCCCGGGTCGTCCGGCCGCGGCTCGAGGGCGCGGAGCTCGATCCAGCGCGGCCGGTCCAGCTCGGCCCGGCGGTGCGCCACGCGGTCGGGGGTGTGTTGGACGATGGGGAGGCGGCGCCCGAGGAGCTCGGAGAGCCGCGCCCGGTCCACCTCCCCCACCATGCGCACCGCGGCCTCGTACTCCTTGGCGTGGGGCGTTTCCTTCAGGGCGCGGACGCGGGTCTTCTCCGTCCAGTGCAGGCCCTGGATCTCGAGCCGGCCCGGGTTGCGGCGGTTGATCTCGGCCTCGACCTCGACGAGGTCCACGTCGAACACCTTGGGACCGATCAGCTCGAGGACGAAGGGGCGCCCGCTCCCCAGCATCCGCACGTCGATGTCCTCGCGCCCGGCGCCGTGGAACTTGTTCTTGCGCGTGCCGAAGGCCTTGCCCGCCACCCAGGCCACGAGCTCCTGGACGGAGTCCCGGGTCAGCTTGCCGAAGCCCTCGCAGCGCGGGCAGCCGCGGCGGCGGCGGGGGTGCCCCTTGCACTCGGGGCACCAGAAGACGGTCTGCGGCAGGTCCCGGCAGAGCTTCCGGTAGCGGCCCTCCAGGAACACCTTGGCCTTGGGCGGCTGATTCATCGGGAGAATCCTCGCGGGGTGGTCCGGGAACGAGTGGAACGTTCGGCGCCCGATGGCGGGCCACGGGGCCGAAGAGGATACCGGCCTCGCGCCCGCCCGCAAGCCAGAGTAGGCTCCCGGCCATGCACCCGGTCCTCTTCGAGATCCCCTTCCTCCACTTCCCCCTGCGCAGCTTCGGCGTGCTGGTGGCGGCGGGTTTCCTCCTGGGCATCTGGGTGTGGGGACGGCTCCTCGCGCGCTACGGCGAGGACCCCGAGCGGGATCCGGAGCGCGGGTCCCAGGTGGCGATCTGGGTCCTGGTGGGCGTCCTGGGCGGCGCCCGGCTGATGTACGTCGCCGTGGAGGCCGGCAAGTACCTGCGGGCCGAGGTCACGCCGGCCATGGAGAGCTATCTCGCGGCCCGCGATCGCGCCACGGCCGCGCTGGACCTCCAGGCGGAGCACGCGGAGGAGGTCGCGGCGGCCCGCGAGATCGCGGTCGGCCGCGACTTCCTGCGCGACCCGCTGCGGATCCTCTTCCTGTGGGAAGGAGGGCTCGTCATGTACGGGGGCCTCTTCGGGGGGGTGCTCCTCGGCATGTGGGCCGCGCGGCGCCGCGGGCTCGACCCGCGGAACGCCCTCGACACCGGGCTCGTCGCCGGCTTCCTCGGGCAGGCGGTCGGCCGCTGGGGGTGCCTCCTCGTCGGCGATGACTACGGCAGCGTCGTTCCGGAGCGCTTCCAGGACCTGCCCTTCCCGCTGACCATCCGCGTGCCGTCGCTCGAATGGCTGGAGGCGCATCCCCAGAGCCTCTTCGACCATTCGCTCGCCGGACAAGTCTTGTGGGCGACGCAGCCGTGGATGAGCCTGAACGCCCTCCTCGTCGCGCTCGTCGCCTGGCTCGTGCTCCGGCGGCGGCGCCGGTACGGAGAGGTGGGCGCGGTCGTGCTGGTCCAGTACTCGATCGTGCGGTTCGTGATCGAGATCTTCCGGGGCGACACGGTGCGCGGAACGTGGCTCGGCGGCGTCTTCTCCACGTCGCAGCTCATCGCCATCCCCGCCGCCCTCGCCGGGATCTGGCTCCTCGTCCGATTCCGCCGTCGCCGCGACCCCGTCGCCGGAGGGGCCGGCGCGCGATGAGCGCCGTCGTCGCCGGGGTCGACGAGGCGGGGCTCGGTCCGCTCCTCGGTCCGCTGGCGATCGGATACTGCGCGCTCCGCCTGCCGCACGGCGGCGCCGATCCCTGGCAGCTCCTCGCGCGGTCCGTCGCGCGCGAGCCGGCGAAGAGCGAGCGGCGGATCGTGGTGGCGGACTCCAAGCGCGTCTTCCGGCGGACGCCGGCGGGCGAACGGCGCCTCGAGCTGACCGCCCTCGCCTTCCTCGCCCTCGCCCGCGGGAGCGGCGGGCCGCCGGCCGCGGCGCGCGACGTGCTCTTCGGCGCGCTGCGCCCGGCCGCGGATCTCCTCGCTCGCCATCCCTGGTACGAGGACCTGCCGCCGGTGCCCCGCGCCGTCGCGCCGGGCACCCTCGAGATCGCCGTCGCGCGCCTCGGCCGTACCCTGGCCGAGGCCGGGGCCGCGGTGCTCGCCGCCGGGGTGCGCCTCGTGCCGGCCGGCGAGCTGAACGCCTCGTGGGCCGCGACCGGCAACAAGGCCGACACCGTGTGGGAGCGGACCCTCGAGGTGCTGCGTCACCTGTGGGACCGCTACGGCGAGGACGGGGTCGAGGTGTGCGCCGACCTGCAGGGCGGGCGCAGCCACTACGGGCCGTTGCTCGCCCGCGGATTCCCCGCCGCCCTGGTGCGCCGGCTCCGCGAGGACCGGCTTCTCTCCTCCTACGAGCTCGCGGAGCGGGACGAGGCGGCGCGCCGCGGCTGGCTGCCCCGCCGGATGACGGTGGAGTTCCGCGCCAAGGGCGAGGAGCACTCGTTCGCCGTCGCCCTGGCCTCCTGCCTCGCCAAGTACGCGCGCGAGACGGCGATGGCCGGATTCAACCGCTACTTCCTCCTCCGCCAGCCCGGCTTGCGCCCAACCGCGGGCTACACGACCGACGGCCGGCGCTGGCTCGCCGAGGCGGCGCCCGCCCTCGCCGCCGGCGGAGTCGCACCGGACGCGATCGTGCGCACGCGGTAGAGTGGTCCTCGACATGAGCGCATCGCGCGCGAGCGGGCGGCGAGCGGCCGGCGGGGGGGGGATCGTCCTCCTCCTCGCGGCCGCGCTCGGCGGCGGAGGCTGCGGGACGGACGGCGCCGCGCCTCCCCCCCCGTCCTTCGTGCTTCTCGTCTCGATCGACACGCTGCGGGCCGATCATCTCGCCTGCTACGGCTACGACCGCCCGACGTCGCCGCGCCTCGACGCCGTGGCGCGGGAGGGAGTCCTCTTCGAGCAGGCCTTCTCCCAGTCGGCCCAGACCCTCACCTCCCACAAGTCGATCTTCGCGGCCAAGTACCCCCTGACCCTCGTGGCGGAGGCGACCGGCGCCGACCTCGCCGCGCTCGCCGCCCTCGAGGCCCCCCTGTCCTTCACCGTGGACTGCTTCGCCGGCGTGCGCGAGAGCCTGGTATCCGCCGTGCGGGAGGCCGGCTGGAAGACCGCCGCCTTCACCGACGGCGGCTACGTGGCCGCGGAACTGGGCTTCGCGACCGGCTGGGACGCGTTCAACGACGAGGGAGGGGGATTCGCCGGCGTGCTCGCCCGCGCCGACCAGTGGCTCGCCGCGCAGGACCTCGCCGCGCCCACGGTCCTCTTCCTCCACGGCTACGACGTCCACTGCCCCTACTGGAGCCGCGCCCCGTTCCACGACCTCTTCGGCGGGGACGCGGCGAGCGAGATCGACTTCCGTTATCTCTGCGGCAAGGGCGGGTTCATGGAGCGCGAGCTCTCCGCTGGCGACCTGGCGGCGCTCCACGCGCACTACGACGGGAGCATCGCCAGCACCGACGACTACCTGGGCCTCTTCTTCGACCGCCTCGCCGAGCGGGGGCTCTGGGAGGAGGCCTTGGTCGTGATCTTCGCCGACCACGGCGAGAGCCTCGGCGAGCACGGGGAGGTCGGGCACGGCGGTCTCTACCTGGAGCAGCTCCACGTGCCGCTCCTCGTCAAGTTCCCCGCCGCCTGGAAGGTCCCTCCCGGCCGCATCCGCGCCCCGGTGGAGCTCGTCGACGTGATGCCCACCGTGCTCGACTGCCTGGGGATCGCGCCGCCGGCCGGGATCGACGGCCGGTCCCTCCTTCCCATCCTCGTCCGGGGCGCACCGGGCCGCCGCCACGTCGTGGCCCAGACCACCTTCCAGGAGGGGCGTCGCGAGAGCGGCGGGGGCGTGCGCTACGTCACGGAGCCCGCCCGGCGCACGATCCTCGAACCGGGCCGCTGGCAGCTCGTGCACGACGCGCGACGCGATGCGGCGGAGCTCTTCGCTCTCTCCCGCGATCCCCGGGGCCTCGTGGACCTCGCCGCGAGCGATCCTCCCGAGCTCGCCCACCTGCTCGGGGCTCTCGCCGCCTACGACCGGGGGGATCCGGAGGCGGTCTTCCGCTCCCCGGACACCGCCGGCCTCTCGCCGGCGCTCCGCGAAGAGCTCCGGGCGATCGGCTATTGATACGGCGGCAGCGATACGGCGTCAGACACTTTTTTGCACCCGCGGGGCGCAGCGCCCCGCGGGTGCAAAAAAGTGTCTGACGCCGTATCGTACCCTCCATGCAGATCGCGATCCTCGGCGCCGGCGTCTCCGGGCTCGCCCTCGCCCGCCTCCTCGTCGAACGCGGCTTCGCCCCCGAGGACGTCGTGCTGTTCGAGGCGGCGCCCGAGCCCGGCGGTCTGTGCCGCTCCAAGCGGATCGACGGCTTCGTCTACGACATCTCGGGCGGCCACATCCTGTTCAGCAAGGATGCCGCCGTCATGCAGTGGATGAAGGACTGCGCGGGGGGCGACCGGGCCTTCGTCCGGCGGAACCGGCACACGAAGATCCGCTTCGCGGACCGCTGGGTGCACTATCCCTTCGAGAACGGGCTCGGCGACCTGCCCGACGGGCCCAAATTCGACTGCCTGAAGGGCTACGTCGAGTCGTGGCACCAGCGCGCCATGGACGGCACGACGGCGCCCGGGGACTTCGCGCGGTGGATCCGGTGGCGCTTCGGCGAGGGGATCGCCCGCCACTTCATGGACCCCTACAACGAGAAGATCTGGAAGCGGCCCCTGGCCGAGATGACGAGTAGCTGGGTCGCGGGCCGCGTGCCGGACGCCCCGGTCGACGACGTCCTGCGCGCGGCGATCGGCATCCAGACCGAGGGCTACACGCACCAGGCGATCTTCTACTACCCCCGGGCCGGCGGCTTCCAGCCGATCACCGATGGGCTGGCCTCCACGCTGCGCGCGCGCATCCGCCTGAGCACGCCGGTGGAGAGCCTCGTCCGGCACGGCGCGGCCTGGCGCGTCAACGGCGAGGACTTCGACGCCGTCGTGAACACGATCGCCATGAACGAGCTTCCCGACATCGTCGCGGGGATGCCCGCCGACGTCGCCGGCGCCATGCGCGGGCTCGCCTACAACTCGATCCAGTGCTTCTTCCTCGCCCTCGACCGCCCCGAGCACCCCGACCTCTCGTGGGTGTACCTCCCCCACCCCGAGCAGGGTCCCGTCAACCGGGTGACGTACCTCTCGAACTACTCGCCGGGCAACGCACCGGCGGGCAAGACGTCGTTCCTCGCCGAGGTGACGTTCCCGGGCGGATCGCCGGCGCCGGGCCCCGAGTTGGCGGACGAGGTGATCGCCGGCCTGGAGAACGCCGGGCTCCTCCGCCGCGAGGAGGTGATGTTCACCGACCGCTCCCAGTGCCAGTACGCCTACATCGTCTACGACCACGACCTCGACGAACGGCGGCGCGTGGCGTTGCAGTGGTGCCGGGCCAGCGGCATCCATCCCCTCGGGCGCTTCGGCGGCTACAACTACGACAACTCGGACCAGTGCGTCATCGCGGCGCGCCGGCTCGCCGACGAGCTCGTGGTCGCGGCCTGCCGGGGTTGACGCGCGACGGCCGTGGGCGGGCGGCGATCCACGAGCGCGATCGATCCCTACGCCACCGGTGTCGCCGTCGTCATCCCCACCCGGAACGGCGGGGCGCGCTTCCGCGAGGTCCTCGAGGCCCTGGCCATCCAGGACGTCGAGGGGGGGGTCGAGCTCGTGGTGATCGATTCCGCCTCGACCGACGGCACCGCGGCAGCGGCCGAGGCGGCCGGCGCCCGCGTCGAGCGCATCGACCCGCGCGATTTCGACCACGGGACGACGCGCAACCGCGGGATCTCCCTCACCTGCGCCCCGATCGTCGCGCTCCTCACCCAGGACGCCCTGCCGATGGGGCCGTCGTACCTGCGCCACCTCGCCGCGCCGTTCTCCTCGTCCCGCGTCGACGGCGTCTACGCCCGCCAGTTCCCGCGGCCGGACTGCGATCCGCTGCTCGCGGAGCGATTGCGGCGGTGGAGCGCCTCCCGCACGGCGCCGGAGCTGCAGGTGCTCGTCCCCGGCGACCCGGTGCGCTCCCGGGCCCTGTTCAGCGCCCTGCCGCCGATCGAGCGCTATCTCTGCTGCGCCTTCGACGACGTCGCCTCCGCGATCCGCCGTTCGACGTGGAAACGGATCCCGCTGCCCGCCCGCCGCTTCGGAGAGGACGTCGCCTGGGCGCGGGAGGTCTTGCTCGCGGGCGGATCGGTCGCTTTCGAGCCCGCCGCCTGCGTCGAGCACTCCCACCGGATCCGCCTGCGCCGGGAGTTCCAGCGCATCTACGCGGACCATCGCAACCTCTACGAGCTCTTCGGCCTGCGGAACGTCCCCTCCTGGGCGGCGGTCTGGGCGGGCGGGAAGCTGCAGTGCGGGGTCTACCGCGACCTCCTCGCGAGCCAGCGCCTCCCGGGGCGCGAGCGTCTCGGGTGGCGCGCCTACAGCATCCCCTACGCCTTCCTCGAAACCGCCGCCCAGTTCCTCGGCGCGCGCTCCCTCTGGAAGGCCGAGGAGAGCCGCTTCTGGCGGTGGTTCGACTCGCGGATGCGCGGGGAGCGGCCGCGGCGCGCCATGCCCCCGCCGTCCAGCAAAGGGGGGTGACCTCGACTACACTGGTCGCCGATCCGGCCGCCCGCGCCGGAGCCCCGGCGCCATGGACGAAGCGGCCCCCCCGAACCACGCACCGAACGGCGAGCCCGAGGGCGCGGAGGATCTGGCGGTCCTCGCCCGCCTCCTGCGGGATCCGCCGGGGGCGGGGCCAGCTCCCGCCGCGCGCGCGGCCGAGCTCGCGCCGCCGGCGGCGGAACGGGCG
>JBFMCU010000128.1:0-30071 GCA_040754415.1 Planctomycetota bacterium
GGCCACCTCGCGCTCGTCCCTCCTGCCGCGCCACTCCCGCAACCTAACCAGGGTGGTCGACGAACGCCAGTCCCCACTCGGAATCCCGACCCGGCCAGGGGTTACGGCAACTTGCCGGAGCCCTGGGTATCCGCGGGGCGGTAGACGTCGGGTGGTGACGACGGTCACGCGGGGCAGAGGGCCGTGGGCGCGGCCGCCGAGCCGGATCAGCGGCCGGCGACCGCGAGACGCGCGTGGGCCTCGGCGTAGGCCGCGGGATCGGGTCCCCACTCCAGGACGAGGGGTCCGGCCGCGTCCGTCGCGCGGAGTTCGGTTTGGCCGCGGGTCCCGCGGAACTCCCGGGTGCGATCGTCGCCCGCGGGGTAAAGGAACCAGCGCAGGCAGTAGTCGCCCGCTCCCGGGAGCGACAAGGAAACCTCCCGGGCGGGCCCGAAAGGCAGGTCGGCGATCTGGATCCACTGCACCCACTGCGCCGGGCGCAGTCCATCGGGGGGACAGACGTACTCGTGGTACAGGCGATTGTCGGGGAGGAGGGGCTCGGCACCCACCGCCAGGACCGAGGGAGCCGCCGGCAGGTCGATCGCGGCCGCGAGGCGGATCGTCACCGGGAGCCCGGGCTCGAGGTCGACCGTGGCCCGCTCGCGCACGGCATCGAGGCGAGCGGTTCGATACCCCACGGTCCACACCTCGAGGTCGACCGTCGCGCTCCGCGTGAGGAACGCGGTGCGCCCGTCCTCGAGGGCCACGTGCCGCGGCGGCCCCCCGACCGCCGGATCGAGGATCGCCACGTGGCCCAGCGGCGGCGCGGGTCCCGCGTACCCCGTGACCATGACCTCGATGCGGCGGAGGAGCTGGCGCAAATCGAGGGGCTGGAGCCGCGGATCGGTGGAGGTTCCGCCCGGAGCGATCGGCACGCCCTCGAGCTCGCGCAGAGGATCCGATTCGTTCCACGCGCGGATCCGGACGCTCGAGGATCCGGGCGCGAGGTGCGGAACATGGAAGGAACCGTCTTCGCGGCAGCGGACGCGGCGCACGGGATCCTCGCGGCCGGGGATGCTGGAGGGGACGCCGCCGGCGGGCGGCTCCACCTCGACGATGAGCCACGGCGCGGGGATCCCCTCGTCCACCAAGGCGATTCCCGCGAGCGCACCCTCCGCGCGGAGCACGAGCTCGAGCCCGTCGTCGCCGGGGACGAAGGGCAAGGGCGCGCTGTCTAGGTAGCCGTCGGCGCTGGCCACCAGCACGTACGTGCCGGCCTCGAGCGTGCCGCGGGTCGCGAACCGGCCGTCGCGGTCCGTCTGGACCTGGAGGTCGTTCATCGGCCACCAGGTGTGTCTCTCGCCGTCCGCGGCCGTCCAGGGCGTGCTCTGGAGGGACATCTTCCGGTGCGTGCGGACGCACGCCCAGTAGAAGGGCTCGCCACGATCGTCCACCACGCGGCCGCGGGCGAGGGTGGGAAGGAGCTGGAGGCGGACGTCGCCGAGCTCGGTCGTCTCCCCGCGGCGGGTGCGCACGTCCCCGAGCTCCGCGCGGCAGGTGGGATCCTGGGAGCCACCCGCGAGCAACGTCGCCGCGCCGAGGACCAGGAAGGGGGATTCGCAGGACAGCGCGGCGCGAAAGCCGTCCTCGCGGTCGGTGGTGAATCGAATCGCCTCCGGCCCCCCTCCGGGATCGGCTCCCTCGCGCGCGAAGCGCAGCTCGACGTGACGCCATCCCGCCGGCGCTCCGTCCGGGCCGAGGAGCCGCCCGGCGACCGAATGGCGCGCGCCCGGACGGCGGAGGGTCATCACGACCTCCTCGCCCGGCGCGGCCGGGCCCGGCCCGGAGACCTCCACGTACTCGTCCAGATCTTCGTCCCAGCACTGGGCGAGGAGCGAGAGACCGATCCCCACGTGGTCGAACACCACGCGGTCCGCCAGCGCGTACCGCATGTCGCGTCGCCCGCGCAACGTGTCCCCGGGGCGCGCCGGATCCGGCTCGACGGGGAACAGGAAGAGCCAAGTCGATGCCGACCAGGGCGTGCCGTCCGCATCTTCGAGGCAAACGACGACGCTGCCCGTCGGGGGCAGGACCAACCGTACCGGCTCCCCGGGGATCCGCTCGGGGTTGATCGCCACCTCCCGCTCCCCCGCTCGCCGAGCGGGGACATGGTGGATGCGTAGAGGAAGGAGCCGGGCCCGAGGGCCGTGCCCAGCTCGGCATCGACGTCCTCGAGCGCCGCGAGCCCGCTGCCGGGAGCGGTCTCCGCCTGCCAGTGCACGTGGCCGTACCCCTCCCCGCGCACCCAGACGCCGACCTGGACGCCACCGAGCGGTCTTCCCGTCTCGTCGACGGTTTTCAAGGTGAGGGTGCGGTTCGCGCTCCGCTCGGGCCGGACCGCGGGGGGAAGCGGCTCCGCGGCGGGTGCGTCCTCCCCGCCGACGGCCGTCCGCACTGCGCGCGGCAGGACCGCGGGTCGCGCATCCTCCACCGGCGCATCGGCCGCTCCGGCGGCGCGGCGGCCTCCGGCTGCATCCACCACACGACTCCGATCACGACCCCGACGATCGCCGCGACGAGGGAAAGCGCCGTCTTCGTGCCCACGAGCAGGACTCCAACGCTGGCGGCGGTCGAGCCGCCGGTCTCGGGGAAGAGGGGAGCGAGGGCCGCCAGCCACGTGTGCCCGTCGCCGCAGTGGCGCGCGTCGAGCCGCTCCCGCAGGAGGGCCAGGGCGCGGCGCAGCCGCGTCTTCACCGTGGCGAGGGGAACGCCCAGGCGGCGAGCGATCTCCGGCGGGGAGAGGCCCTCGAAGTACCGCCGGAGGACGACCTCCCGGTAGAGCTCGTCGAGTGCGAGCACCTCATCGACGAGCGCGCGCTGCACGGCGGCGCGCTCCACGAGCTCGGCGGTCGGGGGCAGGCCCTCCGCCCGGGCCGCCCGTCCCTCGCGGTCGAGGCGATCGCCCTCCCGCCGCCGCCGCTGGCGCACCAGGTTCTGCGCCACCGCCGCCAGCCACCCGCGCACGCTCCCCCCTTCGCGCGGGGGCCGGCGCAGGGCGGCGAGCCAGACGTCCTGCGAGAGGTCCTCGGCCAGGTGGGAATCGGCGACGAGCCCCCGGGCGATCGCCCGCACCCAGTCGAGGTTCGCCAGGAGGGACTCGGGGTCCGGATAGGAATCGGAAGTCGCCATGGCGCGTTCGCGAGGAGAGTGCTCAACCCGCGGATCGGGATTCAACCTACCTGGGAAACCTCCATTCCGGCGGGGGAGATGGGATTGGCGGCGGCGCGTGGCGACGGTAGCCTGCGACCGTGCCCCCGGAGGAGACCATGAGGAAGCCCCCGATTCTGCCGATGACTTCCGCGGCGCCGACCGCGTGTTCGACGCCACGCTCGAGCACGCCCGGGAACCATGGTTGACGCTCGAGCTCCGTCCGGCCGGTCGAGAGCCGCGGCTGGCTCGCCGGCCCGGCGAGGGAGGCCATGACCCGCTTCACCGTTCGTCCCCTCACGCCCGATCTCCTGCCCGACTGGCTGGCGTTCTTCGACGAGCGCGCCTTCGCCGACCATCCGGCCTGGGCGTCGTGCTACTGCGCCTTCTTCCATGCCGACTGCTCCGGCGAGGAATGGGAGAAACGGACCGCCGCCGAGAACCGGGTCGCGGCGAGCCGGTGGATCCGGGACGGCCGCCTGCGCGGGTACTTAGCCTATGCCGGCGAGGAGGCGGTCGGCTGGGTGCACGCCGCGCCGCGCCTCCTCATTCCGAACCTCGCGCGCCGGGAGCGGCTCGCCATCGACGATGCGGAGCACGTCGGATCGATCGTCTGCTTCGTGATCGCCCGCCCCTCCCGCCGCCAGGGAGCGGCGGCCCGGCTGCTCGCGGCGGCCGTCGATGGCTTCCGGGCCGCGGGATTGCGCGTGGCCGAGGCCTATCCGCGGACCGCGGGCGCGGGCGACGCCGAGCACTTCCCGGGCCCGCTCCGGCTCTATCTCGCGGCCGGCTTCCACGAGGTGCGGGAGTTCGACACCTTCGCGATCGTGCGCCGGAACCTGCGGGCGGCGGAATAGGCGTCCGACCCTCGCCGGGCCGCCGTTCGTCGCCCGGCGGCGCGATGGCGGGCGCCGCCGACGGCGGTCGCTCCCCCCGGCGGTGGGTCGCGCCAGCGGCGAGGAGCAGGGCGGCGGCGAAGCTCGCCCGGACCAGCATGATCGCCATGACAGCGGGAGAGCGCGGGGGCTGCAAGCCCAGCGCTCCGGGAGCGCGCGGGCCGCGCGCCACGCCGCAATCATCGGGCCGCGCGCACCGGCACCGTGACGGTCGTGCTCTCGCCCGCGTCGAGCGCAACCTCGATCGTGCCCTGGTAGAGCGTGCGGGAGTACGAATAGAGGGAGCCCGGCCCCTCGTCGTCGCTGCCGAAGGAGACGCCGATCAGGTAGTCGCCGGGCGGCAAGACCGGGAAGGAGAAGCGGCCGTCGCGGGCGAAGACCTCGTAGGCCGCGTGGGGTTCCTGGGAGGAGCGGACCCCCATCTCCATCGCCGTCACGCGCAAGAGGGGGGGCAGGGCGATCCCCGCCCCCGGCTCGATCGCGCTGGCGATCGAGGCCGAGCCGCCGGTGCGCAGCCGGACCGTGCGGTGCGCGCCGCCTTCGATGCAGTCCAGCATGCCGGCGGCGGCGCGCGAGAAGCCCTCCTCCTCGACCACGTGGTCGACGCGGTACCGGCCGTCGGGCAGGTCGAGGAAGTGGAACGCGCCGCGGGCATCCGCCACCGCCGTCCGCTCGAGGTCGCCGCGGATGCCGTGGAGCTCTATCCCGGTGAGCACGATGCGCGCCCCCGGCTCGGCCGTGCCCTCGATCGAGCCCCCGACGCCGAGCACCACGAGGCGGGAGACGTCCGGGCCGCGGGCCGGGACGGGGAACGGTCCGTCGCGGAACGGATCCTCGAAGTCGGGGTGGGTGATCACGAGGGTGGCCTCGCCGGGCGGAACGCCGTCGAGGGCGAAGGCGCCATCGGCGTCGGTGCGGGCGGTCGGTGCGCCCGGTCCTTCCTCCAGATCGAGCGCCATCGCCAAGTGCCGGCGCACGAGCGCCCCCGCCACGGGCGCGCCCGTCCCGCCGGCCACCACCCGGCCGGCGACGCGGCGGCCGGGGTAGAGCGCGAGCACCACGGCGTCCTCCGGTGGGTCGAGCTCCACGACGACGTGGCGGTTCGCGGCCGGAGCATAGCCCGGCGCCTCCGCCTCCAGCCCCAGGACGCGCCCCGGCTCCAGCAAGTAGCCGTCTTCGATCGCGAATCTCCCGTCCGGAGCGGTGACCAGGATGTCGCGTCCGCGGTCTGGTTTCGAAACGCCGCCGATTCGCTTGCCGCCCTCATCCAAGACCACCACGAAGCGCAGGCGGTAGTACGCGATGGGCTCCCCCGTCGTTCCATCCACCACGCGGCCGCGCAGGGTCCCGGCGCGCCTCATCGTTACGAGCACCTCGGTCTCGCCCGCTCCCACCGGAGCCTTGCGGCTGAGGAGGTCGCGGCGGGAGAGGTGCAGCACGATCTCGCCCGCGGGCAGCGCGTTTAGCGCGAATTCCCCATCGGTGTCGGTTCGCACCCGGCTTTCCGGGCCGGCGTTGCCCGGCGGAGAGACGGAGACGTCCGCGAGCGGTTCGCCGTCCTCGCCGACGACGCGGCCCGCCACCGAGCGCCCGGCGGACAGCATCACTTCCAGGCCGCTGACGACCTCTGCGCCGGCGGGAATCTCGAGGGGAAGGGCCACGGAGACGAAGCCCGCGGCGCCCGCATTGAGAGAGGGGGCCCGGCGCGGTGCGTGCTTGATCACGAACCGGCCGTCGGGTGCCGACAGCGCGAATCCCCCCACGAAGGTAGCACCGGCCGTGGCCCCGACGTGCGCGCCGCCAACCGGATCACTCGCCTCATTGCGCACGCGCCCCTCGAGCCGCACGCCGCGTTCGAGCACCAGGTCCTTCTCGATCACGGTGTCCGTGGTCGTTCGTTCCGAGATGCCGGTGGGCACGTATCCGTCCTTCCGTGCCTCGAGAACGAGGGATCCCCGCGTGGGATTGCCGTTTCGGAGTTCGTAGCACCCCTCGGCATCGCTCGTCGCTTCCCCCTCGCGGGCGAAGTTCAAGCGCACCACGGCCCCCGGCACGGGCGTGCCGTTCTCGTCGCGCACGCGCCCCCGCACCACGAGCTCGGGGCGGAGCTGGAAGTCCGCGCGCACCGGGTTGGTGGCCTTGCGTAGGTCCAGGAGCGCCCGGTCGGCGGCATAGCCCGCCGCGCGGACGAGGACGTAGCCCATGCCGCACTGGCTCGACGCCACGAGCTCGTAGCTCCCCGCGGCGTCCGTCGCCACTTCCTCGTCCAGGCGCACGCGCGCCCCCGCCACCGGCGCGCCGGCGACGTCCCGCACCGTTCCCGCGACGACGAGATCGGGCCGGTGGATCTCCACGCGGAGGTCGCGGGGCGGCGCTTTTCCTTCCGGAACGACCGCCTCGGCGCGCGCGCGCGAGCAGCGATCGGCCGCTGCGCTCACGACGAGCGTGACGCCGCCGGCGGGCGGATCGATCTCCCACGCGAAGCGGCCCTGCCCGTCGGCGGCCAACGCCGCCTCCGCCGCGGACTCGGCCTCGGTGTCGAGGCCGCGGTAGAGTCGCGAGCGCAGCGCCGCGCCGCGCCCGGCGCGGGTGAGCCGTCGGCGTAGACCGCGCGGCCCGCGGCGCGCCACGGCGCCTCCACCGCCTCTCCGGCAAGCACGGTTCGGCCCCCGCGCGGGGCGGCGTCGAGCACGGCGCCGCCGGCCTCCCCCGCCGGCGTCTCGACGGCCGCGGGGGGGGCGAGGGCGACCTCGCCGCCGGCGCCGGCCGTTTCGCCGGCGGGGCCGAGCCAGGCCCGGGCCCCCACCAGCAGCCCAGGACGACGAGGACGACCGCGACGGCGACGGCAATCGGCTTGGCCACGAGAACACCTCCGGTGAGCGCAGCGGCTCCGGTCAGACCGGCGGGGAGCGCGGGCGGGACCCCGTGCCGCCGCGCGATGGCGGCGGGTGCGAGCTCCTCGAAGTAGCGGGCGTGGATCGCATTGCGCAGGGCTTCGGGCAGAGCGAGGACCTTGTCGAGCACGCGCCGCTGCAAGGTCAGGCGGGCGGCGACCTCCTCCGGCGAGGGCTGAGCCTCCGGCCGCGCCCCCGCTTCCTCGCGCGCGGCGATCCGGGCCTGCGCTCGCCGCCGTTTCAGCGCCAGGTTGCGGGCCACGCGGGCAAGCCAGGCGGAGAGCGCAGCGGGCGAGCGCGGGGGCCGCGCGAGCGCCCGGATCCACGTCTCCTGGAGCACGTCGTCCACGCCCGCCTCGTCGGCGAGCAGCCCGCGCACGAGGGCGCGCAGGCGCGCTTGGTGCGCGAGCAGGGACTCCAGGCTCGGAGCTCGGGTGGGCGGGGTCATCGCGGATCGGGACCGACCCCAGATTCGAGACCCCGCCCGAGCCCGATACGGTGGAGGAAAAGTCCAGTTTCCTCCCCGCCCGGCCCGCCCCTCAGCGGATCCCGAGGCGCGCCGCCTCGGCGCGGACGATGTCGTTCTCCATCAGCTCCGCCCAGACGGCGGGGCGGTAGACCTGGTAGCCCTTCAGGTGATCGGCGAGGTCGGACATCTGGATCAGGCGGCGGGCGGCGTCGTTCTCGAGCGCCGGGTCCCCGAGCCAACACACGCTGTAGACGAGCCACTTGATCGCGTTCTCGGGGCTCTGGCGGTCGTGGAGCTCGTAGCGGGCCTGCTGCAAGCGGTCCATGGCGTACGCCTCGCGCTCGGGGATCAGCTCCGCCCGGCGGGCGTTCGCGGCGGCCAGGTCCGCTCCCCCGGCGGAGGCGGCGAACTCGTCGAGCAGGGCGAAGGCCCGGTCGTAGTACCGGGGCATCGTGTCCACGCAGTCGCGCACCTCCCACAGAACATCCTCCAGGGTGGGCGGCTCGGCGAAGTTCACGACGGACTTGTAGCGCGCCTCATGGCGGTTGACCCAGTCCATCTCGGGGTGCCGCGGCCAGCGGCGGCGGAACTCCGCGCAGCGCTTCAAGAAGAGGCGCGCCTTCGCGCGCTCGACCGTGCCCTGGAGGTAGAGCTTCTCGTACTTCTCCAGTTGGTTGTCGCGGAACGCGGTGCCCTCCTCGTTCTCGGCATAGGACACCATCGCCTGCCCGGCGCTGGCGATCAGCCCGCGGATCGCCTCCATCTCGGCCCGCTCCTCCGCCGTTAGCTCCCGCGCCGCGATGCCGTCGAGCAGGGCGGCGGCGGCCGCGGTCTCGCCCTCCTGGACGCGCGCGCGCGCGAAGCCCAGGGTCTCGCCCACGCTCAGCGCGCCCTCGCCGGCCACCCCGAAAGCCCACCATGCGAGAATCACGACGAGGCCCACGATCCCGAGCATGATGGAGACGATCGCCCAGGCCGGCAGCCCCTTCTTCACGCGCGGCGCCGTGCGCTCCACCACCGAGCGGCGGGGTGCCCCCCGCGCGGCCTCGATCGCGCGGCGGCGGCGCGCCTCGCGCTCCGCCTCGGTCCGGGCGGCGGGGGCGGGCGCCGCCGCCGGCGCGGGCGGCGCGGGAGCGGCGGGAGCGGCCTCGTCCTCGATCCACAGGCGCGCCGCGCCGATCTCGACCTTCTGGCCGAGAGGGAGGACCGTCTCGCCCCCGACCGGCCGGCCGGCGAGACGGGGCGGCAGCACGCCGGGCCGCGGGCGGAGGCGCGCCGTCCCGCCGGCGAGCTCGAGCTCCGCGTGCAGCTCGGCGACATCGGGCGCGCCGACCCGGAGGCGGGCCGCCGCGCCGGAGCCGATGGTGAGCACTCCCTCGCCCAGGCGGAACGCGCGCCGCTTCCCGCCCTCCTCCACGATCAATCGGATCATTCGCTCCGCTCCGCCAGCGCCACCGTGCCGGTGCCGAAGTTCTGCGTCCAGTAGGACCCCACGAGCCCGCTCGCCATCTCCGTGTGCTCGGCGGCGAGGATGTTGCGATGGTGGCCGCTCGAGTGGCACCAGCCCACGTGGGCGCCCATCGGATCCCCTCCGCCGGCGTGGCAGTTCTCGCCCGCCCCGTGCGCGTAGCCGCGGCGGTGCATGCGCTCCTTCGGCCCGCGGCGGTCGGGATCGGGCTCGTCGTGCCCGAAATCGCCGGTATTCGCCATGTACTCGGAGTGATCGGCGGCGGCCGCTTGGATCCGCGGGTTCCAGGCCAGGGCCGCGCGGCCGAGGAGGAGGCGGTAGTCGTTCGTGATCTCGACCTGCCGCCGCTCGACCACGGTCGCGGCCCGTCCGTTCTCCCCGACCTCGTCCGCCTCCCACCGGGCGCGGTTCGCGGCCACGACGGCGCGGGAGCGCGCCAGCGCGGCGCGCTCGTCCTCGTCCCACGCGAACTCGGCGAGCCCGATCGACTCCAGGGTCGGATCGAGGCCGAGGATCCAGTACGGCAGGTCGTCGGGCAGGATGGAGGCCTTGCCCCACTCGTCCTCGCGCCGCACGAGCCAGTTCGCCTCGTCCAGGATCGCCGCGAGCTCGCCCCGCACGGCGACGCGCGTGTCGTCGGCCCACGTCTCGCGCACCGCCCCCACGAG
Source organism: Planctomycetota bacterium (assembly GCA_040754415.1). Lineage (GTDB taxonomy): Bacteria > Planctomycetota > UBA1135 > UBA1135 > JBFMCU01. The sequence goes on from JBFMCU010000128.1 coordinate 9,582, forward strand.
CTCGTCCACCCGCCGCTGCACGCCCGCGTAGAGCGCGGCCTTCTCCGGCGGGCACTCCGGCGGGTCGTAGGGGTAGAAGTACTGTTCCTCGTCGAAGATGAGGGCGAGGGCGGCTTCGCGGCGGCGGTCGAGCTCCTCCCGCGTCGCGGCGACCTGGCGCAGGCGGCGGCCGGCGGCGTTCGACGCCAAGCGCGCCGCGAGCGCGTTCCAGCGCGTCTGCAGGCCGGCGCGCAGCTCCGCCGTGAAGCCCGCGGCCAAGAGCTCGTCGAAGAGCGCGTCCCGCTCGGCGGGGCCGGCCCGCTCGAAGGCGCGGCGGAGCGCCGCGGCGCGGCCGGCGGGGTCTTGGGCCGCGCTCTCGCCGGCGGCGAGGACGAGGAGAAGGCCGGCGAGGAGGGCGAAGAAGGGGTGGCGGAGCATCGCGCGAACGTGCGGGCAGTCGGAAGCCGCCTCCACCTATACCTCCCCCCGCACCTCGGGGGACAGGTCCGAGCGGCGGATCTTCCCCCCCGAGAGGGCCACCGCGCGGCGGATCTCGTTCTCGAGCTGGCGCACGTTCCCCGGCCAGGGGGCGGCGGCCAAGGCCTCCAGCGCCTCGGGGGTCAGCTCGACGTCCGGCCGCCGGAGCTCCTCCTGCGCCATCTGCAGGAAGTGGCGGGCGAGCAGCACGACGTCCCCTTCCCGCTCCCGGAGCGGCGGCAGATCGATGCGGATCACGTCGAGGCGCCAGTAGAGGTCGGCGCGGAAGCGCCCCGCCGCCACCAGGGCGGGAAGGTCCCCGTGGGTGGCCGCGAGCACGCGCACGTCGACGGGCCGCGTCTCCTCCCCCCCCACCGCTCGCACCTCGCCGCGCTCCAGGACGCGCAGGAGCTTGCCCTGCATCTCGAGGGGCATGTCGGCGATCTCGTCCAGGAAGAGCGTCCCCCCGTCGGCGGCCACGAAGTGCCCGTCGCGGGCGGCGACGGCGTGGGTGAAGGCCCCCTTCACGTGCCCGAAGAGCTCGCTCTCGAGGAGCCCGGGCGGGATGGCGGCGCAGTTCTCGGCGAGGAAGACGCGTTCGCACCGCGGCGAGCCGGCGTGCAGGGCCCGCGCCACGAGCTCCTTGCCGGTGCCCGTCTCGCCGTGGATCAGGACCGAGACCTCGGCGGGGGCGGCGCGCTCGATCACCGCGAAGACGGCGCGCATGGCGGGGCTCTCCCCCACCAAGCCGAAGCGCGCGGGGATCGCGGCGCCCGCCTCGGCCCCGTCCGCGCCCGGCACGGCGAGGAACCGCGCGAGCGCGGGGCGGAGCTCGTCGGCGCAGCCGAGAGCCCGGGCCTCGGCCAGGAGCGCCGCCAGCCGCTCGCGCAGGCGCGCGCCGTCGTCGGATGCGCTCACCGCCGGACCACCCGCAGCTTCGCGTATTGCACGAGCAGCACCTTGCTGCCCGCCGTCAGGAAGTCGACCGTGACCCGGGCGTTCGCCCCGGCGCCCTGCAGGCGCGTCACGCGGCCGTAGCCGAAGTGGTCGTGCTCGACCGCATCCCCCTCCCGCAGGTCGGCGGCGCGGGGGGGGGTCTCGTACACCCCGAGGACGTCCTGCTCGCCGGTCTCCTCCTCCCCGCCGCCGGCTACGAACGCAGCGGGGATCTCGGCGAGGAAGCGCGACGGCAGGCGCCAGCTCGACTCCCCGTAGTGCAGCCGCGTGCGGGCGTGGGTGAGGATCAAGCGCTCCCGGGCCCGGGTCATGCCGACGTACATGAGGCGGCGCTCCTCCTCCTCCCCCGCCGCCGGATCGCGGGCGTCGGCGAGGGCGAGGGCGTGGGGCAAGAGCTCCTCCTCGAGGCCGGCGATGAAGACGACCGGGAACTCGAGCCCCTTCGAGGAGTGGAGCGTCATCAGGGTGACCTGGGGCCCGGTCTCGTCCCAGCCGTCGACGTCGCTGACGAGGGCGACCTCCTGGAGGAAGCCGCGGAGCCCGCCGGCGGGGTACGCGCGATCGTACTCGCGGGCGTGCGTGAGGAGCTCCTCCACGTTCTCCACGCGGCCCGCCGCGTCGGGATCGGCGCTCGCCCCCAGCCACTCGACGTAGCGCAGGGCGGCGATCAGCGTCTCGAGCGCCGTGGCGGCCGGGCCGCCGGCGAGGGCGGCGTGGGCGGCGAAGAGGCCGGCGACAGCCGCGATCCCCGCCCGGGCGCGGCCCCGGACGAGGGCCCGGGCCTCCTCGGCGGCGCAGGCGGCGAGGAGCGGCACGCCGCGTTCGGCGGCCCAGCCGGCGAGCAGCTCGCGGCTCTTCTCGCCGATGCCCCGCGCCGGGACGTTGAGCACGCGGGCGCAGGCGACGTCGTCGCGGGGGTTGACGAGGAGCTGGAGGTAGGAGACGAGGTCGCGGATCTCCCGCCGCGCGTAGAACTCGACGCCGCCCACGATTTGGTACGGCACGCCGGCGAGGCGCAAACCGCGCTCCAGGGCGCGCTGCATCCAGTTCACGCGATAGAAGACGGCGATCTGGTCGGGGCGATAGCCGCGGGCGACGAGGTCGTGGACGCGGGTGGCGATCGCGTTCGCCTCGTCGTTCTCGTCGGCGCACTCGACGACGTGGACGAGCTCGACGTCCGCCTTCTCCGTCCAGAGGTCCTTCTCCTTGCGGCTCCGGTTGTGGCGGATGACGCCCTGGGCCGCCTTCAGGATGCACGGCGTGGAGCGGTAGTTCTGCTCCAGCTTCACCACCCGCACCGCGCGCCCTCCCGGCGAGTCGGCTCCGAAGTCCTCCTCGAAGGCGAGGATGTTCTGGATGTCGGCGCCGCGCCAGCCGTAGATCGACTGATCGGGATCGCCGCAGACGGCGAGGTTCTGGTGCCCGGCGGCGAGGTGGCGGGTGAGGAGGTACTGGACACGGTTCGTGTCCTGGTACTCGTCGACGAGCACGTGGCGGAAGCGGTGCGCGTAGGAGTCGCGCACGCCGGCGTGCTCCTCGAAGAGCCGCAGGACGAGGACGAGGAGGTCGTCGAAGTCGAGGGCGTTGTTCTCGACCATCGCCCGCTCGTAGCGGTCGCGCACCTGGGCGAAGACCACGTCCTCGTAGCCGCCCTCCTCCGCCCCCCCGGTCCCGCTCTCCCAGCGCCGGCTCTTCCACTCGCCGAGTCGGGCCGCGAGGAGGGCGGGCCGGAACCGCTGGGTGTCGTAGCCGAGCTCCTTGGTGATCGACTTCAGGAGCTGGTGGCGGTCCGCGGTGTCGTAGATCGAGAAGTCGCGGGTCCAGCCCCCGAGGTGCTCCACGTCGCGGCGCAGGATGCGGGCGCACATGGCGTGGAAGGTGCTGATCCACAGGCCCCGGGCCGGGAGCACGGCCTCGACCCGCTCGCGCATCTCGCGGGCGGCCTTGTTGGTGAAGGTGATGGCGAGGATCTCGTCGGGCGCCGCCTCCCCGCTCGCCACGAGCCAGGCGATCCGCCGGGTGATGACTCGCGTCTTGCCCGACCCGGCGCCGGCGAGGATCAGGAGGGGACCGGAGCCGTGGGTGACCGCCGCGCGCTGGGGGTCGTTCAGGCCGGCGAGGAGGGCGGCGGCGTCCGGGGCCTCGCGCCCGGCGGCGATCGAGCGGGCGTCCATCCAGTCGAGCGGGAACATCGCCGGCCATCTTAGCGGTGGCCTCGCCGCCTCCGGCGTGGATTGACCGGGAGGTCCTGTCGCGCGGCGGTCCGCGCGCTATCTTCTCCCCCGATGGTTCGCTCGCCGAAGGGGCGGTGGCAGGGAGCGGAGGCCGCCCGGCGCTACGTCGAGGACCGCTGGGACTCGCCGCGGCGTGCCGGCCGCGATCCCCGCCTCGTCCGGGGTGCGCTGGCCTGCCAGCGCGTGCGCGAACCCGGCGCGATCGTGCTCGACGCGCCGTGCGGCGCCGCCCGGCTGCGGCCGGCGATCGAGGCGGGCGGGACACGGTGGGTGGGCCTCGACGCCTCGCCGGCGATGCTCGCGGCGGCGTGCGCAGCGGGCCGGCCCCTGCTCGTGGGCGACGTCTCGGCCCTGCCCTTCGCGGACGGCGCCTTCGACGCCGTCGTGTGCTGCCGGCTCCTGCACCACCTGGCGGAGGAGGCCGCCTTCCGCCGCGCGGTCGCCGAGCTCGTCCGCGTCAGCCGCTTCCTCGTCGTCGCGAGCTTCTGGGACTCCCGCTCCCTCGCCGCCTGGCGGAGCCGCGCCTTTCCGCGCCGCGACGGCCGGGTCCCGGGCCGCGTGACCCACGCCCGGGAGCGCGTGCGGGAGGCCTTCGCCGCCGCGGGCGCCGAGGTGATCGAGTTCCGCCCCGCGTGGCGCTTCCTCTCCCGCCAGACCTTCGCCGTCGCCCGCAAGACCGCGGCAAGCGACCATGGATAGCCGCGCGCGCACCGAGATCGGCCGCGTCACACTGCGCGGGGAGGAGGGAATCCTCGCCGCGGTGCGACCCCTGGTCGATCTCGCCGCGCGCCGGGGGACCCGCGAGCGGGGCGTGCGGGAGGTCGCCGGGCTCGCCCTTCGCATCAAGGCCGATCCCCTGCGCGGCCGGGCGAGCCTGCGCCACGCCGTGCGCGCACTCTGGCCGGGGATCGAGGTGCCCCGGCTCCAGGAGTTCGCGAACCTCGCCTGGCTGCGCCGCAACGGCTTCGGCGCGCCCCGGCCCCTGGCCGCCGGCTGCTACCGCAACGCCCTCGGGCTGCCCGTCTACCAGTTCCTCTTCACGGAGGAGGTGGCGGGCGCCCGCACGCTGACCGAGGTGTTCGAGGCCGGCCCGCGCGAGCTCCGCCGGCCGGCCCTGGAGGCGCTCGGTCGCGATCTCGCCCGCCTGCACGGGCGCGGCTTCGTACACCGCGACCTCTTTCCGCGGAATCTCCTCGTCACCGCCGGCGGCGAGGGAGCGCGCATCCACTTCCTCGACGCCTGGCGCGGCGGTCCCCTCCCTGGCCTGCGTGGCCCCGCCTACGACCTCGCCTGCCTCATGCTCTTCGGCACCGATCTCTTCGCGCCCGACGAGGAGGGCGCCCTCTTCCGCGCCTATTTCGGTGAGCGCGCCCGGCTTGGCCACGCCGTACGCCCGGCGCGGCTCCTCGCCGCCGCCGCCCGCCTGCGCCGCGGGCTGCGCCGCCGCTTCGTGCGCCGCCGCTGGCCGGGGAGCGTACTGCCGATTCCGCGCGAGGATTGGACTCCGGCGGGGTTGGGCTAGGCGGCTTTCCCAGCCGCCGGTGCGCACGCGCTCGCCAGTCCGTGCGCCGCCAGGTGCTCCCGCAGGCGCGCGAACCACTCCGCGTGGACGGGATCGGGCGTGACGCGGTAGCCCGCGCTGGCGAACCACGCGGCGATCGTCTCCTCGGCAGCGGCGCGGTCCTCGCCCCAGGCGGCGACGTAGCCGGGGATCTGCGTCGTGTCGGCGTAGCGCGGTACGCACCCGGCGAGCCGCGGGTTGTGCCAGAGCAGGGTAAGGCGGGGGAAGAGCGCGGCGCGCCGCGGATCGGCGAGGGACTCGATACGGCCCGGGGGCAGGCCGAGCACGCGCCAGGTGGCGAACGCCACCTCGCGCGGCGCCAGGAGCGAGGGGTCCGCCTCGCCCGTGGCGAGGAAGCGGAACCAGAAGCGCAGGGGATCGATCCGCGAGCCGTAGGGCAGCGTGTGGCAGGTGGTGACGTCCCCGTGGAAGCGCGGCGCCACCTCGAGCGCGACGTAGCCCTCGTCCGTCCGCAGGAAATCCCCCTTGACCGGCCCGGCGGCGATCCCCACCGCGCGGCAGGCGCGCTCGAGCAGGGCGTAGACCGTCTCGCGCTCCGCCGGGGGGAGATCGGGCGGATCCCAGCCGCCCACGGGCAGGAAGTCGGGAGCGGGGCCGGCGACCTTCTCCAGCACGCCGGCGGGGTGGAAGGCGCCGCCGAGGAAGAGGCCGTTCGCGTCGATGGAGCGGCCGGCGAGGTAGGGCTCGGCGACGAGCGCCAGCGCGCCGCCCACGGCGGTGCGGGAGGCCGCGACGGCCGCCGCGAGGTCGTCGCCCTCCCCGACGAGCCGCACTCCACGGCTGCCCGAGCCGCCGGCGGGCTTGAGGACCCAGTCGCCTCCCTCGCGCGCCAGGAGAAGGGCGAGCTCGCCCGCGTCGCGGACCGCGTGGGCCGGCGGCGTGGGGACGCTGGCGGCGAGGAACGCCCGTTTCATCGCCCGCTTGTCGAGGACGCGCTCGATCGCCGCAGCGTCGTTCGTCTCCAGACCGAACGCCGCCTGGAGCCGCTGCACGGTGCGCGCCCCGAACTCCGCCCCGCAGACGACGCCGGCGATCGGCTCGCGCACCGTGCGCGCGAAGGCGAGGTGCCCCTCGACGTCGGTGCCGTCGAGGACGCACCCCCGGTCGGCGAGGGCGAAACCGGGCGCATCCGGGTTCCGATCCGTGGCGACGACGGCGAGGCCGCATTCCCGCGCCGCCCGCAGGGCGGGGAGCCCCAGCGGCCCGGCGCCGACGAAGTAGATCGCCCCCATTCCGCTCACCCCCCCTTGCGCACCGTGCCGACGACGAGCCCCGCGCTGCGGGCCCGCGCCAGGGAGAGGTAGGCGCCCCGGTTCACGCCGAAGACCTCGTCTACCGTGAAGCGATCGCCCACGAGGTGCAGGAGCGTGCGGGCGTCGTACTCGCGCACGTGGCCGGGACTGAGGGGCGCGGGGGCGCCCAGGAACGGCCGGCGCATCTGGAACGGCACCTCCAGGACGAGGCGCCCGCCCGGCGCGAGCCACCGGGCGAGGTTCGCGAGGAAGGCCCGGTCGTCGGCAACGTGCTCCATCGTGTGCACGGACACGGCGACTCCGAAGCGATCGCCGCCGAGATCGAGATCGAGCGCGTCGCCGGCGAGGAACTCCGCTCCGCCGCCGCACCGCTCCCGGCACTGGGCGATCGCCGTCTCGCTCGCGTCGACGCCGAGAACGCGGCCGGCCCGGGCGAGCACGGCCGTGCCCGCGCCGAGCCCGCAGGCGATGTCGAGCGCCTCTCCGCCCTGGTCGGCGAGCAGCGCGGCCGCCCGGCGGTAGGGGTAGAGCGACGCGCCGGAGCCGTCCCAGCGCTCGGGCCAGAGGGCGCGCATCCGCTCCCGAAGCGCGGCGAAGGCGGCCGGGCCGTAGATCGGCACCGCCGCGTAGGTGCGGATCCGGAAGCGCTCCGGCTGGGCCTCGGCGAGGCTCCAGGGATGGAGCTCGTACTCGCGCCGCACCTCCGCGTCGGCGAGGGCCGCCTCGACCTCCGCGAGGAAGCGCGGGGTGAAGACGTCCATGCCGAAACGCAGGTCGAAATCCGCGGGCAGGTTCACGCAGTCGGCGCCGCCCGCCTCCAGCGCGGCGATCTGGCCCGCGACGAGGTCGAGATCGACGAAGAACCACCACACGAGCGCCCGGGCGACGATGTCCGCGCCGTGCGCCTGCGCGCAGTCGAGGATCCGCCGGGCGACGTCGCGCTCCGCCCCCCGGAACAACTCGATCCCCCAGTGCGCCGCGAAGCGATCGAGGACGCCGTTCTCCGGGACGTCGGCCACCGCGAGCACGACGTCGTCGAAGAGCCCGCTCGCGAGCACCCGGGGCACGGCGCTCGTCGCGAGCAGCCTCTCGTCGGCGTCGGTGTGGTGCATCTGGAAGACGCACAGCCGCCGCGGGGCTCCCGGGGGTCGCCGGTGAGGATCCACGGGCCCCGTATCGGCCCGCCGCGCGGGGAACGTTAGCCCGAGCTTCGCCCCAGGATCCGGTCCATCTCGCGGATCCGCGCCGCGAGCGCGGCGGGGTCCTCCGCGCGTAAGAGGACGCAGCCCACCCGCTGCACCGCGCCGGCCCCGCTCGGGGGGATCGCGGCGTCGACTTCCGTCCCCGCGCCGAGGGCGGCGAGGCGGGCGAGCTTCGCGTCGCGCCCGGCGGCGAGGTCGCCGGCGAGGAGGAAGCGCACCGCCGCGGGCCGGATGGCGCTCGGCGCGGGCGGGGAGGCCCGGCCGGCGAGGCGGAGGAGCGCCGCGGCGAGGAGATCGATCCCCGTGGCGGCCGGCACGAGCCGATCGGCGACGTAGTCGCCGGCGAGGTCGAAGTGAACCTCCAGAAGCACCGCCGTACCGTCCGGGCGGACGCGGAACGTGAAGAAGCCGGCGCCCGTCCCGAGCTCGTTCGCCCTGACGAACCGCGCGGCGTGGCCGGCGAGCGCGTGTTCGACGGCCGTCCCGGCGTGCCGCGACGGCATGGCGAAACCGAATCCGCGCGCGCGGCCGACGGCGTCGAAGCGCGTGTCCTCGTCGATCAGGGCGAAGGGGTGGAAGCTCCCGGGGGCGAAGAACGCGGCAACCGCGACGTCCTCCCCCGCGACGTGCTCCTCGACCTCCACGATGCCGTCCGCCGCCGCCGCCCGGGCCGCCGCGAAACCCGCCGCGAGCCCCTCCGGCGCCGGCACGCGCGAGATCCCCGCCTTGCCCACCGTCGTGAGCGAGGGCTTGAGCACCAGGGGGAGCGCGAGGCCGGCGCCCGCGATCTCCTCGACCGCGCGCGCGGCGAGGTGGCGCGGCACGGGCACGCCGGCGCGCGCGGCGAGCTCCATCGTGCCCGGCTTGGTGATCGCGAGGAGCGCCGCGGCGGGATCGAGGCCCGGGAGGCCGAGCTCCCGCGCGACCCGGGCCGCGGTCGCGACCGGCACGCCCGAGGACTTCGCCGCCACGGCGACGAGGCGGAAGCGCGCCGCCAGCGGGGCGAGCGCGCGCCGCACGGCGTGCGGATCGTGCGTGCTCGCGGCGACGGCGGCGTCGGCGAGGGCGAGGCCGGGCGCCGCCGGATCGCGATCGACGGCGACCACGGCGAATCCGAGCCGCCGCGCCGCCGCCAGGAGCGGCACCTGCCCCGCGCCGGCGCCGATGCTGACGATCGCCTCCCTCATCGCCGCCGCGCGGTGACGACCGCCAGCCGCCCGAGCCCGTGCTGCGCGAGGCCCTGGTAGAGCGTCCGGAGCAGCTCCTCGAGGCCCGCCGCGCGCAGGTGGCGCTCGAAGGCCATGCGCCGGCCGTGGCAGACGCGGCCGAGCGCGTCGTTTCCGACGTAGTCCTCCCCCATCAGGAGGAACATGTCGATCGGGAAGGTCGTGTCGCGGCGCACCGGCTCGAGACCCGCGCGCGCGAACAGCCGCTCGAGGGAGGCGAACTCGAAGTAGTTCAGGTGGTGGGGCGGCGCCACCCACCACGGCCCGTAGCCGCCGGAGGTGCGCAGGGCGTGCTGGAAGGGGTTGTAGTCGTTGGGGACCGAGGCGCAGACGAGCCCGCCCGGCCGCGTGAGGTCGCGGCAGAGGGCGAGGATCGATCGCGGGTCGGGCACGTGCTCGAGCACCTCGGAGAGGTGGACGGCGTCGAAGCGGCCGAGGCGCGGCGCCAGCTCGGGGGTCAGGAACTCCTCGACGACCTCCACGCCGAGCCCGCGCGCGTGGGCGGCGGCGGCGGCGGAGGGCTCGACGCCGAGCACCTCCCAACCGCGCTCGCGGCCGTACTCGAGCAGGAACCCCGGCCCCGACCCCACGTCGAGGAGCCGTCCCGTCCGCCCGCCGAGCAGCGCCTCGAAGGCGTCGAAGCGCTCCGCGTAGAGCTGGCGCCACCAGTCGAGATCCTCCCGGGCCCGCTCGAGGTAGAGCGGCTTCTCGGCGGTGTAGTACTCCTGGCGGTAGATCTCGCGCAGCTCGTCCGCGGCGGGCAGGGGGATCACGTGGCGGAAGCCGCAGGGCTCGCACTCGATCACCGTGAATTCACCGGCGCGGTCGAGCGCCGCGCCGGCGTGTCCCTGCCACTCGAGCCTCTCAGGCATGGCGGGTAGCGTAGCGATTGGTACGCTGGGCGCCATGAGAACCGCCCTCCTCGCGCTCGTCCCGCCCGCCCTCCTCGCCGCCTGCGCCGGCCTGGGGACCGGATTCGCGGGCACCTCGCCGGGATACCGCCTCGTCGACGCGCGCACGGGCGGAACGGTCGCTCTCGCCGCGGTCGCCGACGAGATCGCCGCCACCTGCGACGTCGTGTTCCTCGGCGAGCTGCACGACTCGACGCCCTGCCACCGCCTGGAGATCGACCTCACCCGGGAGCTCGTCGCCCGCCGCGGCGCGATCGCGATCTCCATGGAGATGTTCGAGCGCGATCAGCAGACGGACCTCGACCGCTTCCTCGCCGGGGAGATCGACGAGGAAGAGCTGCTCGCCGCCACGCGCACGTGGCCCAACTACGATCCCGACTATCGCCCCGCCGTCCTGCTCGCCCGCGAGCGCGGCCTCCCCCTCCTCGCCGCCAACATCCCCCGCCCCCTCGCCGCCCGGGTCGTGCGCGAGGGCCTCCACGCCGTCACCGGCGCCGAGCACACCCCGCGCGAGGTGCACGTCGCAGCCGGCGACTACCGCGCGCGGTTCGCGGCGGCGATGGGCGAGCACGGCGACCCGCTCGGCGACGCTTCCACGGCGAACGTCTTCGCCGCCCAGTGCATCAAGGACGACGCGATGGCCGAGTCCATCGCCGATTTCCTCCTTCCGCGCTCGTCCCCGCGCCCCCTCGTCGTCCACTGGTGCGGCGCCTTCCACTCCGATGCCGGCCTCGGCACCGTCGAGCGCCTCCGCCAGCGGATGCCCGGCCTGCGCGTCGCGGTGCTCTCGCCCCTGAAGACGGACGACATCCGCCGGGAGCTCACCGCCGAGGAGCGCGCGGAGGGACGATGGATCGCCGTCGTCGGGTCGTGATCGCCCCGCCATGACGGACCAGCCCTCGGACGCGATCGTCCTCTTCGGGGCGACGGGAGACCTCGCCCGCAAGAAGATCTTCCCGGCCCTCTACCGCCTCGTGCGGCGGGAGCGGCTGGGGGTGCCGGTGATCGGCGTCGCGCGCGCCGGCTGGGACGCCGCGAAGCTCGCGGAACGGGCGGGCGAGAGCGTGCGGGAGGCCGAGCGGAAGGTGGACGAGGCGGCCCTCGCGCGGCTCGCCTCCCTCCTGCGGCTCGTCGGCGGTGACTACCGGGAGGAAGCGACCTTCCGGGCGCTCGGCGCCGCCCTCGCGGAGGCCCGCCGGCCGCTGCACTTCCTGGCCATCCCCCCCACGGTGTTCCCGGCCGTCGTGCACTCGCTCGGCGCGTCGGGGGCCGCGCGCGGCGGACGCGTCGTCGTCGAGAAGCCCTTCGGCCGCGACCTCGAGTCGGCCCGCCTCCTGAACCGCGCCCTGCACTCCGTCTTCGGCGAGGAGTCGATCTGCCGCATCGACCACTTCATGGGGAAGGAACCGGTCCAGAACCTCCTCTACTTCCGCTTCGCCAACGCCTTCCTCGAGCCGATCTGGAACCGCGAGCACGTGGCGAGCATCCAGATCACGATGGCCGAGAAGTTCGGCGTCGAGGGCCGCGGCAAGCTCTACGAGGAAGTCGGCGCGGTGCGGGACGTCGTCCAGAACCACCTCCTGCAGATCGCGGCCCTCCTGCTCATGGAGCCGCCGGTATCGCCCGACGCCGAGGCGGTCCGCGACGAGCAGGTGAAGGCGCTGAAGGCGATCCGGCCGCTCCGCGACGACGAGCTCGTGCGCGGGCAGTACCAGGGCTACCGCACCGAGCCGCACGTGGCGGCCGACTCCGACGTCGAGACCTACGCCGCCGTGCGGCTGCACGTCGATTCCTGGCGGTGGGCCGGCGTTCCGATCCACATCCGCGCCGGCAAGCGGCTTCCCGTCACGGCGACGGAGGTCTTCGTCGAGCTCCGCCGCCCCCCGCACGCGGTCTTCGGCCGGAGCGCCCCCGGCCGGCCGAACTACTTCCGCTTCCGGCTCGGTCCCGGGGTCGAGATCGCGCTGGGCGCCAAGTCCAAGGCGGCCGGCGACCGGATGGTGGGCGACGACGTCGAGCTCGCCGTCTGCCATCAGAGCCACCGCGAGATGACGGCCTACGAGCGCTTGATCGGCGACGCGATGGCCGGCGACCTGGCGCTCTTCGCCCGCCAGGACGGCGTCGAGGCGGCCTGGCGCATCGTCGATCCGATCCTGCGGGACACCTCGCCGGTGCGTTCCTACGCGCCGGGCACCTGGGGTCCCTCCGAGTCGGCGCTCCTCGCCCCCGGCGGATGGCACGATCCGATCGCGCCATGAGCCCCGACCCCCCGCCGGCCCGCGCCCCGCGCCTGGAGATCCTCCCCGACGCCGCGGCGGCCGCGCGACGCGGCGCGGAGGTCGTGGCGGGCGAGGCGCGAGCGGCCGTGCGCGCCCGCGGGCGGTTCACGCTCGCCCTGAGCGGCGGGCGCACGCCGTGGGCGATGCTCGCGGCGCTCGCCGCGAGCGATGTCCCGTGGGCGAGCGTGCAGGTCTTCCAGGTCGACGAGCGCGTGGCGCCGGCCGGGGATCCCGAGCGCAACCTCCCGGGGATCGAGGCGGCCCTCCTGTCCCCCGGGCCCCTCGCTCCCGGGCAGATCCAGGCGATGGCGGTCGAGGACCACGACCTCGAGGCCGCCGCCCTCCGCTATTCCGCCCTCCTCGGCGCGCACGCCGGCATTCCGCCCCGCCTCGATCTCGTGCACCTCGGCCTCGGCGCCGACGGCCACACCGCCTCGCTCTTCCCCGGCGATCCGCTCCTCGCGGAGGAGGAGCGCGACGTCGCGGTCACCACCTCGCCCGCCGGCCGCCGCCGCCTGACGTTGACCCTCCCCGTCCTCCGGCGCGCCCGCCGGCGGCTGTGGATCGTGACCGGCGCCGAGAAGGCGGCCGCTCTCGCCCGCCTCGCCCGCGCCGATCCCGGGATTCCCGCGGGCCTCGCCGTCGCCGCGGGCGATTGGATCCTCGCCGACCGCGCCGCCGCGGAACGATGAGGCGCGGCGCCCGCGGCCCGGACCCCGGCGACGGATCCTCCCCCTCACCGCGCCTCGTCCCCGTCCTCCTCCTCCCGCGGCCCGCGCACCGCCCACTCCGGGTACGGGGCGGCGCTTCCGCGCACCGCATGCCACAGGATCCGGTTGAGGGCATCCTCGGGGCAGGCGTCCACGCGGTCGAAGTCGAGCCGGGCCGAGAGCTCGGCGTGCCGCCGCAGCAGAGGATCCGCGACCTCGGCTGGAGCCGGGTTCCGCTCGTCGAGCGCGACGCGGTTCGGCACCGCGGCGAACGGCGCGAGGTCCGGGATCGCGGTGAAGCAGTCGAACATCGGCTCGGCGGCGGCGTCGAACTGGTTCATCGGCGGGAGGCCGAGGATCTGCTCGATCGTCCGCAGGATGCTCGTCGTGTTGTAGAAGGTGCTCACCACGGCGCCGCGCTTCGTGTAGGGGCTGACGACGTAGGCGGTCGTCCGGTAGCCGCACCGGTGGTCCCAGCCGTCCTGGGGATCGTCCTCGATGGCGAAGATCACCGTCTCCGGCCAGAAGCGGCTCTTGCTCACCGCCTCGACGATCCGCCCGAAGGCGAGGTCGTTGTCCGCCACGCAGGCCGCCGGGGTCGGCGCGCCCTCCTCGGTGCCGCTCGTATGGTCGTTCGGGAGACAGATCAGGATCAGAGCGGGGAAGCCGCCCTCCGCCTCGAAGCGGCGGAGCTCCGCGAGGAAGAAGTCGGCGCGGAACTGGTCGGGGACGTTCATGCTCCAGCCCACGGTGCCGGCGGCGAGGTGCGGCCGGAGCGTCTCGATCGCTGGCTCGGAGCCGAACACGATCTCGCCTGTCCCCTCGCGCCAGGCCCGCCAGCAGGCCGTCCAGTCCGGCTCGCCCGCCCGCGCCGGATCGGCGAAGCGCACGGCGGGCATGGCGAACTCGCCGTAGTCGCGCAGGCTCCGCCCGTGGCGCAGGACATTGTCCCACAGGAACCCCGTCGGCGCGTAGGCGAGCGCGTCGGCCTCGTCGGGGCCCATGCCGTCGGGGTAGGAGCGCGGCCAGCCGGCGAAGGAGCGCTCAAGGTAGTCGGTGCCGAAGGCGGTGGTGGACCACTGGTGCCCGTCGGCGCTCAGGATCCCGCAGCAGTACGTGTTGTCGAGGAGCACGAACTGGCGCACGAGCTCGTGCTGGTTCGGCGTGACGTCCGCGCCGAAGATGCAGAGCGAGGGATCGCCGTCTCCGCGCGGATCGTCGCCGAGGACCTGATCGTAGGTGCGGTTCTCCTTGATGACGTAGATCACGTGGCGGAAGACGCTCGGCTCGCCGATGCGCTCGGGCACGGGGCGGGGCGGCTCTCCGGGCCGCGGGGGGAGGAGGGCGCGGGCGATCCGCCCGCGATGGAAGCTCGCCCACACCCGGGCCGAGAGCGCGGGCAGCTCGTCCGCCGCGGGAACGGGGACGAGGGAGAGGGAGCCCGTGTACTGGCGGCTGTTGAAGCCCGCGCCGCCGCTCCGCGGGTCCGGTTCCCGCGCCGCCGGCAGCCCCTTGAGGTTCGCCACCCAGAGCCGACCGCGCGCGGCGTCGTGCACGATGGCGCCGGGGAACCAGCCCACCGGAATCAGGCCGAGAAGTTCCGAGGCGCGGGCGGCGGGCCGGAAGCGGATCACCGCGACCGCGTTCTGCGTCCCGTTGGCGACGAAGAGCCGATCACCGGTCGCGTCGAAGGCGAGCGCATTGGGCGAGGCGCCGAAGAGGTCGGCGGGGCTGGACTTCGTCCAGATCGTCTCCACGACCGCGTCGCGCCGCGTATCGAGGACGCTCAGCGTGTCGTCCGCCGCGTTGGCGCAGACGACGTACCGCCCGTCCGGCGAGACGGCGAGGTCCGCGGCGTGGCGCCCCGTGAGCACCTCGATCGCCGCGCCGGAGGCGAGATCGATCACGCTGACCGACCCCTCCCGCGCCACGTGCGTGGCGGGATCGACCCGGACGAGCGTCCCCCGCCCGGCGGGGCCGGTGAGATCGCCGAGCCGCGGCCGCCGCCCGCCCCAGTTGCTCACGTAGGCCTTGCCGGCGGCGAGCACGACGTCGTAGGGCGCCACGCCGGCGTCGAAGAGCCGCCGGACCTCGCCGGTCGCCGCGTCGAGCTCGCCGAGGCGGTTCGAGAGGTTGAGCGCCACGTAGAGCCGCTCGCCGTCGCTCGAGACGGCGATCCCCGCCGGAATCTCGGCCTCGCGGCGGGGCGCCCTCGCCGGCGGAAGCGGGAAGGAGCACCGGCCAGTCACCGTGAGATCCGACCCCACCTCGAAGACCTTGATGCTGCCGTTCACGTTGGAGAGGTAGAGGCGCGCGCCGTCCGGCGCGAAGGCGAGCCCGGTGTAGCTTGCCTGCCCCTCTTCGTCGGGCGCGAGGATCGCCTCCGCGGCCAGTCCGGACGGCGGCGTCTGCCCCGGCTCGCCGGGCAGTGGCGCATGCTGGCGGACCTCGCCGCGCTCCGGATCCACGAGGACGAGCGCGTGGGACTTGCCCGAGAGGGCGAGGAGCCGGCCGCCCGGGTGCATCGCCAGGACGAGGGGCCGCACGCCGGCGAGCGGGACGAGCCGCCCGGCCGGGGCGAGGATCTCGCCCGTCGGCAGCGCGAGCCCCCCGGCCGCGCGCGCGGGATCCGGCGCCGCGGGCGCGGGCCCGTGGCACGCGGCGGCCGGGAGTGCGGCGGCGAGCAGAGTCCACCGCCGAACCGCGAGGGTGCGAGAGGATCGGCCGCCCATGTCGATCCCTCCGCCCTCAGCGCGCGCTTCCCCCCGCGCGCTCCTCGTGCCCCCCGAAGCCCTTGCGCATCGCCGAGAGCACGCGGCGCGCGAACTCGGCCTCCCCCCGCGAGGCGAACCGTTCGTAGAGGGCGGTCGTGAGCACGGGCGCGGGGACGCCGAGCTCGACGGCGGCCTGCACCGTCCAGCGCCCCTCGCCGGAGTCCGCGACGCGCCCGGCGAAGCCGGCGAGAGCGGGATCGCGGGCGAGCGCGTCGGCGGCGAGATCGAGGAGCCAGGAGGAGATCACGCTCCCCCGCCGCCAGACCTCGGCCACCTCGGCGAGGGGGAGGTCGTAGCGGTAGCGCTCGGGATGGGCGAGCGGGGCGGTTTCCGCGTCGGCGCGGCGGCCTTCCTCCCCCCCGCCCGCGGCGCCGTGGCGCAGGAGGTTCAGACCCTCGGCGAGGGCGGCCATGACGCCGTACTCGATGCCGTTGTGCACCATCTTGACGAAGTGTCCGGCGCCCGCGGGCCCGCAGTGGAGCCAGCCCCGCTCGGCGGGCGCGACCGGGCGCGCGGCCCGCCCCGGCGTGCGCGGCGCCGCCTCGACGCCGGGCGCGAGGGCGGCGAAGAGGGGCGCGAGGCGAGCGACGGTCTCCGCCTCGCCGCCGATCATGAGGCAGAAGCCGCGCTCCAGCCCGACGACGCCGCCGCTCGTGCCGATGTCCACGTAATGCAGCCCGGCCGCCGCGAGCTCGCGCGCGCGGCGCTGGTCGTCGGCGAAGTGCGAGTTGCCCCCGTCGATCACGACGTCCCCCGCCGCGAGGTGCGGAACGAGGGCGGCGAGCGCCGGATCGACGGCCGCCGCCGGCACCATGAGCCACGCGACGCGCGGGCGGTCGAGGGAGGCCGCGAGCTCCGCCGGGCTCGCCGCGCCCCGCACGCCCTCCGCGACGAGCGCCGCGACGAGCGCCGGATCGCGGTCGTGCCCCACGCACTCGTGCCCGTGCCGCCGCAGGCGGCGGACGAGGTTCGCTCCCATCCGTCCGAGACCCACCATGCCGACTTGCATGGGGGGATCCTAACCGCCGGCCGCTCGGGATCCGACGGGGTCTCGCCTCCGCCCCGGGCCGGGTCGGGGCGAGGATGTCCCGGCCGGAGGCGTCCTGGTAGGCTGCCGGCTCCGAGCGTGACGCGGACCCCATGACCTCCGGCCCGAACGACGGGAAAACCCGCGACCGCGAAGCTCGCGACTTCCTGGCGCGCCTCTGGCGCCTGGAGAACGAGGAGCGGCCGGGCTTCGTCATCGGCGACCTGGGGCCGGGTGGCAACGGCGTCACCTCGTCCCTCTTCTCGAAAGGGAGGTCGGGCGAGAGCCTGCGCGAGCGGCTGCTCGATCCCGACCGCTATCTGGCGGCGCAGATGGCGGAGATCGCGGAGCAGGCGGCGGTGGCGGGGGACTACGTCCCGGCGCTCTGTCCCTCCCTCGGCGTGGTGGCCATTCCCTCGGCCTTCGGATGCCCCATCGTGTGGTCGGACGACGCCTTCCCGGCGGCGAGGCCCATCGTCGGCGACGATCCGGAGCGCGTCTTCGACCTGCCGCGCCCCCGGGTGACCGACGGCCTGCTCGGCCGGATCCTCGACTACACCGCGTACTTCCGCGCGCGGACCGGTCTTCCCGTCCGGGTGACCGACATCCAGGGGCCGCTCGACAGCGCCGCCCTCGTCCACGGCCACACCGAGTTCCTCCTCGCCATGCGCACCGCGCCGGCGGCGGTCGAGCACCTGCTCGGGCTCGTCACGGACCTGACGATCGACTTCGTGCGCGCGCAGCGGGAGGCGGCGGGCGAGTTCGTCCCCTCCCTCTTCCAGCCCTGGATGCCCGACGGCCTCGGCCTCAGCCTGAGCAACGACGACGGAGTGATGATCTCGGCCGCCTGCCACGATCGGTTCGCGGTGCCGTTCGTGAACCGGATCTCGCGGGCCTTCGGGGGGGTCTACCTGCACTCCTGCGGCAACTGGGAGCACCTCCTCCCGAGCCTGGAGAAGATCGAGAACCTGCGGGGCCTCGAGTTCGGCGCGGGCGAGACCTCCTTCCCCGCCGTCGAGGCGCGGTTCGGAGGGCGGCTGGTGCGCTCGACGCGCGTCGGCCTGAACCGCGACATCCACTTCCGGAGCATCGCGGACTACGTGCGCTCGATCCTCGCCCAGAAGCGCACGAACCGCGGCTTGTTCATCCAGGTGGACATCACGAACGGCATCCCCGGCGACGACTGGGTGGGCACGACGCTCGACGAGGTCTATGCGCTCGTGGGGGGCTGAGCGGTGAACACCGTCAGCGACTGGCGGATCGTGCGCGCGCTCGACGCCTGGGCGCGGGAGGGAGAGGACCTGGTGCTGCGCGCGCGCCTCTCCGACGATTCGCCGCTCGAGGTTCGCGCCACGGCGTGGACGAGCCACGTGTGGCGGATCCGCGCCGGGGCCGATCCGCGGGCGCCCGCGCCGCTGCTCGTCGACCGCGAGGGCCCGGGACCGGACTGGACGGTGGAGGAGGACGCGGAGCGGCTCCTGGTGCGCACGCCGGCCCTCGGCCTCGAGCTCCGCAAGCGGCCCTGGCGCCTCTCCTTCGTGGACGCGCTCGGCAGGCTCGTCTGCCGCGAGAACGGGGACGACGTGGACGTGCTCGGTCGTCCCGCGGCGCCCTCGCTCGGGATCGGCGCCGGCCCGCAGGCGGGCGAGGGCCTGCTCCTGGGCCGCCACGAGCACCTGTACGGCCTCGGCGAGAAGTTCACCGCCCTCGACAAGCGGGGTCAGCGCGTCGCCTCGTGGACGCAGGACGCGCTCGGCACGACCACCGAGCGCGCCTACAAGAACGTCCCGTTCCTCCTCAGCACCGCGGGCTTCGGCGTGTTCGTGAACACCACCCGCCGGGTGGACTTCGCGCTCGGCGTGGACTCGGTGCGCGCGTGGTCGTTCGCGGTCGCCGGGGATTCGCTCGACTACTTCGTGATCCTCGGCCCCGAGCCCGCCGCGATCCTCGATCGCTACACTCGGCTCACGGGGCGGCCGGGACTGCCGCCGCAGTGGTCCTTCGGGCTCTGGATGTCCGGCACCGGCGCTTATCGCACCCAGGTCGAGATCGAGGCGATGGCCCGCGGCCTGCACGACCGGGACATCCCCTGCGCGGTGATCCACGTCGAGCCGTGGTGGATGCGGCCGCGCAAGTACGCCGACTTCGTGTGGAACGACGAGGCCTTCCCCGATCCCGCGGGCCTCGTACGCCGCCTGGGCGAGATGGGCTACCGGCTCAGCCTCTACGAGCACCCCTACGTCTCCGTGGAGAGCGAGCTCTTCGCCGCCGGCCGGGAGCGGGGATACTTCGCGCGCCGCCCGGACGGCGAGGTCTACGTGATCGAGTACGGGCTCTCGCGCTCGTCGCGGCCGGGCGAGCGCGCCGCAGGCCCGCACGACACGTGGAACGCCCCGGTGGCGATCGTCGACTTCACGAATCCCGCGGCGACGCGCTGGTGGCAGGAGCTGCACCGTCCCCTGCTCGCGCTCGGCGTCGCCGCGTTCAAGACCGACTTCGGCGAGGACGTTCCCGCCGACGCGCGCTTCGCGGACGGAACGACCGGCGAGGAGATGCACAACCTCTATCCCCTCCTCTACAACCGCGCGGTCTACGAGATCACCGCGGAGGCGACGGGCGAGGGGATCGTGTGGAGCCGCGCGGGCTGGGCCGGGAGCCAGCGCTACCCGACGTGCTGGGGCGGCGATCCGGCGTGCGACTACGACAGCCTCGCCGCCTCGCTGCGCGGCGGCCTGAGCCTGGGGCTCTCCGGGGTGCCCTTCTGGAGCCACGACATCGGCGGCTACCACGGGACGCCCGACGAGCGGCTCTACGTCCGCTGGGCCCAGCTCGGCCTCCTCTCCCCCCACGCCCGGGCCCACGGCGAGACTCCCCGCGAGCCGTGGCGATACGGCCCCCGGGCGGAGGAGATCTTCCGCCGGTACGCGAAGCTGCGCCGGCGCCTTCTCCCCTACCTCCACGCGCAGGCGATCGCCTCGGCGCGGACCGGGATCCCGCTCCTGCGCGCGCTCGTGCTCGAATGGCCGCACGATCCTTCTGCCTGGTCGATCGAGGACGAGTTCCTCCTTGGCGACGCCTTCCTCGTCGCGCCGGTGCTCGACGCGACCGATCGCCGCCGCATCTATTTCCCCCCTGGCCGCTGGATCGACTTCTGGAGCGGTACGGAGCACGACGGCGAGCGCTGGGCGGACTACGACGCCCCGCTCGAGGTCCTGCCGCTCTTCGTCCGCGCGGGAACGACGCTCCCCATGGAGCCGGAGGCCTGATTGGAGGGCATCGGATCGATCCTCGCCGCAATCCTGGGCTACTGCCATCGGCAGACTAACCATGATGTGGGCGTCATCCCTCGGAACATGGGTCATCTTCGCCGCACTCGCGACCGGGATCGGCCGCGCGCAAGCCGTTGAGCCGAAAGTCATCGACCCGTTGCAGCCGGTGCGGCTCACGCGCGCCGAGCTCTCGGGCGAGATCGGGCGCCGCCTCGAC
Source organism: Planctomycetota bacterium (assembly GCA_040754415.1). Taxonomy (GTDB): domain Bacteria; phylum Planctomycetota; class UBA1135; order UBA1135; genus JBFMCU01. The sequence continues at coordinate 29,679 of JBFMCU010000128.1, forward strand.
GACCTGATCGACAAGAACTACCTGGCGCTCGATCTCGACCGCGACTTCCTCGACCCCTTCCGGCACCGCCCGCCGACGACCGATCGGCGATACGTCGGGGTGGGCAAGGTGATCGACGCGGGCAGCCGGTTCTCCGCCTACACCGGCGATCCGGAGGTCGCCGCGCGGACGGATCGGCTCGTCGCGGAGTTGATGACGACGCGCGATCCCGACGGGTACCTGGGCCACATGCCGGCCGAGCCCGGCGGGGCGCAGAACTACCGCAACTGTCCCGCTCAACAAAACTCCTTCCGGTTCGCAATGTCCTAGCAGGGGATTGGGTGCGGCCTCCCAGCTCCGGCAGGAGCCGGAGGGAGCCTCTCGATGGAAGGGGACGATGGGATCCAGGACCAG
>JBFMCU010000129.1:0-18794 GCA_040754415.1 Planctomycetota bacterium
GAACACGAGCCCGAGGAAGAGGACCTCCCCCGCCGAGTAGGCGAAGGGAGTGGCGAAGACCCCCGGCAGGAGGAACGCCGCGGCGAGGAGCGCGACGGGGGAGAAGCCGCCGGCGAGGAAGCGGAGGAGGGTTCTTCTCTCCACGATGGGAAGAGTCAATTGACGGCGAGCACCTGCGCGATGGAGGAGCGCAGGACCTCCAGCGTGATCGGCTTGCGGAGGACGGCCCGGATCGAGCCCGCCGCGCGCTGGCTCACCGGCGCGGGGCCGCCCAGCCCCGTCAGCACGACCACCGGCAGATCGGGGTGGCGCCGCCGCAACCGTTCGATGACGTCCGCCCCGCTCACTCCGGGCATGCTGAGGTCGGTGATGACGAGGTCGAACTCGCTCTCGTCGACGCGGACGAGGGCTTCCTCGGCCATCCGGAAGTCGGCCACCTCGTACCCCATGAGCTCGACGAGGATGCGGAGCGTCTCGAGCACCTGGGGATCGTCGTCGATGAGGAGGATCCGGGCCGGCCGCGGCTCGGGGTTCCCGCCCCGCGCCGGCGCGGGATCCGGCTTGCCCACGATCGGCAGGACCAGGGTGAAGGTGCTGCCCGCCCCTGGCTCCGATCGCACGAGGATCCGGCCGCCGAGCTGCCGGGCGATGCTCCAGCTCGTGCAGAGTCCGAGGCCCGAGCCGACGGTCGCCTTGGTGGTGAAGAAGGGCTCGAAGATGCGCTTCTTCTTCGCCTCGTCCATCCCGATCCCCTGGTCGGCCACCGCGATCTCCACCTGATCGGGACCCGCGGTGGTCGAGACGGTGATCGTCCCGTCCTTTGCCATCGCGTCGACGGCGTTGAAGAGGAGATTGGTCACGATCTCCCGCAGATCGCTCTCCGTGGCGGAGACCGGCGGCGTCGGCCCGAGATCCGTGGCGACCTGGATCCGCACGCCGCGCCGGCCGGCGAGCTCGCGACAGCGCGGTTCCAGCATCTCGACCAACGCGCCCACCTCCTTGGCCGCATCCAGGAGGATCCGGGGCTCGTTCGAGGCGCGGCCTTCGGTGAGGACCTGCAGGCGGCGCACGGTGTTCGCGGCATCGAGGGCGCAGGTCCGGATCCGCTCGACCGCCCGGCGCGTGTCGGCGTCCAGGTCCTTCTGGACGAGCATCACGTCGCAGAAGCCGAGGGCGACGAAGAGCGTGTTGTTGAAGTTGTGGGCGATCCCCGCCGCCATCTCGCCCACCGCCGAGAGCCGCTCGGCCTTCACGAGCCGGGCCTGGGCCGCCTGCGTCTCCCGGTTGGCTTGGTCGAGCTCCTCGATGAGCTGGAGATTGTGGAGAGCGGTCGCCGCCTGGCCGGCGAAGAGCGCAAGCAGCCGCCGGTCGGAGGCGCTGAAGGGATGCACCTCCCCGCGGTGGTCGAACTGGAGCGCCCCGATCACCTCCTCCCCCACGACGAGCGGAGCGCACAGGACCGAGGCGATGCGGAAGCGCTCGATGCTGCTCTGGTGGCGCAGATCGGGCTCGCCCGCCGTGTCGTCGATCAGGAGCGGCTCCCGCGAGGAGCGCACCCGCTCGAGGATCGTCTCGCTGATCGGGAGTTCCCCCTCGACCGGCTCCTTCGTGTGGCAGGAGAGCACCTCGGGCGAGCCGTCGGGGCGGAAGAGCACGACGGCGCTGTTCTCGGCGTCGAAGAGCTCCCGGAGCCAGTCCGCGAGCCCGGCGAGGAGGGCCCGGCGGTCGTGGATCCGGTTCATGGCCTGGGAGATCTCCAGCAGGCGCTCGAGCGACGGCAGATCCCCGCCGGGGTCCGCCGGGCGCGGATCGCCGGCCCCCCCGCCGGACTGCAGGAGCTCCACCAGCCGCCGGCGAGCCTCCGAGCGGCCGGAGGGCGTCACGTCCATGGGATAGGCCATCGCCAAGTTCCTCCGCCGCCCATGGTAGCGACGCCGGCGAGGCGCCGGGAGCGCGGCGGCCGGTCAAGATCCGGCCCGGGTTCTCTCCGCGAGGAAATCCAGGGCCCGCGCCCGGCGGGGGGCTTCGAGATAGGTCTCCTGGTGGAGGGGATCGGGGATCCGGGCCACGATCCGCGCGAGGATCGCCGCCCCCCGCCGCGACCAGGAGAGCGCCCGGTCCGCGCGGCCGTGGGCGGCGTGGAACTCCGCCAGGGCCGCGCAGGCGCTCCACTCGATCTCCGGGGCGGCGAGCGCCTCGGCGGCGGCGGCCCCCGCGTGCAAGAGGGCCGCGGCTTCCGCGGGGGCTCCGCTCCGCTCCCGCACGCGCCCCACGAGGATCTGGGCCCGGGCCGCCAGGAGCGGGGCCGGCGCGCGTTCGGCGATCGCCAGCACCTCGCGGCCCCGCGCCTCCGCCGCCGCGTCCTCCCTCCGGTCCGCGGCCCGCTCCCCCTCCGCGAGCAGGGCGGGGGCGAGGAGCGTCGCGTCCGCCAGGTCCCGGGCGATCTCGACGGCCCGGGCGAGCTCGCCGCGCGCCTGCTCCGGGTCGCCCCCCGCCTGGTGCAGGGCCTCCCCCCGGATGCGGCGCAGGAAGGACTCGTCGGGAAGGAGCCCCTCTCCGGTCGCGATCGCCAGCCCCTCGTCGAGCCAGGGGAGGGCGGCGGCGGGCCGCCCGAGGGCGATCTCGACCGCCGCCTGGGCAGCGAGGGTCTCGGCGAGCACGCTGTCCCGGTGGCCGGTGCGCCGGGCGAGGCGCACCGCCGCCGCCGCCCGCCGCGTCGCCCGCCCCGGCTCCCCCTTGTCGAGCCACACCCCCGCCAGGGAGGCGAGGGTCCGGATCCGCCCGCCCCCATCCCCGACCTCCCGCTGGCGGCGCGCGCACTCCTCGAAGCGGGCGATCGCGCTCCCGAACCGCCCCATCCGGTGGTCCAGGAGCGCGAGGTTGGAGAGGGTGAGGGCGATCCCCTGGGCGTTGCCGAGGCGAACCTTGAGGGCGAGGGAGGCCTCGTAGCTCTGCCGCGCCCCCTCCTCGTCCCCCGTGGCGAACAAGACGTTGGCGAGGTTCGTGAGGGAGCGGCTCTCCCCGTCGAGGTCGCCGGCGCGCCGGCGGATCGCCAGGGCTTTGTGGTGGTGCTCCACCGCCCGCTCGTAGCGCCCCTGCGAGTACTCCACGATGCCGAGGTCGTTCCAGAGGTCGGAGGCGGCGGGATCCCCGTCGGGGTGGGCGAGCGCGGCGAGCCCTCGCTTCAGGTGCTCGCGCGCCTCCTCGACGCTCCCGCGCCGGAAGGCGACGTGGGCGAGGTGCTCGTGGAGGTGGGCCCGCTCGACGGGAGGGGTGGAGGCGTCGCCGCGGGCCGCGGCCGCGGAGAGGAGCGCCTGGGCGGCCTCGATCTCGCCGCTCGCGATGGCGACCGCGCCTTGCTTGCGCAGGAGCCGCCCGGCCAGCGCCGACTCGGCCTTCTCCCCACCGGCCCGCGCCGCGGCCCGCTCGTAGGCGTCCCGCGCCGCCGGGAAGCTCCCCCGGCCGCGGTGGGCGTCGCCGAGGCATTCCCACAACGCCGCGGCCTCCTTCCTCTCGCCGATCCCCGCGAGCAGCCGCTCAGAGAGGGCCACCGCCTCGGCGAAGAGCTGGCCGGCGACGTAGCGCCGGGCGGCGGCGACGCCGAAGGGGGCCGCCTCCGCTGGGTCGCCCGCCTCCAGGAGGTGGGCGGCGAGGACCTCGGCCCCGGCGAGGGGATCGCCCGGGACCTCCCGCCACGCCCGGGCCGCGCGGCGGTGGAGCTCCTCCCGCCGCGCGCGCGGGAGTCCGTCGAGGAGGAGCTGGCGCAAGGGCTCGTCCTGGAAGCGGATCGCCGGTCCGCCCTCCCGCCCCTCGCTCGCCGCGACCCCGGCCCGCCGGAGCGCCTCCAGGGCCGCGGCGGCCGCGGCCGGCGGGAGCGAGCTCTGGGCGGCGATCCAGGCCGGGGGGGCGGGACGGGAGAGCACGGAGAGCTCCTCGGCGAGCTGGCGGGCCGCGGGGGAAAGCGCGGCGAGCCGCTTCGCGAGGAGCGAACGGAGCGAGGAGGGGATCCACGCGCGGATCGTCTCCTCGACGCCGCCGCCGCCGGCCTCGCGCCGCTCCCGCGCCCAGGCCCGGGCGGCGGACACCACGAAGGCCGGCAGCCCCCCGGTCGCCTCCGCCACCTGCCGCGCGGCGCGCCGGTCGTCCGGCTCGCTCCCCAGGAAGCCCGCCGCGAGCTCGGTCGCCGCCGCCGGGGAGAGGGGATCGAGGTCGAGGGATTCCCCGATCTCCCCCCGGAGGGAGGCGACCCCTTCGGACCGACCGGCGACCGCGACCGGGGGAAGCCCGCCCCCGGGGGAGCGAGCCAGGAGGGCGAGGAAGGCCGCGGTGCCGGCGTCCGCCCGCTCGCCGTCGTCGATCAGGATCAGGAAGCGGCGAGCGGAGAATGCGGCGGCGAGGGCGGCGAGGAGCCGGCCCGGCCGGCCCGCGGCCCGGGGTTCGGAGAGGGCGCCCGCGCCCTCGGCGGCCCCTGCGCCGGCGAGCTCGGCCGCCAGCGCCCCGAGCGCCCGGGCCGCCCCGGGGTCCTCCTCCTCCCCGAGCCGGGCCAGGTGGGAGAGGACCCGGGAGAAGGGCGCATAGGGGGTGGGCGGCCCGGCGGGGCAGACCGTGCGGCAGACGATCCACTCCTCCGCCAGGGCATCGTGCTCGAGCTCGTCGAGGAGCCGGGTCTTGCCCGTGCCCGCCGCGCCCCGCAGGAGGAGCACGGGCGTCCCGCCCTTCCCTCCGGCGCGCTTCCGCCATGCCGCCAGGCGCGCCAGGTGCTCGGCGCGGCCGGCGAGGGGCGCCTCGACCAGGAAGATCCCGTCGTCGCGGCCGGCGAGCTCGGCCACGCTCTTCTCGAGGTCCGCCACGACCCGCCGCGCGCTCTGGTAGCCCGCGTCCTCGTCGTCGGGGGCGAGCCGGCGGAGCACGCCGGCGGCGCGCGGGGCGCCGGCGACGGCGAGCCCGCGGAAGCAGACTCCCAGGGAATAGAGATCGCTCCGGGGAGAGGGCGGGGCGCCGCGGAGCACGGAGGGCGCCGAGAAGCGGCGGGTCCCGCGCAGGTAGCCCTTCTGGCCCTCCCCCTCCCGCAGGGAGAGCCCGAGGTCGATGATCTGGAGCCAGGAACGGCCGCCCGGCCGGCGGGAGACGAGGAGATTCGCGGGCTTGACGTCGCCGTGGACGATGCCGCGCTCGTGGAGGAAGGCGAGGCCTCGGGCGGCCTGGGCGAGGAGGTCGGCCGCGTCGAGGGGATCGAAGGGCTCGAGGCCGTCCAGTGGACGGCCGTCGACGTGCTCGAGGGCGAGGTAGGCCGTCCCGGTCGCCCGATCCCGGCCGTAGTCCACGGCCCGCACGAGGTGGGGATGGCGGAGCCGGCCGAGGACCTCGAACTCCCGGCGCAGCGCCGCGTCGGCGGTCCCGCCGGCCGAGAGCTTGATCGCCACCTCCTCCCCGGAGAGGAGGTCCGCCGCGCGCAGAACCCGGCCATGGGAGCCCGCGCCGAGCTCGCTCCGGGGCCGGTACCGCCCCGCGATCCGCCGTTCGCCGGCCGCGTCGCCCATGGTTCCGCGGCCGCCCGCGCGGCCGGGGCTACTTCGTTCCGTCGGTGAAGGTGTTCAGGCTCCCGGTGACCTTGACCTTGCTGGCCAGGATGCGGCCGGTGAGCTGGTTCGTGGAGCCGCCGACGCGGAACTCCACCCCCGGCGCGTAGGCGGCCCCGGTGAGCACGCAGCCGCTGCCGTCGAGGGCCACCGCGTCGGTCGCGATCGTCGAGGTGCTCCAGAGGAGCAGATCGTCGACCGCGGCGCCGAGCAAGCAGTTGCTCCCCGCCAGGTCGATCGTACCGCCGGCGACGAGGGTCACCGTCCCGGTGAGGCTCGAGCTCTCGATCGTGATCGCGCCGGTCGCGTACACGACGCCGCTCAGCGCCACTCCGGTCGCCGAGGCGAGCCCGCCCGCCCCGTCGTCCAGGATCGAGAGATCGCCGGCGAAGAAGGTCCCGTTCGCGGTGGCGGCGGCGAGGTACCAGGCGGCGTCGTGGGCGGGCGAGGGGAGCGCCTTGCTGGGGGCCTGGACCACCGGTCCCAGCAGGTTCCCCGCCCCCGGCTGGGTGAGGAAGAGCCCCACGAAGGTGATCTTCTGGAGCATGATGTAGCCGGTGCCGCTGAGGCGCAGGTCGCCATTCGAGTGCACGCTGCCCACGACCGTGTTCGTCGCGCCGCTCAACCGCATCGAGGTGCTGCCGCTCGCGCCGCTCTGGAGCGTGTCGCCGAGCCAGACCGTGGGCCGGTTCGGCTCGCGGCCCATCATGAGCACGAGGTAGGCGATCCGGTTGTTGTAGTCCTCCTGGTCGTAGCAGTACATCGTGCCCAAGACGCCGTACTGGCCGAGGAGGTTCTCGCCCTCGATCTGACCGATGGTCCCCATGTGCTGATCGGGCGGAGGCGGATCGAAGGGGTCGGAGGCGAGCACGTCGAACTCGACCGCCACGAGCGTGCCATTCTGGAGCCACGTGGCGATCTCTCCGGTCGACTTCAGCACCGTGTCGGCGACCAGGTGCTTGTTGAATCGGTTCATCTCCTCGATATTCACCGGATCGCCGGAGAGGTAGTTCGGGAGGATGGCCCGGATCGTCGTCTCGGCCACCTTCATGTCGAAGTGGTTCCAATCCGAGCCGGGCCGCTCCGCTTCGACCGTGTGGACCTTCCACTCGTCGTTCGTGTCGGGAGACAGCGGGAAGGGCTCTACGCCCTGCGCCGCCGCCAGGGCAGGCCCAGCGAGGAGCGCGAGGGCGGCGGCCAGGGCCTGGCGGACCGGGGAAGACGGAAGCGGCGAGAACCTCTGATGGATCGAGATCATGTTCCTCTCCGTGGTCGGGGTGAGTGATCGAGGGTGCGCGGAGCGAGGGGCGATTCCCCCGGTGTCGAGTCCTGGTCCGGGTGGCGCGCCCGCCGGCTCTCGCGCGGGCGGGTGAGCGACACCCGGCGGGCATCCGCGGGCACTCGCCCCCGGGTGCGCCCCTCGAGCTAGGATAGCGCCGGACCTCGAAATCCGGGGAGATCCGGCGGCCCACGTCCCCGAGAAAGCTCGCGGAGTCCAAGAATTGGGAATCGCGGGGCGGAACGGTCCCTCCGCGGCGGGGGGGCTGCCGACCCTCGCGCGGCGCTACTCTGAGGCGCCACTCGCCCATTCCTCCCATGCCCACCCTCGCCGGTCTCGCCCTCTCCGCCGTCGTCGCCGCCCTCCCCCCCGCCCCGGTCGCCCCGTCCGGCGAGGAGCTCGCGGAGGCCCTGGCCGCGGCCCTGGCACCTTCCTCCCCTCCCCCGCCCGACGCCCGGCTCGCCCGCCTCCGCACGCTCGCCGACCGCCACGCCTTCGCGCCGCCGGCCTCCGCCGCCCTCTGGGCGGAGCGCGCGGCCGCGGTGCGCCGGCGCGTGCTCGTGGCGGCGGGGCTCTGGCCGCTCCCGGCGCGGACTCCGCTCGCCCCCGTCGTGCACGGCCGCCTCGAGCGCGAGGGCTATACGATCGAGAGGGTGTTCCTCGCCAGCCGACCCGGCCTCTACGTCACCGGCAGCCTCTATCGCCCCGCGGGGCGGGGAACGGGCCCCCATCCCGCCGTCCTCTCGCCGCACGGACACTGGACCGGCGGGCGTTTCAGCGCCCGGAGCGACGCGGAGGTCGCGCGAGAGATCGCCGCCAGCGGGGAGAGCGATCCCGGCGCGGCCCGCTACCACCTCCAGGCGCGCTGCGTCGAGCTCGCGCGGATGGGCTGCGTCGTCTTCCACTACGACATGGCGGGCTTCGCCGACTCGCGCCAGCTCCCCCACGGGGCGGGATTCGGGGACGCGGAGTCCGAGCTCTTCCTCCGGAGCGCCTTCGGCGTGCAGACCTGGAGCTCGATCCGCGCCCTCGACTTCCTCGCCGGCCTCCCGGACGTGGATCCGGCCCGGATCGGCGTCACCGGCGCGAGCGGAGGCGGCACCCAGACCTTCATCCTGTGCGCCGTCGACGACCGCCCCGCGGCCGCCTTCCCGGCGGTGATGGTGTCGGCGGCGATGCAGGGCGGGTGCGTGTGCGAGAACGCTTCCCACCTGCGGGTCGGGACCGACAACGTGGAGATCGCCGCGCTCGCCGCCCCGCGGCCTCTCGCGCTCACCGGGGCGAACGACTGGACGATCGACATCGAGACCGATGGCTACCCCGCGCTCAAGGAGGTCTACCGGCTGCTCGGCGCCCCGGCGAACGTCTTCGCCAAGTGCTTCCCCGCCTTCGGGCACAACTACAACCGGGTCTCCCGGGAGCTGATGTACGCGTGGTTCGCCCGGCACCTCGGGCTCGGGATCCCGGCCCCGATCCGCGAGACGCCCTTCGTTCCCGTCCCCCCCGCCGAGCTCGCCGTCTTCGACGCCGCCCATCCCCTCCCGGCCGACGCCGTGGACGTCGCCGGGCTGGCGGCGATCCTCGCCGCGGAGGACGCGGACCTCCTCGCCCGGCTGCGGGGCGACCTCGCCGCGCTCCGCCGGATCGCCGGCCCGGCCCTGGAGGTGATGGTCGCCGGCGGGCTTCCGGGGCGAGGGCAGGTGACCGAGACCGTGCTCCGCGCCGAGGCCGCGGGGCCCGTCGACCGCCGCGACCTCGCGCTCGCCCGCCGCGGGACGGACGAGGCGGTGCCCGCCTTGCTCCTGACGCCGCGCGGGTGGAACGGCCGCGTCGTGGTTTCCGTGGGCGCGGGGGGGCGCGCGGGGCTCGCCGCGGCCCCGCGCCCGGGCGCCGGCGGTGCCTTCGCCCTGCACGCCGCGCTCCTGGCGGAGGGCGCGGCCGTGCTCGTCGTCGACGTGCTCCTGGCCGGCGATCCGGCGGGGCGGCTCCCGGTGGACGAGGAGCGGCACGCCCAGTACGCCGGCACCACGTGGGGCTACAACCGCACGCTCGGCGCCGAGCGCGTGCAGGACGTGCTCACGGCGATCGCGTTCGCCCGCGACCTCTCGGGGGCGACCGCGGTGAGCCTCGCCGGCCTGGGCGACATGGGTCCGTGGGCGATCCTCGCCCGGGCGCTCGCCGGGGGGACGGTCGACCGGCTCGCCGCGGAGCCGGCGTGGAGCTTCGCGGAGGTCGAGTCGCTCGCCGATCCCCGCCTCCTGCCGGGAGCGCGGAAGTATGGCGACCTCCCGGCCTTCCTCGCCCTCGGCGCGCCGGCCGCGGTGCGGCTGGCGGGCGAGCGGGCCGCCGCGCTCGCCGCCGACGACCTCGTGCGCGCCGCCTACCCGCCCGCCCCGGCGGGCGAGGCGATCGCGGTCCCGCTCGACGCCGGTCTCGCCCGCTGGCTCGCGACCGCGCGCTGACCCGCCCGGCTCGCCATCCGCGCTACGAGGCCGCCCGGCGGTGGCGCAGCCGGTCCACCGCCACGGCCCCGATGATGATGAGGCCGATCAGGATCTCCTGCACGTAGTTCGGCACGTCGGTCAGCGTGCAGCCGTTGGCGAGGAAAGACATCATGAAGGCGCCGACGATCGAGCCCAGGATGCGCCCCTCGCCCCCGGCCAGGCTCCCGCCGCCGATCACGACGGCGGCGATCACGTCGAGCTCCTTGCCCATCGCCGTCGTGGGGTCGCCGACGGTAAGGCGGCCGAACTGCATGACGCCGGCGAGCCCGGCGAAGACGCCGCAGAGGGTGTAGATCACCACCTTGGTCCGCGGCACGGGCACGCCGCACAGACGGGCGGTGGCCTCGTTCGAGCCGATCGCGAAGGTGTAGGTGCCGAGCACCGTGTTGCGCAGCACGAGCCCCATCAGGAGGGCGAGCAGGAACATCAGCCAGACGCCGGGAGCGACGATCAGCCACGACGGCTCCGGCGACTTGCTCATCACCTCGGCGAGCCACGCCGCCGGAGCATCCACCTTCTGCTCGTCCGCCAGGTACTTGGCGGCTCCCCGCGCGACGCCGAGCATCCCCAGCGTGACGATGAACGGCACGATGCGCAGGGACGTGATCAAGAGGCCGTTCGCCAGCCCGCAGAGGGCGCCGGTCCCCACGCCGCCCGCGACGGCGAGGGGGGCCGGCCAGCCGCGATCGAGCAGAACCGCCGTCACCACCGACGAGAGCGCGATCACCGAGCCCACCGAAAGATCGATGCCCCCGCTGACGATGACGAAGGTCATCCCGATCGCCCCGAGCCCCACGATGACCGTCTGGGTGGCCACCGTGCGGAAGTTGTGGCCGGAGAGGAAGTTCTCCTCGTGGGCGACCGCCCCGAAGAGCGCCACGACGATCAGCAGCCCGAGGAACGGGCCCAGGAGCTGCACCAGACGCCCCGCGCGCCCGGCCCCGGCCCGCGCGGAGTGATCGGGGATCGGTGACGGTCCGTTCTTCATCCCCGCGCCCCTCGCGTCGCCTCGTCCAGGATCTCGCTCTCGGTCCGCGCGGCGGCCGGGCGGGCGGCCCCGAGCACGCCGCGGTGCATGACCGCGATGCGGTCGCACACGCCCCGGAGCTCCGGGAGGTACGAGCTCACCATCAGGATCGCCTTGCCGCGGGCCGCGAGCTCTCCGATCAGCCGATACACGGCCACCTTGCTCGCGACGTCGATGCCCCGGGTTGGCTCGTCGAGCAGGAGGACGTCGACATCGTGGTGGAGGAGGCGCGCGAGGGCCACCTTCTGCTGGCTGCCGCCCGAGAGCTCCGCGGCCGGCTGCCAGGGATCGCGGGCGCGGATGTCGAGGCGAGCGAGCCACTCCGCCGCCGCCGCCCCCTGCCGCCGCCGGCTGAGCCACCCCCCGCGCCCGAAGGGACCGAGCCGCGAGAGGGTGGCGTTCGCGGCGATCGAGAGCCCGAGGGCCAATCCCTCCTCCCGGCGGTCCTCGGAGAGCATCCCCAGGCCCTGGGCCAGGCGGCGCGCCGGCGTGGCGCGGGCGGCGCGCACGCGGGCCACCGTCACCTCGCCCCGGCGCACGGGATCGAGGCCGAAGAGCGCGCGCACGAGCTCCGTGCGCCCCGCCCCTACGAGGCCCGCGATGCCCAGGATTTCGCCCCGCCGCAGCTCGAAGCCGGCCGAGCGCGGGAGCAGCTCGCCCGCGAGGGAGTCCACGCGCAGCACGACCTCGCCCGGGACGTGGGGCACGCGGGGGAAGACCTCGGCGATGTCCCGCCCCACCATGAGCTGGATCAGGGCCGAGACCGGCGTCGAAGCCACCTCACCCGATCCCACCGACCGCCCGTCGCGCAGCACCGTGAAGCGGTCGCCGACCTGCTTCACTTCCTCGAGGAAGTGGCTGATGTACACGATGGCCACGCCGCGGTCCCGCAGGCGGCGGACGACGGCGAACAGCTGCTCGGAATCGCGGCGGGAGAGCGAGCTCGTCGGCTCGTCGAGCACGAGCACGCGCACGTCCCCGACCAGGGCCCGCGCGATCTCGACGAGCTGCCGCGGGCCGGGTCCGAGATCCGCCACCCGCGCCCGCGGCGAGATCTCGGGGTGGCGGAGGACGTCGAGGGCCCGGCGCACGTCGGCGCGCATCTCCCGGCGGCGCACGACGCCGCAGCATCGGCGCTCGCGGCCCAGCATCACGTTCTCCTCGACGGTGAGGTGGGGAGCGAGGTTCAGCTCCTGGTAGATCATCGCCACCCCCCGCCGCCGCGCATCGGCGGGTCCGGCAGGCCGGAAGGAGATCCCCGCGAGCTCGATCGCCCCCCCGTCGGGACGGTGGGCGCCGGAGAGCACCTTCATCAGCGTGCTCTTGCCCGCCCCGTTCTCGCCGATGAGGCCGTGCACCTCGCCCGCCGCCACGTCGAGGTCGACGCCGTCGAGGGCGACGACGACCCCGAAGGTCTTGCGCACCCCGCGCATGCGCAGGACGGCGGGCGTCACTCGTCGAGCACCGTCAGGTCGGGCGAGAGGAGCTCGCGGATCGCCGGCTCGTGCCTGTTCGCGGGCGTGGCAAGCGCCACCCCCGTGTCGATCCTCGGCTCGACGGCCTTGCCGTCGAGATAACGCACGGCGGTGCGCACGCCGAGCCCGCCCATCCGCTTGGGGTTCTGGAGGACGAGCCCGTGGATCTCGCCCTTCTCCAGGGCCTCGATCAGCTTGGGGCTCGCGTCGAAGCCGACGTACTGGACGCTCCCCGCCCGGCCGGCGTCCTGCAGGGCGCGCAACATCCCGAACGACGTGGACTCGTTGGGGCAGAAGATGCCATCGAGGTCGGTGTCGTTGATGAGGAGGTTCTCCGCCGTCCGGTAGGCCGTCTCGCTCGTCGCGCCCCCGTACTGGCTGCTCGAGACGACCTCGATCCCCGCGAACCGGGCGATCGTGTCGAGGAACCCGGCCTCGCGCTTCGTCGTGCTGGCCGAGCCCTCCATGTAGCGCATCATGAGGACGCGCCCTTTCCCGGCGAGCAGGCGGCCGAGCTCCTCGGCGGCGAGGACGCCGCCGCGGTAGTTGTCGGTGGCCACGAAGCTGACCCGCCCCTCCCAGTTGACATCCGAGTCGATGACGACCACCGGGATCCCGGCCGCGTCGGCCTCCTGCAAGGGCGCGATGAGGGCGGTGTCGTCGAGGGGGGCGACGACAAGCGCGTCCACGCCCTTGGTGGTGAGGTTCTCGACGACCTTGATCTGCTCGGCGCGATCGTCCTCGCGCAGCGGCCCCTTCCAGACGATCTCGACCCCGAGCTCGCGGCCCGCCTCCAGCGCCCCGGCATGGATCGACTTCCAGAACTCGTGCGTCGTGCCCTTCGGCACGACGGCGATTCGGCGGCTCTTCGCAGTCGCGCTCCCATCTTCCCCACATGCGGTCCCGAAGAGGTGGAGCGAGACGAGCAGCAAGAGGACGGACGGCGACCTCATGGCGACCTCATGGCGGCTTCACGATGCGCCCCGGAGCGGGCGGGGAAGAGAGGGACGAGGCAGAACGGTATTTCCCGGCGCCGGAGGGTGTCAAGCGAGGTCGACGGCCGCGCGTGCGCCGGGAACCAGTTCGATGGGGGCATGGGGACGCGGCGCGGCGGAACGAAGAACGCCGGCGCGGTCGCACTGGACGCTATGATCGGCCCCCCGGCGCCGGGCTCGGCGGTCCCATGGACGTCTCCCTCTTCGTCACGTGCCTCGTCGATCAGTTCTGGCCGGAGGTCGGAACGGCGGCGTCCCTCGTCCTGCGCCGGGCGGGGTGCATCGTCCACTTCGACGCGCGCCAGACTTGCTGCGGGCAGCCGGCGTTCAACGCCGGCTACCGCGACGAGGCCCGGGCGGTGGCGCGGGCCCTGCTAGAGATCTACGGCACCCGCTCCGACCCGATCGTCGTGCCCTCCGGCTCCTGCGGGGCGATGCTCCGCCACCTTCCCGAGCTCTTCCGCGACGACCCGGGGGCCTTTCCGCGGGCCCGGTCGATCGCCAAGCGCACCCACGAGCTCGGGGCCTTCCTCGTCCGCATTCTCGGGGTCGAGGACCTCGGCGCATCCTTCGCGGGGCGCGTGGCGTGGCACGACTCCTGCCACGCGCGGCGGTGGCTCGGCATCGAGGAGGAGCCGCGGCGGCTGATCGCCCGGGTGGCGGGCGCGGAACTCGTCGAGCTCCCCGATCGCGAGGCGTGCTGCGGCTTCGGCGGGACCTTCGCGGTGAAGCACCCCGAGATCTCGGTGGCCATGCTCGACGCCAAGCTGGCGGGCCTGCGGGCCGCCGGCGTGGACGCGGTCGCGGGGAGCGACGTGAGCTGCCTGATGCAGATCGGCGGCCGCCTGGCGCGGGAGCGGTCGCCGATTCGCGTCCTGCACCTCGCCGAGCTCCTCGCCGGCGACGGAGCCGCGGCGGCGCCCGGGGGACCGCGATGACCGCGTCCGGACCGCCCGCATCCTTCGCGGCGCGCGCCCGCGCCGCCCTCGGCGACGATCGCCTGCGCCAAGCCCTGGGCAAGGCCACGGCGCTCTTCGCCGCCCGGCGCCGCACCGCCCTGGCCGAGGTCCCCGACTGGGAGGAGCTGCGGCAGCGCGCGGCGCGGATCAAGCGGGAGGCGCTGAACGGGCTGCACCACTACCTGGAGCAGTTCGCGGCCAACGCCGAGACGGCGGGGGCCGAGATCCACTGGGCCCGGGACGCGGCGGAGGCGTGCGCGATCGTCTCCTCCATCGCCCGGCGCATCGGCGCCCGCCACCTGGTCAAGGCCAAGAGCATGACGACCGAGGAGATCGGGCTGAACGCCGCGCTGGAGCGCGACGGCCGGCTCCCGGTGGAGACCGACCTCGGGGAGTGGATCATCCAGCTCGCCGGCGAGCCCCCCTCCCACATCATCGTGCCCGCCATCCACAAGTCCCGGGCGGACGTGGCCGCGCTCTTCGCCGCCGAGCTCGGGATCCCGCCCACCGACGACGTGGCGGAGCTGACGCGCGCGGCCCGGGTCGCCCTGCGCCAGCGATTCGCGGCCGCCGAGCTGGGGATCAGCGGCGTGAACTTCGCGGTCGCCGAGACGGGCTCGATCCTGATCCTCGAGAACGAGGGCAACGCCCGGATGGCGACGACGCTGCCCCGCGTCCACGTCGCCATCGTGGGGATCGAGAAGATCGTGCCCCGGTTCGAGCACCTGGCCGTGTTCCTGCGGCTGCTGCCGCGCTCGGGCACCGGCCAGCACCTGACGACCTACCAGTCGATCCTCACCGGACCCTCGGCGATCGTCGGCGACGAGGGACCCGAGGAGCTGCACATCGTCCTGCTCGACAACGGGCGCACGGCGATGCTCGCGAGCGACGAGACTCGCCCGGCGCTCGCCTGCATTCGCTGCGGCGCGTGCCTCAACGCGTGCCCGGTCTACCGCGAGATCGGCGGCCATGCCTATGGCTCCACCTATCCCGGCCCCATCGGCGCGGTGATCACGCCCCTGCTCGCCGGCCTGGAGCGCGGCGGCGATCTCGCGTTCGCCTCCTCGCTCTGCGGCGCGTGCCGCGAGGTCTGCCCGGTGGACATCGACCTCCCCGGGCTCCTGATCGAGCTGCGCTCCCGGGTGGTCGAGGGCCGCCGGCGCGGCGAGCTCGCGGGGGGGAGGGCGGCGGCGTTCGAGCGCCGGGCGATCGCCACCTGGGCGTGGGCGATGGCGAGCCCCCGGCGCTATCGCCTCCTGTCGCGGCTCGCGCGCGCCCTGCCGGGCCCGTGGCGCCGGGGCGGGCGCCCGGGGCGGCTGGCGGCGCGCCTGATCCCGGCCCTGCGGGCCTGGGGCGCGGCGCGCGACCTCCGGCCCCTCGCCCCGCGGACCTTCCGCGACCTCTGGAGGGAGGACGAGGGCTGATGGCCGCGCCGAGCGAAGCTCGCGACGAGATCATGGGGCGCGTGCGCGCCGCACTGGCCCGCGTGCCGATCGGACCCGCCCTGCCGTGGGAGCTCGGGGCCGAGGCGCGCTCCCCCGCCCCGCCCGGCCCCCCGCTCGACCTCGACGGCAAGATCGCTCGCTTCCGGGCGATGCTGGAGCGGGCCGGCGGACACCTCCATTTCGCGGGGAGCCCGGAGGAGACGACGAACGCGGTGCGGGAGATCGCGAACGCGGCCGGAGCCCGGCGGATCCTCCACTCCGAGGATCACCGCGTGCTCCTGCGGGCGGCGGCCCTCGAGGGGGAATTCACCTGGGTCCCCCACGACGAGGAGCGCGCCGAGCTCCTGACGTGCGAGCTGGGGCTCACCGCCGCCCAGTGGGGTGTCGCCGAGACGGGGACGATCGTCCTGGAGTCCGCGGCGGAGCACCATCGCCTCGCTTCGCTGCTCCCTCCCGTGCACATCGCCCTCCTCGACGCCCCGGGGCTCCTGGAGACGCTCGACGAGCTCCTCGCCGCCGTCGGGAGCGAGGATCCCGACGACATGAGCCGGACGATCACCATGATCACCGGCCCCTCGCGAACCGCCGACATCGAGCTGACCTTGGTCGTCGGCGTGCACGGCCCGCGGGAGCTGCACGTGATCCTGCTCCGCGGCGCCGGCAATCCGCTCGCGTGAGAAGAGAAGGGAATCCCGTCCGTCCCCCTTGCGCCCGACCCGCCTGCGGCGTCACTTGCCCGCGGCGGGCCGGAAGAGCGCGGAGCGGCGGATCCCCAGGCGATGGAGGTGCCACTGGAGGAAGGTGCGCAGGGTCAAGAGGGCGTAGATCGTCGAGCGGCGCAGGTTGATGCTGCTCGCCTCGTCGAAGTAGCGGACGGGCACCGGCACGTCGCCGAGCCGGAAGCCGAAGTGCACGGCCTGCACGAGGAACTGGGTGTCGAAGACGAAGTCGTCGCTGTTCGCGGCGAAGGGCAGAGTCTCGAGGACCCGGCGCGTATAGGCGCGGAACCCGCTGTGCCACTCGCCGAGGTTCTGACCCGACAAGAGATTCTCGAGGAACGTGAGGCCCCGGTTGGCCACGTACTTGGCGAGGGGCATCCCCCCGCGCAGGGCTTCCACCCGGGTGCGGATGCGGTTGCCGAGCACGACGTCGCAGATCCCCAACCGCATCGTCTCCACGGCGGCGGAGATCATCCGCGCGTCGTACTGGTAGTCGGCGTGGATCATGACCACGAAGTCCGCGCCGTGGTCGAGGGCCGTCCGGTAGCAGGTCTTCTGGTTGCCGCCGTAGCCGGTGTTCCGCTCGTGGCGGATCAGGGTCACGGGCAGCCGCTGCGCGATCTCGACCGTGGCGTCGGGGCTGCAGTCGTCGACGACGATGACCTCGTCCACCTGGTCCTTGGGGATGTCCGCCCAGCACCGCTCGAGGGTGTTCGCGGCGTTGTAGGCCGGCATCACGACGATGGTCCGGTGGCCGCGGGGCATGGACCGAGTATCCGGTTCCGCGCCGGGGGGGGCAAGGTGCGGTTCAGCGATCTCCGCCGGCGTACCCGATCTTCTCCAACCGCTCGATCTCCGCCGCGGAGAGATCGCGCTGGCGCTCCCGGCCCGCGGACTGCACGTCGCGCTGGACTTCCTGGATCCGCCGGCGCAGCGCCGCGAGCCGCTCCGGTTCCGCCGCGGCGAGGTCGCAATCCTCCTCGCCGAGGCGGAAGAGCTCCTCGCCGAAGCGGGAGGCGCCCGTCCGCGTCGCGACGTACTTGTATCCGTCCCGCACGAGGGCGATGCGCGGGAGCTTCGCGCCGCGCAGGGTGGCGAGGTAGAGCTCGGGAGCGGCGGCGGCCGCTCCCGCGGCGAGGAGGTCGCGCCCGGGCAGCCCGGCGGGCGTGGCGAGCCCGAAGATCCCGGCGAGGGTGGGCACGACGTCGGTCAGGCCCGCCACGTCGGCACGCCGCCCCGGCGGGAGCCCGGGGACGCGCAGGAAGAGCGGCACGCGCACGAGGGGATCGGAGAGATGCTCGCCGTGGGCGAACCAGTAGTCGCGCTCGCCCAGCCCCTCGCCGTGGTCGGCGGCGAACACGACGACGGCGCGATCGGCGAGGCCGCGGTCGCGCAGGCCGGCGAGCAGGCGGCCGATCTCCCGGTCAGAGCGCGCTACCTCGGCGGCATAGCCGGCGCGGTAGAAGGCGACTTCGTCCTCGGCGCCGATCCGCTGGTAGTTCGGCAGGTCGCCGAGCCCCCGGTGGTCGGCGCCGAAGGTGAGGCGGCGCCCGCCGTCGGGCCGGCTGCGCTCCGCCTCGAGGTAGAGCTCGCGATCCGCGGCGGGCGGCGTGTAGGGGCCGTGGGGGTCCTGGTAGTGCACCCACAGGAACGCCCGCCCGTCGCCCGCGGCCACGAGCTCGTCCAGGAGCGTGAGCGCGCGATCCGTCGTGTCGCCCGCGAGCCGCTCGGGGATCCCGCGCACCGCTTCCAGCTCGGGGAGCTCGTCGTCGTAGCGCTCGAATCCCCCCTGGAGCCCCCCGCCGCGGCGGAGCACGAAGTTGGACACGACGGCGCCGGTGCGGTAGCCCCGGGCGGCGAGCATCCGGGCGAGGGTGGGGACGGACGCGGGGAGGATGTGCTCGTTGGACAGGATGCCGTTCTGCTCGGGGTACCATCCGGTGAGGAGGGCGGAGACCGAGGGCACGGTGAAGGAGGAGGGCGCGTAGGCGGTCGCGAAGACCAGGCTCTCGGCGGCCAGCGCGTCCAGGCTCGGCGTCAGCCCCCGCTCGCTCCCGTAGGCGCCGAGGTGGTCGGCGCGCAGGGTGTCGACGCTGACAAGGAGGAGGAGGGGCGGCGGCGGCGCGGGGGGCGGACCGCAGGCCGGCGGCGCGGCGAGGGCGGCCAGGCTGCCGAGGAGCCAGGGCAGGAGCGGGTGGCGAAGGGCCAGAATCCTCGCGTTCGTCATCGTCCTCTCGTTCGTCACGGCCGCCGCTTCAGGACGGCGATCCAGAACTGATCGGGGGGCTTCGGCCGCCGCTGCGCCGCGAGATCGGTGTAGACATCCGTCCCCTCGCGCCGGATCTCCACCATGCCCACGGTGTCGTACCCGCGCGCGTACTGCTGGAACCAGGCGAGGAGCGAGGTGTCGGAGTCGGGCTGGCGGAGCCACGACCACGCGACGTTGACCTGCACGAGGATCTCCGGCTCGCTCGCCTCGATCTCCCGGATCATCTCCGCCTGCATGCGGCCCGCGTACGGCTGGCGCTCCATGAGCGGATACATGTAGATGTGGCCGGTCGCCGGGCGGCGGCCGGTGTAGAAGTAGAGCTCCGGCTCGGAACCGAGCACGGCGAGCGCGTCGCCGGGCGTCGAGCACGCCGCGACGATCTCCGCCACCTCCACCGCCTCCGGGAAGGGATTGTAGAGGAAGGTCTCCCGCACGGCGGCCGCCGGGGACAGGGAGAAGAGATAGCGGCGCTGGCGGACGGCGGGCGCGAGGACGGCGGCCGCGACCGCGAGGACCACGAGGGCGGCGAGGGCGCGCCGCCCC
>JBFMCU010000130.1:0-6940 GCA_040754415.1 Planctomycetota bacterium
TCGACTGAACAATCTCCGGCCTACCCGGCTACCACGCTCGGTCCAGCACAGCACGTCCCTCCTCGCTCAACGCACAGTCCCATCTCAGTGAGACGCCTGGTCCCAAAGAGCGTGAGACGCGACACCCATTCGTGCCTACGGCCATGCACTGCGACTCTTCTTCTTGTTCCTCGCGCGACAGACACGCCGCCCCGTCAGCGAGCTTGGTCTCGATGACATCGTGGTCGATCAGGTGCTCGCCTTCCTCGACCACGTCGAGGTGGAGCGTGGCAACGCGGCGGCCACGCGCAATTGCCGGCTCGCGGCCATCCGTGGCTTCGCCGAACATCTTCTCCGCCACGACCTGTCGCGCGCGGAGCAGTACCAGCGCATTCTCGCGGTGCCCGCGAAGCATGCGTCCGTACACGCCGTTCCGTACCTCGAGCCCGAGCACGCTCGGGTCCTGCTGGCCCAACCAGATCGCCGCAGCCCGGCCGGCCTGCGCGACTACGCACTTCTGGTCTTCCTGTATAACACAGGCGCGCGCATCGCCGAGGCGCTCGCGGTGACGATGGACGACCTGCATCTGGCCCCACCACGCCACGTGCGTCTTCACGGCAAGGGATCCAAGGAGCGCGTCTGCCCGCTTTGGGCGGAGACCGCCTCCGCCCTGTCTCGCCTCGGGTGTTCCCTCGGACCGACCAGCGGCCCGCTGTTCCGCAACTCCGGCGGTCGGCCCCTCTCCCGAGACGGGGCGGCGTATCTGCTCCGGAAGTACGTCTCGCTCGCGGCTCGCAAGCTTCCCGCCCTCAAGGACCGCAGAATCACGCCCCATGTCCTGCGCCACAGCTGCGCCGTGGCGCTGCTGCAGGCGGGCGTCGACATCACCGTCATCCGCGACTACCTGGGGCATGCCAGCGTGGCCACGACCAGCCGCTACATCGGCACCAATGTGCAGATGAAGCGGAAGGCACTGCAGTCGTTCTGGAGGCGAGCCGGCCTCGCCCCGACGGCCGGCCGGCGCTGGCGACCCACTCCCAATGTGATCGCGCTCCTGTCTTCCCTGTAGCCCCGTTATCCGGAGCAGCGGCCGCGCGCCCGCCGCGTCCTCCGGCCCCGCTGCGTGCCCGCTCCAGATAAGATAACGCTCCAGATAATGCGCCTTATGCCGAGCACGGGATAAGGCGCACGCCAGGAGGAAGGTGCGGGAGGCGGCGGAGAGCGCGCCAGAGGACGCGCTGGAGGTGGCGGCGTTGATTCGCCGGCTGTACGCGGTGGAGAAGGAGGGGCGCGAGGGAGGGCTCGAGCCGGAGGGGCTGCGCCGGCTGCGCCGGGAGAAGAGCCTGCCGGTGCTGTGGAAGATCCGCGGGCTGGTGCGCGAGTTGAAGGGGAGGTATGCGCCGGAGGAGAACATGGGGCAGGCGTTGGGGTACATCCGCAACCAATGGCGGACGCTCCGCCAGTACGTGAAGGACGGTCGCCTGCCGATCGACAACAACGCCTGTGAGCAGGCGATCCGGCCGGTGGCGGTGGGACGGCGCAACTGGCTGTTCACGGCCAGCCCTCGGGGAGGGGCGATGGGGGCGGCGATCTACTCGCTGGTGGAGACCTGCAAGCGCTGCGGGGTGGAGCCGCAGGCCTACTTCAGCGACGTCCTGGTGCGGGTCCGCTTCCACCCCGCCGAGCGCCTCGAGGAGCTCCTCCCGCGCCGATGGAAGGAGCTGCGGGAAGAAGGGAAGCTCCCCCCGCTGCCGCTCTGACCCGGCCGCGCGCCCCCGCCCCTACCGGGGGGCCACTCCGCCAAGCCTCCAAGCCCCAGAGGGCCCCCGGCGCCCTCGGCCCCGCGCTCGGACGGATACGGTCGATTGGAGGCTGGCGGTGCCCCGCGGGATCCGGCCGTCGTCCTCGAGCTCGCGGCCCAGGGAACGGTACGGGCGCCCGTTCTTGCCCGCGTAGCCGAGGCGGAAGAGCGACCCGTCGGGGAGGGTGATGAAGGCTGAGCCGTTCACGTGGGCGAGGAAGGCGTCGAGGGGATCGGCGAGCCAGACGAGCTCGAGCCCCCGGCCCTCGAGGAGGTGTCCGGACTCGATCGCGCCGCGCGAAGGGTACGTGTCGATCCGCCCCAGCGCCGTCTCCCAGCCGAGGATCGATCCGTCGCGGTCCTTCACGAGGTCCGGGGGCAGGGCATAGAGCGGCCAGCGGTAGGTCTCGCTGCGCTCCAGGCTCCCCGGCAGGATCGGCGTGCAGTAGGCGGTGAAGCGCACGCCGCCGCCGCGGCCGTCCCAGCCGGCGCTCTTGTAGACCGTGAACTCGCGCTCGATCGCCGCCTGGAGGTCCTCCGGGCCGCCGCTCGTCGCCAGGAGCTCCTGGAACCGCTCGAGCGAGGCGAGCGAGCGCTCGTAGGTGATCCCCGCCAGGGGGAAGAAACGAGGGGCGTGGGGCCGGCGCAGCCAGAGGACGGAGTTCTCCAGCGCGGGCGAGAGCTCTTCCCGCGCCTCCCACTCGCGCGAGAAGTCGGGCACCTCCTCGTCGGGCTCGAGCGGGATCAGGGCCGGCATCCCCTCGGCGAGGGGGGCGTCGTAGTCGGGGATCGTCCGGCAGGCGGCGAGGGCGGGGAGGAGCGCCAGGGAGACGAGGAGCGCGCGCGTCATGGCGGGGCCCATGGTAGTCGGCCGCCGCCCTCGATCCAGCCGGCCCGCTCCGGCGGGGCTCGGCCGCCGGGCCTATACTGGCCCCCCTCCCCGGTACCGGCGATGAAGCGCGCTTCCCCGGTGGTCTGGCTCCTGCTCGCGGCCGTCGCGGCCGGGCTCCTCCTCCTCCTCGATCCCTTCGCCTGGCTCGGCGGGGAGCGAGCCGCCGAGATCCTCGCGCCGCCGGTGCCGGCGGGGCCGGGAGCGGCGAGCGGGGAGGCGCGGCCCGAGGTGGGCCTCGCGGCGCCCGCAATCGGATCCGGCGCCCCGGCGGCGGCGGCGGAGAAGCGCCAGGCGGTCGATCCCCTCGTCGGGGCCGGCCGCGCCGCCTTCCGCGTCCTCGCCGCGGAGGGGGAGCCGATCGCCGGCGCCCAGCTCCTCGTCGTGCGCGGCGAGACGATCCTCGGCGACCGGCGCACCGACGAGCGGGGCGAGGTCGTCCTCGCCGCCGACGGCGCGCCCGCCCTGCTCTTCGTCGCCGTCGAGCGCCGGGAGGCCGTGCTCGCTCCCGGCCGGCAGGAGATCGTCCTCGCCGGGGGGGTGCGCCTGGGCGCGCGGTTCGTGCGCGCGGATGGCGGTTCACCCGGCCGCCTGCGCCTCGCTCTCCACTCCGACCGCTCCCTCTCGGCGGCCGCTCCCCTGCCCGCGGCGGTCGAGAAGGCCCTCGACGTCCCGGCCCTGTGGCGGGACTACGAGGGCGTCGAGACCGACGCCGAGGGGCGGCTCGAGCTCGCCGGCCTGCCGGCGGAGTGGAGCGGGCGGATCTGGCTCCCCCGCGGCTGGCGGATCCTCGCGAGCTCCGACGGGACCCTCGAGGCCCGCGCGCGGGGCGTGCGGCTCGCGGAGGCGACGACGGAGGAGCTCGTCGTGCGCGTCGGACGGCTGTCGGGCCTGCGCGGGCGGCTCGTGCGGGCCGAGGACGGCGCCCCGCTCGCCGGGGCGACCCTCGCCGCCCAGCTCCTCTTCCCCGGCGGGACCTCGCCGAGCTTCACGACCACCCGCGCGGACGCGGAGGGCCGCTTCATGGTCGACGGCCCGCCGGAGGGGATCGCGGCCGTCGAGCTCCGGCTCGGGAGCAGCCCCTCCGGCGCCCCGCCGATCCTCGCCCTCGACGAGGGGGAGCTGCCGCCGGACGGCGAGCTCGGCGACGTGGTCGTGGCCGGCGCCCGGCGTCTGGCCTTCGAGGTCCGCGATCCGGCCGGGGCGCCCATCGCGGAGGCCGTCGTGACCGCCTCCGGCACGCGGAGCGCCCCCACGGGGGTGGATGGCCGCGGCGAGACCCGGTGGATCGCGCGCGAGGTGGATCGCGCGACCGCCGAGGCGCCGGGCTACGTGCCGGCGGAGGTCGAGCTGCCCGCGGTGGTCGTGGAGCCGCTCCGGATCACTCTCTCGCGGGGGAACCGCCTCGGGGTGAAGCTCGTGCTCCCGGAGGGCGCGGACCCCGGCATGTTCAAGGTCGCGCTCCGCGGCGCGGAGCGGATCACGGCCCTCCCGGTCGCCGATCTCGCCGGCCAGGGGCGGCACGTCTCGGAGACGACGTTCCCCCCCGTGCCGCTGATGCAGACCGCTCCGGACTCCTTCCTCTGCGCCGGGGTCAGCGCCCTCGCCCGCGTCGAGTTCTACGCCCTCCAGCCGGGCGTCTCCCTCGAGCTCGTCGTGTACGGCCTCTCCGGCGATACGGTCTACCACCGGGAGGCCGTGGCGCCCCTCGCCGCCGGCGAGCAGCGCGAGATCGAGGTGGAGCTCGGGGGCGCCCTGGTCGCCTTTCGCGGCCGCGTGCTCGACGAGGAGGGACGGCCCCTGAACCAGGCCCACGTCCAGCTCGACAACCAGATCTTGGCCTGGACGAACGAGGACGGCTCCTTCCTTTCCTTCCTGCCCGGTCCCGCCACGGGCACGCTCCTCCTCCAGCACCGGAACTGCGCCACGAAGTACCTCTTCGACTACGTCGTCCCGACCGACAGGCGGCCGGTGGAGTTCCGCTTGCACCCGGCCCGCCGGGTCGAGATCGAGGTGGTGGACGAGGAGGGCTCGCCCGTGCCCCAGGGCGAGGTGTGGATCGAGCACGGCGGCTTCACCACGAACACGGCGCACATTGAGGGGAACCGCCACCTCGCGGCCTCCGTGCCCGACGCGCCTTTCGTGGTCATGGTCGATCTGGCGGACCGCGAGTACCGCCAGGAGCACGATCCGGCGGTGCCCGCGGCGCGGGTGGTCGTTCCCGTCCATGGCCGGCTCGTGGCCGTCGTCCCCGACGCGACGACCGCCGGCCGGCGGGGGCGCTTCGTCCTGGCGCTGGTCGCCCCGGAGGACGCGAGCTTCCGCGGCGTGAGCGCCGCTCGGGACTCCGCGCCGGGCCTCCGCATCGAGCTCCCGGATGTGCTCCCGGGGACCTACGAGGCCTTCCTGAACTACTCGCCCACGCCGGAGGAGGAAGCCGCGGCGGGCCGCGCGGAGGAGCACTCGGCGCCAATGGAGGTCACCATCTCCGCGGGCGAGGAGACCGCGATCGTCCTCGACCTTCCCGCGGGCGGTTGAGGGGAGCCGAGCCCATGGGCGGATTCAACGGCCGGGCGCGGAGCTGGGACGACGATCCCCAGAAGCTCGCGCGGGCGCGGGCCGTCGCGGCGGCGATGCGCGAGTCCGTGTCCCGCTCGCGCCCGACGCGCGCCCTCGAGTACGGCTGCGGGACGGGCCTCCTGACCTTCGCGCTGCGGGAGGATCTGGGCGAGGTGACCATGGCCGACACCTCCCGCGGCATGCTCGACGTCCTCCGCGAGAAGATCGCCGCCGCCGGCGCGCGCAACCTGCACCCGGTCGAGCTCGACCTCCTCCGCGACCTGCCTCCCGCGGAACGCTTCGACCTCGTCTACTGCCCGATGACGTTCCACCACGTCGAGGAGGACGAGCTCCTCCTGCGCCGCTTCCGCGACCTCCTCCTCCCCGGTGGCCACCTCTGCATCGCGGACCTGGAAGCGGAGACGGCACCTTCCACGGCCCCTCCTTCACCGGCCACCGCGGCTTCGACCGCGAGCCGACCAGCGCGAAGCGCCACGCCGCCGGCTTCACCGGCGTCCACTGGCGAACCTGCTTCACGATCGAGCGCGAGGGCGCGATCCGCCGCTACGCCCTCTTCTTGGACCAGCCCCCGTGCCCCATGTCCTCGGTCGAGTGGAACCCCGAGGACCACAAGCGGTCCCCAATCGCGGGGGCGACCATGCTGGAGCTCTGGCGCGCGATTGGGGACCTCAAGAACCCCCTCCGCGCGGACGTCGTCCGCGTGCTGGCGCTCACGGGCCGGCGCTTCCTCGACGCGCGCACGATCCGGTGGGAGGAGGTAGACTTCGACGGCCGCACGCTGTTCCGCCCGAACCCGAAGGGCGGCCCGTCGCGCGCCCTCCGCGTTCCGTTCTGCCCCGTCGTCGCACGCGTGTTCGAGCGCCGCCGCCGCGACAACGCCCTGCTGTTCGAGGCACGGAGTGGGTGTTCACGACGCTTGACCACTCGGGGCGCGGCGTCACCTTCGTCAAGAACGCGGAGGAGGACTCGCTCCGCCCGCTGGGCTATACCCCACGCCGGATGCGCGATACGTGGATCTTGGCCGCCCACGAGTGCGGCGTGCCGAGGCCCACCAGCAAGGCGTTCGTCAACCATGCGCTTCCCACGGGGGACGAGCGAGACCGACGGCTACATCCGCCCCGACGTCGAGCACCTCCGCGATGCGGTAGAGCGCGTGGCGACGCTCCTCCTGGGCAAGGCCTAGGCCGCCGAGGAGGCCGGGTGACGCGCCTCGCCATGCTCCTGCTCGTCCTCACGTGCTCCGCGTGCGTTGGGCCGCGACCCCCCCCAGGCTCCGCCGCGGAGCACGGCGGCGGCAACGCTTGACGCGCAGCGCGGCGAGCAGCCCAACCCCGGCATCATCATCCCGGCCGAGCGCCGCCGCCTCCGGGTCCTCGGGGACTGACCGAGGGCCCTCGCGGCCGGCTGCCGGGGTCCGGAACGGCTCGGACCGGGGCCCACGGATCGCTCAGGCCACGACTGGCCGCTTATCACGTGGGCGCCGAGGGCTCAGGGAGGGCGGCCCGCTTGTAGACGGCACGTGGGCCATCCCGCCCCGGGGAATCGCCCCTGGAAGGGCAGGAGGCAGGGCCCCGGCGAGTTGCCGTAACCCCTGGCCGGGTCGAGATTGCGAGTGGGGACTGGCGTTCGTCGACCACGCTGGTTAGGTTGCGGGAGTGGCGCGGCAGGAGGGACGAGCGCGAGGTGGCCGG
>JBFMCU010000131.1:0-15481 GCA_040754415.1 Planctomycetota bacterium
CCCGGGCGGCACGGACGGGGCCCCGGCGCTCGCCACTCGCGCGGAAAGGACCCGCCGCCGCGCTCGCACCAGCACGAGCGCCCACACTCCCACGAAGAGCGTCGCGCCCACCACCCCCGTCTCGGAGAGGAGGCGCAAGAGCAGCCCGCTCGCGTCCTCCGCGTTCAGCTTCGCGGAGATCCCCTCCCATTGGGGAGCCACCGCCGCGAAGGATTCGGGGTGGGCGCCGAGCCCGATCCCCACGAGGGGCCGGCGCTCCAGGTTCGCGGCGGTGACGACGCGGTTCCCGAGGACGGCGATCGCCGAGATGGCTGGGGTGTCCACGGTGTCGCCGACGTCGCCCGCCGCGGCGAGCACGGTGGGGATGGTGGCGAGCTTCACGCCGAGGGCCCGCTCCGTGCGGCCGATCCACAGGAGGGCGGCGCCGGCCGCGACGGCGACCGCGACCGCCGCGGGCAGGGCCCGGCCCAGGCTGATCCGCCGGGAGAAGACGACGAGGGCGACCAGCGCGACGAGGAACGCCCCCCAGCCGACGAGCGACAGGGTCAGGACGGCGCACAGGAGGATTGCGGCGGCCTCCCCGCGCGAGACATACGCGCGCACCTCCTCCGCCCGGGACCGGCCGAGGGCGCCGAGCCGCAGCCAGACGAGCCCGCTCACCGTCGCCAGGTACTGGGCGAGGTGGGCGGGCTCGGCGGCGATCGAGTTCACGCGCACGATCCCGCCCAACTGTCCGGGGTACCTCCAGGCCTTGGGGTTCCCCGTGATCGAGTTGAGGAACTCGAACTCGCCCCCGGCCGGCAGGCGCAGCACGTTGAACAGCACAAACTGGGCGAGGCCGATCGCCGCCACCCAGAAGAGGACCACGACCAGGAGGCGCACGAGCCGCGCGAAGCGTTCCGGCCGCCCCTCCACGCAGCGCACGACGGCGAGCGCCGTGCCCAGGGCGCAGAGGATGCCGGCGGCCTGGATGGCGCCCTTCGCGCCCGCGGCCCGGGTGGCGTAGGGCGACCACGCGAGGGCGAAGAGCCCGAGGCCCACGAAGAGGAGCACGGCGAGGGCCCAGCCGGTGCCCCGCGGCGGCGCTCGATCGGGGCGGGCGAGCCGCTCCAGGAAGTAGAGGAGCGCGATGCCCGCGGCGAGGACCCAGGCCGGCTCCACCGCGTGCCCTCCCACCACCACCGAGAGCGCGGTCAGGGGCAGGGCGACCACGAGGAGCTCGAGGAGGCGCATCATCGGGGCCGGGGCGCCTCCGCCGCGAGCAGGAGTCTCCAAAGGGCCGGCCAGTCGGGCGCGAAGGGCTCCGCCGGCGCGCCGGCGGCCGCATGGGCGGGAACGGACCCGGCGGCGAGGAAATCCCGCAGCGCTCGCTCCAGGGCGCGATCGTCGCGGGGAGCGAAAAAGCGCACCGGGGCGTAGCCGGAGAGCGTCTCGTGCGCGTACGGCAGGTCGGCGGCGAAGATCGGGCGTCCCGTGGCGCGGAACTCGGAGAGGGGCATGCCCCACGTCTCGAGCAGGGAGGGAAAGACGAGGGCGCTCGCCGTGCGGTAGAGCTCGAACACCTCCTCGCGCGTCTTGCGCCCCGCGAATTCCACGTTGCCGAGGTGCCCGAAACGCCGGCGCAGCCGGCGGGCGTAGCGGTTCTCGGTGCCGGCGATCGTCAGCACGAGGCGGGCCGGCGTGTCCGCCAGGCGCGCGACGGCCGCGCACGCGACCTCGACGTTCTTGAAGACGCGCGGGAAGCAGGGATACACGAACCGCCCCGGCACCGGATGCCCCGGATCGCCGTTCGGGGGGCCGGCGGCCGGATGGGCCACGACGACGCGCGCCAGGCCGTAGCGGCGGCGGAACTCCTCGCGCATCCATTCCTGCTGCACGACGACGGCATCGTTCTTCCGCAGATTGACGGCGTAGAGGCGCCCGTAGCAGACGCGGAAGAGGACGAGCGAGGGATCGAGCCAGAGGTCGGAAGGGCGCAGCCGGTGGAAGGGGGCGGGGTTGTGGCAGTAGACGGCCCGCCGCTCGGCGCGGACGTTGGGCGTCACGTCATGGAGCGAGAACCACAGGTACGGCGCGAGGGAGCGCGAGAGGCCGCGGAAGAGCACGTACTCGTGCCACAGGCGGCTCGCCCAGCGCCGCTTGCTCCGCGGGAACTCCCGGTACTCCACATGTCCGGGGAGGCCGGCGAAGAGGGCGCGGTCGTGCACGAGCGCCACGAAGCGGTGCTCGCCGGCGAAGGCGGCCGTGGCGGCGAGGCAATCGCGGAAGATCGAGAGCGCCCCGCCCGAGTCGATGTTGACGCCGGAAACGACGACGAGCTTCATGCCCGCTTCCAGCGACCCGCGGCGCGATCGTAGCGCTTGACGACCCGGGCGGGCACGCCCACCGCCACGCACTCGGGGGGGATCGCGCCGGCGACGACGCTCCCGGCGCCGATCACCGCGCCCGCGCCGATGTGGGCGCCGGGAAGGACGCTGACCCCCTCCCCGAGCCACACGCGGTCCTCGATCACCACCGGCCGGCCGGTGCTGAGGCGGCGGCGCGCGGGAGGCACGGAGGGCGGCTCGTGGAGCGCCGCGTGCTCGTCGTCGTAGTAGCCGTGCCCGTGATCGGAGATGAACACGCGGCTCGCGATCAGCACCTGGTCGCCGATGCGGACCTCGTGCACGGCGGCGATGTGCACGTAGTCGTTCACCTGCACGTCGTCGCCGATGACGAGCCGCACCGCCCGGGGATCGCCGTCCTCGCCGGCGGGCAGCACGTCGGCCCGGAAGCCCACGCCGCTCGTGAAGCGCCGGCCGATCCGCATGCCGCGGGCGCCGCGCAGGTAGCAGGGCAGGCGGACGAGCCGCAGATCCCACCCGCGGGCCAGTCCCAGGACCCGGGTGAAGCACCAATCGCGCAGGAGCCGCAGCGACCCCCACGGGCCGTAGCGCCGGAGGATCTCGCTCGCCCCGCCCATCGGCTCAGCGCCCGCGCCTCGCCGCGCCGGGCCGCGCCGCGGGGGCCGGGAGCCGGCCACCCCGCGGCGGCGCCGCCGGCACGAGCCAGTAGCGAGCCAGGCTCGTCACGTGGCGCGAGAGGTGGACGAGGCTCCGGCGGCTCGCCCGGCGCGCGTCGTGGGTGATCGTGGCGGCGGGGACGTAGACGACGCGCCGGCCGGCGCGCCGGAGCCGCCGGCAGATGTCGGCGTCCTCGCAGTAGAGGTAGAAGCGCTCGTCGAAGCCGCCGACGGCGCCGAAGGCCTCCCAGCGGAAGGCCATGAACATCCCGGCCACCCAGTCGGGCCGGAGCGGCGGCGCGCCGGCGAGGTCGTACTCGTGGGCGCGCGGACCGCGCCAGACGCGGGCCAGGACCCGGCCCGGCGTGAGATCCCGGCGCACGCTGTCCTCGAGCTCCCCCGCCGGGCTCAGGACCCGGGGCGCGGCCACGCCCACCCCCGGATCCTCCAGGGCGGCGAGGAGCGGCCCGAAGACGTCCGGCTCGACGCGGACATCGGGATTGCAGACGCAGAAGACGTCGGCGGCGGCTTCGGCCCAGACGGCGTTGTGGTTCGCGCCGAACCCGCGCGGCGCGGCGTTCCGCCGGATGCGCAGGCGCCCCCCGAGGAGCGGCGGGGCGAAGGAGAGGTCCTCGTCCACGTTGGCCGTGAGCACGACCGAGAGCAGCGGATGGCGGGCGTCCCGCAGGCTCTCCAGAAGGCCGCCGAGCCCGCGGCCGTGGCCGTGGCTCACCACGGAGATCACGATGTGCGGCGCGTCTCGATCCTGCTCGCTGGTATCCATCTCGGCGGGAGATCCCGGCGCGAGCGGCGCCGGGGTCGCGTCCCCTGCCGCGGCCCTCCCCGACCCACGTCCGGCGGCCATTCCTACCGGCCCCCCCCGCTCGAGTGCAACGAGGGGCCCGGGAAATCCCGGCCGGTCCCGCGGGGCCCGTACGCGCCCACGAACCACGCGACCATCTCCCGCACGCCGGCGGCGAACCCGACCGCCGGCCGGAATCCGAGGCCGCGGCGCGCCCGCTCCAGGTCGGCGCGGCTCCGCGGCACGTCGCCCGGCCGGAGGGCGTCGTGGCGGGGCGCCAGCCCGGCGCAATCGACACCCCGCGTCGCGAGCTCGGCGCGCAGGACGGCGAGCGCGGTCCCGAGGTCCACCTCCTCCCCGCTCCCGACGTTGTAGACGCCGCCGACGGCCTCCGGACCGGCCTCCGCCGCGAGCAGGTTGGCCCGCACGATGTCGGCGACCGCGGTGAAGTCCCGGCTCGTCGTGCCGTCGCCGTGGATCACCGGTCGCTCGCCGCAGAGGAGGGCGAGGGTCCAGCGCGGCAGCACCGCCGCGTAAGGGCCGGCGGGATCCTGCCGCGGCCCGAACACGTTGAAGTAGCGCAGCCCGATCGCCGGCACGCCGAACGCGCGGTGCCAGGCGGCGGCGTAGAGCTCGTCCGCGCGCTTGGTGGCCGCGTAGGGAGAGAGGGGGACGCCGAGCTCCTCCTCGCGGCGCGGCAAGAGGCGCGAATCGCCGTAGACGCTCGAGGAGGAGGCGTACACCAGGCGCGCGCACCCCGCCGCCCGCACCGCCTCGAGCACGCTCACGAAGCCGGCGCAGTTGGCGGCGTGCGCGGCGAGGGGGTCGGCGAGCGAGCGGGGCACGGCGCCCCGCGCGGCCTGGTGCAGGACGACGTCGACCCCCGCGCAGGCCTCGCGGCACGCCGCCGGATCGCCGACGTCGCCCACGGCGAAGGAAAAGCGCCGCCAGCGCTCCTCCCCCACCCGCGCGCGCACGTCGTCCAGGTTGGCGAGGCGGCCCGTCGAGAGGTCGTCGAGCCCGCGCACCTCTTCGCCCCGCGCGAGCAGCGCCTCCACGAGGTGGGAGCCGATGAAGCCGGCGGCCCCGGTGACGAGCCAGCGGCGCGGGCGGGGAAGGGCCTCCACGACCGCCTACAGGCGCCAGTAGGGGGTTCCCGCCGGGAGGTCGGCGCGCGCGACTCCCCAGGCGACGTCGAGGAGCGGCACGGGCCGCGGGCCCTTGCCGGCGATCCGCACGGCGAGCTCCGCGAGGCCGCGATGAGCGACGGCGAGCAGGACCGCATCCGCGCCGGCGAGCGCCTCCTCGCGGGCGAGCTCGAGGCCGTACTCCGCCGCCTCGGAGGGGTCCACGAGCGGATCGAAGACGAGCGAGACCACGCCGCACTGGACGAGCTCCCGGACAACCTCCGGGACCCGCGAGTTGCGGGCATCGGGGTGGTCCGCCTTGTAGGCGAGCCCGAGGACCGCGACGCGCGCCCCCGGGATCGGCCGCCCGGCCGCGGCGAGCTCGCGCAGGACGCGGGCGGCCACGAAGGCGCTCATCCCGTCGTTGATGCGCCGGCCCGCGAGCACGATCTGCGGGTGGATCCCCACCTCCTCGGCCTTGCTGGTGAGGTAGTACGGATCGACGGGGATGCAGTGCCCGCCCACGAGCCCCGGGCGGTAGGAGTGGAAGTTCCACTTGCTCCCTGCCGCCGCGAGGACCTCGCTCGTGTCGAGGCCGAGGCGATCGAAGAGGATCGCGAGCTCGTTCATTAGGGCGATGTTCAGGTCCCGCTGGACGTTCTCGATGACCTTGGCCGCCTCGGCGACGCGGATCGAGGGCGCCCGGTGGATCCCCGCCTCGACCACCTCGCCGTAGACGCTCGCCACGAGATCGAGGGTCGCGCGGTCCTGGGCCGCCACGACCTTCCTCACGCCGGCCAATCCGTGCGCGGGGTCCCCGGGATTCAACCGCTCGGGCGAGTAGGCGAGGTGGAAGTCCCGGCCGCTGGCAAGCCCGGAGGCCGCCTCCAAGAGCGGGGCGCAGACCTCCTCGGTCGCCCCGGGGTAGACCGTGGACTCGAAGACGACGACATCCCCCCGGGAGAGGCTCGCGCCCACGGCCCGCGAGGCGTCGCGGAGCGCCGCGAGGTCCGGCCGGCGCTGGCGGTCGATCGGCGTCGGCACGGCCACCACGTAGAAATCGGCCGCCGCGAGCGCCGCGGGATCGGCCGTGATCCGGAGGCCGGAGTCCGCGATCTCCTCCCCCCGGGCGACGAGCCGCTCCACCTTGGCGCGATCGCGGTCGTAGCCCAGGGTGAAGGGGAAGCGGCGGGCGAAGGCGAGGGCGACGGGGAGCCCGACGTAGCCGAGTCCGATGACGGCGATCCTGCGCATGGTGGGCGAGGCCGGCGGGCCACGACCCGCCCGGAGCGGGAGGGACGGCGCCGGCCGAGGGAGGATTCCCCGGAACCGAGAAAAACGCCCCCGGAGGGCCCGCGGAGCCTTGCAACCGTCCACCGGACTTGCAACCCTCCCCCTCGACTCGGGCCGCGGGGGCCGGCGATCGATCGCCCGGCCCGCGGACCCTTCCCCCGCACGGATGACCCCGGAGGAGATGATCCGGACCGCCCTCGCCGCCCGCCCGGCGGCCCCCCCCCCCGTCGCTCGCCGCGGCGCCCCGGGGCGCTTTTCCCCCGCCGCGGCCGAACCGCCGCCGCCCGAGCCCGACTGGGAGCGCCTCGACCCGCGGGGGTGGTATCCGCAGTTCGGCAAGCGCGCGCTCTCCGTGGCGCTCCTCCTGATCGCGCTCCCCTGCGCCGCGTTGCTCTCCATCCCGATCGCCCTCGTCAACTGGGCGATCTTCCGGGATGCGAGCCGGATCCTCTATCACCAGCCGCGGGTCGGCTACCACGGGCGCGTCTTCTCGATCGTGAAGTTCCGCACGATGCGAGAGACGTCGCGGGACGCGTTCGCCTCCTGGAAGGAGGGCCACGAGGGCCTCCGCGTCACGCGCTTCGGGCGCTTCCTGCGCAACACGCACCTCGACGAGCTGCCCCAACTCCTGAACGTCTTGCGCGGGGAGATGGACTTCATCGGGCCGCGGCCGGAGATGATCGAGATCTACCTCTGGGCCTGCGAGCACGTGCCGGGCTTCCGCCACCGCCACGCGATCCTTCCCGGGATCACCGGCCTCGCCCAGGTCACCCAGGGCTACACCGGGATGGACGAGGAGGCGTACACGAAGAAGCTCGCGGCCGATCTCGTCTACCTCCAGTGCCACTCCCTGCGCCTGGATCTCGAGATCCTGGCCCGCACCGCCGTGTGGATGCTGCGCGGCCGCGGGTGGCGCTGGCAGCCCCGCGCCCCGCAGGTCGTCGCCTGAGAGGGGGTCGTGCGACTCACCCCCCGCATCCACGACCGCGACGTCGCCGGGTTGACCTACGTCTATCCGGTGGTCTCGCGGCGCTCCCGCGGCGTCTCCGTCGGCATCAACCTGAACCCGAACAACGCCTGCAACTGGCGCTGCCGCTACTGCCAGGTGCCCGGCCTCGTGTTCGGGAAGGGCCCGGCGATCGACCTCGATCTCCTGCGGCGCGAGCTCGATCAGATGCTCCGGCTCCTCGTGCGCGGCGACTACCTCGAGCGCCACGTGGCTCCGGAGCTCCGGCGGATCAACGACCTCGCCTTCTCCGGGAACGGCGAGCCCACGAGCTCGCCGCAGTTCGCCGCCGCCGTCGACGTCGCGGCGGCCGCGGCGGCCGCGTATCCGGAGCTCGCGGCGACGAAGCTCGTGCTGATTACGAACGGCTCCCTGATCCACGAGCGAACGGTGCAGGAGGGGGTGGCGCGCCTGGCGCGGGCCCGGGGCGAGATGTGGTTCAAGCTGGATTCCGCCACGGAGGCCGGACAGCTCGCCACGAACGGCTCCCACCTCGGCGTGGAGCGCACCGCCCGCAACCTCGCGCTCGCGGCGAGCCTCTGCCCCACCTGGCTGCAGACGATCGTCTTCGCCGTCGACGGGGCGCCGCCGAGCGAGGAGGAGGTCCGCGCCTGGCTCGCCCTCGTCGCCGCCGTCCTCGCGGACGGCGTGGCGCTTCGCGGCGTGCACCTCTACGGCCTCGCCCGGCCCTCGCACCAGCCGGAGGCCGAGCGGCTGTCGCCGGTCGCGAGCGCCTGGTTCGCCGTCTTCGCCGCCCGCATCCGCTGGCTCGGGCTCGAGGTTCAGGAGTCTCCCTGAGGCCGATCAGCGGCCGCCCGGGTCGAAAGCGCGGGGATCGATCCGCAGGCCGTGGCTCGCCGCGGCCCGCGCGGCGTCCTCCGCCTCGGCGCGCCGGCCCTGGCGGGCGAGCACGTGCACAAGGGCGGTCCAGGCCGGGGCGTGCGAGGGGCGCGCCTGCACGGCCCGGCGCAGCGCCCCCTCGAGCTCCGCGCCCCGGCCGCGCGGGAGGAGGAGCTGGGCGAGGGCCGCGACGGAGTCGGCGTTCGTCGGATCCCGCGCGATCGCCTCGCGGTAGGCGGCGATCGCCTCCTCCTCGCGGCCGGTACGGGCGAGGAGGGAGGCGAGGTTGTGGTGAGCGATGGAGAGCTCCGGCATGGCGGCGACCGCCGCTCGCGCGTAGCGCTCCGCCGCCGCCCAGTCGCCGGCGAGGGTGAGGATCCCGCCGCGGTTCGAGAGCCCGAAGGCCCGCCCCTGCCGCGCGAGCGCCCCAGAGGGGACGGCGAAGGAGAGGGCGGCGGCCGCGAGGGCCGCGGCGAGCCCGATCCGCCGCCG
This sequence comes from Planctomycetota bacterium, assembly GCA_040754415.1. Taxonomy (GTDB): domain Bacteria; phylum Planctomycetota; class UBA1135; order UBA1135; genus JBFMCU01. The sequence continues at coordinate 8,562 of JBFMCU010000131.1, forward strand.
CCCGGCGGAGAGGGCGCCGGCACGCCCGGCGAGGGTGGCGAGACCGATCCCCCCCGGGATCGCCAGCAGGGCGGAGGTGGCGAGGCGATAGCGGCTCGACACGTAGAAGACGATCGGAGTCGCGGCGCAGGCGAGGATCGGGCCCCACAGGGCCCAGCCCCCGCTCCCGCGCGGCCCGCGCGCCGCCAGAGCGGCCGCCGCCAGCGCGAGGAGGAGGGCGAAGGGGACGAGGGCAACCTCGCGCCCCGATCCCGGCCGCGCGGGATCCACCCCCCAGCGCAGGCGAGCTCGCCAGGGGTTCCCATCGAGGGTCGGGTCGTAGTCGAGCGCGTGCTCGAAGTCGTCGAGGAGAAGGAGCGCGCGCCAGCCGAGGAGCGAGAGCGTGCCCGCGGGATCGGCGAGGCGGACCCGCCGCGCCTCCTCTCCCCACCACCGATCGGCCTCCACCGCGTCGAGGCCGCGCTCGCCGCTCCGGGCCCGGGCGAGGACGGTCGCCTCCTCCCGCTGGCGCGCGACAAGGCCCGAGAACCCCTCCGGCCGCGTGAAGACCCCGGTCGCCCCGGGGCCGTTCCCGTGGTAGAGGGTGAGCCCCCCGTTGGCGGAGATCGCCACCGGATGCCCGCTCGCCGCGAGGTTCCGCACCGTCACCGGAAGGACGGCGAGGGCGGCGCCCGCCGCGAGCCACCCCGCGCGCCGCCACCGCCGCGCCGCCAGGTCGCCGAGGGCGAGGAAGAGCGGCACGAGGAGGAGGTTCGGCCGCGCCAGGCTCGCGAGCCCGGCGAGGAGCCCCGCCCCCGCCGCGCGCGGCCCGGATCGCCCCTCCGCCGCGACCAGGCTCGCAACCAGGAGGAAGAGCGCGACGGTCTCCCCCATCGGGGTCGCGGCGAAGAAGACGAGCGGGGAGTGGAAGGCGAAGAGGGCGGCGGCGGCGATCCCCGCCGTGTCGCCGGCGCGCCGCCGGGCGAGCCAGCCCACGCCCGCCGCGGTGGCGAGCGAGAGGACGTGCTGCACGAGGTAGACGGCACCGAGCCCCACGCCCGTCGCCGCGAAGAGGCCCGCGAGGAGGTAGGGGTAGAGCGGCGCGAGGTAGAAGGCCTCCCCGCGCTCGGCCGTCCCGGCGAGGATCGCCTGGGCCCCATCCACGTACGCCTCGCCGTCCAGGAAGGGCCGGAAGGCGAAGGGGTCGGCGGCGGGCTGGGCCAGGTGGTAGAGGAGGCGGTGGACCGCGGCGGCCGCGAGGAGGACGGCGAGGAGGAGCACAAAGCGCCGGGGCCGTTCCGCCCCGCTTTCGCCGCCATCCTCTGCCTCGCTTTTCGCCATGCCCGCGCCGGGCCCCGGGGCCCGCGGGGGAGAGCATAGCGACCCGAAGACCCCCCGCCGCGCCCCGGGGCCGGGGGCGTGTAAGGGGCTCATTCGAAGTTGCATTGGGCTCCAGTGACCGCGCTCCCCCCTCCGAGCTACCCCCCGGGAAGAAGGTGGGCCCCGGGGGGGGTCCGGGAAGGGTGACCATGTGCCAATCGGGAACGGCGGCCGGCCGCCTGCTGGCCGGTATTGCAGGCCTCGCGTTCGCCGCGTGCAGCTCGTCGACCACGGGGACCTCCGGGTCGGCGGGCGGCGAGGACGAGGAGACCGACCTGATCCCCGAGGGGGGGACGGTAACGTGGCTCGAGACCGCCCGCCCGGCCCGGGACTCCTTCGTCCTGCGGGGGACGATCCCGGTCCCACGCAGGGTGTTTCCCCGTCCCGACGGGCGGATCCCCTTCCAAATCCTCGACTGGAACGGGACGCCCCGGACGACCCAGATGGAGATCGTGACGCGCTATCCCCGGGACGAGGAAGGGGCGTCCGTGGTCGAGGTGCTCGCCCCCGTGAGCACCGATCCGGGGATCGCGCCCGGCGAGCAGGTGCGCTACGGCGTCGTCGTGGATCCGGCGGACCCGTTCCCCGGCCCGGGCGCGCCGGGGGTCGAGGACCTGGCGAACGGGACGGCGGACGTGCCGGCGGCGATCGCCGCGCTGCTCGCCGACCCGCACGGGATCGCCATCACCGCCGTCGACTGCTTCGGACACGAGTACACCGCCTGGCCCCTGGACGGAACGGGGACGATGCGGCTCGCGCACTACGGCCCGAGCCTCACCGAGCTCGTGGTGCACCAGGTGATGACGCCGGTCGCGCCGGACGGCGGGCCGCAGGGCACGCTCCCCCACTTCTTCGGCGTCCACTCCTACCTCCGCACGTACGCGAACGAGGAGGTCCTCGGCCTCGACGTGCGCTTCCACAACGCGCACGCCGGACGCGATCGGACGACGCCGCTCGACGACCCGCTCGACAAGGTCTACTTCGAGCGGATCGAGATCGCCTTCCCCGCCGGCTTCGTGCTCCAGCAGGATTTCCCGGATCCCTTCTTCGGCGCGCCGGAGCCGGAGGGCGGCGAGATCGTCCAGCCGATCGTCGCGCCGCTCGGCGACGGGACGATGCACGTCCTGCGCTGGCAGGGCCAGTTCCACCGCCGGTTGATGCTCTCGACGCCGGCCGCCCAGTGGCCGGCCCGCTTCTACCACGACCACGGCGGCTTCGGCTTCGCGACGCGGGGGTTCGAGCTGGAGGCAGGGTACGAGCACTACTCGTGGTGGAACCGGGGCACGGCCCGCTACTTCCCGCAGTCCTTCCAGCTCCCCCGCCTCGACCACGTCGGCACGGGCACGCTGCGGTGGACCGCCTACCAGGACTACGAGTTCCTGCGCACCTTCCTCGCGGAGGGGACCTCCTACGGCCAGTACCCCGTCGAGGCCGCCGTGATGGGCTGGGGGCACCCCTACGGGGTCGCGTACGGCGGGATGACCGGCGGGTCGGAAATCTGGGTGACCGAGGGGCTCCCCACGGTCGCCGGGGCGGCGGTGTGGGGCCTCGCCGCCTACCGGGCCCTGCACCGCATGCAGATGGACCGCATGCCCTACGCGCTCTACGAGCTGGGCGGGGAGCCGACGAGCGTCGAGCGCTGGCTCGTCCCGAACGGGGGAGACGGCGACTACGTGCCCTTCGAGCACTTCGTCCTCCCGCTCCTCGAGCCGGACGATCCCTTCGGGTTCGACGAGGCGCCCCGGTTCCAGATCGACTACGTGGAGGGGACGGGACGCCAGCCGGACTACTACGGGGACCACATGCGCTACGACCCCTATGACTACCAGCACCACGTGCGGGCAACCCGGGGGGCGAAGGCGCTGGCGTGGCTCGCGAACGACGCCCTCGCCAAGGACGACCTGCGGCTCGCGGCGGAGATGTTCCATCTCTCCTTCCACCCCTACCGCAATAGCGGCGGGGGCGGGATCCAGAGCTCGGGGATGCGCCAGAAGATGGAGTACGTCGCCGAGCACCCCGGCAAGGGCCTCCCCTTCGGCCGCGGCGAGGGCTGGGGGCTGGACGCGGCGGTCGCCGCCTTCGCCACCGCCTCGCCGGAGTGGCGGGCCGCGAAACGCCCGTGGCTCGATCGGCTCGTCGTGCTGCTCTCCGACGGGCAGGCCTCCTGCAGCGGCTTCCTGCAGTCCCAGGTGGCGCCGAAGTTCCTGGACGGGCGCTACCACGCGCGCCAGGCGATCGAGCAGTCGATCACCGAGAACGCGCTGCGCGGCCTCCTGAAGACCGTCTACGCGCGGACGGATTCTCCCTACGAGCACCTCCTCGAGGACGTGCTCGAGGCCTCGCTCTACGCCTTCGTGTCCCGGATGGCGTGGTTCCCGGGCGAGCAGGCCCCCTGGTCGCACACCGCGGTCGCCCCCCTCGACGAGTGGGCGCCGATCTGGTGCCGCTGGACCGACATCCCCGCCGACGGCTACACGCCGGTCCACGAGGACTTCCAGAACTGGCCGTCCTTCGCCTACGCCTACGAGCGCACCGGCGACTCGTTCTTCCTGACCAAGGCCGCCGAGGAGCGCGGGGAGGGGGACCTGCTCACGAACCTCGAGCAGGACGGCCTGGAGAACCTCGAGAACAAGGCGGCGCTCCTGGCGTTGATGCAGCGGTTGAACGGGGATCTGTGAGGGGGAGCCGCCGCCTACTTCCAGTCGTCGCCGATCGCGCCGGTCTCGAGCTTCAGAAAGAGCTCGATGAGGAAGGACTCCTTGGGCGTCCGCGCGGACGGCACGACGAGGTGGAAGCGCAGGGCGTCGAACGGGATCGGCGGATCTTCCTCGCCGACCCTGGCCGAGGGGTCCCAGCGCTCCACCTCGACCGTGCCTCCTTCGCGCGGCCGGCGATCGTACCGCGGCGGCGGGGCGGGGATCGCCACGAGCGGAACGCCGTCGCGGTCGAAGAAAAGGAACTGGCTCTGCCCGAGATCGAACCCCATGGCTTCGCTGATGGGGGGCAGGTCCTGGCCCGCGGTCGGGATCGCGGCTTCGTCGAAGAGCCACCCGCGCAGATTCCGTTCTTCCCCCGGCGGCCGGCGCAGGGCCGCGAGCCAGGTGTCCTGCACGAGGTCGTCCGCCCGGGCCTCGTCGGCCACCAGGCGCCGGGCGAGCCGCCGCAGGGGCGCCGCATGGGCCAGGAGGTCCTCCGGATCCGGGGTCCGCATGCTCCCTCAGTCCCGCCGCCGGGGGATTCTCGTCAGGAAACCGGGGAAACGCCACGGGCCGCGGCGGGGATTCAGAATCGGAAGCTCGTCCCCACCTTGAGGATCACTTGCTGGTCGCCGGGGGCGATGCCCTCGGAATCCGCCGTCCAGCCCCGGTTCAGCACGAAGAAGACCTCGTGGCCCGGGCGGGGGATCCACCACAGGCGGCTGTTCAGGCCGAGGAGGTCGCTCTCGTCGTCCCATTGCAGGAAGTTCCTCCAGGCGAGGTCGGGGCCGAACTGGAGATCGAGGCGCGTGCGGGCGAGGTGCACCTCGAACTCGCCGCCGGGGAGATCGATCGCGTTGCGCTCGAAGTCGAGCCCGAGGGTCCCCCCGGCGCCCGGGCGCCAGCCGAGCGAGAGCTCCTGGTCCGCCCGCCGGCCGTCGTAGAAGGCGCCCGCCGAGATCCCCACCTCCAGATCGAGCGCGCGCTTGTCGGAGGTCTCGATCTCCAGCGCGTACTCGGTCCAGTCGTAGGTGCGGGCGGGGATCACCGTGCCGGGATGGATCTCGAAGTCCGCGGCGAGCACCTCCTTCTGGTCCACCACCTCGAGCCGCAGCTCGTCGCCGGTCTCCCACTCGACCCGTAGGGGCTGCGCAAAGACCCGCACCGTCTCCGGGTCGTTTCCGGGATCGGTGACGAGCTCGGGGTAGATCCCCCCGCCCAGGCGGCGGATCGAGGTGTGGAGCCGCGGGAACCACTCGAAGGCTCCCGCGTAGCGCTTGATCCCCCGGCGCGGGACGAAGCCCAGCGCCGGATCGAGGCCGCTCCCGACGAGCCCGGCCTCCACCGCGAGCTCCACCTCGTCGTTCGGGTAGGCGACGCGCGCGAAGGCCGCGACGTCGTCGCTCTCCACCCCGGAGGTGTCCGAGCGCAGGACGTACGCTTCCGCCTGGAGATTGCGACTCCCCCGGAAGCGGTCCGTCCGGTAGTGGAAGTCGGCGCCGTAGGTCGCGCGGCCGTCCTCCCCGGCGGGATCGCCCTGATCTACTACCTTCGAGATTCTTCGCGGGTCGCGAAGAATCTCGAAGGTAGTAGATCAGTCGTTGCTGGCCCAACCTCTGCCGAGGTTGGAGCTCGCGCGGGCCGCGCCGGCCCACGCCAGCGTGGGTTGCGGGCGTCAGCCCGCGCTATGTCCAGATCACGCCGGCCTCCGACTGGTCGAGGACGGCGCGCGAGAAGCGGGCCACCCCGAGATTCCGGCCGGCGAGATCGCCCTCGTCCCGCGTCTGGACGTCGAGCAGGCCGTAGGACCAGTCGCCGGCGCGGCCGGTGAGCTTGAGCGCGGACTAGAGCGGCACCTCGTTCCCCTCCGCGTCGAGCCCGATCCGCCGGCTGAAGAACGGGAGGATGCCCGGCTCGTGCCCCCCGGGCCCGAACTGGAAATGCCCGGAGTCCTCCAGGAAGAAACCCCGCTTCTCGGGGAAGAAGAGCGGGAAGCGGGTGAGGTCCACGCGCCGCCCATCGACCTCCGTCTCCGCGAAGTCGGTGTTCACGCTCAGGCTGAGCTTCGTCTCCGGCGTGAGGCGCAGGAAGGCGTCCAGACCGGCGTCGAGGTCGAGATCGTGATCCCGGGCCCCGTCGGGACGCGACGCGTCGGCCACCGCGAAGGGCCTCACGTCGAGCCCGTGTCCCTGCCGGAGGCCGCCGAAACCGGTCACGACGCCGGCGTTGGCGACAGAGAAGAAGTGGATCCGCGGGCTCGCGGCCGCCCACCGCGCCTCCTCGTTCTTCCGGCGGATGTGGCGGCGCGCGTTGAAGCCCCAGGCGTCCGCGGCGGGATCGAAGGCGAGCGTGGAGGCGGGGATCTCGATCTCCGCCTCCCATCCGCGCGGGGTGATCCGCGCGCGACCCTGCCAGATCCCGTCCCAGGGCTTGTTGAACTCCGCGCCGTTGCGCGCGACGAGCGCGTCGCCGCGCGAGCCGGCGGGCCCGATCTGGAACCAGGTGGCGTTGCGGCGGTCCTGAAAGGTGTCGAACAGGAGCTCGACCCGGTCGTCGGGATCCAGGTCCGCGTCCCGGCGGGCCTGGGTGGCGCGGATCCCGCCCGGATCGGAGTCGAAGCAGACGAGCCCGACGAAGATCGACTCCTCGTCGCAGAGGAGGCGGATCTTCGTCCGCTCGCTCGGCGCCGCCCCCTCGACCGGCTCGACCTGCCGCAGGTCGGCGATCGGCGTCGCGCGGGCTCAGACGCTATGGAGGCCCGGCCTCCCGTAGCACTCGTGGGTTGCCGGGCTCTCGCCCGGCCGAGCCACATCGGGCAAACCCAAGGTAGGTCGTGCACGTGGTGTGCGACGTCGGAGCGTCATC
>JBFMCU010000132.1:0-30006 GCA_040754415.1 Planctomycetota bacterium
TCGACTGAACAATCTCCGGCCTACCCGGCTACCACGCTCGGTCCAGCACAGCACGTCCCTCCTCGCTCAACGCACAGTCCCATCTCAGTGAGACGCCTGGTCCCAAAGAGCGTGAGACGCGACACCCGTCTTCGCGGTCATGATCCTCGTCATGCTCCTCACCTACGGCATCTTCATCGGACTGACGTTCACCGACTATTCCTTCCGGTGAGATCGATCATGCTCTCCGCCCAATCGGACATCGCTCGGGAGGTCGATTCCGCCTTCGCGTGGATCGGGGGCATCTGCCTCGTCCTCCTGGTCGGCATCACCTTGGCGATGGTGCTCTTCCTCGTCCGGTACCGCCGGAGCCGCCATCCCCGGCCCGCCCGCATCGAGGGGCATCTCGGGCTCGAGATCACGTGGATCGTCATCCCCACCCTCCTCGTCCTCTTTATGTTCTTCAAGGGCTACAAGGGCTTCCGGATGATGCGGGACGTGCCGCCGAACGCGATGGTGGTCGACGTGGTGGCGCAACGGTGGTTCTGGACCTTCACCTACCCCGCGGCCAGCGTCTCCGCGGACCAGCTCTACGTCCCCGTAGACCGGCCGGTCAAGCTCCAGCTCACGTCTCCCGAGACCGACGTCGTGCACAGTCTCTATCTCCCCGCCTTCCGGGTGAAGGAGGACTGCGTCCCGGGGCGCGGCACGTACCTGTGGTTCCAGGCCGAGCGGGTGGGCATCTACAACATCTTCTGCGCGGAGTACTGCGGCCGCGATCACTCCTCGATGCTCACGAAGCTCCATGTCCTCTCTCCGCCGGACTACGAGCGATGGCTGGCCGACCAGATCGCGGCCAAGAACAAGCCGATCGTCATCGAGCAGGCCATGGATCCGCGGTCGGAGGACATCGTGGCGTGCGATGCGCCCTCCCTGTTTCGCACGTACTGCGTTTCCTGCCACGGCGCGGACGGGACCGGCGGTCTCATCGAGAATGCCCGCGACTTCACTCGGCTGGATGGCTGGAAGCGCAGCTCCAAGGTGACCGACATCTACCGGACCTTGTCCCTGGGGATCGAGGGCACGCAGATGCGTCCGTTCCCGAACCTCCGGCCCTGGGACCGCTTCGCCCTCGCCCATCACGTCGCCGCCTTCTACGCCGCCGCGGATCGTCCCGTCGCCACAGACGAGGAGATCCAAGCTCTCGTGAAGGAGTACGCGCTCGACCAGTTGCCGATCCCGCGGGACACGATCTCCATCGAGGAATCCATGCACGCCATCGCCGCCGAGGCGGCGGCAGAGGAAGGAGGGTGACGGAGTGCAGCAGTGGCTCGGGATGATCGCCGACCTGGCGAAGATCAAGATCACGACTGGCGTGACCATCACGGTCGCTCTCGGCCACTTCCTCTTCCTCCAGCGGTTCTCCTGGAGCGTGCTGCCGCCGGTCCTCGGCGTGTTCCTCCTCGCCTGCGGCTCCGCGACCCTGAATCACATCCAGGAGGCGGAGATCGACGCGCGCATGGACCGCACGCGCCATCGCCCGATCCCCACCGGGCGGATCGGGAAGGACTGGGCGCTCCTGATCGCGCTCCTCTTCCTGAGCGCAGGCGCCTACGTGCTGGCGGGCATCGAGGTCTACACTCTGACCGTGCTCGGTCTCGGGGCTCTTGCCCTCGTCTGGTACAACCTCGTCTACACGTACCTGAAGCGCGTCACCGCCTTCGCGATCGTGCCGGGCGCTCTGATCGGGGCCATCCCGCCCGTGATCGGCTGGGTATCGGCGGGCGGCTTGGTCACCGACCCCGGCATCCTCGGCGTCGCGTTCTTCATCTTCCTCTGGCAGATCCCCCATTTCTGGTGTCTGCTCCTGATGACGGGCCAGGACTACGAGCAGGCGGGCCTGCCGTCCCTGACGCGGATCCTCACGCGGGCCCAGCTCGAGCGCATCACGAGCATCTGGATGCTCTCCCTCGCGGTGGCGGGGATCGTGCTCGCCCGGCGCTTCCACCTCGCGATCCCCTGGCTCGCCCTGACGGTGGTCGCCTCCCTGTTCCTCGCGCGCGTCGCTCTCGGCGTTCTGCGCGGGCGGGGCGGCCCGAGCATCGGGCGTCCCTCCTTCCTGCGCATCAACGCCTATCTCCTGGCGATGGTCGTCTGCCTCGCCGGAGATGCCCTGGGTCGCGGGGCGAGCTCCTGACCGGCGCCCGGGACCTCCCCGGCCGCCCGCGCGCGGCCCCCCCCCGGGGGGGACGGCCGGGCGTCGGCTCGGTTTCCCTCCTTCGCCCCGGAAACTCGGCCCTCCCCTCGGCGGGCAGCGGGTCCCCCCCCAACGACCGCACCCCGCGGCGCGCGGGAGTCCGGCGTCGCGGGGTGCGGTCTTGGAAGATGAACCTGCTCTCTGGGACCCCCAGCCGGAGGGGGAGGAGGTCCGAACGCACCATTCCGATTCCAGGCCGGCGGGCGCTCGACGGCGCCACGCCTCCCCACCTCCACCTCGCCGTCGCCGAGCGCGTCGAGCTCCGGCTCGGCGCCATCCGGGTGCCGGAGCACGTCGCCGGCCGCGCCGATCATGGCTCCGCCGGGGACGGCCGCCCGCGCGGAACCTCCGAGCGTTGCTTGGCCGCGGGGCCCGGGGTACCTTGCCCCCTCCGATGCCGCACCGCGGCGTCCCCGGGGATCACAACTTCAACACGAAAGCACGTTCGATGGCCGACGATCATTCCCATGAGGTCTCCAGCGGCGCAGCCGAGGAGAAAGTGAACCCGATCGTTCAGTACTTCCGGGACTTCAAAGTGCTGAAGGAGACCAAGCGGGAGTACTGGGGGCTGCAGGTCATCAACGCGCTCGACTGCCTGGCGTACTTCGGGATGCTCAACATCGCGACCGTCACGCTGTCGAACGACTTCGGCTTCACGGACGAGTGGGCCGGCTATGCCTTCACGATCTTCTCGGGGCTCACGACGATCTTCCTCTTCTTCTCCGGCGTGATCACCGACTGGCTCGGCATCAAGCGCGCCCTCTACATCGCGATCATCGGCCTGCTCGCTCTGCGCGCGGGAATCGTCGCCACGCAGTACATGGACGAGCCGGTGCGCATGGACGACGCGACGGAGCTCGCCACCCTCTACGACGGCGAGGGCATCCCCTCCGTCGAGGGGCAGCCGGATCTCTCCATCACCGCACGCAATGGGCAGACCTTCGACGTGGACCTCTTCGGCGCCCGCACCATCGGCGAGGTGATCGAGCGCATCAACTCTGCTGCCGGCCCGAATGGTGGCATCGAGGCCAGCATCTCGCCCGGTTGGGTCAGCCTGCGCCTCAAGGACCGCTCGGAGGCGGAGTATCTCGGCCCGATCGTGGTCTCCGCCACCCCGGCCAACCCCCAGGCTGCCAAGCTGCTCGGGCTGGAAACCTCTGGCGAGTACTCGGGTACGCTCGACGGCAGCCGCGTCATCTCGAATCTGAACTCGGTGAACGTCTCCGACCTGAACCAGGGCCGGGGCCTGAAGGGCGGCGATGAGCTCGTGATCCGCGACTCCTGGGGTACGCAGGTAACGATCACCGGCCTCGCGGACCTCGAAACACTGAAGCAACTCCGCACACACATCGAGACGAGCGTCAAGGCTGCGGACGTACGCGTTGCGCTCGATTACAACACGGCGGGCAATGGCTTTCGCGTCAGCGATCGCAACTCCCGCCGCCCTATCGACGACAACACCCCTCTTGCTGACCTGCACGGCGGTAAGGGGGTCCTCGCGGCCGGCGGCTCGGCCTCGGCGCGGCTGCGCATCTCTGCCCTGGACGGCAGCGAGTTCGATATCGATCTCTCCGGCTGCGTGACCCTCGGGGAGGTCTTCCAGCGCGTCGACGAAGGCACGAGGGGGCACATTCTCCTCCGCCTGCTCGACGGCCAGAAGATCGTGGTGCAGGACGCGAGCCCTCCCGCGGCCGGCACTGCCAAGCAGAGCAAGTTGACGCTCGCCGGCGGCGACGAGGGCGGCACCCTGGCGGCCCGCCGGATGGGCATCCTCAAGGAGCGCGGCACGACCGCCTCCTCCTACGTCGGATCGGCGATCCCGAATCCCCGCTGGGAACCCCCCGTATCTACTCGGGTGGGCCTGGTCGCACGCATCAATGGCGCCGCAGGCAACTATGGAAAGGTCGTCGCTTCGCTCGATGGCGAGGGCCGGCTCGTCCTCGCCGATGCGAGCGGGGGAACCGATCCACTGGTTGTGACCGATCCCGTCCCCGGCGGAGGCATCGCCACGGACATCGGCATCGTACAGACCTCCATCAGCGACAAGATCACTGGGTCGGTCCCTCCGGGCACCGATGCGGCGTGGAGGCTCTTTGCGGAGGGGCCGGAGCTTTCCGTCACCGCGCGGGACGGAAGTGCGTTCACCGTGGAACTCGGCAACCTGCTGCCCCTGCACGGCATTGGGGTCTCTGGCCGTGCGGCGGGCTCCCTCGGTATCGCGGGAGAGGGCGGTGCATCCATTTCCGGCGAGGACATCGTCGAGAACAAGGTCCGCAGCATCCTCGTGATCGTGCTGCTCGCGTGCATGGCCCCGTTCATGGCCATGATCCAGACGATCTTCCAGGCCGGCAACCGCCGCTTCACTACGAACCGCTCACGCGGGGCGGGTTTCAATCTCTGGTATCTGTTCATGAACGTGGGGGCCATGGGCGGGGGCTACGTGATCGACATCATCTACCTCCGAATGGGGCTGCCGCACTTCCACGTCTTCACGCTGGGCATCTTCACGGGTGTGCTCTGCCTCGTGGCGAACGTCCTGTTCATCAAGAACACGTCCCAACTGCGAAGCCCCGATGACGCGGGGCAGCCGCCGAGTCCGGCCCCGGGCGATGCGGACCTCGGGGGCGAAGAGAAGAAGGGCCTGGGACCCCTGGAGATCACGAAGGCCGTGCTTTCCTCGCCGGTCTTCTGGCGGTTCACCGCGCTAGTCACGCTGCTGCTGGGGGTGCGCGCCGTCTTCCTCTACCTCGCGCTGCTCTTTCCCAAGTTCTGGTACCGCGTTATCGGACCGGATGCTCAGGTCGGCTTCCTGCAGAGCCTGAATCCGATCTTCGTCATCGTCGGTCTGATGGTGATGATCCCCGTGCTCCAGAAGTTCAACGTCTACAAGATGCTGGTCTTCGGTGCCCTGATCACCTCGGTCTCAATGTTCATTCCTGCCCTGCCCCCGTTCTCCGGCATGGGCATCGTGTCGTGGACCTATGTCACGACGGGTATCTTCCTGTTCGTGCTCACCATCGGCGAGCTCATTTGGTCCCCGCGGCTCCAGGAGTACACGGCGGCGATCGCGCCCGAAGGGCAGGAGGGGACCTACCTCGGCCTGACGATGGTGCCCTACTTCGCCGCCAAGCTCTTCGTGAGCGCGCTCTCGGGGAGCATGCTCTCGCGCTGGTGCCCTGAGTATCCCCCGGGCGAGCCCAACATCGGCGAACGCATTGCCGCGGGAGAGGTTGCCTTCGTGGATTCACCCTATCTGATGTGGCTCATCCTCGGCGGGGTCGCCCTCTTCGGCACCCTGGTCGCCATCCTGGCTAAGGGGTGGTTCACCAAAGGCGCCCACTTCAGCAACGAGCAGACGGCCGGGGCGCACTGATTCGCTACGGTGCGATCCGTTTCCGACGATGCGGGTGATCTGCCCGCTCAGGCCAGCTCCCAGACGAGGATCTCGGCCTCGGCCCGGCCCTCGATCGCGAGCCCGCGTTCCCCGATGATGGCGGCGCCGTCGCCGTTCTCGAGCACCGCGTTGTTCACCCGCGCCCGGCCGCGCGCGACATGGGCCCAGGCGCGCCGGCCGGCGCGGGGGGAGAGGAACGTCTCCTCGCCGGGGGCGAGGAGGCCGGCGTAAAGCCGGGCGTCCTGGCCGATGACGAGGGATTGCTCGGCACCGTCCGGCAACACGAGGAGCTGCAGCCGCCCGCGCCGCTCCTCCGCCGGGAAGGCGCGCTGCTGGTAGCGCGGCTCCGTGCCGCCGCGCATCGGTTCGACCCACATCTGCAGGAAGTGGAGGGTCTCCGTCCCCGAGGCGTTGTACTCGCGATGGGTGACGCCGGTGCCCGCGGACATGAGCTGCACGTCGCCCGGCCGGAGCTGGAAGCGGTTGCCGATGCTGTCCTCATGCTCGAGCACGCCTTCGAGCACATAGGAGACGATCTCCATGTCGGCGTGCCCGTGGCTCCCGAACCCGCGGCCGGGGCGCACGCGGTCCTGATTGAGCACCCGCAGCGCGCCGAACCCCATGAAGGCGGGGGCGAAGTAGCCGGCGAAGGAGAAGGAATGCCGGGTGTCGAGCCAGCCGTGATCGGCATGGCCGCGGTCCTCGGAACGGCGAAGGGAGATCATGGACGAGGGCGGGGCGAATGCGCGCGGAGGCCGGTCCCGGCCGGCCGCGTGCGCCGCGATCCCCCCAGCCTACGCGAAGGATGGTCGCCGTGCGCCGCGGCCCGCCCCGTTCTTCACCCGGCCATCTCCGCCTTCCCGAGCCCGAACTCTCGTGTCCGGGGGAATCGCCGCTTCCCCGCGGCGCCGCGCCTCTCTCCCCCTTAGGATCTGCTCCCGGTCGCGGCCGGGGTGCGGCCCCACCCCCGGCCGGCGCGGGAGGTGGATCGTGAAGAAGAAGTGGATCGTCGCCGCCGGGGTCCTGGGCGTCCTGGTCCTCGCCGCGGCTGGGTGGCTCTGGTACACGATGGGCCGGCCGCTGTACGAGCCGGGGATGGTGCGGGCGGAGACAGGACTGCGGTCCTCCCTCGATCCGCCGGCGGGGGAGGACGAGGCGGGGTTCTGGCGCGTCGAGGCGGACGTGCGGCTCGCCCGCTTCTCGCACGGCACGGGCGAGCCCGTGCTGGTCGTTCACGGCGGCCCGGGACAGCCCATCGCCGCGCCGCTGGCGGCTTTGGAGCCGCTCGCCGCAGAGTTCGAGTTCCTCTACTGGGATCAGCGCGGGTGCGGGCGATCGACGCGCCCCATCGAGCGCCTGCCGGGCGGGAGCTTCCTGAGCCATGTGCGTGACCTCGACCGGGCCCTCGGCCTGGCGGTTCAGGTCGCTGACATCGAGCGGATCCGCCGCCTCCTCGGCGCGGAGCGGATCCGCCTGCTCGGCCACTCGTTCGGCGGATTCCTGGCCGCCCTCTACGCGGCCGAGTTCCCGGAGCGCGTGGAGCGGATGGCGCTCGTCGCGCCCGCCGACCTCCTCGTCCTCCCCGCGGAGGGAGGCGGGCTCCTGGGCGTGATAGGCGAGCGGCTGCCGTCCGAGCGCCGCGATGCCTACGACGAGTTCGTCGACGAGTACCTTTCCTTCGGCGACCTCTTCGATCATGACGAGGCGGGGCTGATGGCGCGCAATTCCCGTTTCGCCGATTGGTTTCTCGAGGCCGCCGGCTCCCTCTCCGTTCCTTCCGGCGTTCGGGGCGATCCGACCGCGACGGGAGGGTGGATGGTGCAGGCTGCCTACCTGTCCATGGGCCTGCGCCACGACTACCGCTCGGCCCTGGCCGCGGTGAAGGCGCCAGTCCTCGTCCTCCACGGCGCCGCTGACCTCGCGCCGATCGAGGGGAGCCGATCCTACGTCGCCGCCCTTCCCAACGCGCGGCTGGAGGTCATCGAGGGCGCGGGGCACTTCCTCCTCTTCGAGGCCGACGCGGCGGTGAGCGCCGTGATCGGGGCTTTCCTGCGGGGCGAGTGATCCCGCGCGCGCCGATGGGTACGATCGCCGGTGGAGGATCGGACCGGGGAAGCGAGTCCTCCCCCCGAGAACCCGCATGAGTCTCTGCCTCTTCGCTTCCGACCTGCACGGTTCGCTGGAACGCTACGAGAAGCTGTTCGGCGCGATCGAGGCGCGTGCGCCGGCCGCCGTGTTCTTGGGGGGCGACCTCCTGCCCCATGCGCATCTCGCCGCCCGTCCGGGGGGGGAGGGCGACGCGGGCTTCCTCCTCGGCTACCTCGGTCCTTCCCTCCGCCGATTGCGCGACCGCCGGCGGGAGTCGTATCCCGCTGTCTTCGTGATCCTGGGCAACGACGATCCGCGCCGCGAAGAGGCTTCGCTTCTCGACCCCGCCGTGGACGGGCTGTGGACGTACGTCCACGACCGGTGCGTCCCCTTCGGCGAGCATCGCGTCTATGGGTACTCGTACATCCCTCCCTCGCCATTCGCCCTCAAGGACTGGGAGCGCTACGACGTATCGCGGTTCGTCGATCCGGGCTGCATCCCGCCCGAGGAAGGATGGCGCTCCGTGCCCGTCCCCGCCGACGTGCCCCACCGCGCGACGATCCGGGAGGACCTCGCGAGGCTGGCCGGCGACGACCCGCTGGAACGGGCCATCTTCCTCTTCCACTCCCCGCCTTACCGCTCGAACCTCGACCGGACGGCCCTCGACGGGATGATGGTGGACCACGCCCCGCTGGACGTGCACACGGGGAGCATCGCCGTGCGCCGGTTCATCGAAAAGCGACAGCCGCTCGTCACCATGCACGGCCACATCCACGAATCGGCGCGGCTGACGGGATCCTGGCGCGATCGCTTCGGCCGCACTCATGCTTTCTCCGCCGCCCACGACGGTCCCGAGCTCGCCCTCGTCCGGTTCGACACCGAGGATCCCGGCGCGGCCGACCGCGAGCTCCTGTGATGACCTCGCCGCGCCGATGCGATCTCACTCCGCCGACTCGCCCCGCAGCGGGAGGCGACGGGCGGCATCGGTGATCGCGCCGATCTTGCTGGCGAAGCTCGTCTGGGTCCGGATGTCCTCGTCGGTGACGAAATGGACATCAAGCAACCCGTCCGTGTGGTAGCCGGTGCGGAAGTAGTTGTTCTCCGCCAGCGACAGGCTCCATCCCTCCAGCCAGGTCTCCAGATCTCTTCGCTGCTGGGCGTCGCCGCAGAAGTGGACGATGAGATCGAGGTCGCTCTTGGGGGCCGCCGTGGCGTTCTTGGTGCTCCCGAACACATACAGCCCCTTGACGCCGAAGCGCACGGGATCCAGGACCGCGGCGATCCGCTCCGCCATCCGCTGGCGCCACAGCGAATGATCCCGGGGATCCGATTCGCGCTGCCCGGTCGCCGGCAGCTCCCGGGGAAGGCGTCTCTCGTCGCGCCGGATGGTCTCCACGCTCCTCCGCGAGGCGTCGAGGATGCCCACGGCCTCGTCGAGATCGGCGTTGAGCAGGACGCGCAAGATCCTCCCCTCGGTCTGGGCGGGCACATCGATCACCCGGAGCGTGTCCGCCACGTCGCCGTACTCGGGCAGGATGCCCGGCAGGATGTTCTTCGCGCCCAGGAAGAACCGCTCGTTGAACACGACGCCGGGATCGTCGGGATACAACGGGATGTAGCGGATGTCGGTCTCCACGAGGTCCTGGAAGAAGTGGGTGCCGAACGACAGCTCGGGGAGGTAGTCGCCCTTCCGGCGGGCGATCTCCAGGAGGGCGGCGGTGTTGTTGATGTCGGAGTAGGTGACGCTCACCCCCAGGCGGATGTCGCCTCGGCTCCCCCATCGTCCCGGCCCCATCAGGACGAACTGCCGCCGCGGGAGGATCTTGTTCAGACGGCTCACGGCCTGACCGACCCGGCGCAGCTCCTCGAGCTGGCGCAGCTTGCTATAGCGCTCCGGATCCACGTACACGACGTGCGTGATCTCGCCGATCTCGCCGTTGGAGACGAAGCGTCGGGCCGTGAACAGGATGCGGTTCTTGGGCAGGTCGCGGGGAATGGCCGCCGGGCGGTGCTCCTCCGAACGACTCTGCGATCGGCACTGCACGAGATAGAAATGCTCGCCGTCCGACGCGAATTCGATATCGACGGGCATTCCGAGTTTCTCCCGCAGGACCTTGAGGACCGTCTGCATCTTCACGACGAACGACTGCCGGCGCAGGAGGCCCTCGAAGGTCATGACGCATTCGTCATGCGCCCAGTCCGGCTCGAGCCCGATCGGTTGGCGGATCCGATCCCCCTCGACGATCGAAACGAGGTCCCGCGCCAGCGGGAATTCCTCTCCGCACTCCCGCAGGAAGTCCGCGATCCGCACCGACTCGAAGGAGTTTTTCTCCAGATCGAGCACGTCGATCATCTTGGGCGAGTAGCGAACGATCTCGTCCGTCGTGGCGTTGACCCGCAGCCGCGGCTGTCCGGGCGCGAACAGGACCGGATAATCGTCGGTGAGCCGGTCCACGGCTCGCGTCCCCAGTCCCGGCACCAGGCGCACGAGACCGTCCTGGCGCTGGATCCGCGGCGACCAGCGGTACTCGTTGTTGCTGAACGCCACTCCCGAGTACGCGGGCAGAAAGTACTTGCCGACGCGTTTGCCTACGACTTCCTGGATCAGGATCCCCATCTCCTCCCGGAAATCGAGTAGGCCGCGCTCCGCGCGGTACTCGATCGGGTCCGGTCCGAACACGGAGGCATACACCTCGGCAATGGCGTCGAGCAGGGCTTCGAGCTTCTCCCGCTTCGTACCCTGATTCGCCAGGAACAGGCTCTTGTACTTGCCCGAGAAGGACGCCCCGACGCGATCCTCCAGGAGGCTGGAGCTGCGCACGATGATCGGCGCGTCCTCGAATTCGTCCAGGGCGGCCCCCAGGCCCTTGACGATGCCCGGCGGGAAACGGCATCCCTTGAAGAGCTGGATGATGTTCGGGTAGTCCTGGCGGACCCGCTCGATGTCCATGTACTTCCGGTTGTAGACCTCGCTCAGGTCGTTGTACTGGATGAACTCCAGCACGGCGTCCGAGGCGACATACCAGGTCTTCGGCACGCGGAGGTCAGCCAGGACATCGGCGTATTCCGTCGCCTTACGGAGCACATGGTTCGCCAGCAGGAGCCCCGCTCCCTTTCCGCCGAGCTTCCCTTGCCCGCGGGAGGGATAGATGAGGCGCTGCGCGAAGCCGTAGAAGTCCTGGACGTCCACATACAACTTCGCGACGTTGATGTACTCGAGCTGCTCGCTGCAGAAACGCCGGAGGAGGGCCACTTTGAGACTCGTGCGCACCGCGACCGGCAGCGCGGCTTCGTCGATCCGGGCATGCTGATACCGTTCGACGGCTTCCGCCAGTTCGGCCAGGCCCGTTCCTGGGTTCTCGAGGGACTTGATGAGGTGGGTGGACTTCTGCTCGTTGATCCAGAGCTGGATCATCGAGACGAACTCCTTCTCGCCGAGATTCTCGACCGCGAGGATGAAGATCCGGCGTTCCACGTCGTTCGTGACCGTCCGCTCGCCGCGGCCGAGCGGCTTGTTCTCGTCCCCGGAACGGTAGTCCGCCGCCTCCAGCCCCGGCATGCTCGCGTGCAGCAGCTCCTTCGCCTCGTCCACTCCGTACCAGCAGAGATGGTTGATCATCCGTTTGCTGAGACGGTGCAGGAGGTTCGGATCCGTATGCCCCAGAAACTCGAGCAGCACCTCCCAGGACGTGCTCTTCGCGGAGGAAAGATCCCGGACGGCCCGATCCCAGGTGTCGTGCACGCCCTTCAGCCGGCGCCGCATGACGAACAGCCCGATGCGATCGGCGATCGCGTTGATCAGGCGCCGTTCCTCTTGCAGGAAGGGGCCTTCGTCCTCGGTGGGCCTCTCCTCCGTGTAGAAGACGATGATCCGCCCGATCTTCTCGCCTTGCACCCGCACGGGAGCGGACATCTGCCAGAGCGTGTCGACCACGGCTCCGGGCGGCCAGGTCCCGGTGTCCAGCCGGAGGACGCCGCGACAGATGCTCGGGTACTTCCAGCCGGCCGGCAGGGCGCGCAGGAGCTCGTCGTAGATCTCGTCGAGCGCCGAGGTCTCGTTGCTGAGGATCTCGTCGACCCGATAGAGGCAGTTCAACTCCTTGGCCCGCTCCTGGAGGGCGTCGAGGAGTCTCTGCGTCGGCTCGTCCGGGACTTGCATGCGGGCGTCTTCCCGGGTCACCCCGAGAGGCGACCCGGGCAACAGTCTAGTCGGGGGAATGTCGGATCACACCACGGCCACGCCGTCCATCCATTCTGACCTCGAGTGGCGTGTCCAACCGCACGTGGCGGATGAGCTCCGACTCGTGCTGCGCCGCCCGGGCCGCCAGCCACTCCCAATCCAGCCCGGCACCCGGTCGATCGGTCACGGTGAAGTAGCCCACTCCGAGGCTGGTGATGTTGTGGAAGAAATGGGAGCCCTGGCTGGGATCGACGACCATGGTCGGGAGAGTGGCCTCCACGATCACCTTCGCGCCGCAGATCTGCCCCCAGTTGACGGGGATGCCCAGCCAGGGATCGGAGCTGCCCCAGCGGCCGAACCCGATCAGGAGATAGGGCCGCCCGGCGTGCAGAAGGCTCGCGTTGATCGTCTCGAGCGCGGTGGCGATCCGTCTCGTGTGCCGGGCCTCGAAGGTATCCGGTCGCACGTAGACCACGTCGTGGATCCCCGTGACGACGCCGTTCCCCATGACTCGGTCGGAATGCAGCAGGACGGCGGGGCCGGTCGTCTCCTCGGCCGTGATCTCGACCTGGGCCTCCGGTACCATCATGGGGCGGACTTGCAGGAAGGCGAACCGCGCCCGGGGAGCGCCGTGCCGGCCGGGCAGCGTCATGGCGAACTCGACCTCCGCCGGTCCGCCGGCGCAGCGTTCCCCGGCGGCCAGCACCTTCTTCACGATGGCGTTGACCGGAAACTCGCCGAGCACGAGCAGGGGCGCGAAATCGAGCACGCGCGGCCCGTCCGGGCCGACGCCCGGGGCCAGCGCGTCCGAGCCGGCCACGTAGGTGGAGGCGACGTAGCGCAGGGTCCCGTCGTACTCGGCGGCTTCCAGCCCCTCGTGCACCAGATACTCCGTCTCGGCGACGGGGTCGTACGGAGGCGGCGCTCCCACGTGCACCGCCCAGAACTTCCGCTGGGACTGCTTCAGGCGGTCCTGCGGCGAGCTGGCCGGCGGCGGAGCCTTCGGGCGGCCCGGTGAGTAGACATAGGTGCGGCCCCCGTCGACGATCGTCTTGCCGAGCCCGAGGGCAAGGTCCACGACGCCTTGCTCGGGTCGCCCGGAGCCCATCGGGTAGAAGTTGAAGGAGCGGGCGACCCCGGAGAGGTTCGGATAGAAGCGCTCGCCGTGGGGCAGCCCTACGACCTCCTGGATCATGACGGCCATCTTCTCCTCCGTCGCCTGCTTGCCGATGGCCGTTCGGTAGCTCCGAGCCGATCGGAGGAGCGTCGAGGCGTACACGAGCTTGATCGCCTCGGTCAGGCGATGGAACCGTTCCGGCCCGGAAGGCTGGTTGTTCGGCGTCATCTTCGTCTCGTAGATGCCGGCGAACGGATGGTGCAGAGCATCCTCCAGCAGGCTCGAGGACCGCACGGCGAGCGGAGACCGGACCTCCTCGACGAGCGCCAGCAGGTCCCCCGCGATCTCCGTCGGGAGCTCCGCCCGCTGGAAGGCATGGGCGATGCGATCGTCGGGAAGCTCGCGAAGCTCCGGCTCCTGGAGCCCATTCCTCGCCAGGAAGGCCGCATAGACGTCCGTCGCGATCACCACGAACCGCGGGATGTCCACGAGGACCTCGCCATGCCGGCCGGCCGGGAACTCCTGCCGCAGGATCCGGTCGGCCGCCACGAGCCCGCGGGCCTTCCCGCCGATGGACCCTCGCCCGATCCGGCTGCAACCGGCCGTGGAAGCGAAGAAGCTGCGCTCGAAGCGCGGCACATCCGGCGCGAAGGCATCGTCGTCCGGCATCGCTCCATCGCTCCCGGCCGCCGCGGGTCGCTAGACCCAGCCGCGATCGCGGCAGGCCTTGGCCACGCGGTCGATCGCGATCATGTAGGCCGCGTCTCGCATGTAGATCTTCCGTTTCCGGGCCAGCTCGCTCACGGCGACGTACGCGGAGGTCATCTTGACATCGAGCTTGCCCAGCACCTCGTCCTTGTCCCAGTAGTAGTTCGTGTTGCTCTGGACCTGCTCGAAGTAGCTGCAGGTCACCCCACCCGCGTTCGCGAGGAGATCGGGGATCAGCAGGATCCCGCGCTCGCGGATCGCCTTGTCCGCGCCGGGCGTCGTGGGGCCGTTGGCCCCTTCGGCGATGACCTTCACCCGCGCGCTGATCGATCCGACGTTGTCCGCGGTGATCTGGTTCTCGATCGCGGCCGGGATCAGGATGTCCACGTCCTGGCGGATCCAATCGGCGCCGGGGAGCACCTCGTAGCCCAGATCCCTTGCTTTCCGCCGATCGATGCCGCCGAAGCGATCCGTGATCCGGCGCAGCTCGTCGACGTCGACGCCCCGCTCCTTGCGATAGGAGTAGCTGGTCTCGTCCGCCTGGTCCCAGCAGCACACGCACGTCACCCGCCCCCCGAGCTGGCCGAGGAGCTGGATCGCGTACTGGGCGACGTTCCCGAAGCCCTGCACGCTCGCCGTCGTGTCCTCCGCGCGCACGCCCAGCTCCTTCAGGGCCTCGCGGATGACGAAGACGACGCCGAA
The DNA here is from genome assembly GCA_040754415.1 of Planctomycetota bacterium. Taxonomy (GTDB): domain Bacteria; phylum Planctomycetota; class UBA1135; order UBA1135; genus JBFMCU01. The sequence continues at coordinate 14,426 of JBFMCU010000132.1, forward strand.
GCCGGTGGCCTCCGTCCGGCCTTGCGAGCCTCCGACGCCGATCGGCTTCCCGGTGATGAATCCTGGCTGCCGGGCGCCATGAATGGCCTCGAACTCGTCCAGCATCCAGAGCATGTGCTGGCCGGAGGTCATCACGTCGGGCGCGGGAACGTCGCGCTCCGGCCCCATGTTCCTCCCCATCGCCCGCACGAAGCCCCGGCAGATCCGTTCCTGTTCACCCTGGCTCAGATTGTGCGGATCGCAGATGACCCCGCCCTTGCCCCCCCCGAGGGGGATGTCCACCACGGCGCATTTCCAGGTCATCCACATCGCCAGGGCGCGCACCGTGTCCAGGGTCTCCAGGGGGTGGAAGCGAATCCCTCCCTTGCACGGCCCCTTCGCGTCGTTGTGCTGCACCCGGAATCCGCGGAAGATCTGGATGTGCCCGTCATCCATGCGCACGGGGATCGCGAAGCAGTACTCGCGCAGCGGATAGCGGAGCAGGTCCTTGACCGCGGCCTCCAGACCGATCTGATCCGCGACGAGATCGAACTGGCACTGCGCCATTTCGAAGGAGTTGAACGGCTCGACCTTCATGAGCTCACCTGAGAGTCCTTCCTCACTGAAAACGACGGTCGGTCCTCCGGCCGCTGGCCGCTTCTGGCGGATGCCGGTCGGGAGGACAATCGCCAGCGCTCCCTTCCCGTCCCGCCGGGCGCGTTCGCGTCCCCGTCACGAGCCGGCCCTGGGGGTGGATGGCCGAAGGGGACCGGCAGCCAAGCGCTGCTCCCCTGCTGGGTGCAACTTCCTACTCGAACCACGGTCGATCGGCAACAAGAAACAGCCGAACCGACCGCCGGCGGCCGCCGCCACAGCCGGCGGGAAGGCGCCGGATGGATCCGCCCCTCGGGCCGGATTCTCCAGGTGACGGACGATGCCGCCCCGGTCTCCCGGCCCGCGAGGATCCCGGTCTCGATCCGCGCGCGAGACGTACTGCCGGGAGAGGCGGAACCCGCCTCTCCCCTCCCTGGTGGCCCACCCCGCTCTCCACCTCTCGCCGGCCCTGCGCGCCCGCCTCTTCTCCCTCGCCGCCCGCGAGTATCCCCACGAGGCCTGCGGGCTGCTCCTCGGCCGGAGGAACGAAGCGATCGTCCAGGTGGTCGAGGTGCAGGCGACGCGCAACGTGCGCGCCGCCCACGCGCCTCCCGCCTTCGAGGTCGACCCCGGCGCCGTCGTGGCGGCCGAATCCGCCGCTCGCCGGTCCGGAATCGAAGTCGTCGGGGTCTGGCACTCCCATCCCGATCGCCCCGCCCGCCCGTCGGCCGCCGACGCGGCCGGGACCTGGGAGGGATGGTCCCAGCTCATCGTCTCCGTGGGTGCCGGCGGGGCGGAAGACCTCGCCGCGTGGCGCCGGCACCGCGGCGGGTTCACCCCCCTGCCTCTCCGCCCATGAGCGACGCCCCTCCCAGCGGCCGCGACCAGCGGCTCTACGACCTGCGCCTCTCGATCGCCGAGGTGAGCCCTCGCGAAGCCTACGCGCTCCGGCGGGAGGGAGCGGCCCTGATCGACGTGCGGGAACCGGACGAGATCGCTCTCGGCTCGCCGGAGGGCGCGGTGCGCATCGGCCGCGGATATCTCGAGCTGCAGGTGGAGGAGATCGTGCGCGATCGGTCGCAGCCCGTCCTCGTTCTCTGCGGCCATGGGACGCGCTCGCTGTTCGCGGCCGACGACCTCTTGCGGCTCGGCTACGAGGACGTGCGATCCGTCGCCGGGGGCTACCATCGCTGGCGCCTGGACGGGCTGCCCGTCGAGGTGCCGGACCTCGACCGCCTCCTCGCCGGCGATCCCGTCTGGCGGCGGGCCAGGGCGCCGGCGCTGGGCGAGGCGGAGCGGCGGCGGCGGCGCGAGGCGCGGGTGCTCGTGGTCGGCGCGGGCGGCCTCGGCACGGCGGCGGCGATGTCGCTCGCGGCGGCGGGCGTGGGCACGATCGGGCTCGTGGACGACCGGCCTGCCGAGCGCGCGGATCTGCGGCGGGCGATGCTCGAGGCCCTCCACCCGGCGGCACAGATCGTCGAGCACCCCGCTCCCCTGGCGAGCGAGAACGTCGAGGAGGCGTTCGCCGGGTACGACCTCGTCCTCGACGGCACCGAGGATCTCCCCACGCGCTACCTCGTGCACGACGCCTGCCTCAAGCTGAAGCTTGCCGGCGTGCACGGTTCCGTCCGCGCGGGCGAGGGTCTCGTCAGCGTCTTCTGGCCGGGGCGCGCCGCGGAGCGCGGGCCCTGCTATCGCTGCCTCGATCCCGCGCCTCCTCCGCCCGCGCCCTCCGAGGGGAGCGAGGGCGTGGGGGGCGTCCTCCCCGGAGTGGTGGGCACCCTGGGGGCCGTCGAGGCGGTCAAGCTCCTCCTCGGCGTCGGCGATCCCCTCGTCGCCCGTCTCCTCCACCTCGACGCGCTCACCATGCGGATCGCGGAGTCCGCGCTCTCCGCCAACCCCTTGTGCACGCATTGCGGCCGGGGCGCGTCCTTCCCCGGCTACGCCGACTACCAGAAGTTCTGCGGCGCGCGCGTCCCGGCCGAGGGCCCGGCGGATCCCTGACGCGGAAAAACCGCCTGGATCGATCTCGCGGCGGACCGCATGGGGTACCAATGGCCCCCCATGGAAACGGCGCGGGACGCACTGTACGGGGAGGTGCTGGCCTTCCTAGTGGACTCGGGGCGGCGCATCCGGAAGCGTGCCGGCCGGATCGCGGACATCGGGGTGGCCAAGCGCTACCTCACCGAGGAGGACCTGCGGATCGAGCACGAGCTCGCGGCGCTGATCGCGCGTCTCGCCCCGGACGACGCCCTCTACGCGGAGGAGGCGCACGACGACTTCCCTCCCGGCCGGGACGTGTGGGTGGCCGACCCGATCAGCGGCACGCGGACCTTCCTCCAAGGCCTGCCGCAGTACGCGATCGTCGCGGCCCATCTCCACGACCGCGCGCCGCGCTTCGCGGCGGTGTACGACCCGACGATGGACGAGCTCTTCCAGGCTCGCGCCGGCGCCGGAGCGACCCGAAACGACCGGCCGATCCGCGTGGCGACGCATCGCGAGGGGCGGCGATCCCGCGTCCTCTTCAACCTCGCCTATGGCGAGCCGGACACCGCGGATGCGCGCCGGCTCTTCGGAGCCCTCTCCATCTTCGATCTCTACCGCAACACGAGCTCCTTCGCCCTCAACTACTGCCACGTCGCCTGCGGGCGGTACGACGGCTTCGTGACCGTCGCGCGGGACTCCTTCCCGGAGATGGCGAGCGCGCTGATCGTGCGCGAGGCGGGGGGCCAGTTCACGACTCTCGCCGGCGCCGCGGAGATCGGCCCCCGCGACCGCGAGTTCCTCGGCGGCAGCCCGATCGTGGTGGAGCGGCTGCGCGCCGCGGTGCGGGCGGTCCGCGCGTAGCGCCCAGTCCCGGGGGGCGCGCCGGGCGCGGGCCGGCACCGATCCGACATCCGGAGGCGACCCTCGTCTGGCGGCGGTGCAAAGCCGCTGGCCGGCGGCTATACTCCCCGCCCGACCCGCGAGCGACGGGCGGGACGAGCATGCGCGAGCGCGTACGAGCGAACGGTGTCGTGGGGGCCGGCGGGGCCGGCTTCCCGCTCTACAAGAAGCTCGAGAGGGCGGTGGACACTTTCATCCTCAATGCCGCCGAGTGCGAGCCCCTCCTCCACAAGGACAAGGAGATCCTGCGCCGCTTCGGGGACGAGGTGTTCGCCGGCATGACCCGCATCATGGCCGAGGTCGGCGCCGCGCGCGGCATCGTGGGGATCAAGGAGAAGTACGAGGACCTGATCCGCGAGCTCGGCCGCAAGGGAGCGGCGCGCGGCATCACGGTCCAGGCGCTCGGCGACTACTATCCCGCCGGCGACGAATTCATCACCGTCTACGAAGTGACCGGCCGGGTGATTCCTCCCGGCGGCCTGCCGGGCGACGTGGGGTGTCTCGTCTCGAACGTCGAGACGGTGCTGAACGTCGCGCTCGACCTCCCGGTTACCCACAAGTACCTCACGGTCGCCGGGGACGTCCCGAAGCCGTGCACGGTGCGCGCCCCGGTCGGGGCGTCGTTCGGCGACGTGCTCCGGGCGGTGGCGGTCGATCTCGACCGGGTGGACGCCGTGCTCGTCGGCGGGGTCATGATGGGGAGCCTCGCCGCGAGTCTCGACGAGCCGGTGACCCGCACGACGGGGGCCCTCCTGTGCTTCCCGCCGGGCCACAATCTGCCGGCGCGCTACCGGACCGACGCGCGGGCGCGCGACCGGATCGGCAAATCGGCCTGCGACCAGTGCAGCTTCTGCACCGAGCTGTGCCCGCGGTACCTGATCGGCCACCCCGTGGAGCCGCACCTCGCCATGCGCGGCCTCGGATTCAACCTGGTGGGCGAGTCGATGGTGCTCGGCAGCCAGTTCTGCTGCGAGTGCAACCTCTGCTCCCTCTACGCGTGCCCCGAGGACCTGTTCCCCAAGGACGCTTGCGCCGACAACAAGGCCGCGATGCGCCAGCGGGGGTTGCAGCATCCGGCCACCGGGCGTCCCGATGCGCGGGCGCACTCCATGCAGCCGTATCGCCACGTGCCGGTCGCGAGCCTCATCAAGAAGCTCGGCTTGTCGGCGTTCCGGAACGTCGGGCCGCTGGTCGAGGTGGACTGGGACCTGGAGCGCGTACGCATTCCGCTGCGCCAGCACACCGGCGCGCCGGCGGTCCCCGTCGTGAAGCGCGGCGATCGCGTGCGGGAGGGGCAAGTGGTCGGCGCGGCTCCGGAGGGACTGGGAGTGCCGGTGCACGCCTCGATCGCCGGCACGGTGGTGACCGTCAGCAGCGAGATCGAGATCCGGAGGAGCGATGGCTGAGAAACGAGTGGAGGCGCTCGGCATGCTCGAGCTCTCCTCGATCGCGGTCGCCTACCGCGTCGAGGACGCGATGCTGAAGGCCGCTGACGTGCAGCTCCTGGTGGCCCGCACGATCTGCTCGGGGAAGTACATCGTCATGGTGGGCGGCCAGCCCCGGGCGGTGGAGTCGGCAGTGAACGCCGGAAAGGGGGTCGCCGCCGAGGCCCTGATCGACGAGCTCCTGATTCCCGACGTCGATCCGCGCGTCTTCCCGGCCATAACCGCGAGCGTCTCCCTGCGGCCCGAGGAGAAGGATGCGCTGGGCATTCTCGAGGCCTTCTCGGTCACCTCGATCATCGAGGGCGCCGATGCGGCGGTGAAGGCGGCCAATGTCACGCTCTTCCGCATCCATGTCGCCATGGCGATTGGCGGCAAGGGCTTCCTGATGCTGACGGGCAGGCTCTCCGACGTCGAGTCGGCCATCGAGGCCGGCGCCCGCAAGATCGCCGAACGCGGCCTCCTCGTCAGCCGCGTCGTGATCCCACGGCCCGAGGACCGGCTCTACGCCGACACGATCTGATCGGCACCCTCCGCTCCGCCGCCCATGGGTCGGCGAGGCGTGGCTCGCCGTCCCGGACAAGCAGCCGGCCGCGCGCACCGAGGTGGCGCCGCGCTGACTCCTCGCCCCCCGTGCCGCTGCTGCAGCCGACCGGGCGGGTCGCCGGATGTCACGCCAGCCTGCCGATCACCCCGCGGGCGATCGTGTTCTTCTGGATCTCCTTGGTGCCCTCGTAGATCTCGGTGATCTTGGCGTCGCGGTAGTAGCGCTCGACGTCGAAGTCGGCCATGTAGCCGTAGCCGCCGAGGAGCTGGACGGCCTCGTCGGTGACTTCGACCGCCGTGCGGGCCACGTAGTACTTGGCCATCGAGGTGATCGTGGCGTCGATCCGGCCCTGGTCGATCGTCCACGCTGCCTTGTGGGTGATGAGGCGGGCGAGTTCGATCTTGGTGGCCATGTCGGCGAGCTTGTGCTGGGTGACCTGCAAGGCGGCGATCTTCGTCTGGAACTGCTCGCGCTTCTTCGTGTACTCGAGAGCCCGATCGAAGGCGCCCTGCGCGATACCGAGGGCCTGGGCCGCGACCTCGACGCGGCTCTCGTCGAAGAACTGCAGCACCTGGTAGAAGCCCTTGTTCACGGCCCCGAGCAGGTTCGCCGCCGGAACGCGCACGTTCTTGAAGGTGAGCTCGCCGGTCGGAGAGAGCCGGATCCCCATCTTGTTCCCGAGGTCCGAGATCTCCAGTCCCGGGGCGTCGGCGGGCACGAGGATCATCGACTGCCCCTGGTGCGCGGCCGCGGGATCGGTCTGGCAGAGCACCATGAAGTTGTGCGCGATCCCGGCGTTGGAGATGAAGGTCTTGCCGCCGTTGATCACCCACTCGTCGCCGTCGCGCGCGGCCGTCGTCGCCATCCGGGTGATGTCGCTGCCGTGATCGGGCTCGGTGATCGCGCCGCCGAAGAACTCCTGGCCCGCGGTGATCGGCGGCAGGTAGCGCTGCTTCTGCTCCTCGGTGCCGAAGCGCAGGATGTTCTCCGAGGCGAAGGCGCACAAGAGCGTGGCCGAGCCGATGCTCGAATCGGCGCGGCAGAACTCCTCGATCACCAGGGCGTTCTCCAGGCAGCCGTAGCCTTGGCCGCCGTACTTCTCCGGGAAGTGCAGGCCGATGAACCCGAGCTCCCCGGCCTTGCGACAGATGTCGAGGGGGAACTGGTGCTTCCGCTCCAACTCCATGGCGAGCTCGCGATCGAACTCGCCCTTCGCGAACTTGCGGGCCGCTTTCTGGATGTCTTTCTGCGCCTTGCTCAGGTCGAAATCCACCGTTCCACCTCCGCGCCAGGAGTTCCTCAGCTCTTCGCCTTTCGGACTGCCGCCTCGAGGGCGGGCACGACCTCGAAGAGATCGCCCACGATGCCCACGTCGGCCACCCCGAAGATGGGGGCCGCCGCGTCCTTGTTGATCGCCACGAGGTACGGCGATCCCTTGATGCCGCCGATGTGCTGGAACGAGCCGCTGATGCCGACCGCCACGTACACCCGCGGGCGGACGGTGACGCCGGACGTCCCGACCTGGCGGCTCTTGGGCAGCCAGCCCTTGTCGACCACGGGCCGCGAGCAGCACAGCTCGGCCCCGAGCGCCGCGGCCAGCTCGCGCACGATCCCGAGGTTCTCCTCGTCCTCGATCCCGCGACCCACCGCCACCAGGAGCTCGGCCTGGGAGATGTCCACGTCGCCCGGCGCGGGCGCGACGGTGCGGATCGCATGGCGGCGCGGGGCGAAGCCGGCGGGCAGGGCTTCGGCCTTCACCGCGCCCCCGGCGGCGCCGTGGGCCGCAGCCGGGAAGGCGCCGCCGCGCACCGTGGCCATCGCGCCCTTGACCCCCGCCGCGGCGACGACGCGAGCGTGCACCTTGCCCCCGTAGACGGTGCGCGTTCCGGCGAGAGCGTCGCCATCCCACGCGAGCGCCAGGCAGTCGGCGAGGAGCGGCACCCCCGCCAGCACCGACAATCCGGGCGCGAGATCGATGCCGCGGTTCGTGTGGGGAAGGAGGATCGCGGCGAATCCTCCGCGGGCGATCAGGGGCTCGAGGGCGAGGGCATCCCCTTCCCCGTCGGGATCGACGAGACGCGGGTCGTCGAAGGCGAACACCTCGTCGTATCCGCCGGCGAGCTCGCTCGCCAGGGCCCCGACGCCGTGGCCGAGCACCGCCGCCGCCACGCGCCCGCCCGCGCCGGCCAGGGTGCGAGCCGCGGTGAGGAGCTCCCAGCACGAGTCGTCGAGCCCCGGGCCGACGCAGTCGGCGACCACCAGGATCCGCCGCATCGCTAGAGCCCTCCCTTCTCGTGCAGCCGCGCCACGAGGGTCGCCACCGCCGTGTCGACGTCGCCCCCCAGGATCTCGGCCCCCTTCCCCGCGGGCGGGAGCGAGAGCCCCTCGAGCCGCACGCGGCACTCCATCGCCTTTCCGGCGAGGCCGAGATCGGCGGCGGTCTTCACCGCGATCTCCATGTCGGCGACCTTGCGGATGCCGCGGATCGAGACGTAGCGCGGCTCGTTCAGGCCCGACTGGGCGGTGACGAGGCCGGGCAGCGCCATCTCCACCTCGCGCTCGAGGCCGCCCTCCACCTCGTGGCGGACGAGGGCGGTCCTGCCCCTCACCTCCAGCCCGGTGGCGAGCGCCACGCAGGGCACGCCGAGGAGCGCGGCGAGCATCCCGCCGACGTGCCCGCTCGCGCCGTCGCTCGCGATCGCCCCGCAGAGGACGAGATCGAAGGGGTGCCCGTGGATCGCGCGCTGCAAGGCGACGGCGGTCAGCCACGGATCGGCGCCGGCCAGGAGCTCGTCCCGCACGTGGATGGCGGCGTCGGCCCCCATGGCGAGCGCTCGGCGGAGCGCTTCCTCGGCCTCCTCGTCCCCCACCGTGATGGCGGTGACCGTGCCGCCGTGGGCTTCCTTCAGGCGCACGGCCGCCTCGATCGCGAAGTCGTCCCACTCGTTGACGTCCCAGTCGAGGTCGTCGGCAACGAGCCGCCGGCCGTCCTTGGCGATCTCGATCTCCGCCTCGGCCAGATTCGGCACTCGCTTGATGCAGACGATGATGTCCATCGGCGTTTCGTCGGCCCCGGCGTCATGCCGGGCGGGGTTCTTCCTTTCCGTTCGTCACGGCGCGCAGGAGCAGCTCGGCGAGGTCGATCACCTCCATCGTCTCCGCCCGCCCGGTGGTCTTGATCGCATCTTCGAAGTTGATGAGGCAGAAGGGACAGGCGGTGACCACGACCTGGGCGCCGGCCGCCGCGGCCATGTCCAGACGAACCTCTCCCATCCGCCGCTCCGCTTCGCCTTCGTGGAACAGATAGAGCGAGCCGCCGCCGCAGCAGAAGCTCCGGTTCCGGGCGGCCGCCATCTCGACCATCCGCAGCCCGGGGATCGCCGCCAGCACTTGGCGGGGCGCATCATAGACTCCATTGTGCCGGCCGAGGTAGCACGGGTCGTGGAAGGTGTAGGTGCGGCCGTCGGCGATCGCCCCCGGGGTCAGCCGGCCGGCCGCCAGGAGCTCGGCCAGGACCTCGGAATGGTGGGCGACCGGCGTCTCGAGGCCCTCGTAGTCGTGGGCGAGGGCGTTCATCGCGTGGGGATCGTTGGTGACGATCCGCCCGACCGGGCGCTCGCCCAGCGCCGCCGTGTTGCGCTCCCGCAGCACCTCGAAGAGCCCTTCCTCGCCGACCCGCCGCGCCTCGTGGCCGGAATCGACCTCGTCCGGCCCCAGGGTGCCGCAATCGGCACCGGCCGTCGCGAGGAGCCGCCCGAAGGCCCGGCCGATCGCCTGGAGGCGGGGATCGTAGGCGGTCGCGCTGTCGGTGAAGTAGCAGAGGTCGGCGGCGCCGCCGCGTGCGAGAACGCGCACGCCGCATTCGGCGCCGGTGGCGTCCGCCACCCACTCGCCGCGCTTCTTCCCCAGCTTGCCGTAGGGATTGCCGCGCTTCTCGATGCTCGCGAGGGCCTTCTGCATCGTCGCCGGGACGCGCCCTTCGTCGACGAGATGGCGGCGCATGTCGACGATCTTGTCGACGTACTCGATTGTCACCGGACAGACGTCCTCGCAGGCCCGGCAGGTGGTGCACGCCCACAGCTCCGCGTCGGTCACGATCGCGCCCACGAGGGCCGGCCGCTCGCCCGCGGGAGGCCGGCCGAACACGGGATTCGCGGCGTAGGCCTCGTCGCGGCACTTGATGCTGATCATGCGCGGCGAGAGGGGCGTGCCGGTCGCGTAGGCGGGGCAGACGTCGGAGCAGCGCCCGCAATCCGTGCAACTGAAGAAGTCGAGGAGGTGCTTCCAGGTGAAGTCCGCGAGCCTCCGGACGCCGATCTCCTCCGCCGCGGCCCCGGGCTTCGTCCCGTGCCGGGGGGGCTTGATCCTCCCGTGCGGAGGGAGCTTGGCGAGGAACACGTTCGGCAGGGCCGAAAGGACGTGGAAGTGCTTGGAGACCGGCAGGTAGCAGCCAAAGAAGCAGAGGGCGAGGTTGTGGAGCCAGAACGCGGCGGTGCCGGCGCGGCGGAGAAGGCCGGGGGAGAGCCCGTCGAGCGCGCGGGCGGCGGCCGAGGCGAGCGGCAGGCCCCACGTCCTCTCCCCCGCCGCCGCGAGCGCGCTCCCCTCGTAGACGGCGTCGGCCACCATGAGGGTCGCGATGAGCCCGAGGATGACGTACGCCTCGCCGCCGTGGGAGCGCACCGCGAAGCGGTCGTGGTAGCGCGCCGGCCGGACGACGAGCCGCCGCCACGCCGCCGCCGCGCAGCAGGCGAGGACGACCAGCGCCGTCCAGTCCTTGATCGCCGCGTAGACCTCGCCGGCCGGTCCGCCGAGCCCCGGCAGCGCAAACCCGGCGACGAACCCCTCGCCGAGCAGAGTCAGCGAGCGCAGGAGAAGCACGAGGAACCCGGCGAAGATCAGGATGTGGAGGATCCCCGCCACCGGATAGCGCGGCTGGCGCGACTGCCCGAATCCGATGACGAGTAGGTTCCGCAAGCGCTCCGCGATCCGGTCCAGGCGCGGGTCCGCCGCCCCTTTCCGCAGCACCGCGACCCGCCGGGCGAGGATCCAGGCGAACGCGGCGAGGGCCGCCCCGAGCAGGATCCCGTGGAGGAGCGGCCCCGGGAGCCCGAGCGACCGTCCGCTCGCCGGCCCGGCGGCGCGAATCAGGAGGAGTGCGGCGCCCATCGTCTGGTCCTCTCCCGGAAGCCGGCCGGCAGCGTCCGCGCGCCCCGGACGGCTCGGAAGCGAAGGACGAGAGGATAGCGGAATCGCCGCTCGCTCCCGAGCCCGCGATCCTCCCGCGCCGACCCTCCCACTCCTCACCTCCCGTGAGCGGCGACCTGGGGAGCCGGGGCGCCGCATACAATGCGCTGCGGTCCGGTGTACAGCACGATGCCTGCGCCCACCCCCGGGCCGTTCGGCCGCTTCTTCCTCCTCCCGGCGCTCGCCCTCGCCGGCGCCTGCACCGGGGGCGGCGGCGGATCGTTCGGGATCGCGAGCGATCCGCCGGGGCTCGCCACGATCCGGACGCGCTACTCCTATCCGGTCGAGGTCCGCCACGCCGGCGGACCGGTCGAGTACGAGCTCCTCGTCGCTCCGCCCGGCATGACCGTATCCGCGGACGGGCTCGTCGAATGGACGCCGGCCTACGCGGACCTCGGGTCGCACGCCGTCGAGCTCTCCGCCACCGACGGCGAACGCACCGCCGCCCAGGACTGGACGCTACGCGTGAACCAGGGTCTCTCCCTCGGCACGGCTCTCTCCTGGCGCGGCCACACGGAGAGCGGCAGCGACGCCGACTTCCTGGACCACGTCGCCAACCATGCCCCCTGGGGTCGGGTCATCTCCTTCCACACGAGCTGGCGCGATCCGGGCGAGCACGACGGTGAGATCCCGGACCTCGCCTCGCTCGGGGCGACGCTCGCCGCGGACCATCCCTTCACCCCGGCCATCGGGTTCGGATGGGCGGACGGCGACGGCGATCCCGACCTGACGAGCGACTCGGAGCCCGCCAACGACTCCTGGTCGAACCAGGAGACGCGCGACGAGTTCCGGGGGATGGTGACGGCGTTCGCGGCGCTCCACCAGCCTCCCTACCTCTTCCTGGGCAACGAGACGAACACCTACTACCTGCGGCACTCCGCCGCCGAGTGGACGGCCTGGCTCTCCGAGTTCGCGGCCTGCTACGACGCCGTCAAGGCCGTGAGCCCGGCGACGATGGTGTTCACGACCTTTCAGCTCGAGCACATGAAGGGTCTGGGGCTCGCCACGAACGGCTGGACCGACCCGCCCGACTGGACGCCCCTCGACGACCACGTCGCGAGCGGTCGGATCGACGCGGTGGGCTTCACGACCTACCCCTACTTCGAGCACTCGACCCCCGGCGCGATCCCGGCCGCCTACTACGACGAGATCGCGAGCCACTGGAGCGGCCCGGTCGTCTTCACCGAGCTCGGCTGGCTCGCGGCGCCCCACTTCCCCTATCCGGGCGGCGAGATCGACCAGGCCGACTTCGTGGCCGTCTTCTTCGACCGCACGCGCGACCTCGGCCTCGAGTATGCGGACTGGCTCTTCCTGCACGACTGGGACGGCCAGGCGGCGACGCCGGCCTTCGCCGACGTCGGGCTCCGCGACAACCTCGCCACCCTGATCCGCCTCGCCGACGCGGCCTGGCGGGCGGAGGTGGCGCTCCGGGAGTGACGGGACGCCTTCCCCGCCCGGCGGGGAGCCGCCGGGGGGCCGGCGGACCGCCGGCCGGGGAGCGGTCTCAAGGGGTCTCCCCCCCGTGCCGATGGGAGGGAGCCCCGGGGGAGGTCCCGGCAAGGGGGAGAAAGCCGCATGCCCAGCAAGGGAGAATCGAACCACCGGCGGAGACGCGCGGCAGCGCGCGGGCGGGTCCATTCCTCGGGATCCCCGGCGCCCGCCGCGGAGAGCCCGCCCCGCAGCGTGCTCGACAACCTCCTCGAGGGCTGTCAGATCATCGACTTCGCCTGGCGGTACGTGTACGTCAACGACGCGGTGCTGCGGCACGGCCGCCGGACCCGGGAGGAGCTCCTCGGCCGCCGGATGTCCGAGGTCTATCCCGGGATCGAGGACACGGCGATGTTCGCCGTCCTGCGGCGGAGCATGGAGGAGCGCACCTCCCATCGGCTGGAGAACGAGTTCACGTTCCCGGGCGGATCGAAGGGATGGTTCGATCTCCGCATCGAGCCGGTGCCGGAGGGCGTGTTCGTGCTCTCGGTGGAGATCACGGATCGCAAGCGCGCCGAGGCGCGCGTCGCCCGGCTCTGCGCGGGATCCGCAAGGTCAACCAGCTCATCACGCGCGAGAAGGACCCCGAGCGCCTGATCCGGACCGCCTGCGCGCTCCTCGTCGAGACCCGGGGATTCTCCTCGGCCCGGATCACCCTGACGGAGGGAGCGGAGGGTGCCGTCGCGGCGCGGGCGGAGGCGGGGGATCCGTGGCCGTCCGGCGCGGAATCCGGCGCGCTCACGGTCCGGCTCGCGCGGGGAGACGAGGTCTACGGATCCCTGGCGGTCCGCCGGCCGGAGGGCGTAGAGACCGATCCCGAGGAGCAAGACCTCCTGCAGGAGATCGCCGACGACATCGCCTTCGCCCGGCACGGAATGGCGATCGAGGCGGAGCGCAGCCGGGCCGCCGCCGCCCTGGCCGCGGCCGAGGACCGGGTGCGCCGGGCGCAGAAGCTGGAAGCCCTGGGGCGCCTGGCGGGCGGCGTGGCCCACGACTTCAGCAACGTGCTCGCGGCCATCCTGGGGACCTGCGACCTGATCGGCAAGCAGCTCGCCCCGGGCGATCCGCTGGCCGCCGACGTGGCGCAGATCCGCCAGGGCGGCGAGCGCGCCGCGGCTCTGACGCGCCAGCTCCTCGCCTTCGGCCGCCGCCAGGTCTTCCAGCCCCGGATCCTCGACTTGAACCGCGTCGTCGAGGGGCTGACCGGCATGCTGCGCCGGCTCCTCGGCGAGAACATCGACCTCGTCCTCCGCCCCGCGGCGGATCTCGGCTGCGTGCGCGCCGATCCCGGGCAGATCGAGCAGGTCGTCGTGAACCTGGTCCTGAACGCCCGGGACGCCATGCCGGGGGGCGGCGCGGTGACGATCGAGACGGCGAACGCGGAAAGCGAGGAGAGAAACGGGCCGGCGGCGGACGGGCCGGCGCCGGTCGCCCCGGTGGTCCTGACCGTGCGCGACACCGGCGAGGGGATGGACGAGGCGACCCTCTCCCGCGTCTTCGAGCCCTTCTTCACCACGAAGGCGCCCGGCAAGGGCACGGGGCTCGGGCTGTCCACCGTCCACGGCATCGTCGAGCAGAGCGGCGGGAACGTCGCGATCCAGAGCGCACCCGGCCAGGGCACGACGGTCCAGGTCTTCCTGCCGCGGGTCGCGGGGCATCCGGCGCCGGCGGGCCACCGCGCATGAGCGCCAACGAGTCCCTGGTTCCTGCGCCGAGGTCCTCTTCGTCACCGGCTACGCCGCCGATATTCTCGCCCGCGACCATGGGCAGGACGGCAGTCCGGCCCTCCTCGCCAAGCGCTTCTCCATGGCCTCCCTGCTCGGGAAGGTGTACGATATGCTCGCGCGCCGGGGACGATCGATCGTCCCGCCGGCGCGTCACCTCGCATGAGAGTGGAACCCCTGGCCGCTCCGCGGCCTCACTCCGCCACGTTGCCGAGCGTCAGGAGCGCCGTGGCAGTGCGGCCGCTCCGCGGCAGATCCCGACCGCAGTCGCTGAACTCCGCTGGCGTCTATCTGCTGGCGAGGTACCTCTTCTTCTCGGTCGCAATCGCCTCTTGGATGTCCCGTAGCCCCTGGAACGCAGCCTCTACGGCGGGGTGAAAGACCGAATCGTACTCCAGGCGGTACATGCGGTCCTGAATGCAGGTGGTGGAACACAGCGAAACGACTCCCGCACTTGGCCCCGCAGGTGTCGGGGGAGTGGTATCGCCGACGCGCCACGAGAGGTATTCGCCGGCGTCCCAAGCCTCCGAGAGGCTGCTGTCGAAGGCTTGGACGGCTCGTCTTGCGGCATCCTCCAGGGTCGATCGGTAGGCATCGTCGATCGAAGCGAGCATGTCGAGATCGTACTGCCCGAGCTCTCCCGCATCCCTCACTACGGTGGACAGCGGGGCGATCGTGCTGAACTTCTCTAGGAAGGCCGAGCGTTGCCCCTCGTCTAGTGCGGCCAGTCCAGCCTTCGCCGCTATGTCTTGAAGGCGATCGAAGGTCTCGTCATCGATCTGCCCTCTTTTGATGCGTCTTCCAAGCAGCGCCTTGCGAGCGGCGAGCGGATTCAGCAGCAGATCATCGATGAGCAGCGGTTCCGGGGGTGGGGAATACCCCTCGGAATCACCGAGGATTCCCCGGCTGTTCTCCTGCCCGCGGTGGTCCACCAGTGGCGCGGAGCTGCGTGGAGTCGAGTCTACCCATCTCGCCGGAGGCGGGATGCCCTCTTGTTGAGATTTGCCCCGACTGAGAAGAAGGAAGCACACCAGTCCTCCGGAGAGCGCCGAGACCGAGACGACGAAAGCACGTCGCATGACGATATCACCGGCAGAGGATGGTTCAGCGTTCTAGGGAGCCATTGTGTGTGCCGATATCCCGTCAGTTCTCGCAGGAGGCACAAGAAAGCCCTCCGTCCACGCTTGCCGTCCTTTGGAGGAGGAGCTTCGGGAAATCGGGCGGGATGAGCGTGGTGAACGATCCTTTCACTCGGTAGTTGGCGTCGATGGTGCAGCTCGTGCCGCATGAGACCGCCAGATAGTCCTGGAACAGGACCAGTGTGCAGTCCCCGTGTCCTTCCACTGCACCATTGGGGTGCCCTTGGTTGCAGATTGTGCCACTGCAGATGACCGTCCAGTCCGCGGCGATGACCGTATCGTCGATCAGGTCCACCTTGATCGTCACATGGGGGGTGCAGGGGAACATCTCCATGCACAGGCCGTAGAATGGGTACCCCGGGTTCATTTCAATTCATGAACTCCCTCCGTGAGAAGTACCTTGTGGTCAGAGCCGATTGGACTCCCGCCATCGCGGGAGCCCCTCGGGTTCGGCGTCACACTGCCACGGCCGGAGGGGGGGGGGGCAAGCGTCCAGCGCGGTTTCTCGGAACGGTTGGCGGACATCAGCCCCTAACCT
>JBFMCU010000133.1:0-17477 GCA_040754415.1 Planctomycetota bacterium
CGGGCGAGCGCGTAGGCCCCGGCGAGGGCCAAGGCGACGCGCAGCACGGCCGCGAGGCCCAGGCCCCAATCGAAGGCCCGCTCGCCGGCGAGCGCCTCGAGGAGGATCGGCCCGAGCACCTGGGGATCCAGCGCCCCCGACTGCGCGTTCCCGAACCCCGGCGCCCCGGCGTAGATCAGGGGACACCACTGCGGCGGATCGCCGCCGCGCCAGCTCCGCGAGACCCAGCGGTAGAAGGGATAGAAGCAGATCCCCTGGTCGGAGAGGCCGGGATTCGCCGGCCCGCGCGCCCGGAGCTCCGCGGGAAGGCGCGCCGACCAAGGGAGCTGGTGGGTCGCCGTGTCGACCCCGAAGCAGAGGCGGTCGGGATCGACGAGCACCGCGCGCAGCGGCCAGGCCGCGAAGAGGAACGCCACCGCGAGCGCGATCGCGAGCTCCCGCCCGCGCGGCAGATCGGGCCGGGCGCGGTCGGGGGCGAGCGGGCGGCGCCGGAAGCGCATGGGCGGATTCTGCCGCCGGCATGCTCTCCGCAACAGCCGCCGGGGCGCGCACGGCGCCGCGCCAGCCCCGAGGAGCCGGCGACCCCCCCCGGTCGCGCGCCCAGCCCTTCCCCCCCGGGGAGGCCTCCACCCGGACCGGCCTCCGCGCCGTTTGGTTGCCCTCTTTCCGGGAAAAACCCCGGGCGGCCCCGCTATCATCCCGGCCCATGCGGGCCCCCGCCCTGAGCGTCGTCCTGCCGGTCTACGACGAGGCGCTCGCCCTGGAGCACACCTTCGACCTCCTCCTCCCCTTCCTGGAGGGCCTCGGGGAGCCCTTCGAGGTCGTTTGCGTCGACGACGGGTCGCGGGACGAGTCGCTGGCGATCCTCCGGCGGCGGGCGGCGGGCGACCCCCGGATCCGGGTCGAGGCCCTGCCGGCGAATCGGGGCAAGGGGGCGGCGGTGCGGCAGGGCGTGCTCCTCGCCGCCGGGGAGCGGATCTTCTTCATGGACGTCGACCTCTCGACGCCCCTCGAGGAGATGAAGGGCTTCCTCGCGGCGCTGGAGGCGGGGGCAGACGTCGTGATCGGCAACCGCCGGGCCCCCGGCGCGCGGATCACCCGCCGCCAGCCGTGGATCCGCGAGACCCTCGGCAAGGGATTCACCGCGCTGACCCGCGCCCTCCTCGCCCCGGGGATCCACGACTTCACCTGCGGCTTCAAGGCGTTCCGGCGCGAGGCGGCCCAGGCGATCTTCCGCCGCTCGACCCTGGACGGGTGGGCCTTCGACGCCGAGCTCGTGGTGATCGCCCAGGAGCACGGATTCCGGCTCGCCCAGGTCCCGGTCCGCTGGGCCCACGAGGAGGGGACGAAGGTGCGCCTCGGCCGCGCCGTCCTCGGATCGCTCCGGGAGCTTCTGGTGATCGCCTGGCGGCGGCGCCGGGGCGCCTACCGTTGAACGAGGGCGAGCGGTCCATGACCCGCGACCTCCCCGGCGATCCCGGCCTCCTCCCCACCCCGCACGAGGGCGCCCGGGGCCCCTTCGTGGGCACGCCCGCCCGCCGCCCGATCCGCCGCTTCGCCCACGACGAGCGGCTGAACACCCTCTTCCTCGACCTCCAGCGCGCCTTCGGCCCCCAGGAGTGGTGGCCGGCACGGACGCCCTTCGAGGTGATCGTGGGGGCGATCCTCACCCAGAACACGGCGTGGGGGAACGTGGAGCGGGCCCTGGCGGGGCTCTCCGCCCGCTCCCGGCTCACCCCGGCCGCGCTCCTCGCTCTCCCCGCGGGCGAGCTCGCGGCGGCGATCCGCCCCTCGGGATACTTCCGGACGAAGGCGAGGAAGCTCCACGCGGTCTCCCGCTGGTATCTCGCGATCGGCGGGCTCGCCGCCCTGCGCGAGCGGCCGCTCGCCCCCCTGCGCCGCTCCCTGCTCGGGGTGTGGGGGGTGGGTCCAGAGACCGCCGACTCGATCCTCTGCTACGCGGCCGGGCGGCGCACGCCGGTCGTCGACGCCTACACGCGGCGCGTCCTCACCCGCCACGGTTTCCTCCCCCCCGCCGCGGGCTATGAGGAGGTGCGCGGCTGGCTCGCCGCGCGGCTCGTCCTTTCGCCGGCGGTCTACGAGGAGTTCCATGCGCTCCTCGTCCGCGCCGGCACGCACCATTGCAAACCGACTCCGCGCTGCGAGAGCTGCCCGGTGACGGAGAATCCCCTCCACGCCCCCGCCCGATGTTCCAGGACCGCCCGGTGACCGTCGTCGTCCCCGCGCTCGACGAGGAGGGGACGATCGCCGCCGTCGTGCGCGACTTCGCGGGCCACCCCTCCGTCGACCGGGTCCTGGTGGTCGACAACGGCTCGCGGGACGGCACCGCGGATGCGGCTCGGGCGGCGGGGGCGGAGGTGGTGGAGGAGCGGGAGCGCGGCTACGGGCGGGCGATCCGGACCGGGCTGGACCGCGCCTTTGCCGCGGGGGCGGCGATCGCCGTCGTCACCGAGGCCGACGGCTCGTTCCGCGCCGCCGACACCTGGAAGCTCCTCCACTACCTCGACGACGCCCAGCTCGTGCTCGGCACCCGCACGACCCGCCAGATGGTGGAGCAGGCCGGGAACATGGGCTTCGCCCTGCGCATTGGGAACATCGCCATGGCCAAGCTCCTCGAGCTCCTGTGGTTCTTCCCCCACGAGCCCCGCCTGACGGACGTCGGCTGCACCCTGCGGGCCCTGGACCGGGCCGCCTGGGCGGCGATGCGGCCCGGGCTCCGGGAAGCGGGGCCGGCGTTCGCGGCGGAGATGATCTGCGAGGCCTACCGGTGCCGCCTGCGGGTGATCGAGGTCCCCGTCCGCTACGGTGCCCGCCAGGGGGGGGCCTCGAAGCACTCCCGGGGCCTCCGCCAGAGCGCGCGAACCGCCGGCCTCATGCTGCGGGCGATCTGCCGCAAGCGTCTCCGGGGTTGACCGCACCTGCCCGGCCGGAGTCGGGGTTTGTACGGTTTCGGTCAGTCCCGGCCAGGGGGAGCCGGCCGGCGCGTAACAGCTATGTGCCAATAACGTTAACACCCCAGGCCAGCCCCCCCGCCGGCCGACGATTCCTCCCTGGACATCCAACCCCCGGGCGTGCCCGGCACGCCCCGCCGCTGATGACGCAACGCATTCTCGTCGTCGAGGACGAAGAGGCCCTCGCCCTGGGCATCCGGGACGCCCTGATCCACTCCGGCTACGAGGCGGAGGTGGCCCTGGACGGGCCGGCGGCCCTCGAGGAGCTCTCGACCGGCCGCTTCGACCTGGTCGTGCTCGACATCATGCTGCCCGGGATGAGCGGGCTCGACGTCTTGCGCGAGCTCCGGGACTCGAAGCAGGACATCCGGGTGATCGTCCTCACCGCGCTCGCCGACGAGAGCGACGTCGTGCGGGGCTTCGAGCTCGGCGCGGACGACTACATGGCCAAGCCCTTCTCCCCCCGGGAGCTCGCCGCGCGGGTCCACGCCCAGTTCCGCCGGCGGGAGATGGACACCGCGCCCCCGCCGCAGCTCTCGCTGCCCGGCGGCATCCAGGTCGATCTCTCCCGCCTCGAAGTGCATCGGGAGGGGGAGGTCATTCCGCTCACGCCCCGCGAGGGCGACATCCTCGCCTACCTGGTGCAGCACCGGGACCGGGTCGTCACCCGCGAGGACCTGCTGCTCGACGTCTGGCACTACCGCAACGCCAACGTCGAGACGCGCACCGTCGACATCCACATCGTCGGCCTGCGCCGCAAGGTGGAGCCCGACCCGGCGAGGCCCTCGCTGATCCAGACCGTGCGCGGCAAAGGGTATCGCTGGTACGCTTGAGCCCCGGGGGCCGCGGCGGGAGCCGCGCCTGCGCCCGCCGCCGGCCGCCCGTCCGCCGTGCTGCCTCCCCAGACGAATCGCACCGCCCTCGGGCTCTACGGAGCCCTGCTCGTCCTCCCCACGCTCGTCTTCGGCTGGCTCTACTGGCGCGAACTCGTGCGCGACTACGAGGTGGAGCTCGCCACCGTGCCCGAGGATGCCGAGGACGGCGCGCGCCGCATCCGCGAGGGCCTGAAGACCAAGGTCGAGGAGTTCCTGCAGGCCGAGAACGAGCGCGGATTCCACCTGTACGCCCCCGTGTACTCGGCCGAGGACGTGAAGGGGGACTCCTTCGCCCTGCGCGACTCCCCGCTCGTGCGCGATCTGCCCGCGCGCGGGATCCTCGGCTGGTTCAGCTACGACGCCTTCGACCCCGAAGCGCCGCTGGACGTGTTCGTCGGCGGCGTGCCCGAGGCGGAGGCGCGGGCGGAGGAGCTGCGCACCTACCTGCGCGAGTACCGGGCCACGAAGGAGGAAGAGAGCATGCCGGCGCGCCTGCGGGAGCTCGACGGGCTCGCTCCGGCCACCCACCGCATGTGGGACGTCGCCGTGCACCGCGGGTGGCAGCACGATCCGGAATGCCTGCGCGCGTGCGGACCGTTGATGGAGGGGCTGACCCTCCAGGTGCAGACCTCCGCCTTCCGCCTCGAGTTCTACCTCGACGAGGCGGGCCGGCCCCACGCCTACGGCACGCGGCGCGTGATCCTGTTGCCCCAGGAAGGGACGATCCCCGCGGGCGCCGAGTGCCTGGAGCCGATGCTCCTCGGGGGCTTCAACCTGCGCCAGGGTTTCATCCTCGACGTCGACTGGCTCTTCGACCGCCTGCCTCGCTCGATCGCGCAGCAGGTCCTGCCCGAGGATCAGCGGTTGAAGGAGGCGCCGGTGGCCGGACCCCTCGAGAACATCGGCACCGTGTTCGCCCAGCTCCTGCCGGTCACCGACCTCGGTTTCTCCGCCCGGAGCCCCGAGGAGCGCCTGTTCGGGAAGCTCGAGGTGGAGATCGACCCCGAGCGGATCCGCGCCCGCTTCGCGGGCCAATCGCGGAAGTTCCTGGCCGTCGCCCTCATGCTCGTCCTCACGCTGGTAATCGCGATCTCCCTCCTCTACCGCAGCGTGAAGCTCGAGCTCGAGCAGGCGCACCGCATGCAGAACTTCGTCGCCGCCGTCACCCACGAGCTGCGCACGCCGCTCTCCGCGATCCGCCTGCACGGGGAGATGCTGCTCGACGGGTGGGCCTCCGATCCGGCGCAGCAGCGGGAGTACTACGGCCGGATCGTGCGCGAGACGAATCGCCTCTCGACCCTCGTGGAGAACGTGCTCGAAAAGAGCCGGCTCAAGGAGCGCAACACCGCGCCCGAGCCCGGCGATCTCAACGCCCACGTGGAGAGGGCGCACGCGGGCGTGCAGCAGCTCGGCGCGTTCCCCGGGGACGTCGAGCTCGACCTCGCCCCGGACCTGCCCCTCGTTTGGCTGATTCCCGACGGCATCGTCGGGATCCTGACCAACCTCGTGGAGAACGCCCGCAAGTACGCTCCGCCCCGGCCGGGAGAGGAGCCGATCCTGGTGCGCACGCACCGGGAGGGCGATCGCGTGCTGCTCGAGGTCGCGGACCGCGGCCCCGGCTTCCCGGCGTCCGAGCGCGACCGGATCTTCGAGGCGTTTTATCGGGTGGGGAGCGAGACGACGCGCCGGACGACCGGGACGGGGCTCGGCCTCCACCTCGTGGATCTGCACGCGCGCGCCGCCGGCGCGGAGGCCTCGGCCCTCGCCCGGGACGGCGGCGGAAGCATCTTCCGCGTGGCGTTCCGCGTGGCCTGAGAGGCCGAGCAGAAACCGATGAACCGGCCTCTCAGGTGCCTTCTGGCGCATCGCCTGACGGCGCTGCCGCCCGTCGCTGACCCCCGCCCGCGCGGAGGGTATGCTTCTCTCGTCGACCGGGCGGCGGCCGCCGCGCCCGGCCCCCGCTCCCCCTCGCGCGCCGGCCGTTGCCCGGCGCGGCGGCTCGACCTCTTCCTCCTCGATCATGCACGTCGTCGTCCTCGGGGCCGGCCTCGCCGGACTGGCCACCGGCTACGAGCTCGCCAAGGCGGGCCATCGGGTCACGCTGCTCGAGAAGGAGGGCTGGCTCGGCGGCATGGCCCGGAGCTGGCGGGTCGGCGACTTCTCGCTGGACTGCGGCCCCCACCGCTTCCACAGCAGCGACCCCGAGCTGATCGAGCACCTCTACGAGATCCTCGACAAGGACGTCGTGATCCGCGAGCGGATGTCGCGGATCTACATGCAGGGGAGGTTCTTCGACTACCCGCTCAAGGCCCAGAACGTCCTCCAGAACATGCCCAAGGGGCTCCTCTTCCACGCCCTCTGGGACTATCTCGCGATCCGGATCGTGCAGTGGTTCAAGAAGATCCCCGACGACAACTTCGAGAACTGGACGAAGAAACGGTTCGGGAACACGCTCTACCGGATGTTCTTCGGCACCTACACGTCGAAGGCCTGGAAGATGCCCTGCACCGAGATCAGCGCCGACTGGGCGAGCCAGCGGATCAGCCAGGCCAACCTGTGGGACGCGATCGTGAAGACCCTGCGCCCGCCGAAGGGCGGCGAGGTCCGCTCGCTCGTCAGCGAGTTCTGGTATCCCGCTCACGGCGGCATCGGGCAGATCAGCCGCAAGTACGGGGAGAAGCTGGAGGCGATGGGCGCGGCGGTCCACCTGGACTCCCCGGTGACGCGGATCGAGGTCGAGAACGGCGTCGCCCGGCGCGTCACGTGGAAGCACGCGGGCCGCGAGCACTCGACCGAGTTCGACGAGATCGTCAACACGATTCCCTTGCCCGCCGTCCTGTTCGCCCTCGATCCCCCGATCGACGACGAGGTGCGCCGGGCGATCTCCAACCTGAAGTACGTGTCGATGGTCTTCGTCTACCTCGAGGTGGACCAGCCCACGGTGTCCCCGGACCACTGGATCTACCTGCCCGAGAAGCACCTGACGATCCACCGCATCTCCGAGTTCAAGAACTTCAGCGACACCGCCGCCCCGGGGGACAAGACCGTCGTCTGCTGCGAGATCACGTGCCGGATGGGCGACGAACACTGGAACCTCACCCTGGACGAGGCGGCGAGGATCGCGGAGCGCGACCTCATCACCGTCGGGCTGATCGGGCCGGGCAAGTGCCGCGGCCTCGATATGCACCGCCTTCGCTACGCCTACCCCGTGTACGACCTGACGTACAAGGACAACCTCGAGGTCCTCAAGCGGGCGGCGAAGCAGTTGACCAACCTGCACACGACGGGCCGGCAGGGTCTGTACCGCTACAACAACATGGATCACTCGATCGCCATGGGCCGGCGGATCGCCGGGACCATCGCGCAGGGTACGGACCGGCGCGCGGACGAGGTGGCCGCCGGCAAGGAGTACTTCGGGTGACCGCGCTGCCCGGGCTCCCGGATTCCCTCCCCGCGGACGCCTGGGACCACGTCGGCTGCGCCCTCTGCGGCAGCGCGGAGCGCCGCACCAAGTTCCGCGAGGAGCCGTTCGCGGTCGTGACGTGCGCCCGCTGCGGGCTCACGTACGTGACTCCCCGCCTCACGGACGCCTCGCTCCTGGAGCGCGTGTACGGCGAGGACTACTGGTCGTCCCCCTCGGCGAGCGCCCGGGGCTACACCGACTACCGGGCCGCGGCGCCGCTCTACCTCCGGACGTACCGCCGCCGGCGGCCCGTGATCCGGCGGCACTTCCCGCGCCCGGGGCGCGTGCTCGACGTGGGATGCGCGGCGGGGTACTTCCTCCAGGTGATGCGCGAGGAGGGCTGGGAGGTCCTGGGGCTCGAGCCCTCCGCCGCCATCCTCCCGGGGGCGGTCGCGCGCCTCGGGCCGGACCGCGTGCGCCACGGCTGTCTCGGCGAGGTGGAGCTCCCGGCGGAGAGCTTCGACCTCGTCACGATGTGGGATGTCATCGAGCACATCCCCGATCCCCTGGCCGCGATGCGCGAGGCACGCCGCGTCCTCGCCCCGGGAGGCAAGCTCCTCCTCGAGACCCAGAACGTGGCGAGCCCCACCGCCCGGCTGCTGGGCCGGCGCTGGCACCATTACAAGCACGCGGAGCACCTCTTCCACTTCTCGCCCGCGACGCTGGCCCACGCGCTCGATCGGGCGGGCTTCGCGGTGCTGGAGAACCGGCCCTGGCGCGGGGGCAAGTACGTGGCGATGGACTTCATCGCCGAGCGGGCGCACCGTCTCCACCCGCTCGCCGCCTGGCTGCTCTCGCCCTTGCGGCTCCTCGGCGGCGTGGCCGTGTACATCAACGTCTTCGACGAGATGATCGTCGTCGCTCGTCCCCGCTGATGGAGCCCACCGCCTACCGCCAGTTCCTCGAGCTGGAGCGCAGCCACTGGTGGTTCCGCGGGCGCCGGACGGTCTACCTCGGACTCCTGCGCCACGCGCTCGCCGGGGAGCGGCCGGCGCGCGTGCTCGACCTCGGTTGCGGCAGCGGCGGCTTCCTGCCTGGGCTCGCGGCGCTCGGGAGGGCGGTCTATCCCTCGGACGTCGACCTCGAGAGCCTCCGCCACTGCCGCGACCGCGGCTTTCCCGGCGGCGTCGTCTCGAGCGGATACGCGCTCCCCTATGCCGAGGCGAGCTTCGACCTCGTCTGCCTGTTCGACGCCCTCGAGCACATCCCCGACGATCGCCGCGCCATACGCGAGGTGGCGCGCGTGCTGCGGCCCGGCGGCCGGTCCCTCGTGAGCGTCCCCGCCTACGGCTTCCTGTACGCGAACAACGACCGCATCGCCCGCCACGAGCGCCGCTATACACGCGGCATGCTCCGCGAGGTCTTCCGCCAGGCGGGGCTGGCGGTGGAGCGCAACACCCACACGAACGTCTTCCTCTTCCCGGCGATCCTGCCCGCGGTCCTCCTGATCAAGCTCGGCGAGGCGCTCCTTCCCCGCCGCGCGAGAGCGACGCACACGAACCTGAGCTGGCCGATCCCCTCCTTCGTCCACCACCTGCTCTACGGGATCTTCGCCGCCGAGCTCCCGCTCAGCCGGCGCTTCGACTGGCCGGCCGGCCATTCGATCCTGGCGATCGCCCGCAAGCCCGGCGCGTAGGGCTCAATCCTGCGCGGGCTTCTCGGCCGGGCTCGCGCCGGCGTCCTCCGCCCCCTGCTTGACGGGGAGGTCGTCGGTGAAGAGCCAGAGGCCGTACTGTTGGCGCAGGTACGCGACGTCCACCGCTTGCATGAACCGGGCCGTGGCCGCCGGCCGCTGGGTCTGGTCCCGGTAGCGCTCGTAGTCCCGGGGCGACATGCGGTCGATCGGCACCTGGCGGGTGCCGGCCAGGCGCACGAGGTAGGCGTGCTCCGCGGCGCCGTCCACCTCCACGGGCGGCACCTCGCCGGCGGCGGGACGGGTGGGCTCGATGAAGCCCGTGAGGAAGCGGTGGGCCGGGAGCTCGCGATCGGGATCGGCGTCGGGGCGACCCATGCGGTCAAGCCAGTCCCGGTGGCGCACCTCGTAGCCGGCGGCCTCCGCGGCGGCGCGGAAGGCCTCGGCTTCGGCCCGCCGGCGCGGGCCGGCCTTCGGATCCCGGTACGCGGCGTTCTCGTCTTCCTCGCCCTCGGCGAGGACGAGCTCCGGGAAGCCGTCCCGGATCGCCGTGAGGCGGGCGACGGCCCGGGCCTCCGATTCCTTGGCGATCCACTGGTCGACCACACGCTCGTGGATGGCGGCGAGCGGCGGGATCGCGGGCGCGATCACCTCGCTTGCGCGCAGGAGGAGGAGGGAGTCGGGGCGAGCGACGACGGAAGAGCCGAAATCGCCGGCCGTGGAGGCGAAGGCCTCGCTAGCCGCCTTGCCTCCGCCCAGGCCCTCGCGGGAGGTGAGCGCCGCCAGATCGAGGGGTTCCGGGAGGGCCTCGTGGGCGAGGTCGAGGGCCGCCGCCTCGGCGGCGAGGTCGATCGTCTCGCCCTCGTTCCGGCGCCGCTCTAGGTCGCGCAGCCAGCGCTCCAGGGCGAAGTAGATCGGCGCCTCGATGGTGCAGCGCTCCGCCACCTCCTCCTGCGTGAAATACGAGGCGGCCGCCCCTTCCCGGGGAGGCTCCTCGGGCGCGCCCTCCTCCCCGACCGGCCGAGGGAAGCGATCGAAGAAGACCTTGGCGTAGTATTCGCGCGTCCGGTCCGTGGCCACGGCCTCCGCCGGCGCGGGGAACTTCTCGAGGAGGCCCGTGGCCGGGGTGGTCTCCGGATCCCGGTAGAAGACGAACTCGACGCGCCGGCGCTCCGGTTCGAGGTAGCGGTTCTTCTCGAGGTCCTCGAGGCCGTCGAACCACGCTTGCAGCCCCGCGTCGTCGGGGACCGCGGGCCGCACCTCCTCCGCGAGGGAGGCGATCTCGATCTCCACGAAGTCGTAGCTCGTCTCGACGTGGTCGCGCTCCCAGGCCTCTTCCACGCCCCGGGGATCGGGCAGGGCGGTCGCCGCCTCGCCCAGGATCAGGAGGTAGCGCTGGACGGCGAGGGCCGCGCGCAGGGCCTCCTGGAAGGCCATCTCTCCCCCGAGGCGGGTGACGCTCTGGCGGTAGGCCTCCTTCGAGCCGTACATGCCGACGTACTCGATGAGGTGCTCGTAGACGTCCTTGTCGGTGATGACGATCCCCGCGTCCGCGGCGAGAGTCTCGAGCACGAGCAGTCGGGCGACGTCCTCGTAGGAGAGGTCGGCGTTGATACCGACCCGATCGGGCTCCAGGACGCCGAGCTGGAGCCCCAGGGCCTGACCCGGGCTGAGAAAGACGGCTTGGCCCTGGCGCGCCGGCGGGGGCTGGAAGAGGAGCGCGTAGCGGCGCTGCGCATTGGTGAACTCGAAGCTCGAGATCTCCACCTGCTCGTGGCCCGGCCGGTTCCACCGCGCGAAGACGTCGACCTTCGACTCCTCCCGCCCGAACACGTTGAAGATGGCGCCGGGGATGATGAAGATGATCAGCAGCACGACCACGAGCGCGATCATCAGGACGAACCGCAGCGCGCTCGTGCGCCGGGGGACGTGCAGATACTGATCGGGGATGTCCACCCCCCCGATGCTGCGCGCCGGCGGGGCGGCTCCGCCGCCGCCGCTCGGAGCCCCGGATCCGGGGCCGGAGGGACCCTTCGGGGCGCCGGAGGAGGCGGAATGCTTGCGGGACTTGCTCGACATCGGGGTGGTTCGCGGCCTCGATTCGGTCCAGGAAAAGGGGGCGGAGTGTACGGCCCGGCGAGCGCGAGGCGCAAGGGTGGCTGCGCCGGGCCCCCCGGGGTCCCGGCTGCCGCTTCCCTCCTACCGGCCCTTCCGTTCCTTTCCGCCCCTTGCGGGCGGCAGCGCCGTCAGGCGATGCGCCAGAAGGCACCGAAGAGGCCGGTTCATCGGTTTCTGCTCAGCCTCTCAGTTCTGGGTCAACTCGCCGTCCCGGGGCAGGTCCTCGAGGCGGTCGAGACCGAAGCGCTCCAGGAACTCGCGGGTCGTGCCATAGAGCAGGGGGGAGCCGGGCACGTCGGCTCGCCCGGTGACGCGCAGGAGGCGGCGATCCACCAGGGTTCGCAGGAGGGGGCCCGATTGGACGCCGCGGATCGCCTCCACCTCGGCTTTCGTCACCGGCTGGCGGTACGCCACGATGGCCAGGGTCTCCAGGGCCGCGCCGCTGATCCGCTCGGGCTTGCGCCCCGCCTGGAGGCGCGCGACCACGTCCCCGAGGGCCGGATCGGTCAGGAGCCGCCAGCCGCCGGCGATCGAGCGCAGCGCGACCGGCAGGCCGCTCGCGGCGAGGCGCGCGGCGAGCGCCTCGAGGATCGTCCGCACGCGCCGGGGATCGGGGCGGCCGAGGAGCTCGACGAGGCGGGAGACGCGGAGCGGCTCGGAGGAGGCGAAGAGCAGCGCCGCCGCCTCCTGGGCGAGCTCGTCGTCCGAAAGGGCTTCCCCGGGTCCGGTCGCCGGCGGCTCGGGGGCGGGAGCGCCGGGCGCGGGATCCTCCCCCGCCGCGGCGAGGTCCGCCGGGGGCACCTCCGCCGCGGGCGAGGGAGCGGCAGGGGCCACCGCCGCGTCCGCGGCGCTCGGGGGCAGGAGATCCATCGGAGAGAGCATCCCGGACGGCAGGGAACCGATCAAGGATGTGGGCGGCGATCCGCGCGGGGCGCGCGGGCCCGGATCGCGGTCTACGGGAAAAGGTACACGAGCTGGAGGACGTAGTCCCCGCACTCGATCTCCAGGCGCGTGCGCATGCCCGTCCGGAGCTCGGCCCACCTTCCCGCCAGGCGCTCCGGGGCCAGCTCGACGACCAGGCCCTCCTCCTCGCGAAGCTCGAGGAACGAACCCAGCCATTCCTCTCCCGAAAGCACTCGCACGGGCCCCTTGGACAGTCCCGGCAACACGATCCGGTCCGGGTTCGGCTCCCCCTCCCGCAGCACCCGTCTCGTGCTGGGCCACGGCGTACCTTCCTCCAGCCCGCTCGGCACGGAATCTGCCAGCAGACGAATGCTCCCCCGGGGCGATCCCCCGTCGCCCGTGACGGCCAGCTCCGCCTCGAGGCTGCCCACACGCCGGGGATCCGCGGGGCGGAGGACGACCTGGACCTCGCCCGAGTCCTCTCCGTTCTCCATCGATACGGAAGCCCTTCCCTCCAGATCCCCGCTCACGAGGGCGCGCAGGTTGGTGGCGCTACTCTCCTCGCCGATCAGCCGAATGGGCAAGGACAGGCCGATGATCGCCTCGCTCCCCGCAAAGGTGCCCACGAAGCACGTGCGCTCCGCGAAGGCCAGTCCCGATGCGCCCTCGACCTGCACCCGGGCCGACAGCCGGTGCTGGCGGGAGCGATCCGCCACGACCACATCCACGCGGGATTCCTGCGTTCCGGGCCGGAGAACCGTCTTGCGACCGCGGAGCGCCACCCGCCCTCGGGGCGGCACCACGAATCGCTCGGGCTCCAACCCGACACAGGAGCAATCGGAGTCCATCTGCAGGATCGACATCTCTTCCTCCCGGTCGTTGACGATCTCCACGCGAAAGGTCACTGTCGTTCCTACGGGAGCTTCCCCGAGGGCCACGACCGGCGGCTCGAGGCGAAGGTCGGGGCGGGGACCCGGAGCTCGGTCCGCGGCCCCGCCCCGGAGCACTGCATGGCCGAACTGCGCCGCCGAGACCAGGAGCCCGATGGCCAGGGGCAGGAGGATCCGCCCGCCGCTCATGGGTTCCGCCGCCCCCGGAGGAGGCCCTTCCTCCGCAGAACGAGGACCATGCTTGCCGCCGCCCCCACCGCCAGGGGCGAAAGGACCCGCCAGCGCAGGGCGACCTCGAGGGCATCCGGCCGCGGCGCCGGCCGGGCCCCGTCCTCGGCCGCGGCCGGCGAATCCTCTCCAGGCGGCGCCGGGGCCGCCGCCTCCGGAGCGCCTTCCTCCACCGGTACCCGCATGGCCACCTCCGGGACTAGCTCATGATCCACCAGCGCGCCCTCGAGATGAGCCCGCAGCTCGACATCGTCCGGCAGAGCTCCCGTCGCGCTGGCGTGGTACTGGATCGGTCCCCCGAACCGATCATCCGTGATGGGGAATCCGGGCACCGGCTCCCAGGTGAACGAATCGTCGGCAACCGTCTCGCGGATCTGGAGCACGTCATCCTCGACCGCATACGCGACGAAATCCGTGCCCGGCAGCAGGTCCTCCCGCTTGAGGTCTGGCAGAGGGACCTGGGACCTCCAAGACATCGTGTCCCGGTGGACCAGCCCTCCTTCGCTGTCGTACCACAGAAGGGTCAGAAGGCTCGGCCTCGTCTTCCCCTCGCCTCGAATGACGACACGGCCGGGATACCCGCTCAGACCCGTGGGCAGCAGCATGTCCTGGAGGAGCTCGTACAGCATCCTCCCCCGAAGATCCTGCTCGACCACCGAGTCCGGTATCGTACCCTGGTCCATCTCCTGGAGGATGGGCGGAGACAGCTTCCCCAGGATTCGCCGGAGCTCCAAGTACTGCCAAAGATAGCCTTCGGCGTTGTCGGCCGGTCCGTCGACGTGAGCTCGATGTTGAGAGACGAGGTTGCCGTTGAAGTACTGCGCCCCGGTTCGTCCTTGCGGCCCATGGGTAGTTATCGTGCACGTGGTGTTCCCCGTCTCCGGGGAACGGACCGTCTTCCTCAGCGACCAGTCAGGCCATCGTATCAAGAGGACTTCCGAACCCTCCCATTGCTCCTGCTTCCGCACTTTCGAAAGCACGAGGGCGCGGAATTCCCTCTTGGAAAGGAACTGCTCCGTGAGGGGCGCTTGTCGCCTGAGGTACGGGTCGGACGAGCCGAACAGCGCGTGGCTGAGATCGCGCATGTACGCTTCGGATCGTCGCCGGGCCTCCGCCGGCGGCATCCAAAACGATTCCCTGCCCTCGATGATGTACTCCCCCTCCACCATCAGCTCATGCCAGACCGCCTCTTCCGGCTCTTCCCGGTCCTGACGCGACGGCATGCCGGCCACGCCACGCGAGGGGAGCAGGGATAGGACCAAGCTGATCCACAGGCCGACCGCGGCCACACGCAAGGCCACCTCCTTCGCCGGTCCGCGACGGGTTCCGCGGCCCGTTCGAGAGCCGGGATCTGTCTCGATGGCGCCAGATGGAGCCACGTCATCGCCCGACCCCGCCGCGGCATTGAAGCTCGCGCGCCTTCTTCCAGGGGAGATCATCTTGGCTGGTCGCTGCACTGCTTTACGCAGACCTCTTGCGTTCGAGACTTGTTCCGCTTCAACCAGCAGCACATCTTGTAGGTCTGGATCCTCGTACCACCGGAGAACAGCAGGCCCCAGAAGCCCTTGTGCAGCTCCCCATCGCCATCCATCTCCCATTCCGGACAGCCCAGGGGCTGCTCGTAGATCGCACCCTCCATGTCATACGTCGGCACACTGAAGGTGGTGTAGCCGATGTAGAAGCAGCTCGAGCTGGACGAGGCGGTCCACGCGCAGGAGGCCGGCTTGAAGTAGACCATCATGGTGTCCGCATCGCACTCGGCGGGGGGTTGAGGGTCGTTACTGCACTCGCTGCACTGCGATCTCATGTAGGGATAGCTGGTGGAGGGACGCGCAGGATAGCACTTGCTGTTGAACCAGTTCGTCTCCAGCGGGTAGTCGAAAGGGTCTCCCTCCGGACCTTGACCTTCCGGGATGAGCACGTGAACCGTCATTCCCGGATGCTTGGGGAAACCGAACGCATCGTAGGCTTCCGATTCCGGGATGGAGTGCCC
Source organism: Planctomycetota bacterium (assembly GCA_040754415.1). GTDB lineage: Bacteria > Planctomycetota > UBA1135 > UBA1135 > JBFMCU01. The sequence goes on from JBFMCU010000133.1 coordinate 15,076, forward strand.
ATCGACCGTCTCGCAGACCTGACTGGTCGCGAGGGGGGTGCCGTCCAGCTCCGTCATCTGGAAAGTGAACTGCCCCGGTTGGAGGGCGCGGGCGTCGAATGCCGCTGCAAGGAGGCCGGCGGGCATCTGCACGAGGAACACCTGGCCATCCGTCGTGCTCAGGAACTCATTCGTCTCGACCTCCACCATTCCAGGGGGAGATGCAATCAAGAGATACGAGCGTTCCGTCTGGGAGGAGACGCGGGAGTAGATCATCCCGGTGCCGGATGCGCCCGGACCGATCCCCGGGGTGTAGAAGTCGATCCAAGTGTCGGGGTAGGAAACGACCGGCGCAAGGGCTCCAGTGTGCGTCACGTTCACCGGTTGCCCGGATGCGTCGAGCGCCAGATTCCCGGCATTCCCCACGGCAATGGTCACGAGAGCACTGTCCTCGGGAAGCAGGGCGAATCTCTGACCGTTGTCGGCTGCCTTCCCGAAAGGCACCCGGACTTGGACCTGTCCCGCGCCCGTGAACGGGTTGAAGCTCGTGAAGGCCGCCCAGAATGGACCGTTAAGAGCGGGATCGTGCCACCCCGGGGCCACGAAGGCGCTGATGTACTGCGTATTCGTACCGCTGACCGTCCAGGTGAGGGACAGGAGAGGAGCGGGGTAGATCGGACCGGGGCCCGTCGCTTGATACGGAAACTCGGCGATCAGCAGGCCAGGTTGCTCACCGGGGACGTCGTCGGGGCCCGTGAGCGGGTAGAGCTCGCCGCTATCCGTCAGGTAGCGCGCGTTCTGGAAGGTCACGGCTTCGGCAGCGTGAAGGGAAGTGGCCAGAACGAGGAAAGGGATGATGGAAGCTCCCCACAGGAAGGTCATCGCAGGTTCTCCTTGTCTACGTTCGATGCCGGCGACTGGCCGGATGGTTGAGCAGCTCGGGCGTGCCCGGGGATCCCACCGCTTCCCAGGGAGGGCGACGGCAACCCTCGCGGAGCGGGAGATCGGCTGGGGCCGGCAGGCCGCCTAGCATGGGAAATGGAACCGCCGGCGTCCGCTGCAGGAAGGAGTCGCTCGAGAGGGAAGGCCCACCTCCGCCGGCGACGCGCCCCCCGAGGACGGCCAGGTCATGCTGGGCGCCGACGCAACCATCCGCTGTCCGGGCATTTCTCCCAACCTCGCAAGACAGCCGACATCCGGCGGCCCTACTCGGGGAGGTCACGCTCGGCTTTCCCGACCGGAACCTCGTCAACGTCCGACCCTCTCCTTGGTGGTCCATCGTGCATCTACGCCGGCCGTCTGGCCGGCCGCTTTTCGACGCCGACGTCGTGTGCAACCCGGGACACGGACGGTAGTCTCCCCCGCCCCCCTCCAGGTCAAGGGAATTCCGGGCCGGGCTACTCACGTTGCCGATTCCCGGACAGCGACGAATTCCGCCACAGGGGCCGGCCGGGCTCCGGCCGGAGGTATGTCGCCCGGAGCGGATAGTGCGACGTGACCCCTGGCCACCCCATCACCGCGGCTGTCCGGCCGCCGAGGCGCCGAGGAGGGCGCGCAGGGGGCGCAGGTCGAAGGGGTACTGGCGCTCCATGGCGAGCTTCCAGTGCACGAACTCCGCATCCGCCACGGGGTGGGCCTCCAGGCTCTCGAGGACCGGGCCGCGCAGGATCTCCCAGTCCTCGGCGAGCGGAGCGCGCACGGCCTCCACCCGGAAGAGAAGCTCGTGCTCGCCGGCCCGCAGGGGCCCGCCGATCTCCCCCGCCGCGGTCTGGAAGGCGAGGAGGGTCAGCGGCGAGCCCTCCTGGCGCACGAGATAGGGCACGAGGCCGCCCTCTTCGGCGGTGTCGTCGATGCTGTGCACGCGGGCGACCTCCGCGAAGTCCGCCCCGCCCGCGAGCATCCCCTGGATCGTCTCGATGTCCCCGGCCGGCACGACGACGAGGCGCAGGCCGAGGTTCTCGTGGGAGAGGACCCAGGTCCGCACCACCCGCTCGATCAGGAGCTGGTCGGCGGCGGCGCAACGGAGAGCGCCGGCGTAGCGCGCGGGATCCTGGCCGAGCTCCTCCATCACGAACCGCTCCACCGTCGTCCCCGGCCGCTCGCGGGCCACGTCGGCGGCGAGCTTCCGCTCTTCGTCGGCGGCGCGCGCCTCGACCTCCGCGGCGGCGACCGCGATCCCCAGGCGCGCCCCCTCCGCCCGGGCGAGGCGCACCGCGACCAGCTTGTCCACCACGAGCCACACCTCGCGCGGCGCGACCTGGTACCACTCCGCGAGGAGGTCCGCGGCCGAGAGCGGGCTCCCGGCGACCGTGCCCAGCACGCCGTCCTCCGGCGGGGGAGCGGGGACCGGCGCCGAGGCGGGATCCGCCGGTGCGGCCGGCGCGGCCGGCACCGGCGGCGCGGCGAGCGGGGGCGCCGCCGTC
>JBFMCU010000134.1:0-23071 GCA_040754415.1 Planctomycetota bacterium
CCCGGCGCCACCCCCACCCCCCTCGAACCCGGTCCCGTCGCCGCGCGCGCCCCCGCTAGCCCGGCTACCACATGCTCCACTCGCCGGAGGGAGCCCCCGCCCCCACGACTTTGACGGGACCGTGCCGATCCCGCGCGCCGGCTTGTGCGCCGGCCGGGCGGCTCCTATCCTGTTTGCCCCCAAAGGCGGGGGACGCCCCGCCGCCCGCGGCGCGATCGCCGGGCGCCGCCGCCGGCAGGATCCGGCCGGTCCGGGGCCCCCGCGCTGGCAACCCGCCCGATCGTCGGCTTCCGACCACGAACGGAGAGAAACATGCAGATCAAGAAGATAGGAGTCGTCGGCTGCGGCCTCATGGGGCACGGCATCGCGCAGGTCTCGGCGCAGGCCGGCTATGACGTCGTGGTCGTCGAGGTCGAGCAGTCGTTCCTCGACAAGGGGCTCGGCCGCGTGCGCAAGAGCCTCGACAAGCTCGCCGAGAAGCAAGTGGAGAAGGGCAAGGCCACGGCCGAGCAGGCGAAGGCCGAGGCGGACGCCGCCTTCCGGCGGATTCGCGGCTCCCTCGCCAAGAGCGACCTCGCCGGCTGCGACCTCGTGGTGGAGGCGATCGTCGAGGACCTGGGCGTCAAGAAGGCCCTGTTCGCCGAGCTCGGACGGATCTGCCCGCCCGCGACCATCTTCGCCTCCAACACCTCGTCCTTCCCGATCGCCGAGATGGCCCAAGCCTCCGGCCGTCCGAGCCGCTTCGTGGGCCTGCACTTCTTCAACCCCGTGCAGCTCATGCGACTCGTGGAGGTCGTGCGCACGGAGCGCACCGATCCCGAGGTGTTCGCCGCGGCGCGGTCCTTCGGCGAGTCGGTCGGGAAGGCCCCGGTGGGCTGCAAGGACACTCCGGGCTTCGTCGTGAACCGCCTGCTCGTGCCGTACATGGCCCAGGCGATGCTGATGTACGAGCGCGGCGACGCCGCACTCGCGGACATCGACGCCGCCATGCAGTTCGGCTGCGGCTACCCGATGGGTCCGTTCACGCTCACCGACTACGTGGGGCTCGACACGACCCTCTCCATCCTGCAGGGATGGGTGAAGAGCCACCCCAAGGAGCCGGCCTTCGTGATCCCGAAGATCCTCGAACGGAAGGTGGCCGAGGGAAAACTGGGTCGCAAGACCGGCGAGGGGTTCTACAAGTGGGACGGTGACAAGAAGATCGGCTAGAGGATGACGATGATCACGACGCTCCTCGCCTTCGTTCCGGCCCTCGGCGCGCCGGTCGCCGAAGACGCCCGCGTGGAATGGGAGGCACCCGCCGCCTACGTGGCGGGCCGGCCGTACCGGGTCGAGATCGCGCTCGCGGCCGGGGCCGCCGGCGCGACGGTTCCGGCATGGCTCCTCGGCGCCGCCGCCTTCGAGAAGGACGGCCAGCCCCTCGGGCCGCGCCCGGCCGGGGAGCTCGCCCTGCCCGCTGGCGCCGAGCTCTCCCTGGCCTTCGATCTCGGCCCGGCGATCGGGGAAACGACCGCCTTCACCCTCGGCTTCGCGGCGCCCTTCGCCGCCCAGCCGGTCCGGGAGATCCGGACGTTCCAGCCCGCTCCCGCCGACGTGGACTTCATGACCGCTCCGCTCGAGACGCTCGGCCAGTACTCCGTCCTCATGGAGACGAATCGGGGCGCGATGCTCTTCGAGGTGTGGCCTGACGTCGCCCCGAACCACGTGCGGAACTTCCTCGACTTGAACCACCGAGGCTTCTACGAGGGGACGATCTTCCACCGCGTCTCGCCTACGTTCATGATCCAGGGGGGCGACGGCGCGCAGCGCATCGCCGACGCGCCGCGGTGGACGGGAGGGAACGCCGTGCGGCGCGTGAACGCCGAGTTCAACGCGCGGAAGCACGTGCGGGGGGTGCTCTCCGCCGCCCGCAGCGCCGACCCGAACTCCGCCACCAGCCAGTTCTTCGTGATGGTCACGGCGTTCCCGAGCCTCGACAACCAGTACTCGGCCTTCGGGGCGCTGATCGCCGGCGAGGACACGCTCGATCGGATCGCCGGCGCCCCCGGCCGGCCCTATTCGAACGACGGGACCCTCCGACCCGACGAGCCCCAGCAGGTGCTCCACACCTACGTGCTCCAGCCCCATTGAGCCCCGGCCACCCCCTGCGAGAGGACCGCCGAATGACCGATGACCTGAAAGACGTCGTCGCCGTGATGGAGACGACGGCGGGGACCATGAGATTCGAGTTCTTCGCCAGCAAGGCACCCCGCCACGTGAAGAACTTCGTCGATCTCGCGGAGGATGGTTTCTACGACGGAACCATCTTCCACCGGGTGATCTCGGGTTTCATGATCCAGGGCGGTTGTCCGAAAGGCGATGGCACGGGCGGTCCCCGCCACACGGTCAAGGCCGAGTTCAACGACGTCCACCACGCGCGCGGCGTCCTCTCCATGGCCCGCGCCGCGGATCCAGACTCCGCGGGCAGCCAGTTCTTCATCTGCCACGGCGAAGCGGGTTTCCTCGACGGACAGTACACGGCCTTCGGGCGGCTGACCGAAGGCGAGGATACCCTCGATCGGATCGCCCGCGCGGCCGTCATGCCCGGCGCCGGGGGCGAGCGATCCCGCCCGGTGTCGCCGGTCAAGGTCTCCAAGGTCACCATCGAGCGCGGCTGAGAGGCTGAGCAATAATCGATGAACCAGCCTCTCAGATGCCTTCTGGCGCATCGCCTGACGGCGCTGCCGCCCGTTCGCGAACAATCCTTGCTCGCTCTCTGAGGAGGATCGGGATGTCCTACCACAATCTCCTGTTCGTCGTGGCCGACGGCGTCGCGACCGTCACGATCGACCGCCCGAAGGCCCTGAACGCCCTCAACTCCGACACGCTCGGGGAGATGGAGGAGGTGTTCGAGATCTGCCGCGCCGACGAGGGCGTGCGGGCCGTCCTGGTCACCGGAGCGGGGGAGAAGTCCTTCGTCGCGGGCGCGGACATCAACGAGCTCGCCACGATGCAGCCGCTCTCCGCCAAGGCGATCGCCGATCGCGGCCAGCGCTGTCTCGCCCGCCTCGAGGAGATGGGCAAGCCGACGGTGGCCATGATCAACGGCTTCGCCCTCGGCGGAGGGCTCGAGCTCGCGCTCGCCTGCCACCTCCGCACGGCGAGCACGACGGCCCGGCTCGGGCTTCCCGAGGTCTCGCTCGGGATCATCCCCGGCTACGGCGGGACGCAGCGACTGGCGCGGATCGCCGGTCCCGGCGTCGCCCGCGAGTGGATCCTGACCGGCGAGATGTTCTCGGCCGAGGACGCCCATCGCGTGGGCGTCGTCAACCGCGTCTTCCCGCCCGCGGAGCTCCTCGAGGGCACGATGAAGTTGATCCACACGATCCTCTCGCGGGGTCCGCTCGCCCTCCGTTTCGCCCTCGAGGCCATCGGCCGCGGCGCCAACATGCCCCAACGCCAGGGCGAAATGCTCGAGAGCGACCTCTTCGGCCTCGCCGCCTCGACCCAGGACATGCGCGAGGGCATGCAGGCCTTCCTCGGGAAGCGCAAGCCGAGCTTCCAGGGCAAGTAACGCGGCGTTTCACGCTGCCAGCGTCCGGTGTCGCCGCCGGCGGCGCCCCCCGATTCTCGACCTTCATCCATCCACAACGCAGCGATCATGAGCACCGAAATCGCGATCGTGGGGGGGGCGCGCACCGCTTTCTGCGAGTACTCGGGGACCCCCGGCTTCGGAAAGCTCAAGAGCGTGTCGGCCATCGATCTCGCCGCCCATGCCGCCCGGGCCGCGCTCGCCCGCGCGCGCGTGGCGCCGGCGGCCGTCGACCACGTCGTCATCGGCAATGCCTTGCAGACGTCGAACGACGCGTTGTACGGCGCCCGGCACGTGGGGCTCAAGGCGGGCGTGCCGCACGAGGTTCCCGCCCTCACGGTGAACCGGCTGTGTGGATCGGGAATCGAGTCGGTGGCGATCGGGGCGCAGTTCCTGCTGCTCGGCGAGGCGGAGGTCGTTCTCGCCGGCGGCATGGAGAACATGAGCCAGGCCCCTCTCGTCCTGCATGGCGCGCGGGACGGCTTCGGCTTCGGCAAGCAGCCGGTGCTCGAGGATCTCCTCTTCGGCTCCCTGTTCGATCCGGTGTGCGGCCTCTACATGGCGCAGACCGCCGAGAACGTCGCAAAACGGTTGGGGATCTCGCGCGCCGCACAGGACGAATTCGCCTACCGCAGCCACGTGCTCGGCGCGGCCGCCGTGCGCGAGGGGTGCTTCGCCGTCGAGATCGAGCCCTATGTCGCGGCCACGAAGAAGGGCGAGCTCCGGATCGATACCGACGACCACCTCAAGCCGGACACCTCGATCGCGGCCCTGGCCCGCCTGCGCCCCGCTTTCGGCGAGGACGGCACGGTGACCGCGGGCAACGCGAGCGGGATCGTCGACGGCGCGGCCGCCCTCGTCCTGACCACGGCCGCCCGCGCCGCCGCCGACGGCCGGGAGCGCCTCGCCCTCGTCCGCGCCTGGGCGAGCGTCGGCGTCGATCCGGCGGAGATGGGCCTGGGACCGGTGCCCGCGATCCGCCGCTGCCTCGAGCGGGCGGGGCTGGCGCTGGACGACATCGACCTCTTCGAGATCAACGAGGCGTTCTCGGCGCAGTACCTGGGGGTCGAGAAGGAGCTGGGCCTCGATCGCGACCGCGTGAACGTCAACGGGGGCGCCATCTCGCTCGGGCACCCGCTGGGGGCGACGGGCACCCGGCTCCTCCTCACTCTGCTGCACTCGCTTCGCCGCCGGGGCGAGCGATGGGGGATCGCGTCCGCCTGCATCGGCGGGGGGCAGGGCATCGCCATGCTCCTCGAGAACACCGCCGGCCGAGAGGCCGCCGCATGACCGCCATTTTGCACGAGCGTTCCGACGGAACGCGCGTGGTCCGGCTCGACCTCGCGCGCCGCGTGCTCTTCCTGACGAAGGACCCCGTCCTGATCGAACGGCAGCTCCGCGGCGAGCTCGACCTTCGAATGGCCGATGTCGATCCCGCGGATCTCCTCGACGACGTCAACACCGATGCGATGACGCCGGCCTGGGTCTGCTTTCGCTACCGGCCGGAGGACCTCGCGCTCGAGGCCTATGCCGGTCTGTTGAATCGGGCCGGACAGCGGGTGTTCCCGCCCCGCGCCCTGCACGATGGCGGCTTCCAAGCTATCGTGTCCGGCCAGCGCAAGGGCACCGGCTCCAGCCGCGAGACCGCGCCCCAGGCGGAGAAATGGTCGGGGATCGAGCTCGTCGTCGCCGCGTCCTTCGCCCCCATCCACCGCCGCAACCTCCTGAACCTGGGGATGCTCCTCGGCACCTACGATCAGCTCGCGCGCCTGCAGGCCGGCGAGGAGATCCCCCTCGCCGAGTTCACCGCGCGACTCGACGCTCCGGCGCGTCTGATCGTCGAGGCCGGCGGGCTCTTCCCGTTCGTCGCTCGCCTGCAAGCGGGCGAGATCGCGATCCCGCTGCCGGCGGGCGGTCCGCGGCCGATGACCATGGCCGAGAAGATCCTCGCCGCCCACCTCGTGGGGGCGGAAGGCCGCTCGGCGCACGTCGCCCCCGGCGACACCTGCCTCGTGCGCGTGGACGGCGGCTTCAGCCACGAGTTCACGACCGCCCAGGTGCACTACTTCCTGTCCCGGGAGTTCGGTGCCGACTACCGCGTCCACGATCCGGCCAAGTTCGCGGTCTTCGAGGATCACCTCCTCTACGCGGACGGCGTGCGCAAGATGATGCCCTTCGCCCGGGAGATCCAGGTCCTGCGCGACGTGCAGAACGAGTTCCAGCGGCACACGGGTGTCCGTGACTACTCGGCGCGCAACGGCGTGTCGCCCGGCATCTGCCACCAGGTGGCGCGCGAGGAGTTCATCGACCCCGGCGACTTCGTGCAGGCCACCGACTCGCACACCTGCATGGGGGGCGGCAACAACGCGCTCGCCTACGGCGTGGGGGCGACCGAATACGCGGCGCTCTTGTACTCCGGCTTCACGGTCGTGGAGGTCCCCGAGTCGATTCGTTTCGAGCTCACCGGGGCCCTCTCCGCCGGCGTGACGGCCAAGGATGTGATGCTGCACATCCTCCGCCGCCACGCGGTGCACGAGGACACGCTCGACCGGGTGATGGAGTTCGGCGGGCCGGGGCTCGCCTCCCTGGACATGGACGAGCGGGCGACGCTAACCAACATGGCGACGGAGTGCTCGGCGAAGTCGGGCATCTGCGCCGGGGATTCCGTCACTGCCGAATGGCTCGCCGCACGGCGGGCGGGCGAGACCCCCGCGTCGATCGCCGCACGGTTCGTCGCCCCCGATCCAGGGGCCCGCTACGCCGGCGGCGTGCACGAGATCGACCTCGCGGCGATCGAGCCGATGGTGGCCCGGCCGCCGGATCCCACGCGCGGCGTGAAGATCTCCCAGCTCGAAGAGGTGCGCATCGACATCGCCTACGCCGGCTCGTGCACCGCCGGGAAGGAGCGCGACCTCGATTTCTACGCGGAGGTGCTCGGAGAGGCGGTCCGCGCCGGCCGCACGGTGGCCGCCGGCGTGCGGATGGTCATCCAGTACGGGAGCGCGGCGGTCCGCGACTACGCCCGGTCCCGGGGTTACCCGGAGATCTTCGCCCGCGCCGGCGTCGAGGTGATCGACCCCGGCTGCGGGGCGTGCATCGGCTGCGGGCCGGGCGTCTCGGAAAGCGCCGAGCAGGTGACCGTGAGCGCGATCAACCGCAACTTCGCGGGACGCAGCGGCCCCGGCCGCCTCTATCTCGCCTCGCCGTTGACCGTGGCGGCGAGCGCCATCGAGGGCTGCATCACGGCCTACCGTCCCGGGATGTTCGCGGCGCGACGGCGCTCGCGAGCGACGTCGGATCCCACGACTCGAGAGAAAGCGACATGAGCGAGTACGACATTGCGGTGATCGGAGGCGACGGGATCGGTCCCGAGGTGACGGCGGAGGCGATGAAGGTGCTCGACGCCGCGGCCGAGGTCTACGGCTTCCGCACCCGGCGGACGGCCTATCCCTTCGGCACCGAGCACTACCTGAAGACCGGCGAGCTCTTCCCCGACCCGGCCTTCGCCGAGATCAAGCAGATGAGCGCGGTGTTCCTCGGCGCCATCGGCGATCCGCGCGTGACGGTGGGGCTCGTCGAGTTCGGGATCATCGCCAAGATGCGCTTCGAGCTCGACCTCTACATCAACCTGCGCCCGATCAAGCTGTACGACGCCCGCCTGTGCCCGATCAAGGGCAAGACTCCCGCCGACATCGACATGGTCATCGTCCGCGAGAATACCGAGGACGCCTACGCCGGGATGCACGGCTTCTGCCACAAGGGGGAGCCGATGGAGGTGGCGACGCAGACGATGGTCTACACGCGAGCGGGCGTGGAGCGGGCCATGCGCTACGCCTTCGAGCTCGCCCGCGAGCGCGAGAAGCGCCGGCAGGTGACGCTCATCGACAAGGCGAACGCCGTGCGGGCCCAGGACATTTGGACGCGCACGTTCGCCACGGTCGCGCGGGATTATCCCGACATCAAGACCGACCACGCCTACGTCGACGCGGCCTGCATGTGGATGATCAAGAACCCCGAGTGGTTCGACGTGGCGGTGACGACGAATCTCTTCGGGGACATCGTGACCGACCTCGGGGCCATGCTGCAAGGCGGGATGGGCATCGCCGCCAGCGGCAACCTCCACCCCGGCCGGGTCAGCCTGTTCGAGCCCATCCACGGCTCGGCGCCCAAGCACGCCGGGAAGGGCATCGTCTCCCCGGTCGCCGCCATCCTCGCCGCGGGCATGCTCCTCGACTACGTGGGCGAGAAGGCCGCCGGGGCCGGCATCGAGGAGGCGGTGGCGGGCCTCCTGCGGGACGGCCGCGTGAAGGGGGTGAACACCGGCGACCACCGGACCGCCGAGGTGGGCGACCTCGTGGTCGCGGAGCTGCGCCACGCGGCGGCCCGCGTCTGATCCACCCGCTCGAGATCCTCCGGGCGGACTTCGTGCATGATGGGGGCCGCGAGGCGACATGGAGGGTCGAGATCCGCGATGAGCGCTTCCGGGCCGGGTCGAGGGCCGGCCGGCGAACCCGGGGCGGTGTCCCCGCTCCCGCCGGCGGAGTTCGCGGCGCGGTTCCAGGACGCCGCGCGGGTGCTCTGGACGATCGCCGCCGGGATCCTCGGGGACCCCGCGGAGGCGGAGGACGTCCTCCAGGAAGCAGCGATGGTGGCCTTCGGCAAGCGCGCGCAGTTCGCTCCGGGGACGAGCTTCCCGGCGTGGATGGCGAGCTTCGTGCGCAACGTGGCCCGCAACCACGCCCGCAAGACCCTCCGGCGGGCGACCCGGGTGGAGGCCCCCGCGGCCCTGGAGGAGCTGGTGGCGGGCTCCTCCCCCGACGGAGGACGCGAGCCCGGCCCCGCGCGAGCCCCGGTCGACGCGCGCGGCGTCCTGCGCGAGGGGCAGGCCGACTTCGACGACCGCATCCTCGCCGGCCTGCGCGAGCTGAGCCCGGACCAGCGGGCGGCTCTGCTCCTGCGCACGGTCCGCGGCCTCTCCTTCCGCGAGGTCGCCCAGGTCCTCGGAATCCCCGAAGGAACGGCGATGAGCCACGTTTACCGGGCGCGCGTGCACCTGCGCCAGCGTCTCGGAGGGAGCGAGTCATGAGCGCGTCCGGCGATCTCGATCCCGCCTCTCGCGCCGAGGAACGGCTCGAGGCGTGGGCCGCCGGGCGCCTCGATGGCGCGGCGCGCCGCGCGTTCGAGGCGGAACTCGCCGCCGATCCCGCTCTCGCCGCCCGCGCCCGGCTGCAGGCGGCGATCGACGACTCCCTGCGGCGGAGCTTCGCCGGGCCGGCGGAGATCCGGCCCCTCGCGCTCGCCGCCGCCGCTCTTGCCGCCCGCCGGGCCGGCCGGCGGCGCATCGCGCGCCTCCTCGCGGCGGCCGCCGTCCTCCTCGCGCTCCTGCTCGCCCATCTGCGCCGGAACGGGCCGGAAGGCGAGCTGGCCCCGCCGGGGGCGCCGAACGTGGCGCAGGGAAGCCCGCCGGCCGGATTCGTGCCGGCCCCCGCCCTCGACACTCCCGATCTGGAGGCCGTCTACCGGCTCGCGGGGACCGCGAGCGAGGCCGCGCGCTTCGGTCCCGAGCTCCTCGCCTGCGGCGAGGAGGAGCCGGCGGCGGACGACGGCCTCTCCCGAACTCTGGAGCAGCGCTTCGGCCAGGCCTTCCGGCTCTCCGCCGAGGCGCGCCGGAGTCTCTTCGGCCCGTTCCGCTCCCCCGAATGGCCCACGGCGGCCGTCTTCGTCGCCTTTCCCGCGGGCGCCGCGGGCCGGCCCGTCGTCCTCGTGGTCGAGAGCGAGGAGCACCACCGCTGCTGTCTCTCCCCCCGCGAGCCCCCGGCCGGCCTGCGCTCCTTCATCTGGCCGGTGGGCAAGGTGCGCGTCACCGAGATCACGCCGCTGGCGGAGCCGCGGCTCCTGTACTACTTCGAGGGGGAGTAGGGGTTCGAGGGCGAACAGATGCAGCAGAGAGCGCGGGCTCGCGCTCGCCTCACGGGGCGTGGAGCGCGGGCGCGGTGCCGCCCGGGTCGATCACCGCGTCGCGGCGACGCAGCGGGGCGGTCTCGCGCACTCCGACCAGGCGTCGCTGGACGAGACGGACCGAGCAGTCGAGCTCCGCGGCGCCGGCGGGGAAGCGCTCCGGGGCGGCGAAGAAGGCGGAGCGGGCCTCGAGGACCGCGAGCGGCTCGACGGCCGCCGTACCGGCCCGCAGGTCGAGCTCGTCGGCCTCGGGGGCGAAGACGTCGGGGGGACGCGCCGTCTCCGTCGCGGCGAGGAACTCCTCGACGTGGCGCGGGCCGGTGAAGAGCGATCCGGGGAGGAGATCGGCGGCGTGAGCGCGCAGGTGCAGCTCCTCGCGCCCCCCGCACGTGACGTCCAGCGCGATGTCGAGCGGATCCTCGCCGAGGGCGAACTCCGCCCGCTCGTACTCGCGGCGCAAGAGCTTGTCGCCGCAGCGCGCCTCGATCCACGACGAGGTTTGCCGGCGCAGGATCCACGTCCCCCGTTCGGATCGGCGCTTGCCCGCGAATTCCACCGCGAGCCGCACGGCCAGGTGCTCGGAGGGCGATCCGCGCCGGGGCAGCCAGCGGCTCTTCGCCGTGTCGAGCCGCGTGTAGCACAGCCCGGCGATGGCGAATCCTCGCTCGAGGACCGGCTGGCACGAGGGAGGGAGGAGCGCCTGGGCCGCCGCGGGGTCGAGGCGGTAGAGCAGGAGGAGGCGGCAGCCGACCGGCCGGCGGCCGAGGCGCAGCGGGGGAAGGGTGCCCATGGGTGCGGGGCGGCAGGCACCGCCGCCCGACCAGTCTACGCGAGCCCCGCTCCCTCCTCCAGCCCGCCCGGGCGCCGGCCGCGGCGGCCGGTGGTGCCGGGCGGAGGCCGCGGCGCCATAATCGCCTCCCCGCGGCCCGGCCGCCGGCCCCATCCTCACCCCGCCCCATCCCCGTGTCGCACTTCCGCCTGCTCCTTTCGTTCCTTGTCCCTCTCCTCCTCCCGTCTCCCATGGCTCTTCCCGAGATCGGCGGCGGCGACCGCCTCACTGGCCTCCCATTCGCCACCCGCTCCGAGGTGATCGCCCCGCACGGCATGGCGGCGACCAGCCAGCCCCTTGCCACGACCGTCGCGCTCGACGTCCTGCAGGCCGGAGGGAGCGCGGTCGACGCGGCGATCGCCGCCGACGCGGTGCTCGGCCTCGTCGAGCCGACGGGGAGCGGGATCGGGGGCGATCTCTTCGCGATCGTCTGGGACGCGAAGAAGAAGAAGCTCGCCGGCCTGAACGCGAGCGGCCGCTCGCCACGCGCGCTGACCCTCGAGCGCTTCCGCGAGCTCGGTGTCGCGCGCATCCCGAGCCACGGGCCGCTCCCGGTGTCGGTCCCCGGCTGCGTCGACGGGTGGTTCGCGCTGCATGCGCGGTTCGGGAAGCTCCCGATGGAGCGGATCCTCGCGCCGGCGATCGCCTACGCCCGGGAGGGATTCCCGGTGAGCGAGCTGATCGCCCACTACTGGGAGCTGAACGTGCGGGTGCTGCACGAGTTTCCCGACTTTATGGCCCAATTCACCATCGACGGCCGGGCGCCACGGAAGGGCGAGATCTTCCGGAATCCGAATCTCGCCCGCACCCTGGAGCGGATCGCGGCGGGCGGGCGCGACGAGTTCTACCGCGGGGCGATCGCGCGCGAGATCGGCGAGTGGATGGCCGCGCACGAGGGCTTCCTCGCCTACGAGGACCTCGCCGCGCACGCCTCCGAGTGGGTCGATCCGGTCTCGACGCGCTATCGCGGCTACGACGTCTGGGAGCTGCCGCCGAACGGCCAGGGGATCGCCGCCCTCCAGATGCTGAACGTCCTCGAGGGCTACGACCTCGCGAAGATGAGATTCGGCAGCGCCGACCACCTGCACGTCCTCCTCGAGGCGAAGAAGCTCGCTTTCGAGGACCGCGCGCGCTTCTACGGCGATCCTGCCTTCGTGACGGTGCCGGTGGCGGAGCTCGTCTCCAAGGAGTACGCGGCGAAGCGGCGGGCGCTCATCGACCTGAGGAAAGCGGCGGCGAGCTACGAGGCTGGCCGCCCGGCGCTCGAGGCTGGCGACACCGTCTATCTGGCGACGGCGGACGCCGCGGGAAACATGGTGTCGTTGATCCAGAGCAACTACCGCGGCATGGGCTCCGGGATGGCGCCCGCGAGCCTCGGCTTCGTCCTCCAGGATCGCGGCGAGCTCTTCGATCTGACGCCGGGCCGCCCGAGCTCCTATGCGCCGGGGAAGCGACCCTTCCACACGATCATCCCCGCCTTCGTCACGAAGGACGGCGAGTCCTGGCTCGCCTTCGGCGTGATGGGCGGCGCATTCCAGCCCCAGGGCCACGTCCAGATCCTCGTGAATCTGATCGACTTCGGCATGAACCTCCAGGAGGCCGGCGACGCCCCGCGGATCGCGCACACCGGCTCCTCCGAGCCCACCGGCGAGCGGATGAGCGACGGCGGCACGGTCACGCTGGAGAGCGGCTTCGATCCCGCCGCCGTCGCGGAGCTGCGGCGCCGTGGCCACCGGATCGACGACGCCCCCGGCGACTACGGCGGCTACCAGGCGATCCGCCGCGATCCGGCGACGGGCGTCTACTACGGGGCCTCCGAGTCGCGCAAGGACGGGCACGCGGCGGGGTATTGAGGCCGGCTGGCCTCCCCGGAAGAAGGCGGGCCGTGCTAGCCTCAATGCCGGTCACTTTGCAGCCTCGTCCGCGGGGGTCCGGCGCTTCTTGGGGTAGCTGCTCATCTTGATCTTGACGGCCCGAGGGTAGCGGCGTTCGGGCCGTCGGGGGGGCAGGATGAAGCGCTTGAGCGCGGCCCGCAGCCGGCGCAGGTGTCGAGGGATGGCACCTGGCGAAGCGGACGCCGACCAGATCCACTCGTCGCAGATCAGGTGCAGCGAGGTGAGGAAGCTGATGCGGTAGGGGGGCACGCCGGCCTCGTCGGCGACGCGCTCCATCTCGAGTCGGACGAGGTTGTAGGCGAGCAAGATGCCCCAGATTTCCTGTCGGATCCGGGGGGGACGCCGGCTGCGGATCGCCTCTTCGCGGTCGAGCATTTCGGTCTTGATCTCGTCGAAGGCCAGTTCGATCTCCCAGCGCTCGTAGTAGAGCACCACGATCTCGCGGGCGGGGTAGGCCTTGGGGTCCATCAATGAGGTCAACAGCCACTGCGGCTGGAAGCCGGGGAGCTGGTAGCGCAGGGCGCGCAGCTCAAAGTGCTCCGGCAGGGAGGGATCCTTACGCCGAGCGGGACGGGAGACGGTCATCTCGACGCGGTAGTTATCCTGACCCAGTTGCTCGAGCACGCGCCACTTGAGGCCTTTCTTGGCGCGCATGAGCCAGTGCCGGGAGGTACCGCCGCTGCTCAGGGGCAAGATCACGTTGGCAGCGAAGAAGTTGCGATCGAGGATGCACAGCGATTGGTCGGGAAGTTGGGACCACAGCGCCCGGGCATAGCTGTGCTCGCCCAGCGTGTAGGGTCCGAAGGACGCCGTCGCGATGAGGTGCGAGCGCAGGGCCATGAGGGCGACCAAGCGAACCTGGGGGTAAGCGACCTGGCCGCGGGGGCCGGGGCCGGGAGCGCCGAGGAATCCGCGGTTTTCGGCTGAATCGGGGATGCGCAGGGTGGTGCCGTCGACGCCGTAGAGGGCGAGCCCCCTCCAGCGGTGGAGGTCGGCGCTCTGGTGGGCCCAGTGGTGAGCGCAGGTCTCGAACAACCACTGCATGGGCTCCTCCCCGAGCCGTTCTCGCGCTTGGATGACTGCGCTGTGGCTGACCGCGGGTCCGCGCCGGCTGGGCAGAGCGATGTTCAAGCTGTCGGCGACGTCCACGATGGCCTGGTCGCGGAACAGGGCCATGCCCAACACCAGCCAGATTACCTGTTCGGCGGGCAGGCGCCTGCGGCGCAGCGAGGCGGCCCCGGTGGCCTCCAGGGCGTCCTGGATCCAGACTGGGTCGACATGACGGCGGAAGTCCTCGAAGGTCTCAGGCCGCGGGATCTCGGCCACGCACGCGAGAGCTTTGCGTAGGCGCATCGCGCTCCTCCTGTGGCAGGGGTTTGACCGCCCCTTGTCTAGCAGTCTATATACTGCTAGACAAGGGTGACGAGCACCCTCCCATGACCCGGCGAGAATCCGATGCCGAGCGCTACGAGGCGCTCAAGCGCGCCGTGGCCGATGTCGGCCTCATCCGCCGCGGGAGCCTGGTTCGAAGGTCCATGCCGTGCGGGAAGCCCGGCTGCCGCTGCCAGGCCAAGCCTCCCCGGCTGCACGGCCCCTACTACCAGTGGACGCGCAAGGCCAGCGGGAAGACCGTCACCGTTCGCGTCAGCCGGAGCGAAGCCCAGCTGTTCAAGCGATGGATCGACAACGGACGGCGCCTCGACAAGCTCGTCGGGCAGATGGAGCGGGTGGCCTACCGACTCACCGAAGGGCTGCTCCGTGCCTCTCGACGCTCCTGAACACCCCACTCAGCCCGGAGCTCCCCGAGGGCCTCCCCGACCCCTCCGGGGCTCGCCAGGCCCGGCTGCCCCGCTAAACTGACCGGCATTGAGGCTAGGCTGGCCGTCGGCCGCGGAGGCGAGGCGACTCTTACGCGCCGCGCCCTCCGGGCCGAGCGACGTTCCTTCTCTTGCTCTTGCGGAGGTTCCCATGCTCTCCCTCCTCCTCCCGCTCTCCTCGCTCCTCCTTCCGGCGACGCCCGGTGCGGCGGCTCCCGGCCGATCCGACGACTTCGTCCTGGGGGAGATGAAGGTCACGGGGAGCTCTCTGCCCTACTCGCTGGAAGCCTACGACATCTTCGGCTCCTCCTCGGCCGCCCTCAGAGACCTGAACGGCGATGGGATCGAGGATCTGGCCGTCGGAGCACCCTATGACGACGATGGGGGCCCTAGCTGCGGTGCCGTGTGGGTCCTGTTCCTGAACGCCGACGGCACCGTCAAGAGCGAACGGAAGGTCAGCGCCACGGCGGGAGGGTTTGGGGGAACACTGGACGTCGGCGACTTTTTGGGCTCCTCGCTGAGCGGTCTGGGGGACCTGGATGGGGATGGGATCGAAGATCTGGCGGTGGGGGCCTCCGGCGACGACGACGGGGGCGCCAACCGCGGCGCCGCGTGGATCCTGTTCCTGAACGCAAACGGCACCGTCAAGAGCGAGCAGAAGATCAGCACCGCGACGGGGGGATTCGGGGGATTGCTGGATTCCCATGACTTCTTCGGGACCGCGGTAGCCGCCTTGGGGGACCTGGACGGCGATGGGATCGAGGACCTGGCCGTGGGAGCTCGCGGCGACGACGACGGCGGTGGTGGTTCCATCTCGGACCGTGGTGCGGTGTGGATCCTGTTCCTCAACGCCGACGGTACGGTGAAGTACGAGCAGAAGATCAGCGCGACGGCGGGGGGATTCGGCGGGGCCCTGGACGACTACGACGAGTTTGCCACCTCGCTCGGCGCCTTGGGGGACCTGGACGGCGATGCGATCGAGGACCTGGCCGTGGGCGCACCGTATGACGACGACGGAGGTTCGAACCGCGGCGCCGTGTGGATCCTATTCTCGAACGCGGACGGCACGGTCAAGAACGAGCAGAAGATCAGCGCCACCATGGGGGGCCTTGCCGGGGCTCTGCAGAATGGTGACCGCTTCGGGTCCTCGCTGGGCGGCTTGGGGGATATGGACGGCGATGGGCTCGGAGATCTCGTCGTGGGAGCTCCGGGCGTCGATGACGGCGGTACCTACTACTCGGACCGTGGCGCCGTGTGGATTCTCATTCTCAACGGAGACGGCATGGTCAAGAGCGAGCAGAAGATCAGCGCGACGGCGGGGGGGTTCGGGGGAGGGCTCGATTCCGGTGACTCCTTCGGCGCCGCGGTAGCCGCAGCGGGGGACCTGGACAGCGATGGGGTTGGAGATCTCGTCGTGGGGGCACCCTATGACGACGACGGAGGTGAAAGCTGCGGTGCCGTGTGGATCCTGTTCTTGAACGCCGATGGCATGGTGAGGGACGAGAAGAAGATCAGCGCAACGGCGGGAGGATTCGGGGATAACCTGGAGGCCTACGACCGCTTCGCCTCCTCGCTCGCGATGACCGGCGATCTCGATCAAGACGGCGTCGCCGAGATTCTCGTGGGCGTGCCGGGACACGATCCAGGCGGTCCGGACCGCGGAGCGGTGTGGATGCTCTTCCTCGAGCCGGATGGCACGGTCGGGGACGATCGCCGCTGGGGTGAGGGCTCGGGAGGAGGCCTTGGGCCGCTGGCGGATGGAGACCTGCTGGGGGCGGCCGTGGCGGGGCTCGGCGATCTCGACGGCGACGGGAGACCGGAGCTCCTCGGCGGCGCGCCCGGGACCGACGATGGAGGTGTGGATCGAGGAGCGGTGTGGGTTCTCTTCCTGGACGCGAGCTTCGATCTGGACCGGGCGGCGAAGATCAGCGCGACGAGCGGGGGGCTGGTGGGCCCGCTGGACGACGGCGACGCCTTCGGGCTTTCGGCCTCGGCGCTGGGCGACCTCGACGGAGACGGCCTCGAGGAGCTCGCCGTCGGCGCTCCGGGAGATGATGATGGGGGTGCCGCCTGCGGGGCGGTGTGGATCCTCTTCCTGGACGCGAGCGGCGCAGTGCGGTCGGAGCGCAAGATCAGCGCGACGGCCGGTGGCTTCGGCGGCGTGCTGCTCCCCGGAGATTCCTTTGGGCGAGCGGTGGCAGGGGTGGGCGACCTCGATGGAGACGGGATCGAGGAGCTGGCGGTGGGGGCACCCGGCGACGACGGCCCCGGCATCGACCGGGGGGCCGTGTGGCTCCTGTACCTGGACGCGAGCGGCGCTGTCCGCGCCGAGACCGAGCTGACGGCCGAACCAGGATTCCCGGCGGGCGAGCTGGAGGAGGGGGACTGGCTCGGAGTGTCGCTGGCCTCGGGTGCCGACTTCGACGGCTATGGGCTCGAGGATCTCGTCGTCGGCGCGTCGCAGGACGATGACGGAGGCGCGGATCGTGGCGCGGTGTGGGTCGTTCTGCTGCATGAGACCTCGTCTGTCTTCGGCGCGGTGAAAGTCAGCGCCACGACCGGCGGATTCGGGGGTTGGCTGGACACCGGGGACCGCTTCGGGAGCGCGGTCGCCTTGCCCGGCGACCTGAATGGGGACAGTTACGAGGACATGATCGTCGGTGCTCCCTTCGATGACGACGGGGGGGCGGACTGCGGCGCGGCCTGGGTGCTCCATTGCGACGAGATCCTCACCTCGAGCGCTCTGGCGATCTGGCGCAACGGCTCAGGCATCAACCCCGACGTCTTCCTGAGCACGAGCCTGCCGATCCTCGGCACGGAGTGGACCTCTACGGTGGACGGCGGTGCCGTCGGCGCGACCGGACTCGTGCTCGTCGCGGGATACGACGGGGCGCACCCCGGCCTCTGGACGCCCTACGGCGAGCTTCTCCTCGATCCGACCTCCGAATACGCCTTTTCCGACTGGCGGGGCCTGGCCGGGGGGCCGATGACCTACCACTCGGTGAGCGTTCCCTCCGACCTCGCCTTCCTCGGCGTGCGGGTCACGACCCAGGCGATGCTCAACAACGTCGCCGGCCGGCCGGTGCTCGCCAACGCCTGGGATCTGGTGCTCGGCTTCTAGGGGCCGCCGCGCTCCGCGCCTCCCGCGGAGCGCGCCCTTGCTCTGCACCCTCCAGCCGCCGTAGGGTGAGCGGTCGCCATGGACGACGCCGCCATCCGCCGCATCGAGCGGCCGCATCCGAACCTCCTTGTCGCCTACTTCCTGCAGGCGCTCGGCACGCTGCTCGGCTTTCCCTTCGTGATGCTCCCCCTCTACTTCAAGTACCACACGCTGCGCTACAAGTTCGACGACGAGGGGATCAGCGCGTCGTGGGGGATCATCTTCCACCGGGAGATCTACCTGACGTACCGGCGCATCCAGGACATCCACGTCAGCCGCAACCTCTTCGAACGCTGGCTCGGGATCGGCAAGGTGGCGCTCCAGACCGCGGCCGGCAGCTCCTCCGCCGAGCTCACGCTCGAGGGGATGGAGCACTACGAAGCCGTGCGCGACTACCTCTACGGGCGCATGCGCGGCACCGCCGGAACGCCTCGGGATGGAGCGGCGGCGGCGCCCGCCGGGGCGGCGGCGGGGGCGCCGGAGGCCGGGGGAGAGGCGGTCGCCCTCCTGCGTGCGATCCGGGCGGACATCGAGGGCGTGCGCCGCGCCCTCGAGGGCCGGCAAGCGGAGGGCTGACGATGTACGAGCTCCTCAAGGGCGCGGCGACGCGCCTCCTGAAGACGCCGACCGCCCCCCCCGATCCGCCCGCCGGCCGCCACGACAGCGTGGAGATCCACCGCGCCGCGCCGAGCTACCTCACGTACCGGCTGCTCTGGTTCTGGATCCTCGGCCCGGCGAGCTTCCTCCTGCCTATCGTGCTGATCGTCGCCGGGCTCGTGGACAAGGAGTTCGCCCCGCTCGTGATCGGCGTCGTCCTCGTTCCCATCCTCGCCATCGTTCTCTTCTGCGCCTACTTCGCGGTCCGCATCGACTACGACCTGCGCTACTACATCGTGACGGATCGCTCGCTGCGCGTGCGCGAGGGAGCCTTCATCGTGAAGGAGAAGACGATCACCTTCGCGAACGTGCAGAACCTGCGCGTCGTGCAGGGACCGCTCCTGCGGCTCTTCGGGATCTGGCACCTGCACGTGGATACCGCGGGCGGCGGCGCGGTCGAGAAGGGGCATGGCGAATCCCACACCCACCGCGTGCGGATGGCGGGGATCGCCGACGCCCACGCCGTGCGAGACCGGATCCTCGGCCACCTCCGCCGCGGCGGGGCCTCGGCGGGGCTGGGGGATCTCGATGATGGCGACGAGGCCGCTCCGCGTGCCGCGGCGGCCAGCGGCGAGCTCGTCGCCGCCCTGCGCGAGCTCCACACCGCCACGGCGGCCCTGCGCGCCGCCGCGGAAGCGGGCGCCTGACGGCCGGTGCGGTTCCGGCCGCGCCCCGCCCCCCCGCCGCTCACTGCTTCGCGAGCCACTCCTCCGCCCGGCGGAGGCAGGAGTCGATGCCGAGGGAGAGCTCGACGAGGTCCTGATCCACGACCTCGTCGGGCGCGATCCCCGCGCCCTCGATCTGGCTGCGCCCGCCGTGCCAGTGACGATAGACGAAGAGTCCCGTGGCGAAGCCCGAGGGGAGCTCGAAGTGGATCTTGTCCCCCGAGGCGCCGGCGGTGGGGCGGCCGAAGAGCCGCGCGGTGCACTGGTGCCCTTCGCGCATCTGGAGCAGGGTCCAGAGCTCCGTCTCCGCCGCCGATATCGCCTTCGGGCCGACGAGGACGGCGACCGGCTTCTTCCACGAGCCCTCCCGCGCGTCGAAGGCCTCGATCCCGCTCTCTCCGCCGCCGCCGTTCAGGCGCATGTCGAGCACCATTCCCGGACAGTCGGCCAGCGCTCGGCACGCTTCGTCGAGGCCCTGGCGGCTGGTGCCGGAGACCCCGCCGTAGAAGACGTATCCGTACCCGGAGGGGAGCGTGCCGTACCAGATCTCCTTGTCCGCCGTCTTCACGAGCTCCGGCCGCTCGAGCGCGCGAAACACGAAGTTCCGCGGGTTGCGCGTGTTCTGGCACTCGGACCAGCGCAGGGAGGTCTTCTTGTCCTTCCACGGCAGGCGCGCGAACGCCTTCTCCCGCTTCCCGGGATCCAGCGCGAGGTACTTCTCGCACTCCTTCTCGGAGGCCTTGAGGGTCTGGAACACGAGCTCCAGGGATCCGTCCGCGGGCATCGAGAGGTCGTTCAAGGCCTCGACGAAGGCCCGCCCGAGGGTCGATTGCCCGCCCTCCTCCTCGTACTTCGCCCGGGCCTTCTCCGCGAAGTACTTCGCCGCCGGGATCCCGTTGACCGACTCGAGGAGCGTCGCGTCGTGGGCGACGCCCTTGCCGGCCAGCGGGCTCGTCGAGTTCCGCGCGGCAAAGACGTTGGCGACGAGGATCGTGCCGTGCGTTCCCGGCAGGAGCTCGATCCCCGCATCGAAGGACCGCGGCTGCGCCTCTTGCCATGCCGTGGCGATCTCCTTGGCGACGGTGAGCTCGGCGTGCGAGTCGCGGAGCTGCCCCACGACGTACCGGAGAACGCCGTAGAACGTGATCTCGTCGGCCCGGGCATCGTCCCCCCGCCGCTTCTTCGCCGCCGCCGCGGCGGTGGCGAAACGGCCATTCGCCTCCTTCGTGACGGCCTTCCAGTCGATCCCCTTTGCCTTGAAGATCTCCCGGAGGGACGGGGGCTCCTCGATCTTCTCGTACAGATGGTCGAGATCCGCACGCCAGACCTTCCAGCGCGCGACGGCCTCGTCTTCGGCGGCGGCGGCGGCGAGGAGGAGAAGGAGAAGGCCACCGCCCCGCGCATTGGCGAGGATCGGGCCGCGAGAGGATCGAGTCTGGCCGTCCATGTCGTCCTTGGGGACGGCGGGCGGGAATCGCCGCGATTCTACTTTGGATCCCGGCGCCCGCAAGGGGCCGACCGCCGCTTTCCACCGCAGTGTCCCTCCCCCCGGTCCGGCACCGACCGCTCCGCACCGGCTTCTCCCCCCCCTCGGAGCCGGAAGCCCAGGAGCACGAGGATGGCGCCGCCGATCACGACCGCGCCCGACCAGGCCCACAGGCCCTGCACGTGGTGCTGCGAGACCGTGCCGACGGCGATCGGCAGGACGATCGCGGCCGGCAGCACGAGCGAATTGCGGTGCACGGCGAGCCCCAGGACCAGGAAGGCGATGCAGCCGAGGATCAGGAGGAGCTCGTGACTCGTGCCGCCCTGCGCCGAGAGCGATCCGAGCGCGGAGAGCAAAAGCACGATGCCGGCGAACAGCGGGACCCCGGCGGCCTGGCGCAGGAGCGGGGTCCCCCGCGCGCTCGCTGCGAGTCCGGCAGCGACGAAGAGGAGCCCATGGAAGAGAGCGGACCACGACTCCGCCGCGCCGTCGGGATCGGCGCCGAGCGCCGAGAAGGGCAGGCCCTCGCCGATGTAGGTCAGGGCGGTGGCGAGCAGAGCGACGACCCCGAGTCCGTAGAAGGGCAGGGCGCGGTCGCGCTGGAAGCGGCGATCCAGCGCGAGCCCCCCGCCAACCACCGCGAGCGAGCCCAGATTCGCGAGCACCCACCGCCCGCCCGGCGGCAGATTGCGCCAGCCGGCGAGCTGCGCCGCGTACGAGACCACGCCCGCACCCGCGAGGCAGACGAGCCACAGGAAAGCCGGCGCCCGCGTGCCCCGGAAGGCGGCGAACGCGGCGGCGAGCGCCCCGGCCGAGGTGAGCAGGAGCTTCCATTGCAGGAGCCGCGCGCCGGCGAGCACCCAGGCCGGCCGGTCGGGTGCTGCGAGCCAGGCGACTCCCGGCAGGATGGGACGGCGCACGCCCGTGTCGTCGACGACCCAGCGCAGCGCCGGCACCAGGTCGGCGAGCGTGAACGCGACGGGGCTGGCGAGCAGGACGGCTCCAAAGAGGCAGGCGACCGCCCGGCGGCGGTCCCGGGCGCGCCAGCGCCAGAAACCGAGGCCGCCGAGCAGGGCGAACGGAACCCCCGGCAACGCGAGCCGGATCGGTTCTCCCTGTTCCTCCCAGGTGAGCAGGAGCAGCACGGCGGGGCCGAAGACGCTGAGCACGATCCCGACGAGCAGGAGGAGGTTCGGGATCGAGCCGAGCACTCCGCGCAAGAGCCCCCGCCCGAGCTCCTCGACGTGCTCGCAGGCGTGCTGCAGGGCCGCCTGCTGGCGGTCGTCGAGCAGACCCTGCTCGTGCCAGTCGGCGAGATCCGCGATGTGCCCCTCGAGCTTGCGGCGCAGCATGCTCCGCGAGCGCTCGGGCCAGGCCTGGACCACGTCCCCGGCGAGGAAGCGTTCCAGGTCGCGGGCGAGCTCCGCGGCGGAGGCGTAGCGGTCGGCCGGCGAGCGCTCCATCGCCTTCAGGCAGATCGCCTGCAGCGGCTTGGGCACGGCGGGGCGCAGCGTCCGCGGCAGCGGCGGATCCTCCTCGCGGATGGCGCGCAGCTTTTCGCCCAGATCGGCGCCGGGGAACGGCACCCGCCCCGTGAGGACCGTGTAGAGCGTCGCGCCGAGGGCGTAGATGTCGGAGGCCGGCGAATAGCCGGCGCCTTCCAGCAGCTCGGGGGCGAGGAAGTCGGGCGTGCCGACGAGCTCGGCTCGATCGGCGCCCGCGTCGCCCGGCCCGGCGCGCGTCGAGAGCCCGAAGTCGACCAGCACCGGGCGTCCCGGGGGCTCGACCAGGATGTTGTCCGGTTTCACGTCGCGGTGGAGCACCTCCTCGCGATGCGCCATGGCGAGCGCCGCGGCGGTCTCCCGGAACACCGCCGCGATCGCCGCCGCCGGCTGGCCCGCGAGGTGGCGGGTGACGCTCTCGCCCGCGACGAGGCGCATCACGTAGTACGGGCCGTCCGCGTTCTCGCCCGCGTAATGCACCGGCACGATGCCGGGGTGGTCGAGCCGCGCCAGGATGTGCGCCTCGCGCGCGAAGAGCTCCCGCGACCGGGGATCCGCCGCGACCTCCGCGCGCAGCGTCTTGACGGCGACGGGACGCCCGAGATCGTCCTGCCAGGCGCGGAACACCGTGCCCATGCCCCCGCTCCCCAGCGGCTCCACGCGGCTGAGGCCGGGGAACGACGGGAGCGCCGGCGGACCGGGGCTCGTCTCCGGGCCGGGAGGCCGGGATGTACGGTCGTCGCTCATCGGCGCGTGGCCCGCGTCGCCGGGAACCGGAGCTCCCCGCGGATGGCCGCGGCGCGAGGATAGCGGCGCGAACCGTGTCGTTCGAGACCGAGAGCCCTCCACAATCAACGTGGCTGCCGCCCGCCCCCGGGCCGCTGCATGCCCTCCCCCGGGAGAAGCCGTGCGCGGCCTGCCCCGATCGGGATGGCGGCCAGCGCGCCGTCGTGCGGCCGGCAGCGATCGATGCCCGGGAGGTAGATCGGGAGGTGCGGTTCTCCTCCGCCGCGCAGCCGAGGAGCCGCTCGATGTCACCGCCGTACGCCGCTCCGGCCGTCCACCAAGCCGCTCGTGCGGGAAGGCTCCATGCGGCTCGGCACGAGGGCGGTCAATGCCCGCTCTCGGGAGCGGCGCAGGGCGCGCGCGTTGCAATCCGCGGGCCGCTCGCGGGTGGGATGCCTTGCAAGGCGCCCGCAGCGAGAGAGAACGTACAGCGCCCCGCCAGCGTGACACCTGGGTCGAGGTTCAGCCTGTGGGGATCTCGTCCCCAGCCGGCCGCGGAATCCGCCGGCCGGAGACGGGTCAGGGGCTGGGAGGCGGCCCCGTGGTGCGGAATCGCCCCTCGGGGCCGCGGGGATTCGACGCTCGACCGGCCCTGCGCTAGCCTGGGTTTTCACGGCGCGGAGTTCGCCTAAGGTCTGAGCCTGGCCGCCCCGCGAGTTTCGGGGGCTTTCCCGGGTTTCTCGTCATCCTGGCGCCAGCCCAGCCGCGCGACGATTAGGGCAGGGTGCGCCCAGGAGGGCGTCTG